>CALGAN010000011.1 GCA_937951875.1 uncultured Alkalilimnicola sp. | reverse complement strand
GGGTCCTTGGAGGTCAGCACGTCGACCAGGGCGACGCCGACCTTGGTGGGCGGCCCACCAGCCTGCCCGGTGATGCTCATCAGACCCCCGACGGCCTGCACGAGGACGTTGTACCCGGGCAGGTCGGCTCCCGGGCCGGAGCCGAAGTCCGAGATCGAGCAGTACACCACGCCCGGGTTGGTGCGCCGCACCGTCGGGTCCGAACCGGGCCATGGTCCCGGGTTTGAAGCTCTCCACCAGCATGTCCGCTGCGAGCGGCGAGCTCGCGCGCGGCGGCGAGGTCGTGCGGGTCCTGCAGATCGAGGGTGATTGACTTCTTCGACCGGTTGGCGCACTCGAAGTACGTGCTCGTCTCCTCGGTCCACGGCGGACCCCACGCGCGCGTCTCGTCACCGGTTCCCGGACGTTCGACCTTGATCACCTCGGCACCGAGGTCGGCCGGCATCACGGTGGTCAGCGGGCCGGCGAGGATGCGGCTGAAGTCGGCCACCAGCACGCCGTCCAGCGGTGCCGGTCGGGTCATGTGCCCTCCATGCGGGGCGAGTAGCCGTCTTCGGTGATCACGGTGATCCGGGTGCCGGATCGTCGTGCGCTCAACGTTCCACCTCCAGGGCCGGGCGGCGCACCTTGGTGTGCCGCACCTCCAGATAGGCGTGCAATCCCTCCGGGCCGAGTTCCCGCCCGAGACCGGACTGCTTCCAGCCGCCGAACGGCGCTTGCAGCTCCGAGACGTCGTTGACGTTGACCCCGACGCCGCCCGCTTCGATGCGTTCGGCCACCGCCAGTGCCTGCTCCAGCCCGGTCTCGGGCAGGATCAGCGCAAACTCCTCGCCGCCTAGCCGCGCCAGGATGTCGGCCTCGCGCACCAGCGTCCGGACACTGTCAGCCAGCGCCTTGAGCAGCACGTCGCCGGCGGCGTGGCCGTGGCCGTCGTTGATGCCTTTGAAGCGGTCGACGTCCAGCATGATCACCGCCACCGGCCGCCCGCTGCGGCGCGCTTGCCGAAAAACCTGCTGCCCCCGGTCGAAGAACGCGCGCCGATTGTCCAGCCCGGTAAGTTCGTCGGTGCGGGCCAACCGCTCCGCCTTCTCCTTGGCCGCCTGCAGCTCCTGCTCGATCTGCTTGCGCTCGGTGATATCGGTGGCGATCTCCAGCCGCACCAGCCGTCCGTCCGACCAACGGATGGCCTGATCACGGCATTGGAACCAGCGGCCGGTGGCGGAGTTCTGGAACTCCCAGACATAGGTGCCGGTGGGCTCGCCGTTCGCGTCCACCAGCTTGTCGTTGGTGCAGAATGAACAAGGACCGGATTGCCCGGACTGCAACACCTCCCAGCAGCGCCGTCCGTTCGGCTCGCCCCAGTGGGCTCGGCAGTAGGCGTTGACGAACAGCAGCTCGTAGGTCTCCATGCACGCCACGTAGATAGCGGCGTCGACGCTATCGAGGATCGTGCACAAGCTTCGGTACTGTTCTGGGCTGACGCTGGCGCTCTGCGCTTCGCTGCTATCGTCCGGGGGCTGGATCATCGGGCATGAGGCCTTGGCATGAACGGTTCGAATCCGAATAGGGCAGTGGCGTCAAGACCCTCAGCGAGCGCCGCCCGACCTCTTAGCTTGGCCGACCTGAGCCACCTGTCAAGTGCAGGATTCCCACTAACTGCAATCAGCTTTCGATGAAATCGCCGCCGTTCGGGTGCAGTATCTGACCGGTCATGTACGAAGCGTCCTCGGACGCGAGGAACACATAGGCCGGGGCTACCTCCGCCGGCTGTCCGGCCCGCCCCATCGGCGTGTCGGCGCCGAAATCCCGCACGCGCTCGGCGTCGAAGGTGGCCGGGATCAGCGGCGTCCAGATCGGTCCCGGCGCCACCCCGTTCACCCGTATGCCGCGCTCCACCAGCATCATCGCCAGCGAGCGGGTGAAGGCCACGATGGCCCCCTTGGTGGCGGAATAGTCGAGCAGATGACTGCTGCCGCGGTAGGCGGTGACGGAGGTGGTGTTGATGATGGCGCTCCCTTCGTCCAGATACTCCAGGGCCGCCTGGGCGAAGACGAAATACGCGAAGAAGTTGGTGCTGAAGGTGCGCCGCAGCTGCTCCAGGGAAATGTCCTCGATATCGGCGCGGGGATGCTGCTCGGCGGCGTTGTTCACGAGGACGTCGAGCCGTCCGAAGTGCGCGGCGGCGGTACGCACCGCGTGCCGGCAGAAATCCGGGTCGCCGACGTCGCCGCTGATCAGCAGGCAACGGCGGCCTTCGTGCGTCACCAGCCGCTCGGTTTCCCGAGCGTCCTCATGCTCGTCCAGGTAGACGATGGCGACGTCCGCGCCCTCGCGCGCGAAATGCACGGCGACGGCGCGGCCGATGCCGCTGTCGCCGCCGGTGATCAGGGCCGCGCGCCCGGCCAACTTGCCGCTGCCGCGATAGTCGTCGCGGATGTAGATCGGCTGTGGCCGCATCGTGGCCTCGCGGCCCGGCTGCCGGCTCTGGCGCTGGGGCGGACGCTTGCTCTGCTGGTCGTGATAACGCTGCTCCATCCCGGCCTCCGCCGCCGAAACTCTGCTGCGACCGCACGGTAGTGGGGGCGCATCGCGGTGATGACAATCAGCCGGCGGCGACCGACAGCGGCGCGGCATGGAACGGCGCCAGATAGCCCAGCAGCTGGCGGGCGCAGGCCTGCCAGGTGTAGCGGCGGGCGTAGGCCACGCAGCGGGCCGGATCGAGCTCCAGCGCCCGCAACACCGCCGCCCGCAAGTCCTCGTCGAGAATGCCGGTTTCGCCGTGGCGCACCACGTCCTTGGGGCCGGTCACCGGATAGGCGGCCACCGGCACACCGCTGGCCATAGCCTCGAGCATGGTCAGGCCGAAGGTGTCGGTGCGGCTGGGAAAGACGAACACGTCGGCGGCGGCGAGATAAGCCGCCAGCTCTTCGCCGAACTTGGCACCGACGAAGCGCGCCTGCGGATACTTGCGCCGCAGCATCTCCAGATCCGGCCCCTGCCCGACCACGTACTTGCTGCCGGGCAAGTCCAGCGCCAGGAAGGCGTCGAGGTTCTTCTCGACCGCCACCCGGCCGACGTACATCGCCACCGGCCGCGGCGCCCGCAGGAAGTCCTTCGGCCGCGGATGGAACAGCTCGCTGTCCACCCCGCGGCTCCACAGCACCACGTGCTCATAGCCGCGCGCGACCAGCTCCCGGCGCACGCTCTCGGTGGGCACCAGGGTGCGCGCCGCCGGCCGGTGGAAACGGCGCAGATAGCCGTGGCTCACCGCGAGCGGTATCGGAAAGCGCAGGCGCAGATACTGCGGGAACTGCGTGTGATAGGCGCTGGTGAACGGCAGACCATGGCGCAGGCAGTAGCGGCGCGCCGCGTGGCCCAGCGGCCCTTCGGTGGCGACGTGGATGGCGTCGGGGCGAAACGCCCGCACCAGCCGCTCGAAACGGCGGCGCGGCCACAGCGCCAGGCGGATTTCCGGGTAGGTCGGGCACGGCACGGTGCGGAACCGGTCGGGAGCGATGAACAGCACCTCGTGGCCGTCCTCGACTAGCGCCCGCCCCACCCGCGACAGCGTGGTCACCACACCGTTGACCTGCGGCATCCATGCGTCGGTGACGATCAGAATCCTCACCCTTTCGCGCTCCCTGCTGCACCATCTCGACGGTCCCTCATCGCCCCATGCCCCGAGAAGCAGCCTCCCTCGCCGCTGCAACGGAACAACCGGCGATTTCGGTCACGCTAGCACAACATCGGCCTGTTCCAACCGCCGCCGCGCATGACCACACCCACCCTGTGGATTAGCCCCGCCTAGGAAAAATCCGACATAGTTGCTTTACCCTCCGCCTTCGCTGGGCTATACCGCGACAGGGGAATTTGGAAGAAGCGTCCCTCAGGGGACGAACAACAAGTAAGGAATCGCCATGACCGAACCGAACCTGCTGGGTTTCTGGTCGGATATCCCGCTCCTGTCGGCGCTGGTGTGGCTGACGATCGTCATCGTGGCGCTGTACCTCGCCCGTCGCCACGTCCACGGCCTGCTCGACGTCCTGACCGCGGACCTAGCGCGCCTGCTGCGCACCGCGGCGCGGCTGCTGACGCACGAAGCCGAGCGGCTGCGACGGCGTACCCACGAGGTCCTGCTGACCGTGGCCGAAGAGCGCGCCGAGCGGGCGATCGAGCGAGAGTTCCGCCGCGTCGACGATTTGATCCGGCGCGAGCTGGCCGCCTACCCCGGCCTGCACCGCCTGCTCAGCGAGCAGATCGGCCGCGCCGACGAGGACTATCGCCACGCCGCCGAAGAGCCACCCGCCCCGCCGCAGTGGCTGGCGGTGATCGAGGCGGTGGCCGCGATCGACGCCAAGGGCGATCCGGCCCTGGCCAAGATCCTCGCTGACATCCACACCACCCTGCGCAACGCCTGCCACGACGCCCTGCTCGAATACCGCTCGGCCAGCCAGCGTCGCCACGCCAGCATGGCGCGCCTGCAACCCTATCTGCGCCGGCTGGAGACGACCCTGGACAAGCTGCGCCGGTCCATGGACGGCATCGAGGAGCGCGGCCGCGTCCTCGACAGCCAGCTGGCGCGCTACGAGCAACTGTGCCAGCGCGACGAGCGGCGGCTGCGCGCGCTGCAAGCGTCGACCGCGGTCGGCTTTCTCGCCGCGGGCGCGCTGCTGGCGGTGGTCGGGATGGGCGCGGTGCTCAACTATCACCTGATCGTCGGGCCGTTGACCCTGCTGCAAGGCTTGAGCGAATCCGGCGCTGCGGTGGGCGCGACCTTCCTGGTGACCCTGCAGCTGGCGCTGGGGCTGGCGCTGACCGAACTGACCGGGCTGACACGCCTGTTCGACCGCATGGCCGATCTGGCCGGCGTTCAGCGCCGCCGTCTGGCGTGGAGCAGCGGCGTCCTGCTGGTGCTGCTGGCGCTGACGCAGGCGGCGCTGGCCTATCTCGGCTATCAGCCGGATCCAGCCGACCCCGCCGGCTGGATTCCTCGCCTCGGCCATGTGCTGATGGGCCTGACGCTGCCCTTGATCCTGGCCGGCATGGCGGTGCCGCTGGAGCATTTCCTGCAATCCGGCCGCATCGTCGGCGGCAGATCGGAAGAGCACACGTCTGAACTCCAGTCACTGACCAATCTCGTATGCCGTCTTCTGCTTGAAAAAAAAAGA
>CALGAN010000010.1 GCA_937951875.1 uncultured Alkalilimnicola sp. | reverse complement strand
CCGATGATGAACTGCGGGCTGTTCTGCATGTACAGCAGCACCCGGTCGCCCTTGCGCACGCCCTGGTCCTGCAGATAACCGGCCAGCGCCTCGACCTGCTTCTTCAGCTCGGCGTAGCTGAGCGCGCTGCCGTAGTAATAGATCGCTACCTTGTCCGGATAGCGCAGCGCGGAAATCTCGAGGTTGGTGTACAGGCTGGTCTTGGGCAGCTCTATGTGGCGCGGCGCATGTTCCGGCCAGACTTTCAGATGCCGATCGAACAACGTGCTTCTCCGATACCGCTGGGGCAGCGCCCCTTGTGGTGAAAACAACCGCCCCGGCCAACTGCATCGCGCTTCTATGTCGCAAAGGCCGACCCGAAGCGGCATCCGCGGCGGTACCGGACATATCCCTTGTCGGCGTTTTCGCTCGCGATCGGAATCGCCCTGCCCGCCTCCGTAGCGAGCGCTACCGGTGGCGACAATGCGTTTCCGTTCCGCAGCACGAGCCGGCATACAGCCGGGCCTGAAAACCAGGGCGACAATGTTGCACGAGTAGCCGGCACGGTCAAGAAAAACAAAACGTCATTCCGCCATGCGGACGTGAGAATCGCCATGCAATCGCGGTAACCGGCGCTAAGATCCGGTCGACGGCGACCGATCCGTGTGGCGGCGCTAAACGGCGGCCGGTCCCCGATGCCGGGAAATGCGGCTCGCACTGCCGATGCTCGCACGCTTGCGCGGCCATATCGGCGACGCCGCGCACATCAGCCTCGACGGCTTCAGACGTTACGCGGCGGCGGCCAGCGGGAACAGGCGGTGGAAATTGTCCGTGGTGATCCGCGCCACTTCCTGCACCGAGACATCCTTGAGCTCCGCCAGCTGTTCGGCCACGCGCCGCACATAGGCCGGCTGGTTCTTCTTGCCGCGGTACGGGACCGGCGCCAGGTACGGCGAGTCGGTCTCGATGAGAATCCGCTCCAGCGGAACGCGCCGCGCCACATCGCGCAGGCTGTCCGCATTGCGGAAGGTAAGAATGCCGGAAAAAGAAATGTAAAACCCGAGATCGATGCAGCGTGCCGCTGTATCGTAGTCCTCGGTGAAACAGTGGATCACGCCGCCGCACTCGGACGCGCGCGTCTCACGCAAAATGCGCACGGTATCCTCGCGCGCGTCGCGGGTATGGACGATCAGCGGCTTGTTGAGCTCGCGGGCAACGGCCACATGGCGGCGGAAACGCTCGCGCTGCCGTTCCGGATCGCCCTTGCTGTAGTAGTAATCCAGCCCGGTTTCGCCGATCGCCACCACCGCCGGATCACTGGCGCGCGCCAGCATGTCGGCGACACTCGGCTCTCGGGCCGGATCGGCGCACGGGTGCACGCCTACCGAGGCGGACACCTCGGTGTAGCGTTGAGCCAGCGCCGTCACCGGCTCCCAGCTGGCCACGTCCACCGCCACCGTGAGCATGTGCGTCACACCGGCGTCGCGCGCAGCGCTGACCGCCGCGGCGGGGTCTTCCAGCATGTGCAGATGGCAATGAGAGTCGATCAGCGCGGGCTCGGACGACATGCGGGAAGGCGCTCACATGGTGTGGGTGGGACGCTCGGATTCGAGCGCGCCGGCCAGATAGGTCTCGATCTTGGCGCGGGCGGGACCGCCGTCCTTGTCGACGAACTGCAGGCCGATGCCGGCAGCGCGGTTGCCCTGGGCACCCTTGGGGGTGATCCACACCACCCGGCCGACCACGGGGATCTTCTCGGTTTCGTCCATGAGGCTGAGGAGGATGAATACCTCGTCGCCCAAGGCGTACTGGTTATTGGTGGGAACGAACAGGCCGCCGTTCTTCAGGAACGGCATGTACGCCGCATAAAGCGCGTTCTTGTCCTTGATGGTCAAGGACAAAATACCCTGTCGCGCCCCGGCGGGCTTGCGCGGAACATCGATCATGGATCTACCCTCGGGCCGAAACCGGCGACGGCCGCAACCGCTGCCAGCCGATGAACAACTCTTCCAGCAACAGCTGCTCGTTGAGCGGATGATTCAGGTGCCGACGCACCTCAACAATACGATCCAAGTATTTGTACAACAATACCAAGTCTATTCCTTGCCAAAGGGCGCGCAAGCGCCCGGCGTCGCCGATGCCGGACGCCGCCGCCTCTCCCAGGCTGGCCAGCCGGATCAAATCGCCCACCAGGCTCTGGAGCAACGGCACCAGCGCCGCGCTACCGACCGCCTGCCAGCGCTCCGCCGCCTCCACCGGGGTGGTGCGCCCAGCGTGCAGTTCTTCCAGGGTGCGCCGCAGCTCCACCCGCCGGGCGGCGGTGCCGGCCGCCGCCAATTCCAGCGCGGCCAGCGGCGAGCCGCCGGCGAGTCCCAAGAGCTCCACAGCTTCCGCCCCGCCGGGCTGGCTCCGCAGCCACTGTGCCGCCTGCTCCGGCGGCGGCGCCGCCACCGGCACCTGCTGACAGCGGCTACGAACGGTGATCGGCAGCGCCGTCGGTCGGCTGGCGACCAGAATCGCCACCGCGCCCGGCGGCGGCTCCTCCAGGGTCTTGAGCAGGCCGTTGGCGGCGGCCGCGTTCATCTGGTCGGCCGGCGCGATGACCCCGACCCGAAAGCCGCCGTACTGGCTCTTCAGCCCCAGGAAGGCGTTGAGCTCGCGGATCTGGTCGATCTTGATCTGGCGGCTACCCTCCTCGAGGTGCACCCGCTGCAAATCCGGATGGGCGCCGCTGGCGACCAGACGACAAGCGCCGCATTGGCCGCAGGCCTGACGATCGGCGCGCGGATTCTGGCACAGCAGCGCCTGCGCCAGCGCCAGCGCCAGGGCGGTCTTGCCCAATCCCGCCGGGCCGCCGATCAGCAGCGCGTGCGGCAGCCGGCCGGCCGCCAACCGCGCGCTCAGGCTCTGCCATGGCTGCGCATGCCAGGGATAGCGCTCGACCGTCATGGCCCAAGCCGCTCCAGTTCGGCGACGATCTGCGCCCGCACGTCCTCCACGCTCCGGCTGGCGTCGATCATCCGGATGCGCCGCGGAAAACGCTCGGCGCGCTGCCGGTACACGGCGCGCGCGCGCTCGAAGAAGGCGGCCTGCTCGCTCTCGAAGCGGTCCGGCGCGCTGCGCCGCCCCGCCCGCGCCAGCCCCTGCTCCACCGGCAAGTCGAGCAGCAGGGTCAAATCAGGTTCCAGCCCCTGTAACACCCAGCGCTCCAGCTCGGCGATCCGCCCCTCCGGCAAGCCGCGGCCGCCGCCTTGATAGGCATAGGTGGCGTCGACGAAGCGATCGCACAGCACCACGCAGCCCTCGGCCAGCGCGGGCCGCACCACCTTGGCCAGATGCTCAGCGCGGGCGGCGAACACCAGCAGGATCTCGGCGTCGGCGCTCATGCCGGCGTAGTCGTGGCCGAGCAGCAGCGCCCGCACCGCCTCGCCCAACGGCGTGCCGCCCGGCTCGCGGGTGGTCACCACGCGCCGGCCGCGCCGTTCCAGGAACTCGCGCACCGCATCCAAGCAGGTGGTCTTGCCCGCGCCCTCGACGCCTTCGACCGTTATGAACAAACCTCGAGCCATCAGCGCCCCTTGAGCTGATAACGCCGTACCGCGGCATTATGCTCTTCCAGCGTGGCCGAGAAGTAGTGACTGCCGTCCCCCTTGGACACGAAGTAGAGCTCGTTGCCGGGCGCCGGGTTGAGCGCGGCGTTGATGGCCGCCGCGCTGGGCATGGCGATGGGTGTCGGCGGCAGGCCGGCGCGGGTGTAGGTGTTGTAAGGCGTGTCGGTGAGCAGATCGCGGCGGCGGAGATTGCCGTCGAAGGCGTCGCCCACGCCGTAGATCACGGTCGGGTCGGTCTGCAGGCGCATGCCGAGCTTGAGCCGGCGCACGAACACCCCGGCGATGCGCGGGCGCTCCTCGGGCACGCCGGTCTCGCGTTCGATGATGGAGGCGAGGATCAGGGCCTCATAGGGCGTCTTGAGCGGCAGGCCCTCGCTGCGCTGGTCCCACTCCGCCGCCAGGCGCCGCTTCATGAGCTCGTGCGCGCGCCGCAGGAAGTCCAGATCGGTGGTGCCGCGCGGGAAGCGATAGGTGTCGGGATAGAACTGGCCCTCGGGATGCACGCCCGGAGAGCCGAGCCGGGCCATGATCTCCTCGCCGCTCAGGCCGGTGAGCGTTTGCGTCAGGGCCGGGTGGGCGCGCACCGCCTGCATCAGCTGCTTGAAGGTCCAGCCTTCCACTAGCGTCAGGGTGTACTGCACCACCTCGCCGGCCACCAGTTTCTCCAGCAGCTGGCGCGGGGTGGTGCCGGCCGCGAGCGCGTATTCGCCGGCCTTGATGCGCGCGGCTTGACCGGACAGGCGGCCGTAGGCCCGCAGCAGCAAGGCCTGGTCGATCACGCCGGCGGCCTCGAGCTGGCTGGCCACGCGCGCCAGCGAGCTGCCCGCCGGCACGTCCAACACATAGCCCTCGGCGGGAACGTTCATGGGACGGTCGATGAAGGCGCGATACTCGCGCACGGCCAGCCCGCCGGCCACCGCGGCCGCCAGCAGCAGGAGCAGTGCGATTCTCCCGAGCGCCTTAAGCATCGCCATCGTCCCCCACCGGCAACAGACATTCGTCGGCCGCCCGCAGCCGCGTCAGCAGCGCCCGCGCCACCGGTCCCGGACGCAACCGCGTCGAGCCCAGGCAAACCACCGGCCACACCCCGATCAGGCTGTTGGTCAGGAACACTTCATCGGCCTCCCCCAGATCGGCGAGCGTCACCGTCCCCTCCTCCGCCGTCAGTCCGAGCTCGGTCGCCAGCTCCAGCACGCGATCACGCATCACCCCGCGCACGCCGCACGCATCCAGCGCGGGGGTGCGCAGGCGCCCGCCGCGGACCAGGAACACGTTGCTGATCGTGCCTTCTATGACGTGGTCTTGTTGGTCGAGCAGCAAGCCTTCGGCGAATTCCGCCCCGTTCCACTCGCGCCGGGCCAGCACCTGTTCGAGCCTGTTGAGATGCTTTATACCGGCAAGACGTGGCTGCTGGGCTAGGCGCAGGTCGCAGATTCGCGCCGCCACGCCGTCCCGCCAATGGCTCGGCGGGTATGCGGGCGCCGGCAGTATTTGCAGTATGCGGCTGGGACTGGCCGGTTGCGGGCGGGCGTAGCCGCGACCGCCGCTACCGGCGCTGTAGATCAGCTTGAGCACCGCGTTGGCTTGGCCAGCCGCCAAGGTGGCCGCCTCCGCCCGCAGCAGGGGTTCCGGCGGCGGCGGCAGCCCCAGGCGTTCGGCCCCGAGCGCCAACCGGGCCATGTGCCGCTCCCACAAGCAGAGCCGGCCGTTGCGAACGGCGATGGTCTCGAACAGACCGTCGCCATACTGCAGGGCCCGGTCGGCGACGGCGATCGCCGCCGTCGCTTCGCCGTTGACGATGATGGTCGACGGCTGCGCGCCCGGCACGGCGACCCTAGCGCAGGCGGCGCAGCACGATGGAGCCGTTGGTGCCGCCGAAGCCGAACGAGTTGGACACCGCCACCTCGATCTTCATCTCGCGCGCGGTGTTCGGCACGTAGTCGAGGTCGCAGTCCGGATCGGGCGTGGTGTAGTTGATGGTGGGCGGCGCCACTTGATCGCGGATGGCCAGCGCCGTGAACACCGCCTCCACACCGCCGGCGGCGCCGAGCAGATGCCCGGTCATGGACTTGGTCGAGCTGATCGCCAGCTTGTAGGCATGGTCGCCGAAAGCCGCCTTGACCGCCTCGGTCTCGGCCTTGTCGCCGGCCGGGGTGGACGTGCCGTGGGCGTTGATGTAGTCGACTTCGTCCGGGTTGATGCCGGCGTCGCGCAACGCGTTGAGCATGCAGCGCCGGGCGCCGTCGCCGCCCTCCGCCGGCTGGGTCATGTGGTAAGCGTCACCGCTGCGGCCGTAGCCGGCCAGCTCGCAGTAGATCTTAGCGCCGCGCGCCTTGGCGTGCTCGTACTCCTCCAGCACCAGCACGCCAGCCCCGTCGGCGAGCACGAAACCGTCGCGGTCCTTGTCCCAGGGGCGGCTGGCCGCGGTCGGATCGTCGTTGCGGGTGGACAGCGCCCGCGCCGCCGCGAAGCCGCCCAGACCGGTCGGCGTGGTCGCCATCTCGGCGCCGCCGGCGATCATCACGTCGGCATCGCCGTAGGCGATGATGCGCGCGGCCTCGCCGATGCTGTGCGTGCCGGTGGTGCAAGCCGTCACCAGGGCGATGTTCGGGCCCTTGATGCCGTACATGATCGACAGGTGGCCCGAGATCATGTTGATGATGGCGCTGGGGATCAGGAACGGCGACATCTTGCGCGGTCCGTTATCCAGCCAGACCTTGTAGCCGCGTTCGATGGCGCCGATGCCGCCGATGCCGGAGCCGATCGCCACGCCGATGCGCTCGGCGTTGGCTTCGGTGATCTCCAGGCCAGCGTCGCGGATGGCCTGGATGCCGGCACCGATGCCGTAATGAATGAACTCGTCCATCTTGCGGGCTTCCTTGGCGGAGATGTAGTCCTCCACGTTGAAGCCCTTGACGGCGCCGCCGAAGCGGACACTGAAGGCGGATACGTCGAAGCTGGTGATGGGTCCGATCCCGCTCTTGCCGGCCAGGATGTTCTGCCATGCCTCGTTCACGGTGCTGCCCACCGGGGAGACGATACCCAGGCCCGTGACCACTACTCGCCGCTTAGACACGATCCACCTCGTGTTTTTTCAAACTATAAAAACGGGACAGGGCCGGAAAACCGGCCCTGCAAAAGCTCCCAATTTGCGCACCGGGCACAAGCGGGAGCCCGCTGTTACTCGCCCAGATGCTGCTTGATGTAGTTGACAGCCTGCTGCACGGTGGTGATCTTCTCGGCCTCTTCGTCCGGGATCTCACACTCGAATTCTTCTTCGAGCGCCATCACCAGCTCGACGGTGTCGAGAGAATCGGCGCCCAGATCGTCCACGAAGGACGCTTCCGGCGTTACTTCTTCTTCTTTGACGCCAAGCTGCTCAACAACGATCTTACGAACGCGCTCTTCGATGCTGCTCATCAGTTCCTTCCTCTATTCGGTGAGCCCGGTGCCTTAAACAGCGGGCGTATTGTAGGTGAGAAGTAAAAACCGTGCCACTTGGCCCAAATCCCTCAGGCCATATACATCCCCCCGTTGACGTGCACGGTTTCGCCGGTGATATAACCCGCTGCCGGCGAAGCCAGGAAGGCGACGGCGGCGGCAATGTCCTCCGGTTGCCCGAGACGCCCCAGGGGTATCTTCTGCATGAGCACGTCGCGGGCCGCTTCAGGCAGCTCGCGGGTCATGTCCGTATCGATGAAGCCAGGCGCCACCGCGTTAACGGTAATGTTGCGCGAGGCCAGCTCCTGCGCCAGGGCCTTGGTGAACCCCAGCATGCCGGCCTTGGCGGCGGCATAGTTGGTCTGCCCGGGGTTGCCCGCCGCGCCGACCACCGAGGAGATATTGATGATCCTGCCCTTGCGCGCCTTCATCATGCCGCGCATGACGGCCTTGCTGGTGCGATAGGCCGAGGTCAGGTTGGTGTTGATGATCGCGTCCCAGTCCTCGTCCTTCATCCGCATCATCAGCTGATCGCGGGTGATGCCGGCGTTGTTGACCAGGATGGTAACGTCACCGAAACGCTCGCTGATGGTCTTCACCACCTCGTTGATCTGTTCGCCGTCGGTAACGTCGAGCACCATGCCCGCGCCGCGGATGCCGGCCTCCTGCAAGGCCTGGTCGATGGCGGCGGCGCCGGCCTCCGTGGTGGCGGTGCCGACCACGGTGGCGCCCAGACGGCCCAGCGTCAGGGCGATCGCGCGGCCAAGGCCGCGGCTCGCGCCGGTGACGAGGGCGATCTCGTTCTCAAGACTGAACAGACTCATGGACACTCCTTAGGCCAGCGCCTGATCCAAGCTTGCCGGATCGTACACCGCCGGCGTCGCCATTTCCTTGTCAATTCGGCGGTTCAGCCCGGCAAGCACGCGCCCGGGACCGCACTCTACCGTAACCGTCACGCCCTTTGCTTTGAGCGCCAGCACGGTTTCGACCCAACGCACCGGGCTGTACAGCTGACGCACCAGCCGGTCGCGGATCGCCTCCGGATCCTGCGTGGTCTGCACGTCGACGTTGTGCAGCACCGGGATCTGCGGCGCCCGTACGGTAACCGTGCGCAGCCGCTCAGCCAGCCGCTCGGACGCCGGCTTCATCAGCGCGCAATGCGACGGCACGCTCACCGGCAGCACCACCGCGCGCTTGGCGCCAGCGGCCTTGAGCGCCTCGATGGCGCGCTCGACCGCGGCCTTCTCGCCGGCGATTACCACCTGGCCCGGCGCGTTGAAGTTGACCGCCTCGACCACGCCGCCCTGGGCAGCTTCAGCGCAGGCGGCGCGTACCTGCTCGTCCTCGAGGCCGAGCACGGCCGCCATCGCGCCCTGCCCTTCCGGCACCGCTTCCTGCATGAAGCGGCCGCGGTCGGCCACCAGCGCCGCCGCCTCGGGGAAGTCCAGCGCGCCAGCGCAGACCAGGGCGGTGTACTCGCCCAGGCTGTGGCCCGCCATATAGGCCGGCCGCGGCCCGCCGCGCTGCTGCCAGACGCGCCACACCGCCACGCCCGCGGCCAGCATCGCCGGCTGGGTGCGATCGGTGCGGTTCAGATCTTGTTCCGGCCCTTCCTGGATCAGCGCCCACAAGTCATAGCCGAGGGCGTTCGACGCTTCGGCGAAGGTTTCGCGGACCACCGGATAGGCTTCGCCCAGCTCCTTGAGCATTCCCACCGATTGGGAGCCCTGCCCAGGAAACACAAGCGCGAGTTGATCGCTATTGACCATGGTTGTCACCGTCGTCGTGCAATTGCTCTGATTGCGGTTGCGCCCGCTTAGTAGCGCAGCAGGGCCGCCCCCCAGGTGAAGCCGGCGCCGAACGCCTCGAGCAGCACGATATCGCCGCGCTGGATACGGCCGTCCCGCACCGCCGTGTCCAGCGCCAGCGGCACCGAAGCGGCCGAGGTATTGCCGTGCTGCTCGACCGTCAGCACCACGCGGTCCATCGGCAGCTCCAATTTCTTGGCGGTTGCTTCGATTATTCGGATATTCGCTTGGTGCGGCACCAGCCAGTCGACGTCCTTACGCTCCAGACCGGCGGCCTCCAGCGTCTCGTCGACGATCCGTCCCAGCGTGCGCACCGCGACTTTGAACACTTCGTTACCGCGCATGGAGATCTTGCCGGCTTCCGCCAGCAGCCGCTCGTAGCCTTGCGATACGCCCCAAGGCACGCACAGCAGCTCCGCCTGGCTGCCGTCGGCATGCAGGTGCGAGGTGAAGATCCCCGGCTCCTCGCTGGCCTCCAGCACCACCGCGCCGGCACCGTCGCCGAACAGGATGCAGGTGCTGCGGTCTTGCCAGTTGAGCAGACGCGACATGGTTTCGGCGCCGATCACCAGAGCGCGCTTGGCGCCGCCGGTGCGGATGAAGCGATCGGCCACGTCCAGAGCGTAGATGAAGCCGGAGCACACCGCCGCCACGTCCAGCGCCACCGCGCCCGGACGGATACCGAGCCGCGGCTGGATCAGGCAGGCGGTGCTCGGGAAAACGCTGTCAGGAGTACAAGTGCCGACGATCAGCAAGTCGATCGTCGCCGGGTCGATATCGGCGGCTTCGAGCGCGCGCCGTCCGGCCTCGACGGCCAGGTCGCCGGTGGTTTCGCCGGGCGCAGCGATACGTCGCTCACGAATCCCTGTGCGCTCGCGAATCCATGCGTCGCTGGTATCGACCAGCTTCTCCAAATCGAAATTAGTAAGCACCCGCTCGGGCAGATGGCTGCCCGTACCGGCGATCCTTGATCTAATCAAGTTGTTGCCCCTTCGCCAGAACCTCCGCGAGGTAACGATCGATCCGCGTCGGCACGGCGCGGTCCACCTCCAGGATGGCGGCGTCGATGGCGCGCGCGAACTGGAAAGCGTCCGCGCTGCCGTGGCTCTTGAGGACAATGCCCCGCAGGCCGAGCAGACTGCCGCCGTTGTACTGGCGGGGATCGATCCGCCGCTTCAGCCGACGCAGCACCGGCAGCGCGATCAAGCCCGCCAGCGCCCCCGCCGTTTTGGTGAAGATGTTACGTCCGAATTCCTCGCGGGCAAATTCGACGATGATGGAGGCTACGCCTTCGATGGACTTCAGCGCAACATTGCCCACGAAGCCGTCGCAGACGATAACGTCGGCCTTGCCCTTGAAGATGCCGTCGCCCTCGACGAAACCGACGTAGTTGAGCTTGCTGGCGGCGAGCATCTGCGCCGCCTGCTTGATCTGCTCGTTACCCTTGATCTCCTCGTGGCCAATGTTGAGCAGGGCCACGCGTGGATTGGGCCGATTGTCCACCGCCTCCGCCAGCACCGCGCCCATCACCGCGAACTGGAACAGATGCTCCGCCGTGCAATCGATGTTGGCGCCCAGGTCGAGCAAACGGGTGTAGCCGCCGCGACCGGGCAGCGCGAAGGTGATGGCGGGCCGGTCGACGCCCGGCAAGGTCTTCAGCACGTAGCGGGCGGTGGCCATGAGCGCCCCGGTGTTGCCGGCGCTGACGCAGGCGTCGGCCACGCCCTCTTTGACCAGGTTAATGGCCACCCGCATGGACGAGTCCTTCTTCAAACGCAGCGCCTGCGACGGCGGCTCGTCCATTCCCACGGTTTGTGAGGCATGATGCACGGTCAAACGCGCATCGGGCTTGGCGCCCCGCCGATCGAGGTGACCGCGGACGACAGCCTCGTCCCCCACCAGGATCAGCCGCACGTCATCATGCCGCTTGAGCACCTCCAACGCCGCCGGAACCACGACCTCTGGGCCATGATCACCGCCCATGGCGTCGAGGGCGATCGTCACCGCTCTCGTCATTCGGGATGATTTAACTCTGGCGGGAAAAACACACGTTCACACCGGGCCACGGCCTCGGCGGCACTGGCCCGGTGCGACGGAGCTAGGTTATTCGCCCTTGCCGGGGAGAACCTTGCGGCCCCGATAGTAGCCATCGGGCGTAATGTGATGACGGCGATGGGTCTCGCCGCTGGTGGGATCAACGGACAGGGTCGGCCCCTGCAGTCCGTCATGAGCCCGGCGCATGCCGCGCTTGGACGGGGTCTTGCGATTTTGCTGGACGGCCATTGCGCAGTCTCCTAAAAGCCTTCAATCGTCATTTAAGTTTAAGTTGCGCCAGCACCGCGAACGGATTTTCCCGCTCGCGCCGGACCGGGGCCGGGCTTTCGCCTCGACCACTGGCTTGGCCTGCGCAACAGTCCTCGGCACGATGCATAGGAATGATGGGCAGCGCCAGTATCAATTCGTCTTCTATCAGCTCGGCCACCCGGATCGGCCCGCCGCTGTCGAGCAACGGTTCCACATCCGGCGGCAGGTACTCGCTTTCCGCCTCAGTCTGCACCAGCACCAGCCGGATTTCGGCCGACAAATTCTCAACATAGCCGCTTAGGCAGCGCTGGCAGCAGAGTTCCACCGCGCCGCCGGCATGGCCGGTCACGGTCGGCCGGCGCGCCTCGTCGAGCCCGAACCTCAATTCGAACTCGATCGTACCAGCATCGCTCAGCAGACTCTCGACGAGCCTCGGCATGGCGGTGAGCGGCACGGACCCGGCCAGCTCGGCGCCAGCGGCGCCCAGCCCACGCAGATCCAATTGCTCGGAACGCAGCGCCTGCGACATAGGCGGCGAATATTAGCTGCCAGGTCCTGGCCTGTCAAAGCAAACGCGGACTTGACGCATGCCTAATACAAACGCCCTAATCAGCGACCCGAAATCGCATTAATTTAAAGGTTGCCCATGGAACGCCTTCTGGTGCTTGCATCCAGTTCGCCCCATCGGCGCGCGTTGCTGGATCGACTCCAGCTCGCCTATCAGGTCTGCTCGCCCGATATCGACGAAAGCCGACGCCCGCAGGAGCCGGCCGCCGAGTACGTGGCCCGGCTGTCGCTGGAGAAAGCGCAGGCGGTCGCGGACCGTTTCCCGCAAGCGCTGATCATCGGCTCCGACCAAGCGGCGGTGCTGGACGACCAGATTCTCGGCAAGCCCGGCACGCACGAGCGCGCGCTGGCGCAGCTCAAGGCGGCCCAGGGCCGGGCGGTGCAGTTCCTGACCGGACTGACGCTGTTCGACGCGGCCAGCGGCACCGCTCAGACCGAGGTCGTACCGTTCACGGTGTACTTCCGCAACCTGCCCGAGCAGGCGCTGGATCGCTACTTGCGCCTGGAGCAGCCGTACGGCTGCGCCGGCAGCTTCAAATCCGAGGGCTTGGGCATCGTTCTTTTCGAGCGGCTGGAAGGCGACGACCCAACCGCCTTGATCGGATTGCCTTTGATCCGCCTGACCACCATGCTGGCGCGGGCCGGCGTGCAGCTTCCGTAAAGCACGCGGCTGGCTCGAACGACGGTGCGGCGGCGAACCGCCCTCGGGCTTCGCCGTTGCAGACACCCCTATCGTCCGCGCCTTTATTTACCGCGACTTACGGAATCAATTTAAAGAAAAAGCCAAGCCTGGCCGCTGCTACCACAGGCCCCAGCCCCGCAGCTGCACATGCAGCTGCCGCATGGCGCTGGCGCCGATGCGCTCGGCGAACACGCTCAGGAAATCCATGCGCGGCGTATAGTCCACTAGCTGCTCGGCACCGATCACCTCGCGCGCTACCGTGCGCACGTCGCCGAGGGCATCCGCCAACCCCAGCTCGATGCTCTGCTCGCCGGTCCAGACCAGTCCGCTGAACACCTTGTCGTCGGCCTTCAGGCGCTCGCCGCGCCCTTCCTTGACCACCTTAATAAATTGCCGATGGATCTCGTTCAGCAGCTGGCGCACGTGCGCCACGTCCTCGGGCTGCTGCGGCGAGAACGGGTCGAGAAAACCCTTGTGACTGCCGGCGGTGTAGAGTCGCCGCTCGATGCCTAGCTTCTCCATGGCGCCGGTGAAGCCGAAGCTGTCCATGAGCACGCCGATCGAACCGACGATGCTGGCCTTGTCGACGTAGATGCGGTCGGCGGCCACCGCCATGTAATAGGCGCCCGAGGTGCATAGGTCGGTTACCACCGCGTACACCGGGATATCCGGATGCTGTTGGCGCAGGCGGCGAATCTCGTCGTTGACCATCCCGGACTGCACCGGACTGCCGCCCGGACTGTTGATCTTGAGCACCACGCCGGCGACGCCCTCGGCCTCGAACGCATCCCGCAGCCCTTGGATGATGATGTCGGCACTGGCCGGCGAGTTCTCGGCGATCATGCCCTCGACACTGATCACCGCGGTATGGCGGTCGGTGACCTTGATGCCGGGCTGACAGGACGGCGCCAGGAACGCCAGCGCGACCAGATAGACCAGGATGGCCAGCTTGAAGAAGATGCCCCAGCGCCGCGCCCGGCGCTGCTCGCGAATCGCCTCGAGCGCGATATCCTTCAGGGCCTGCTGCGCCCACTGCTCATTCCGTGCCGCGTTCTGCTCGGTCATGCGGGTGTTTCCTGTCATCGAGCCGATCCAACACCTGCGTCAAGTCGCCGGGAAGCGGGGCCTCCACCTCCAGCGGCGCCGCATCGGGCCAGGTCACGGTCAGCCGGTGCGCGTGCAGGAACAGACGGCGCAGCCCCACCTCGCGCAGGGCCTTGTTCACCGCCCGGTCGCCGTACTTGTCGTCGCCGGCGATCGGATGACCGATGTGCGCCGCGTGGACCCGGATCTGATGAGTGCGGCCGGTACTGATCTCGACCTCGGCCAAGGTGCACTGGTCGAAGCGGCGCACGGCGCGGAACACGCTCCGGGACGCCTTGCCGTCCTCGGACACCTGCACCATCCTCTCGCCACCCTGCAACTGGAAGCGGTCCAACGCCACTTCCACCGGTATCCGCCCGCGCGGCAGCCGACCGGCCACCAGCGCCAGGTAATGCTTGCCCACGCCCCTGCCGCGCAGCAGCTCGTGCAGCACCCGCAGGGCACTGCGCTTCTTGGCGATGATCAGGCAGCCGGAGGTGCCGCGGTCGAGCCGATGCGCCAGCTCCAGGAACGGCGCGTTGGGCCGGGCCGCGCGCATGGCTTCGATCACGCCGTGGGCGATGCCGCTGCCGCCGTGCACGGCGACCCCGGCCGGCTTGTTGAGCACCAGCACGCGGTCGTCCTCGTGGATCACCGCCGCGTTCAGGCGCTCTATCAGCCCGGCGCCCGGCGTCGGCGCCGCCTCCTCGGCGGCGCGCCGCACCGGCGGCAGGCGCACCTCGTCGTTGGCCTGCAGCCGGTATTCGGCATCGCGGCGGCTGCCGTTGACCCGCACCTCGCCTTTACGCAACAGGCGGTAGATGCGGGATTTGGGCACGCCCTTGAGCTCTCGCAAGAGAAAATTGTCGAGCCGCTGACCGGCAGCGTCGGCACCGATGCGGACGCGGCGAACGGCGGAGGTCGGGGGAACCACGGATAGGGGCTTGTTGTCTGTCACGGCAGGCATCATACCAGTCCTGCGGCCGCATCGGCAGTGGACCATGCAAGACGGGCGTTTGCTGGTCTGCAGCGTGGACTGATATAGTTACCGAGCGTTGCCAGGATGTGGGAGGTCGCGCCTGCGCGGCCTTGCGGATCCGACGCACCAGGTTTTTGTGACATCCGCCTCAGGCGGGGTCCAGGAGTGTGAGTTTACGTTCACCCGCATCGACGGGTGGTCCAATCAACAGCGTCTCCCCTACCTTTTCGCGAACCATGACAACGGGTCTCCTAGTCGCGCACGTGATCGCATGGCTGTTCGGGCTAAGCCCCGAACGGGCCTTACTGCCGTTGCGCCCTGGCTTTGAGCGCGCCCGCGTCTGCATCGGTGCGCGAACGGCAGAGGTCGAGCGCCGGAGAAACACGCCTTATGAAAAGAATGTTGATCAATGCGACTCAACCGGAAGAGTTGCGCGTCGCGCTAGTGGATGGCCAGACCCTCTACGACCTCGACATCGAAACCCCCTCTAGAGAGCAAAAGAAGGCCAACATCTACAAGGGCAAGATCACCCGGGTCGAGCCCAGCCTGGAAGCGGCCTTCGTACAGTACGGTTCGGAACGCCACGGTTTCCTGCCCTTCAAGGAAATCTCCCGCTCCTACTTCCAGATCGACGACGACAACGTCGACCTCTCCCGCGTCAACATCAAGGACGTGATCAAGGAAGGTCAGGAAGTCGTCGTCCAGGTCGACAAGGAAGAGCGCGGCAACAAGGGCGCGGCGTTGACCACGTTCATTTCGCTGGCGGGCCGCTACTTGGTGCTGATGCCCAACAACCCGCGGGCAGGCGGCGTGTCGCGCCGCATCGAGGGTGAGGACCGTCAGGAAATCCGCGAGGCGCTGCGCGAATTGAACGTGCCGGAAGGCATGGGCCTGATCGTGCGCACCGCCGGCGTCGGTCGCTCCACCGAGGAGCTGCAGTGGGACCTGGACTACCTGCTCCAGCTCTGGCAGGCGATCCAGACCGCTAGCGAGTCCAAGCCGGCTCCGTTCCTGATCTACCAGGAGAGCAACGTCATCATCCGGGCGTTGCGCGACTACTTGCGCGCCGACATCGGCGAGATCCTGATCGACGATCCCACGGTCTACGAGCAGGCGCGCGAGTTCGTGCAGCAGGTGATGCCGTACAACCTGAACAAGCTCAAGCGCTACAACGATCAGGTTCCGCTGTTCACCCGCTACCAGATCGAGAGCCAGATCGAGTCGGCCTTCCAGCGCACGGTGCGCCTGCCCTCCGGCGGCGCCATCGTGATCGACCACACCGAGGCGCTGGTGTCGATCGACATCAACTCCTCTCGCGCCACCAAGGGCAGCGACATCGAGGAGACGGCCCTCACCACCAATCTGGAGGCTGCCGACGAGATCGCCCGGCAGCTGCGGCTGCGCGACCTGGGCGGGCTGATCGTCATCGACTTCATCGATATGAGCTCGGCCAAGAACCAGCGCGAGGTGGAGAACCGTCTGCGCGAGGCCGTCAAGCAGGACCGCGCGCGCGTGCAGATCGGCCGCATCTCCCGCTTCGGCCTGCTGGAGATGTCGCGGCAGCGGCTGCGCTCTTCGCTGGGCGAGGCCCATCAGGAGGTCTGCAAGCGCTGCAACGGCCAGGGCACGGTGCGCAGCGTCGAGTCGCTGGCGCTGTCGGTGCTGCGCCTCATCGAAGAAGAGGCCATGAAGGACAAGACCGGCAAGGTGCTGGCGCAGCTGCCGGTCGACGTGGCCACTTTCCTGCTCAACGAAAAGCGCACGGCGCTCACCGATATCGAGCAGCGCTACAACGTGCACCTGATCCTGGTGCCGAACCGGCACCTGGAGACCCCGAACTACGAGGTCAAGCGCATCCGCATCGACGACACCTCCGCCGACGACACCAGCTATCGTCTGGCGACCACCGTCGAGACGCAGGAACTGCCCAAGTCCATGCAGCAGGAACGGGTCAAGGTCGAGCAGCCGGCGGTGCAGCGGATCGCTCCGCTCAAGCCAGCGCCGGTGGCGACCACGCCCTCCCCTGCCCCGGCGCCGGTCTCCGCGCCCGCGCCGGCCGCGGAAAGCTCCGGCCTGTCCGGTTTCTTCAAGTGGCTGCGCAACTTGTTCGTGCCGGAGAAACCGGTCGCTCCCGCCGCCGAGCAGAAGGCCGAAGCGGCGCCGCAGGAACAGCGCCGTGGACGCCAGGAGCAGCAGCAGCGGCGCGAGCAGCGCTCGCCCCAGCAGGCGCAGCAGCCGAACCGCGGCGACCAGCGCCAGCAGCAGCGCCGCGGCGAGCAGAAGCCCAAGGCGGACGAGGAACAGCGCGCCGCGCCGGCGCCGCGCCGCGTAGAAACGGCGCAGCCGGCCCCGGCCAAGCCGGCGGTCGAGGAACAGCAGACCGAAGCCGCCACGACGGCCGAACAGCGCCCAGCGGCTACGGAGCCTGCGCGTGAGGGCGAGGCCGTTGCCGCCGGCGAAAACGGCGGCCGCAGCCGCCGCGGGCGCCGTGGCGGCCGCCGCCGTCGGCGCGGCGGTGGCGAAAACGCCGATGCCGCTGCGGTGAACGGCGAGGCGGTCGCCGTCGAGGAAGGGGTATCCGAGGCCGAAGCCGGCGGCGAGCCGGCGGAAGCAGTCGCCGCCCAGCCGCCGCGTGCTCCCGCGCCTAAGGCGGAGGCCATGCCGCCGCGCGGTCGCCGCACCGGCCGTCCGATCAAGCCGCGTGTGGCGCCGGCCGAAGGCCAAGCAGCCGCCGCCGAAGGCGCTTCGGCGCTGGCCGTCGCCGCGATGACCGCCGCCGTTGCCGCCGAGGCCGCGCAGCCGGCGGAAACGCCCGCCCTCGCTCAGGCCGAACCGCAGCCGGTGGCCGAACGCAGTGACGCCGGCGCCGAGACTGGTGCCGACACGACGGTGGCGGCCGTCGCCGAGCCGATGGGCTCGTCCGAGACGCCGGCCGAGCCGCTGCCTGAGCCCGCCGCGCCGCAGATCGGTGCGGTCCAGGCGCTGCCGGAAACCACCGCCGCTGACCAGACCAGCGAAGCCGCCGCGGAAGCGATGCCGCAAGCGTCCGAGGCCGAGCCGGCCGCGGCGCCCGAGCCGCAGGCGCTGAACGGCGCCGCCGAGCCGGCGGCGGTCCAGCAGGCGACCTCGGAGCAGCAGCCGGAGTCAAACGACGCCGAGGCGCCCACAGCCGGCGAACACGGGGAGCAGGCTGCCGCCGAACCGGCTCCCTCCACCGAGGCCGCGCCGGCCAAAGGCGAGCAGCAAGCGACGGTGGATACGGCGCAGGCCGAGGCGGCGGCCGAACCGCCACTGACCAACGGCGAAGCGCCCACCGAGACGCCGGCCGAGCAGCAACCGCAGCAGGTCGAGACCGAAACGCCGGCTGCTAACGATGGCGGCGTCGAGGCGGCGGAAGCCGAGACCCAGCCGACGGGGCCGGCACTGCAACAGGTCGAAACCAGAACCGACCACAACCGCGAGCAGCCGTGAGCGTGGACGTTCGCGGCTAACATGAAAACGGGGCCATAAGGCCCCGTTTTCATTGGCACTTCAGAAACCGTGCCGAGCGCGCAGATAGGCGAGCAGCCCGCGTCCCCCCGCCTCCACCAGATCCAGCACCCGCTCGAAACCGCTGGCGCCGCCGTAATAGGGATCGGGCACCTCCAGCTCGTCGACCTCGTCGGCGAAGCTCAGCAGCAGCCTTACCTTGTCGCCATGCTCGGGCGGGCACAGCCGCTGCAGATGAGCCAGATTGGCCAGATCCATGGCCAAAACCCAGTCGAAACGGACGAAATCGTCGGACGCCACCTGCCGCGCCCGCAGCCCGCTCATATCGATACCGCGCCGCAGCGCCGCACGCTGCGAGCGCGGGTCCGGCGCCTCGCCGACGTGGTAGCCATGGGTACCCGCCGAATCGATATGAATGCGGTGCTCCAGCCCGGCTTCGCGCACCAGCTGCCGGAACACGCCTTCCGCGGTGGGCGAGCGGCAGATATTGCCCATGCAAACGAACAGAACGCCAACTTTGTTCATAGAGTTCAGTGGATTAAAGACAATCTTCGACTTGGAAACCTGCCGGACCGCCGGATCGCCACCGCGGACGGCACCGCTAACTGGATGCGACGCCCGAGCGACCGCATACTCCGCATCCTCTGGAGGAGGATAACCGCATGTGCGGCCGTTTCGCGCTTTACACGCCTCACGAGGCGATCGCCGCCCGGCTCGGGATTCCGTGGTCGGCCGGGGATGCCGCCGCTCGCTACAACATCGCTCCTGGCACCCCGATTGCCCTGATCAGACAGGCGTCACCCGAGCGGCGGCGCGACGGCGTGCCCTACGAAATCAAGTTCGCGCGCTGGGGCTTTCGGCCGGCGGGTGTGGCGGACGAGGGGGCGCCCGCGCCGATCAATGCGCGCGCGGAGACGGTGGCGACCAGCCGCTATTTCCGGGAAGCGTTCGCTCATCGCCGCGGGCTGGTGCCCGCGGACGGCTGGTACGAATGGCGGGTCGGACCGGACGGCCGCAAGCGGCCCTATTACATCCGCCGCGCCGACGGCGCGCCGTTGCTGTTCGCCGCGATCTGGGCGCCGACCGAGGACGGTTCGAGCTGCTGCGCGATCCTGACGCAGCCGGCGCGCAAGGAAATCGCCCACATCCACGACCGCATGCCGGTGGCGCTGGACGAAAGCTGCTGGCGTGACTGGCTGGATCCAAGCGTCACCGACCGGGCGGAGATCCGCCGGATCGCGCGGCCCTTGCAGGCCGCGCTCGAGGCCTATCCGGTCAGCACATCGGTCAACGCGCCGGCCAACGATGGGCCGGCGCTGATCGAGCCAGTGGGCGACGACTGAGCGCCTGACTCAGCCGCGGAGGAAGGCGGCTACCGCTTCCAGATCGGCCGGTGTGTCGACGCCAGGGCCCGGCATGGCGGTGGCGATGTCGACATAGATGCGCGCACCGTGCCAGAGGGCGCGCAGCTGCTCCAGCGATTCGGCGCGCTCCAGCTCCACCTCCTCCAGGTGCGGATAGCGGCGCAGGAAGCTGACTCGGTAGCCGTAGATCCCTAAGTGGCGCAGGTAGCCGGCGGCGAGCGGCGCGTCGGTCTGTCCGAAGCGGTCGCGGTCCCAGGGGATGGGCGCGCGGCTGAAGTACAGGGCGTAGCCCTCGCGGTCGCGTACCACTTTCACCACGTTCGGGTCGAACACCTGCTCGCGGGCGATGATCGGCGTCGCCAGGGTGGCGATGTCGGCCTCCGGTCGTTGCGCCAGCGCGGCCGCGGTCTGGCGGATGAGTTCCGGCGGCATCAGCGGCTCATCGCCCTGCAGGTTCACCACGATGGCCGGATCGTGCAGCCCTTCCCGCTCCACCACTTCCGCCAACCGGTCGGTGCCGGAGCGGTGCGTGCCGCTGGTCATGCACACCTCGGCACCGAAGCCCCTGGCGGCGGCGGCGATGCGCTCGTCATCGGTGGCGACCAGCACCCGGCTGGCGCCGCTCTCGCTGGCGCGCTCGAACACGTGCTGGATCATCGGCTTGCCGCCGATGTCGGCGAGCGGCTTGCCCGGGAAGCGGGTCGAGCCGTAACGGGCGGGAATGATGACCGTGAAGTCGCCAAGCTGCATGACCGTCTCCTCAGATGAAGCGCCGCAACAGCGCCTCCAGGGCCTGCCGGGTCCGCTCGTCCGGCACCGCCATGACCGGCTGATACCAGTGCCGATCGCTGGCGAAGGCGGCGATCTTGACCGCGTCCTTCTCGGTGCAAACGATGGGGCGGCCACCCGGGAAGTCCAGGTCGGCGGCGCGATAGCGATGATGATCGGAAAACGCGTGCGGCACGATGTCTAGCCCCTGACCGGCGAGCGAGCGGAAGAAGCGCTCCGGGTTGCCGATGCCGGCCACCGCCTCCACTGGGCCCGGCGGCAGCCCCTCGGGGCCGGCGCGCAGACCGTCGACGATGCGCACGAAGCTGTCCGGCCTTAGCTCGAAGCGGTACGGCGTGAGCGGGCTCGGGCCGCCGTTGGCCAGCACCAGATCGACCTGGTCAAGGCGCGAGGCCGGCTCGCGCAGCGGTCCGGCCGGCAGGCAGCGGCCGTTGCCGAGACCGCGGGCGGCGTCCACCACGACGATCTCGGCGTCGCGCGCCAGGCGGTAGTGCTGCAGGCCGTCGTCGCTGACGATGATGTCGCAACCGGCGTCGAGCAGCAGCTGCGCCGCCCTCGCCCGCTCCGGCCCCGCCGCTACCGGCCGGCCGGTGCGCCGCGCCAGCAGCACGCCCTCGTCGCCGACCTGCAGCGGATCGCTGTCGGCGCTCACCGGCTGCGGCCATCGCCGGGCGCTGCCGCCGTAGCCGCGCACCAGGATGCCGGGCCGGCGGCCATGGGCGGTGAGCCAATCGACGATCCAGGCCACCAGCGGCGTCTTGCCGGTGCCGCCGACGAAGATGTTGCCGACGATCAGCACCGGCACCGGCAGCCGCGTCACGCCGACCCCGGCCAGATGGCGGCGCCGGCGGCGGCGGGCCAGCGCCGCGGTCAGCCAGCCGAGCGGCGCCAGGGCCCGGGCCGCGGGCGAGTCCTTCAGCCAGAAGTCCGGCAATTGCGCCATGGCGGCCTACGGCGCTGACTGCTCGGGCGGCACGGTCGCGATCGAGATCTGCTTGATGCCCACCTGCCCGGCGGCATCCAGAGCGGCCACCACCGCTTGGTGCGGGGTGCGGCCGTCGGCGCGGATGGTCAGCGGCCGGCGATCACCGGCGGCGACCTTTTCCTCCAGCGCCCGCCGCACGGTCACCGGCTGGCTATTGACCAGCGGCTTGCCTTCGAGGAAGTACTGGCCGTCGGCGTCAATCGCCAGCTCCAAGGTGTCCGGCCGTTCGGCGCTGGGCGTGACGTCGGCCTCGGGCAGCCGGATCTCCAGCCCGCTCTCGGGCACGAACGTCGTGGTAATGACGAAGAAAATCAGGATGATGAAGATCACGTCGATCAGCGGCGTGAGGCTGATCTCCGGATCCTCGGAGCGGCGCGGGCGCAGGTTCACGCGTTATTCTCCGGCTGCTCGCGCTCACGCTGGCCGTGGATGACCTCCACCAGCTTCAGCGCCTCCTTCTCCATATCCACGACTAGCGCATCGACCTTGCCGCGGAAATAGCGGTAGGCGACCAGCGCCGGGATGGCGATGATCAGGCCGGTGGCGGTGGTGATCAGCGCCTCGCCGATGCCGGCGGCAAGCCCGGCCGCCCGCCCCGGCCCTTCCAGCCCTACCACGTTGAAGATCTCGATCATGCCGGTGACGGTGCCGAGCAGGCCGAGCAGCGGCGACACGGTGGCCACGGTACCCAGGGTGTTGAGGAAACGCTCGAGGTTGTGGGCCTCGTGCCGGCCGGTGTCCTCAATGGCTTCGAGCATGATCTCGCGCGGCTGATTGAGGTTAACCAGGCCCGCGGCGATCACCCGGCCCAGCGGCGAACCGATCCGCAGATTGCGGATCTGCGCGGCATCGAGCTGATTGTTCTTGACCTGGTGCCAGGTCTGCGCGACCAGGTGCGGCGGCAGGATCTTGTTGCGACGCAGCGCCCAGGCGCGTTCGAAAACGATGGCCAGCGCGAGGATCGAACAAATGAGGAGCGGCACCATCACCCAGCCGCCCGCCTTGACCATTTCCAGCACCGGATTCTCCCTGTATTTATCGAAACGCTTTATTTAGGAATGCGCGCGATCATACTGGATTTGCAGCGACAGCCGAAGCGATCGCTTTCTCACCCTGGCCCAGGCGGATAGCGGTAGTAGCGGCGCGCCGTCGCCCGTTCGCCGCGCGGCGCGCTGACGCCGCCGGCATCCAGCCGCAAGCGGATGGCGCCTTCGTGATCGGTGCGCAGCAGTTCGCTGCCGATCTCCTGGTAACGGGCCAGTACCTCGTCACGCGGCAAGCGATAGCGGTTGCGGTAGCCGACGGTGATCACCGCGGTGCGCGGTGCCACCGCGGCCAGGAACGGCGCGGTCGAGGACGTCTGGCTGCCGTGGTGCGGCACCAGCAGGACGTCCGCCCGCAGCTTGGCGGCCTGCCGCTGCAGCAGCGCCGCCTCCGCCCGCGCGCCGATATCGCCGGCCAGCAGCAGGGAATGCCCGCCGGCGCTGAGCTTGAGCACACAGGAGGCGTCGTTGCCGCGCGCACCGGACGCCGGGTCCGGCCACAGGAACTCCAGCTCGACGCCGTCCCACTGCCAGGCATGGCCGGCGCGGCACGGCAGCGCCCGCGGAAAATCCGCCAGTTCCTCGCCGGCATACAGCGCCGCGACCGGCATGGCGGCCAGCACCGCGCGGGCGCCGCCGCTGTGATCGCCGTCGGCGTGGCTAATCACCAGCGCGTCGAGCCGGGCGATGCCCTGCGAGCGCAGGAACGGCAGCACCACGGTTTCGCCGGCATCGAGCCCCATGCTCTCGCCGGGGCCGGCGTCGTACAGCAAGGCGTGGCCGGCGGTGCGCACCACCACCGCCGTGCCCTGGCCGACGTCGAGCAGGGTGACGTCGACGGCGCCCGGCGGCGGCCCTTCGCCGGGACCGCGCCATACCGCCGCCGCCAGCAGCGGCGCCGCCAGCCAACGCCCCGGCCAGCCGTGCGGCGCCAACAACAGCAGCACACCAAGACCGGCGAGCAGAAGCAGCCACGAGCTGGGCGCGGCCAGCTCCGACGCGCCACCCTTCCACGCCCCCATGAGCATCAGCAGCCATAGCAAACCGTCGGTCAGCCGCACCGACAGCCAGAGCAGGCCGTCGCCCAGCAACGGCACGGGCAGGAGCGCCGCGGCCAGCAGCGCCAGCGGCACGATCGCCATGCCCCAGGGGATGGCGACGACGTTGGCCAGCGGCGAGATCCAGGACGCCTGCTGAAACCACAGCAGCGTGAGCGGCAGCAGCGCCAGGCTCAGGCACAGCTGGGTCGTGACCAGCTGCCGCCAGCCCGGTTCCGGGCTGCGGTACAAGCCGGCCGCCAGCAATATCGCCACCGCGCCGAACGACAGCCAGAACCCAGGGCTGAGCGGCGCGAACGGATCCCACAGCAGCACCGCGACCAGCGCGACCACGAAGCCGCGCCAGGGATCGATGCGACGGCGCGCCAGCAGCGCCAGCGCCGGCACGGCGAGCATGATCAGCGCCCGTTGGGTGGGCAGCGAGAAACCGGCCAGCGCGGCGTAGCCGGTGGCGGCGACGATGGCGACGGCGGTCGCCGCCAGCGGTGCCGGCGCCCGCGTGCAAAGACGGGCCGAGCGACGCCAGGCCGTCGCGGTCAGCCGATAGGCGGCCAGCGCCAGCAAGCTGATGTGCAAACCGGAAATGGAAATCAGGTGGGTGGTTCCGGTGCGCCGCAGCGCCTCCCATTGCTCCTTGGCGATGCCCCGCTCGTCGCCCACCACCAGCGCGACTAGCACCCCGGCGGCGGGCCGCCCCTCCAGGCGCCGATGCAGGGCGTCGGCCAGATCCTGCCGCAGCCGATCGAGGCTGGGCGTCGTCGCCAACCGCTGCGCCGTCTGCGGCGAGCGGACATAGCCGACGGCGTCGATCCGGTGTTGGAACAACCAGCGCTCGTAATCGAAGCCGCCGGGATTCATGAGCCCGCGCGGGCGCTTGAGGCGGACCGTCAGCCGCCAGCGCTCGCCGGCCCGCAGCTCGGGCGCGTCGCCGTACCAGCTCAGCCGTAGCCGTCGCGGCAGACGCCCCAGATCCGGATGCTCGATCCGCGCCGGCTCGAACAGAAAGCGGACCCGCCGCTCGTCGCGCTCGGGAAGATCGACGATGCGTCCTTCGACGATCAGGTCGATGCCTTCCAGCGCCGCCGGCAGCCGATGGGCAAGCGCCGCCTGAGCGGCGACGGTGGCCCACAGCAAGCCGGCGCACAGCCCGCCGACCGGCCGCCAGCGCGGCACGAACAGCGACAACGCGCCCAAGGCCAGCGCCCATTGAACCCAGCCCGGCGGCAGCGCCGGCAGCCCCTGGACCAGAATCACGCCCAGGGCAAAGCCCAGCATCCCTGCCATGTCCCCCATCCCTGGTCATGGTTGTGATTACTTGCGCGGGCCGGCGTCGCGCCGACCCGTTCCGAGACCAATGCGCCGCTCCCGGCGCGATGCGCGGCTCAGCCGGTCTCGCCCAGCCGCCCGTCCTCGATGCGCAGAATCCGGTCCATGCGCGCCGCCAGCTCGCCGTCGTGGGTGACCATCACCACCGCCGTGCCGTACTCGCGGTTCAGCTCCTGCAGCAGCGCGAACACCTGATCGGCGGTCTGCCGGTCGAGGTTGCCGGTGGGCTCGTCGGCCAGCACGCAGCGCGGCCGCGTCGCCAGCGCGCGGGCGATGGCGACGCGCTGGCGCTCGCCGCCGGACAGCTCGCCCGGCTTGTGCGCCAGCCGCGCACCCAGCCCCACCCGCTCCAGCACCCGCGCCGCCTCGGCCCGCGCCTGGGCCGGCGCGTCGCCGCGGATCAAGAGCGGCATGGCCACGTTCTCCAGCGCGGTGAATTCCGGCAGCAGGTGGTGGAACTGGTAGATGAACCCCAGCGTGCGGTTGCGCAGCTTCCCCCGCGCCCGCTCGCCGAGCTTGTGCAGGGCCTCGCCGCCGAGCCAGACGGTGCCGGCGGTGGGCGTATCCAGCCCGCCTAGCAGATGCAGCAACGTGCTCTTGCCGGAGCCGGAACGGCCGACGATCGCCACCTGCTCGCCGGCCCGCACGGTGAGGTTGACATCGCGCAGCACCTCGACCTGCAGTGGGCCTTCGCTGAAGCGCTTGCCGAGCCCCTCGGCACGGATCACCGCACTGTCACTCATAGCGCAAAGCCTCCGCCGGCGCGGTGCGCGAGGCGCGCCAGGCCGGATAGAGCGTGGCGAGCAGCGACAGGACGAGCGACACCGCCGTGATCTTGGCCACGTCCGGCCAACGCAGCTCGGACGGCAACTCGCTGATGTAGTACACGTCGGCCGGCAGGAACTGCACCTGGAACAGCCGTTCGATGGCCGGCACGATGGTTTCGACGTTGAGCGCCAGCGCCACGCCGCCCACCACGCCGATCAGCGTGCCGACGATGCCGATGATCGCGCCCTGCACCATGAATATGCCCATCACGCTAGCCGGGCTGACGCCCAGTGTGCGCAGGATGGCGATGTCGGCCTGCTTGTCGGTCACCACCATCACCAGCGTCGAGACGATGTTGAACGCCGCCACCGCCACGATCAGCGTCAGGATGACGAACATCACCGTCTTCTCGGTGCGCACCGCCTTGAAGAAGTTGTAGTGCTGCAGGGTCCAATCGCGCACCCGGTAGTAACCGGGCAGCTCCATGGCCACTTCCCGCGCCAGCCAGGGCGCCGCCATCAGATCGTCGAACTTGAGCCGGATGCCGCTCAGACCGCCCTCGGTGCGAAACAGCTTGGCGGCGTCGTCCATGTGCACGAACGCCTGCACCCGGTCGTACTCATACATGCCGACCTGGAACACGCCGACCACGGTGAAGCGCTTGATGCGCGGCAGCACGCCGGCGGCGGAGATCTGCGCGTCCGGCGTCACCATGGTGATCTTGTCGCCCAGGCGCACCCCGAGCAGATCCGCCAGCTCCTTGCCGAGCACGATGCCGAACTCGCCGGCTGCGAGATCGTCGAGCCGGCCGGCGATCATCTTGTCGGCGACATTCGACACCCGTCGCTCGTACTCCGGCAGCACGCCGCGGATCACGCTGCCGGCCACCCGGCCGGCGTTGGTGAGCATCACCTCGCCGTTCACGAACGGCGCCGCGCCCAGCACGTGCGGCTGCGCCTCCGCCTTGGCGACGATCGCCTGCCACTCCTTGGGGTTGTCGCCGACCCCGGTGATAGTGGCGTGCGCCACCATGCCCAGGATGCGCTCCCGCAACTGGCCCTCGAAGCCGTTCATCACCGACAGCACCGTGATCAGGGCCATCACCCCCAGGGCGATGCCCACCATGGAGGTCAGGGAGATGAACGAAACGAAGTGATTGCGTCGTTTCGCCCGCGTGTAGCGCAGGCCGATATAGATTTCGAGAGGTCTGAACATGATCTGCACTTGACCGCGAAGGCACCTATTGTGCCCTCTTGGCTGGCTTGGCGACAGAGCGCGGTGCCGATTGGGCGGGCCATATTCGGCGCGGCGTTTGCGGAACGCGTCGTTTCCCCACTTCGCCAGCCGATGCTATATTCCTGGGCAATTCCATCGGGAGTCGTCCCACTATGCGGAAACTGATAGCACTCGTCAGCCTGCTCGCCATCAGCGCAAGCCCGCTTGCCTTGGCCGACACTTTGATGATCGAAAAGGTCAGCAGCGATGCCGCGACCGCCGCGCAGCGGCCCAGCCGGGGCATGACCATGAAGCAGGTGGCGGCCCGCTACGGCGAGCCGGCCCAGAAGCTGCCGGCCGTGGGCAACCCGCCGATCACGCGTTGGGTCTACGACGACTACACGGTCTATTTCGAGCACGACAAGGTTCTGCACAGCGTCGCCCAACGCTAAAAACGGCCCTGTCCCACGTAATTTTCATTTCCAACCCCTATGAATCATGCCCAGCATCTGAGGGCACGCGTCCGTTTGCCTGCCGAATGGGAGCAACAGGCGGCCGTCATGCTCACCTGGCCCCATCGTCACGGCGATTGGGGTGAACACCTGGCGGCGGCGCACGACGCGTTCGCCGTGCTGGCCACCACCATCCTGCGCTTCGAGCCGCTGCTGATCAGCTGCTACGACCAAGCGCATCACGCCGAGGTGCGGGACGCGCTGCTGGCGCGGGGCGCCGACCTGACGCGGGTGAGCTTCGTGCTCTGCCCGTCCAACGATGTCTGGGCCCGCGACCACGGCCCGCTGACCGTCTACCAGGACGGTTCGCGCCCACGGCTGGTGGATTTCACCTTCAACGGCTGGGGCGGCAAGTTCGAGGCCGCGCTGGACGACCAGCTCACCCGCCGGCTACATGCCGCCGGCGCCTTCGGCGCGATCGACTGCCGCCGCATCAACTGGGTGCTGGAGGGCGGCTCGATCGACAGCGACGGCCAGGGCACGATTCTCACCACCCGCGCCTGCCTGCTCACCGAGACCCGCAATCCGGGCATGAGCGAGCGCCACATCGAAATGCAGCTGCGCGAGCGCCTGGGCGCGGTGCGGGTGCTGTGGCTGCAGCACGGCGCCTTGGAAGGCGACGACACCGACAGCCATGTGGACATGCTGGCGCGCTTCACCGCGCCGGACACCATCGTCTACCAGGGCTGCGACGACCCTAGCGACAGCCATTACGCCGAATTGCAAGCCATGGCCGCGGAGCTCGCGGCGTTCCGTACCCTCGGCGGCGAACCCTACCGCCTGCTGCCCCTGCCCTGGCCCAAGCCGGCCTACGCGCCGGACGGCCATCGGCTGCCTTTGAGCTACGCCAACTTCCTGATCGTCAACTGCGGCGTGATCGTCCCGCAGTACGGTGACCAGGCCGCCGACCAGGCCGCCCTCGAGGTGCTGCGCCAGGCCCTGCCCGACCGCGAGGTGGTGGGCGTGCCGGCCCTGGCGCTGATCATCCAGCACGGCAGCGTGCACTGCGTGACCATGCAGTTGCCGGACGGGGTGCAACTTCCCGGGCTGGGAAGCACTCTAAGCGTGGCCTGATCGTACCTGTCGGAGACCGTTTGCCCATGACCGATATCCTGCGTGTCGGCCTCGTTCAGCACGCCTGCGGCGACGACCTGAACGCCAATCTGGAGCGCAGCCTCGACGGCATCCGCGAAGCGGCCGCCGCCGGCGCCAAGTTGGTGCTGCTGCAGGAGCTGCACCGCTCGCGCTATTTCTGCCAGCACGAGTCGACCGCGCTGTTCGATCTGGCCGAGCCGATCCCCGGCCCGACCACCGAGGCGCTTTCGCAGGTGGCCAAAGAGACCGGCGCGGTGGTGGTCGGATCGCTGTTCGAGGAGCGCGCGCCGGGGCTGTACCACAACACCGCGGTGGTGCTGGAAGCGGACGGTCGCCTGGCCGGAAAGTACCGCAAGATGCACATCCCCGACGACCCGGGCTACTACGAGAAGTTCTACTTCACCCCGGGCGATCTGGGCTTCGAGCCGATCCAGACCTCGGTCGGCAAGCTGGGCGTACTGGTGTGCTGGGACCAGTGGTTCCCGGAGGCGGCGCGGCTGATGGCGCTGGCCGGCGCCGATCTCCTGCTCTACCCCACCGCCATCGGCTGGGATCCGCGCGACGAGGAAGCCGAGAAGGCGCGCCAGCGCGAGGCCTGGGTAACCATACAGCGCGCCCACGCCATCGCCAACGGCCTGCCGGTGCTGGCCTGCAACCGCGTCGGCCACGAGCCCGATCCGACCGGCGTCAGCCCCGGGGCCGACTTCTGGGGCACCAGCTTCGTCGCCGGCCCGCAGGGCGAGATCCTGGCCGAGGCGTCCACCGATCGCGAGCAGGTGCTGATCGTCGACATCGACCGTCGCCGCACCCGCGACGTGCGCCGCATCTGGCCGTACCTGCGCGACCGCCGCATCGACGCCTACGGCGATCTGCTCAAGCGTTTCCGCGACTGACGCCCTCGGCGCGCGCCGGCGTTTAACCTCGGCGCGCGCTGGGATTACACTAAGCGCCTTTGAATTTCCGCAGGCGCTTCAGAACCATGATTCTGATCCTCGCTCCCGACACCGAGCTCGACAGCCCCGTCTATCGCCAGTTGATGGATCACCTGGCCAAGCTGCCGGGGATCACCACCCGCCCGCACCAGATCCGCGGCGCGCAGCAGACGCTGACCGAGGTGTATCTGCTCGGCGATACCAAATCGTTGTCGCTGGAGGACATGCAGAACCTGCCGGGCGTGGAGCGCGCGGTGCGGGTGTCCGAGGAGTACCGCATCATCGGCCGCCACCGCGAGCGGGAGCGCAGCTTCAGCTGGACTTACAACGGCGTCCTCTTCTCGCAGGACAACCTCAACGTCTTCGCCGGCCTGTGCGCGGTCGACACGCCCGAGCACGTCGAGCTGATGATGAAGGCGCTGCGCGACGCCGGCCTGAACTGCACCCGCATGGGCGCCTACAAGCCGCGCACCAGCCCCTACGCCTTCCAGGGCCATGGCAAGGCCTGCCTGCCGTGGGTGTTCGAGTTGGCCGGCAAGTACGGCATCAAGGTGATCGCCATGGAGGTCACCCATGAGAGCCACGTCGAGGAGATCGACCAGGCGCTGGAGCGCACCGGTCGCCCCACCGGCGTCATGCTGCAGATCGGCACCCGTAACACCCAGAACTTCGAGCTGCTGAAGAAGGTCGGCCGCCAGACCGAGTATCCGGTGCTGCTCAAGCGTGGCTTCGGCATCACCCTGGAGGAATCGCTGCACGCCGCCGAATACCTGGCCAGCGAGGGCAACAGCCGGGTGGTGTTCTGCCTGCGCGGCATGAAGACCAACATGGGCGATCCGCACCGCAACTTCGTCGACTTCGCCCACGTGCCGGTGGTCAAGCGGCTCACCCGCCTGCCGGTGTGCATCGACCCCTCGCACTCGGTGGGCCTGCGCGCCGTCGCGCCGGACCGCATCACCGACCTCATGCACGTCACCGCCCAGGGCGTGATCGCCGGCGCCAACATGATCCTGGTGGACTTCCACCCCGATCCGGCCAAGGCGTTGGTGGACGGCGCCCAGGCCTTCCGTCTGGAGGAGCTGCCCTGGTTCCTGGAGGACGTGGCCATCGCCCGCGAGGCCTATGAGAAACGCCGCGCCCTGGCTCAGGCCCGCGCCGGCGACAGCGTCTAAGGAGACCGCCCTCCGCTCATGTCGGTTACCGCCGCCAGCCCCCTGAAGCCGGTCCTACCCGCCAAGGCCGGCCAGCGCCTGCATTGGTATCGGCTGCCCGGCGCCAGCGCCGTGCTGGCCCTGGCCCGCGCCGCCGAGCAACACACCGGCATGGTGCTGGCCATCACCGAGAACAGCCAGCAGGCGCAGCAGCTGCAGACCGAGCTGCGCTTCTTCCTGCCCGAGCAACTACCGATCCTGACCCTGCCGGACTGGGAGACGCTGCCCTACGATGTGTTCTCGCCGCACCAGGACATCGTCTCCGAGCGCATCGCCAGCCTCTACCGGCTGCCGCAGACCAAGCGCGGCGTGCTGATCGTGCCGGTCGCCACGCTGATGCAGCGGCTGGCGCCGCCGAGCTATCTGCAGGGCCATGGCCTGATGGTCAAGGTCGGCGACGCCTTCGACCTCGACGGCATGGCAGTGCGGCTGGAGCAGGCCGGCTACCGGCGGGTGTCGGAGGTGATGGAGCACGGCGAGTTCGCGGTGCGCGGTTCGCTGGTGGATCTGTTCCCGATGGGCAGCGACGTGCCCTACCGCATCGACCTGTTCGACGACGAGGTCGATTCGATCCGCACCTTCGACCCGGAGACCCAGCGCACCGTCGACAAGGTCGAGCGCATCGAGCTGCTGCCGGCGCGGGAGTTTCCGGTTTCCGAGGCCGGCATCACCCAGTTCCGCAAGGCCTATCGGGCCGCCTTCGAGGGCGACCCCAGCCGCAGCCTGATCTATCGCGAGGTCAGCGCCGGCCACATTCCCAACGGCATCGAGTACTACCTGCCGCTGTTCTTCGAGCAGACCGCGACGCTGTTCGACTACCTGCCGGACGACACGCTGGCGGTACGGCTCGGTCGGCTGGACGAGGCCGCCACCGAGGTCTGGCGCCAGATCCAGCTGCGCTACGAGCAGCGCCGCCACGACCTGGAGCGGCCGATCCTGCCGCCGGCGCGGGTGTTCCTCGCCCCGGACGAGGTGCGCCAGCAGCTGAACGAGCTTGCCCAAGTGCTGTGCTTCGGCGCCGCCGAGCCGGAGGCGCCGACCGCGCATGCGGTCAGCCATGCCGTGCGCGAGCTGCCGGATCTTAGCTTCGATCCGCATCTGGACCCGCCGAGCGGCCGGCTGGAGGGCTTTCTGCGGGAGTTCGACGGCCGCGTGCTGCTGGTCGCGGAAACCGCCGGCCGCCGCGAGGCGCTGCTGGAGCGGCTGTACAAGCGCGGCATCCGCCCGCAGCCGGTGCAGCGCTGGCAGGAGTTCGCCGAGGGCGACGCCCGGCTGGGCCTCACCGTGGGCGTGCTGGAGCGCGGCGCGGTGCTGGAGGAGCAGCGCCTCGCCATCGTCCCGGAAGCGCAGCTGTACGGCAACCGCGCGCAGCAGCGCCGGCGCCGCCAGCGGCGCGGCGGCGAGCGCGACCCGGAAGCGATCATCCGTGACCTGACCGACCTCACCATCGGCGCGCCGGTGGTGCACGAGGAACACGGCGTCGGCCGCTATCTGGGGCTGCAGACCCTGACCGTGGGCGATGACCTGCGCCAGGAGTTCCTGACCCTGGAGTACGCCGACGGCGCCAAGCTGTACGTACCGGTCAGCTCGCTGCATCTGATCTCGCGCTACACCGGCATGGACGGCGACCACGCGCCGCTGCACCGGCTCGGCTCCGACCAGTGGGAGAAGGCGCGCCGCAAGGCCGCCGAGAAGGCGCGCGACGTCGCCGCCGAACTGCTCGACATCTACGCCCGGCGCGAAGCGTCGCAGCGGCCGATCTACCGATTCTCGGAGGACGACTACCAGGCGTTCGCCGATGCCTTCCCGTTCGAGGAGACGCCGGACCAGGAGGCGGCGATCGCGGCGGTGCTGGCCGACATGCGCTCGCCGCGGCCGATGGACCGCGTGGTGTGCGGCGACGTCGGCTTCGGCAAGACCGAGGTGGCCATGCGCGCGGCCTTCGTCGGCGTGGCCGGCGGCCGCCAGGTGGCGGTGATGGTGCCCACCACCCTGCTCGCCCAACAGCACTACCAGAACTTCACCGACCGTTTCGCCGGCTGGCCGATCCGCATCGAGGTGCTGTCGCGCTTCCGCACCGCCAAGGAAGTGAACGAGGTGCTGGCGGCGCTGGCCGAAGGCAAGGTGGACATCCTGATCGGCACACACAAGCTGTTGCAGCCGACCGTCAAGTTCAAGGACCTGGGCCTGCTGATCATCGACGAGGAGCACCGCTTCGGCGTGCGGCAGAAGGAGCAGCTCAAGAAGCTGCGCGCCAACATCGACGTGCTCACCCTCACCGCCACGCCGATCCCGCGCACCCTCAACATGTCGCTGTCGGGCCTGCGCGATCTGTCCATCATCGCCACCCCGCCGCAGCGGCGCCTGGCGGTGAAGACTTTCGTGTCGCAGTGGGACGATGCGCTGATCCAGGAAGCCTGCCAGCGCGAGCTCAAGCGCGGCGGCCAGGTGTACTTCCTGCACAACGAGGTGGAGAGCATCGAGAAGATCGCCCGCGAGGTCGAAGCCCTGGTGCCCGAGGCGCGGGTACGTTGGGCGCACGGCCAGATGCACGAGCGTGAGCTGGAGCGGGTGATGCTGGATTTCTATCACCAGCGCTTCAACATCCTGGTGTGCACCACCATCGTCGAAAGCGGCATCGACGTGCCGAGCGCCAACACCATCATCATCAACCGCGCCGACCGCCTGGGCCTGGCCCAGCTGCACCAGCTGCGCGGCCGGGTCGGGCGCTCGCACCACCGCGCCTACGCTTACCTGATCGTGCCGCCCAAGAGCCAGCTCACGCCGGACGCCGAGAAGCGCCTGGAGGCGATCGCCTCGCTGGAGGACCTGGGCGTGGGCTTCGCCCTGGCCTCGCACGACCTGGAGATCCGCGGCGCCGGCGAGCTGCTCGGCGAGGATCAGAGCGGCCAGATCCAGGAAATCGGCTTCACCATGTACACCGAGCTGCTGGAGCGCGCGGTGCGCGCCCTGCGCGCCGGCAAGGAGCCGGCGCTGCTGGAGCCGCTGCGGCACGGCGTGGAGGTGGATCTGCGCATCCCCGCCCTGCTGCCCGAGGACTACCTGCCCGACGTGCACGCCCGCCTGGTGCTGTACAAGCGCATCGCCGGCGCCGCCGATTCCGAGGCGCTGCGCGATCTGCAGATCGAGATGATCGACCGCTTCGGCCTGCTGCCGCCGCCGGCCAAGAACCTGTTCCGCCTCGCCGAGATCCGGCTCAAGGCCCAGGCGCTGGGCCTGACCAAGGTCGAGGCCGGTCCGCAGGGCGGCGTGCTAGTGTTCTCCGAACAGCCGGCGGTGGATCCGATGCGGGTGATCAAGCTGATCCAACAGCGTCCGACCGTATATAAGCTGGAAGGACAGCAGCGGCTGCGCTTCAAGCAAACGCTCGAAGACGCGGAGCTGCGAATCAAGACCGTGGAAGAACTGATCGACAGCCTGCTCGATCGGCCGGCCGCATAAAGGAAGAACAATGGACGCGCGACGTTTGTACGGTTGTCTGCTCTGGTTGGCGCTTTCCCTGCTGCCGCTGGGCGCCGCCTCGGCCGCCTGGTATCAGGTCGAGCTGATCGTGTTCCGCCACACCGTCCCCGCCGCTCCCGAGGATGCGGAAGTCGCACCCCTGGAGCTGCCGCCGTTTTTGTCGGTCCCGGTGACGCCGCTGACCGACGCCGTCGGGTCGCTACGCATGCGCGACATCTACACGCTGCTGCAGCAGTCCAACCGCTACCAGCCGCTGCTGCACCTGGCCTGGCGGCAGCCGGCCAACAACCGCAGCGCCGCCAGCGCGGTCGCCATTCCGGCGGGCTGGACCCCGGAGAGCCCCGCCCCGGCGACCGGCCCGTATGGGCTGGTGCGGATCTATCAGCAGCGCTTCCTACACGTCGAGCTCGATCTGCGCCTGCCCACCGCCGACGGTGTCCAGGTCAACCGCCAATCGCGCCGCATCAACAGCAACGAGATCCACTACCTGGACCATCCGGAGCTGGGCGCGCTGCTGCTGGTGACGCCGCTGTAGCGCGGCGTCCCGGCCTCGCGGGCGGGTGCGGCGCTATAGCAGCCGCACCACCTCGGCCAGCAGCAGCCGAACCTTGGCCATGCCTTCCTTGAGGCACTCCTCGATCTGTGCCAGCGACACCGTTTCACCATCATGCACGCCGGCGGCCCAGTTCGACACCACCGCGCAGGTGGCGTAGGCCATGCCCAGCTCGCGCGCCAGCGCCGCCTCCGGCATGCCGGTCATGCCCACCATGTCGGCACCGTCGGCGCGCAGCCGGCGGATCTCGGCGGCCGTCTCCAGGCGCGGCCCCTGGGTCGCGGCGTAGGTGCCGCCGTCGACGAAGCTCAGCCCGGCCGACCGCGCCGCCCGCATCAGCAGCTCACGCAGAGCGGCATCGTAGGGATAGGTGAAATCGACGTGGGTGACGTGGGTCAGGTCGACTTCGAAAAAGGTGTGGTTGCGTCCCCAGGTGTAGTCGAGGATCTGGTTGGGGAAGGCGATCACGCCCGGCGCCATCTGCTCGGTGATGCCGCCCACCGCCGCCACCGCGATCACCCGGTCGACCCCCAGATGCTTCAGCGCCCAGATGTTGGCGCGATAGTTGACGCGGTGCGGCGGAATGGTGTGGCCGTAGCCGTGACGCGCCAGGAACAGCACCTCGGTGCCGTTCAGCACGCCGTGGGTGATCGGGCCGGAAGGCTCGCCGTACGGAGTGTGCACCACCTCGCGGCGGGTGATCTCCAGACCCGCCAGGGAAGTGAGGCCGGTGCCGCCGATGATCGCAACGCTCATGTGCGTGTTCCTCAGTCCTCGGGCGCGGCGTAAATGCCGGGCAGATTGCGCCACCAGCCCTTGTAGTCCATGCCGGCGCCGAACACGTAGCGGTCCTCGACGTCGAGGCCGACGAAGTCGGCGCGCAGATCCTTGTAGCGCCGATCATGGATCTTGTTGGCCAGCACCGCGGTCAGCACTTCCTTGGCGCCCTGGGCTTTCACGTCGTCGATGATCTGCGCCAGGGTGTGGCCCTCATCGAGGATGTCGTCGACGATCAGCACCACACGACCGCGCAGGTCGATCTGCGGCCTGGCCAGCCAGACCAGTTCGCCGCCGCTGGTGGCGCCGCGGTAACGGGTGGCGTGGCAGTAATCGATCTCCAGCGGGAATTGCAGCTTGGGCAACAGGCGCCCGCTGGCGACCAGTCCTCCGACCATCACGCACAGCACCACCGGATGCTGGTCCTGCAAGCGGTCGGAGATGGCGACGGCCATGGCGTCCAGCGCCGCTTCTACCGCTGCGCCGTCGTGCAGCAAATCGGAGCGGGCCAGAACCTGCCGCGCTTGTTCGGGTGTGACTTTCATCGCTTTCCGTCAGTAGGTGAAGGTGACCGTGTTGTCATCCATCGCTTCGCTGATGACATACGCCCCGCCGACCGTCTCCTCGATCTCGGGGATCAGATCGTTGCCCCACATCTCCAGAGCGGGCGTGCAGACCTTGAATTTGACGCCGGCCTCATGCGCCTCGCGCATGACGTCGTACACCGTTTTCTCGCTGCCGGGCTTGATCGGGATGTTCTCGGCCACCCCTTTGATGGCGAGCTTACCCGATAGCCCCGTGAGGATCACTTCGACCTCGTACTCCATGGCCGCGGCCACCGTGGCCTGGAAGAACGGCGCCCCCAGCTCGGCCGGGTGGTCCGGATCGCTGTTGACCATCACGATGAGCAGCTTGTCCGCCATTTACCGTACTCCACGATATCCAGGCGGGCGCCGAAAAAGGCGCCAATTATAGGAACGACCGCCCGCGGACACCATGGCCGGTTGCGCCCGCGGACGGCGGTCACCTTTCGCAAGTCACCGCGAATCTACGGGCCGATTGGCCGTTTTCAAAAGATCACTGCTCGGAAGACGGATCGTAGGAGCGCACCGCCGCCACCGCCTCGCGCCACGCGCGCGACCGCCGCAGCTCGCTCCAGCCCGACGCCGGCCGCCCCGCCAGGCGCAGCAGCCGCTGCGCCGCGCGCGGATCGGGCTGCGGCAACGCATCCAGCACCTCGCCGGTCCGGTCCAGGTCGTTGCACAGCAGCAGCATGTCGCAGCCAGCGGCCAGCGCCGCCCGCGCCCGCGCCGGGAAATCGCCGACGCAGCAGGCCGCCTGCATGCCCAGATCGTCGCTGAACACCACCCCTTGGAAGCCGAGCCGGCGCCGCAGCACCTCCTCGACCCAGAACGGCGAAAAGCTGGCGGCGGCGGGATCGATCCGGGAATAGATGACGTGAGCGGTCATGATCGCGCCGATGCCGGCACCGATCAGCCGCCGGAACGGCACCAGGTCCTCGGCCTCGATTTCCTCCCAGGGCCGACCGTCGTCCGGCAGCTCCAGATGCGAGTCGGGCGCGACCGAACCGTGGCCGGGGAAGTGCTTGCCGGTCGCCGCCATGCCCGCGCGGGCCATGCCGCGCACATAGGCCTCGGCCAGCTCGGCGACGCCCTCGGGCGTGGCGTGGAAGGCGCGGTCGCCGATCACGCGGCTCACGCCCCGTCCCAGATCCAGCACCGGCGCGAAGCTCAGGTCGACGCCGACCGCCCGCTGCTCGGCGGCCATCAGCCAGCCGCTGAGCTCGGCCAGCCGCAGGGCTTTCTGCCGGTCGCGGTCGTAGATCGGCGCCAGCGCACCCGGCGGCGGCAGCCGGGTGAACTCGCCGCGGAAGCGCTGCACGCGCCCGCCCTCCTGATCGACCGCCACCAGCAGCGGCGGCTGACGCAAGCCGTGGATGTCGGCCAGCAAGGCCTGCAGCTGCTCCGCCGACTCGAAGTTGCGAGTGAACAGGATCACGCCGCCGACCTTGGGGTGACGCAGGATCTCCCTCTCTTCGGCGGTGAGCGCCAGGCCGCTTATGCCCAGCATGACAGGTCCCAGGGACATGGACACCCCTAATCGGTTACTCGTGGATGAAGACCGGCGTGCCTACCGGAACTTCTGAAAAAAGCTCGACAATATCCTGATTTCTAAGCCTTATACAGCCGGCGGAGCCGGGTTTTCCCAACTCGACCTGATCCGGGCAGCCGTGCAGGTAGATGTAGCGGCGCATGGTGTCGCGCTCGCCCAGGCGGTTGAAGCCGGGCTCCAGGCCGCTGAGCCAGAGGATGCGGGTGAGTATCCAGTCGCGCTCGGGATGGGCCGCCGCCAGCTCGGGGCTGTAGATCTCGCCGGTGGCGCGGCGGCCGACGAACACCGCGCCGAGCGGCGCGCCGTCGCCGATCTTGGCGCGGATCACGTGCCAGCCGCGCGGGGTGCAGCCGCTGCCGTTCAGCTCGCCCGGGCCGTGGCGGGCGGTGGACACCGGGAACTCGCGCAGCACCGTCTCGCCGCGCCGCAGCCACAGCCGCTGGCGGCCGATGTCGACCTCAAGCCAGGGCCGGCCGCCGGCCACCACGGCGGCGCGCATGGCGGCCCGGTCGATCATCCGCGATCCTTCCACTCGCGGTACGGGCGCTCGTTGAGCGCGGCGTTGTAATAGCGCGGGTCGGCGCTGACCTCCTCGCCCAACCAGTCCGGCCGCTCGAACGCTTCGTCGGGGCTGGAGAGTTCGATCTCCGCCAGCACCAGCCCCTCGTTGGCACCGTAGAACACGTCGATCTCCCAGGTATGGGCGCCCAACGGCACGATGTGGCGGCGCTTCTCGATGATCGGCTTGCGGCACAGATGGTCAAGCATCGCCTCGGCGTCGGCCACGGGAATCGGATACTCGAACTCCAGCCGGCTGATGCCGTCCTGCGCCCCCTTGATGGTCAGGAACGCCTCGCCGGCGCTGCGCCGCACCCGCACCGCCAGGCTGGGATTGGCATGCAGATACCCTTGCCGGAAATCCAGCGTCTCGCGCACCAACGACCGCCAGCCGTCGCCCTTGACCAGGAATTTGCGTTCGATCTCTAGCGCCATGACCACCTCCGTAAGCGGTCGATGGTAACTTATTCGCGGTCGGCGCGAACGCGACCGCGGCCCGTACTTCTTATGGATGCTGCCCGATGACGCCTGAACAGCTCGAACAGACCCTGCACCGGCTCATTCCGCTCAGCGCCGCCATGGGCCTGCGTGTTGCCGCGCTGGAGCGGGAGCGGCTGGTGCTGACCGCCCCGCTGGCGCTCAATCACAACCACGCCGGCAGCGGTTTCGCCGGCAGCATCTATTCCCTGGCCTGCCTGGCGGGCTGGGCCTTCCTGCGGCAGCTGGTGGAGCGCGAGGGCTTGACCGCCGAACTGCTGCTGGGCGAAGGCCGCATCCGCTACCAGCAGCCGCTGCTCGGCGATCTGCGCGCCGAGATCACCGTGCCCGAGGCGACGCAGACGGCGTTGCTGGCGCGCCTGCGCGCCGGCGCTACCGCCCGCCTGCGCCTGGACGTACATCTGCCGGACCCACAGCAGCCGGCCGCCAGCTTCAGCGGCAGCTACTTCGCCAAGCCGCGCTAGCGCCGGGCCCCGCATGTCCTTCTCCCTGGCCGCCGCCTTCATCGCCGGGCTGTTCAGCACCCTGCATTGTGTGGGCATGTGCGGCGGGATCATCGGCGCCCTCGCCTTCAGCCTGCCGGCGGAGGTCCGGGCCGATCGCGTGCGCCTGCTCGGTTTCCTATGCGCCTACAGCACCGGCCGGATCGGCAGCTACGTGCTCGCCGGCGGGCTGATCGGCACGCTCGGCGCCTCGGCGCTACGCCTGCTGGGCGATGTCGGCCACAACCTGCTGGCGGCGCTCGCCGCGCTGCTGATGAGCGCCATCGGCCTCTACATCGCCGGCTGGTTTCCCCAGCTGGCGCGGATCGAGCGCTTGGGCCAGCCGCTGTGGCGGCGGCTGGGCCCGCTGGGGAGACGACTGTTGCCGGTGCGTTCGGCCTGGCAGGCGCTGGCGTACGGCGCCGTATGGGGCTGGCTGCCCTGCGGCATGGTCTACGGCATGGTGCTCTGGGCCGCCAGCCGGGCCGATCCGTTCGACGCCATGGCGGCGATGGGGGCGTTCGGCCTGGGCACTTTACCGGCGGTGGTGGGCGCCGGTATCCTCACCGCTTATCTAGGTCGCCTGAGCCGGCTGCCCCAAGTGCGGAAAGCGGCGGGGCTGAGCCTGATCGCGCTGGCGCTCGCGCCCCTGCTGCTCCCGGTGCTGCTCTAAACGCTGAGAACCCGAACCCATGAGCGGACTGGACCACGATTTCCTCGGCGAATCCCCCGAGTTCCAAGCCGTCCTCCGCTCCGCCGAAATCGTCGCTGCCACCGACGTGACGGTGCTGATCCGCGGCGAGAGCGGCACCGGCAAGGAGCTGCTCGCCAAGGCGCTGCACGCCGGCAGCCGGAGGGCGCGAGGCCCCTTCGTCACCATCAACTGCGCCGCGCTGCCGGACAACCTGGCCGAATCCGAGCTGTTCGGCCATCGCAAGGGCGCGTTCACCGGCGCCGTCGCCGACCATCCCGGCCGTATCCGCGCCGCCGCCGGCGGCACCCTGTTCCTCGACGAGATAGGCGAACTGTCGCCCGCCATCCAGGCCAAGCTGCTGCGTTTCCTCGAAACCGGCGAATGCCAGCCGGTGGGCGGCACCGACTGCCAGCGGGTCGACGTCCGCGTGCTCGCCGCCACCCACCGCGACCTCCATGCGCTGGTACGCGAAGGGCGCTTCCGCGAGGACCTTTACTACCGCCTGAACGTGGTGCCGCTGGAGTTGCCGCCATTGCGGGCGCGCAGCGGCGACGTACCGCTGCTGATCGACGCCTTCACCCGCCGCCATGCCGCGCTGCACGGCATGAAGCCGCCGCGCTACAGCCGCGCCGCCCTGCGCCTGTTGGAGCAGTACCCGTGGCCGGGCAACGTGCGCGAGCTGCGCAACTTCTGCGAGCGCATGGTCATCCTCTGCAGCGGCATGGAGATCGGTCCGGACAACCTGCCCGCCGAAATCCGCGCCGGCCGTGCCGGCCAAGACAGCCGCTTCGAGCTGCCCGCCGAGGGTATTCGCCTGGAGGAGCTGGAACGGACCATGCTGCGCCAGGCCCTGGAGCGCGCCCATGGCAACCGCAGCCAGGCGGCGCGGCTGCTGGGGCTGAGTCGCGATACCTTCCTCTATCGTCTGAAGAAATACGCGATCGGCTGAGCGCCCGGCCGTTTCCTACCCCGCCCATACCCTGGTGCTAGGAAGGCGGTTTGTCTGTCCCCCTCCCCCTCTCCCGCGAGGGGAGTAAGCGGTGCGCTCCCGCGAAAGGCTGGCGCATGCACGTATCGACCGAGTGGCTACGGATGCTGAGCCGATGTGCCGTACCTGGGATCTGGGCAGAACGGCGGTCAGCACGTTCCCTCCCCCCTTTGCGGAGAGAAACCAACCGCGAAGCACCGCTTAATTGACTGATCGAAAAGCCTCGCACCGTAAGACGGCTTCTGCCGGACGTGTCAAACCACGGACAGCGCTGGCGGCTACTCCTGGGGTTCTGAATACCCGCCCCCGCCGTCGCGAGGGCAGGCTTGCCGCGGGTGAGAGCCGTATCCGCCGCCATGGTCCGGCGCCTAGAAGCGCGCCGCCGCCTGCAGCCACCACACCCGCCCCGGCTCGTTGACGCGAACGGTTCGCTCGTAGCCGACGATCAGGCTGTCGCTGCCGCTGCGGCTCAGGTGCTCGGCATAGGTCTTGTCGAACAGATTGTCGATGCCCGCGGTGATCGTCAGCGCCTCATTCGGCCGATAGCCGGCGTGCAGCGACAGCACGCCGAAGCCGCCGGTTTCGCCCAGATCGCGCCCGGCGATGGAGCCGCTATTGACGCTGACCCGATCCTGCGAGTCCACCACGCGCCACAGGGCGCCAGCCGACCAAGTGCCGTCGTCGTAATCCAGCGCCAAGCTCCCTTCCAGGGGAGGAATCTGCGCTAAAGGTTTGTCGTCGCTGCGGTTGTCGCCGTGCACGTAGGCCAGCGTGGCGGTGACGCGCCAACGCGCGCTCAGCGTCCACACGGCATCGGCCTCGAAGCCCCAGGTGCGAGCATCGACGTTGCGCGCGCCGACCTTCTGCCAGGCACCCATGCCGTCGCGTGCCCAGTCGATGAGGATGTAGTCGTCGATGCGGGCGTAGAACAGCGACAGATTGCTTTTCACCCGGACGCCCTGGTAGCCCAGGCCCAGGTCGAGCTGGTTGCTCTTCTCCGGTGCGACGTCGAAACGCGCGTTGCGCTCCCAGTAGTCCGGGGAGCGCTCGGCGTGGCCGAGGCCGGCGTACAGCAGCAAGGCGTCGAGCCGATGCTCGTAGCGGATGAAGCCGCCGATGTTGTCGTCATCTTCCTCGGTGCCGGCCGCGGCGCCGCCGAAGTTGGCGGAGCGCTGCCGCGCCTCGGCCTCGACCCGGTCGACGCGCGCTCCCGCCAGCCAGGTGCCGCGCTCGCCGACCGCCTGCTCCAGCTGGGCGAACACGCCGAGCTGGCGCGTCTCCAGATCCGGCTCGCGCGCTCCCAGCATCGGCGCCTGACCGCCCATACCGCTGGCGCTGCGGATGCGGTGGCGATCCTGGCGGAAATCGGCGCCGACGCTCAGCAGCGAGGTCTCGCTCAGCGCCAGCTCGGCCAACGCGCGGGCGCCCTGGGTTCTGCGATCCGGATTGCTCACCATGTAGCCTCCGGTCGGGGTGCGCAGGCTGAAGTTGTCCATCACATGGTCGACGTACTGGTAGTAGGCCTTGGCCTCGACCCGTCGCAGCAACGGCGAGACGTTCTCGCTCTCGAAGCGCAGGCCGTAGCCGGTGCGATCGAAGGCGGAGCCGTCCATGCCGCGGTCGGCGTAGGCGGCCTCGCCGTCGCTGCGCTCGACACTCAGCTCCAGCCGGGTGTCGTCGCTCGGCGTCCAGCCGGCGATCGCGGTGCCGCTCCAGCGCCGGTATTCAGAGTGCACCGCGTTGCCGTCGCCATCCCGATAATCGTCGGCCACGGCGCGGGTGCCGATCAGCCGCAGGAAACCCTGCTCGGCACCGGCGGTGGCGTCCAGCATCTGATCGTTACGGCCGTTGGCGCCGATCAGCGCGCTGCCGGACAGGCGGGTGCCTGGCTCGTGAAAACGCTCGGTGCGGCGCTCGAACAGCACCGCGCCGGCCAGATTGCCGCCGCCGTACAGCACGCTCTGCGGTCCTTTCACCACCGTCACCTTGTCGAAGGTCTGCGGATAGAGATAGGCGGTGGGCGGGTCCATGCGGTTGCCGCAGCCACCCAGCACCTCCGCGCCGTCCTGCAGGATGTTCAGGCGCGAGCCGGCGAGACCACGCAGCACGGGATCGCCCGAGGTGCCGCCCTTGCGCACCACCGAGAAACCGGGAATGTTCTTGAGCAGATCGGCGCCGTCGGCGGCCGGCACCGGCTGCCGCGGCGCCTTGGGATCGGTTTCCACCGTCACCGGATCGGTGATCAACGGCGCGGTGATCACCACCGGCGTCAGCGCCGGGCCATGATCGGCGTGGTCGTCGTGATCGGTGTGCGCCGCCGCCGGGGCGGCCGCGCAGGCCAGAGCGAGCGCGAGATATTTGTGTCCCACTTGCGAACTCCCGAAGCGATACGTGTTGCCGGGGCCGGTCGTGCGACGGCCCTACGCGGCGACGCTCGGCAAGCGGCGTGCCAGCGCAGCGAGGCTTTCCATTCAGCGACTTGGGAGACGGAGCCGAGGCGAAGGTGTGTGAAATGCCGCACCCACCGCGGCAAATGGCGCATTCGCGCTTCGACGCGTCGCGTCGATTCCGGCGCGCTGCTACACTAGCCGCGCCCAACAAGAGCTTCTGGCGAGCCCCGGGAACGCGGACCCGCGACGGCCTTCGTCACTGGCTCCAAGCACCGAACCGACGGCCGCGGCGGGCGCTGGCGCACGCCGCCGAACGCAAGGGAATCCGACTCGATGAAACGTCTCGTACTGGTACGTCACGGCCAGAGCATCTGGAACCTGGAGAACCGCTTCACCGGCTGGGTCGACGTCGACCTCACCGACAAGGGCCGCGAGGAAGCCAAAGCCGCCGGTCAAGCGCTGCGCGCCGCCGGTTTCCGCTTCGACTGCGCCTTCACCTCGGTGCTCAAGCGGGCGATCCGCACCTGCTGGATGATCCTCGACGAGCTCGACCAGATGTACATCCCGGTCACCAAGAGCTGGCGTCTGAACGAGCGCCACTACGGCGCGCTGACCGGCTTGAACAAGGCCGAGACCGCGCAGAAGTATGGTGACGAGCAGGTGCACATCTGGCGCCGCAGCTACGCCACGCCGCCGCCGGCGCTGAGCCTGGACGACGAGCGCCACCCGCGCTTCGATCCGCGCTACAAGGACTTGCAGCCGTCGGAGCTGCCGGCCGCCGAGTCGCTCAAGACCACGCTGGAGCGCGTGCTGCCCTACTGGGAGAGCACGATCGCGCCGACCCTGCGCCAGTCCGAGTCGGTGCTGATCGCCGCCCACGGCAACAGCATCCGCGCGCTGATCAAGCACATCGAGCAGCTCTCCGACGACGAGATCATGAAGGTGGAGATCGCCACCGGCGATCCGCTGGTCTACGAGCTGGACGACGAGCTGAGACTGCAGAAGCGCTACTACCTGCGCGAGCAGCAGCTCGGGCATCACTAACCCCGGCGCAACCCGCCGGCTTACGCCGACGGGTCGCCTTACCTAAGGATTGGGCATGGCAGAGTTCCAACGCGTCGCTCTGGTCACCGGCGGCAACCGCGGCATCGGGCTGGAAGTGTGCCGCCAGCTCTCGCAGGAGCGGCACAAGGTGATCCTCACCAGTCGCGAGGGACTCAGCGGCAAGGCTGCCGCCGACAAGCTGCAGGCCGAAGGCCTGGATATCGTCTATTTCCCGCTCGACGTCACCAAGAACGAGAGCATCAAGCGGGCGGCCGAGTACGTGAACGGTACCTTCGGTCGGCTCGACGTGCTGATCAACAACGCCGGCGTGCTGCTCGAGGGCGCGACCCAGACCAGCCTGGAGATCCCACTCGACATCCTGCGCACCACCATGGAGACCAACGTCTACGGCCCCTACCGGCTGTGCCAGGCGATGATCCCGATCATGCGCCGCAACCGCTACGGCCGCATCGTCAACGTCTCCAGCGAACTGGGCCAGCTCGCCGACATGAGCGGCACCCACGCTGCCTACCGCATCTCCAAGGCCGCGCTCAACGCCATGACCCGGGTGCTGGCGGCGGAGTTCAAGAACGACAACATCCTGGTCAACGCGGTCAGCCCCGGCTGGGTGAAGACCCGCATGGGCGGCCCGCAAGCGCCGCGCAGCGTCGCCGAGGCCGCCGCCGGCATCGTCTGGGCTGCCACCCTGCCCAGCGACGGCCCCACCGGCGGCTTCTTCCGGGACCGGCAGCCCATTCCCTGGTAAGCACGGCGCTACTGCGCGGTCCAGGCGCCGTCGATGGGCAGCGCCGCGCCGGTGATCTGCGAGGCGGCGTCCGAGCACAGGAAGCACACCAGGGCGCCGATCTGCTCCGGCTGCACGAACCCCTTGGACGGCTGCTTGGCGCCGACCAGACGCCGGCTGGCCTCGGCGATATCCACCTGATCGCGCTCGGCGATATCGACGATCTGCTGCTGGATCAGCGGCGTGTTCACCCACCCCGGGCAGATGGCGTTGCAGGTAATGCCGCGCTCGGCGTTCTCCAGCGCCACCACCTTGGTCAGCCCCACCAACCCGTGCTTGGCGGCGACGTAGGCCGCCTTGTGCACCGACGCCACCAGCCCGTGCACCGAGGCGGTGTTGACGATGCGGCCCCAGCCGCGGCGCTGCATGTGCGGCAATGCCGCGCGGATGGCATGGAAAGCCGCCGACAGGTTGATGGCGATGATGGCGTCCCAGCGCTCGACCGGGAAGGCCTCGGTCGGCGCGGTGTGCTGGATGCCGGCGTTGTTCACCAAAATGTCGACGCCGCCGAAGGCCTCGGCCGCGAACGCGATCATCGCTTCGATCTGCCCCGGGTCGCGCATGTCGGCGCCGTGGAAGCGCACCTCGACCCCGTACTCGCCCGCCAGCTGGCGCGCCAGCGCCTCGCCGTCGCCGGCGTTCGCCTCCAGGCCGTTCAGCAGAACCTTGGCGCCCTGGGCCGCCAGCGCCCGCGCCACCGCCAGCCCGATGCCGCTGGTGGAGCCGGTCACCACCGCGGCCTTGCCGGTCAAGCTCATGAGCCACCTCCCTTTCGTGCTTATGCTTTTCTCGGGTGCAGAGGAGTATGCCAGCGACCGCCCCCGGGCTGCCTACGACTTTGGTTTGAGTTGACGCTATGGTAAAGCAGCACTAAGTTAGCCCTCGCCGACGGACACGGGTACGGCCTGTGGCGGCACGCCACTACGACCTCATTACGACAACAACGACAGTCCCAAGGATCGACGACCATGAGCGGAGATTTCCCTGTCCTGCGCCAGCCCAACGCCTATGAGTTGCACGACAGCAACATGGCCCGCTATCTCCGCTGGTTGCGCGAACGAGGCTACGGCGACTTCCAGAGCTATCAAGAGCTGCACCGCTGGTCGGTCACCGAGCTGGAGCGATTCTGGGAGAGCATCTGGCAGTTTACCGGTGTGATCGCCTCCCAGCCCTACACCCGGGTGCTCGGTCGGCGCGACATGCCGGGCGCGGAGTGGTTCGTCGGCGCGCGGCTGAACTTCGCCGAGAACCTGCTGCGGCACGCGCTGCACGGCGACCCGGCGCGGCCCGCGGTCTGCGCCATCTCCGAGACCCGCCCCGAGATCAACCTAAGCTACGGCGAGTTGCTGGCGCAGGTCGGCGCCTTCGAGGCCTATCTGCGCAGCGTCGGCGTCAAGGCCGGCGACCGGGTCGCCGGCGTGGTGGCCAACGCCCCCGAGGCGCTGATCGCCATGCTCGCCACCGCCAGCCTGGGCGCGATCTGGTCCTCGGCCTCCCCCGATTTCGGCATCGCCGGCATCTACGACCGGTTCGGCCAGATCGAGCCGACCGTGCTGGTGGCGGTGAACGGCTACGGCTACGGCGGCAAGCGCTTCAACCGCATCGAGCAGATGCTCACCCTCAAGAGCAAGCTGCCGTCGCTCAAGTCCCTGGTGCTGATCGAGAACCTGCCCGAGGCCGGCATCCCCAGCGAGCCGGGCCTGATCGGCTGGCAGCAGGCCCTGGCCGAAGGGCGCGGCCAGCGACCGTCGTTCGTGCAGGTGCCGTTCGATCACCCGGTCTACATCCTCTACTCCTCCGGTACCACCGGCGTGCCCAAGTGCATCGTCCACGGCGGCGGCGGCGCCCTGGTGCAGCACAGCAAGGAGCTGATCGTCCACGGCGACATCAAGCCAGACGACGTGTTCTTCTACTTCACCACCTGCGGCTGGATGATGTGGAACTGGCTGGCCTCGGGCCTGCTGACCGGCGCACAGCTGATCCTGTTCGACGGCAATCCCGGCTATCCGAGCCTGGACGTGCTCTGGGACATGGCCGAGCGCAAGGGCGTGACCCACTTCGGCACCAGCGCCAAATACCTGGGCGGCTGCCGCAACGCCGAGCTGGAGCCAGGCAAGCATCATGCTCTGGAGCGGCTGCGCGTCATCTTCTCCACCGGCTCGCCGCTGCTGCCGGAGGATTTCGACTGGGTGTACCGGTCGGTCAAGCAGGACGTATTGCTCGGCTCCATCTCCGGTGGCACCGACATCGTCTCCTGCTTCGTCGGCTGCACGCCGCTGCTGCCGGTCCGGCGCGGCGAGATCCAGTGCAAGATGCTGGGCATGGACGTCAAGGCCTTCGACGACGAGGGCCGGGAAGTCATCGGCGAGCGCGGCGAGCTGGTGTGCGTCCAGCCGGCGCCGTCGATGCCGGTGTTCTTCTGGAATGACCCGGACGGCAGCCGCTATCGCGCCGCCTATTTCGAGACCTTCCCCGGCGTGTGGGCGCACGGCGACTTCGTGATGTTCAACGAGCACGGCGGCGCGGTGATCTACGGCCGCTCCGACGCCACCCTCAACCCGGGCGGCGTGCGCATCGGCACCGCCGAGATCTACCGCCAGGTGGAGACCCTGGAGGAAGTGGCCGACAGCCTGGTGGTGGGCCAGCCTTGGCAGGGCGACGTGCGGGTGATTCTGCTGCTGGTGCTCAATCCCGGCTACGAGCTGGACGCCGCGTTGATCGACAAGATCAAGACGCGCATCCGTGACAACGCCAGCCCGCGCCACGTGCCGGCCAAGATCGTCGAAATCGACGAGATCCCCTACACCCGCAGCGGTAAGAAGGTGGAAATCGCCGTCGCCAAGATCCTGCGCGGCGAGAAGGTGGACAACGTCGAAGCGATCGCCAACCCGGCGGCGCTGGACAAGATCGCCTCGATCGCTGAGTTGTGGGCCTAGCGAGCGGGGTGAAATTGGCCTCCTCTTAGCGCCCTCGCCCGGTTCCGCGCGAGCGTATGCACACGTCCGCCGAGTCGACGTGCCGCAACCGGATCTAGGCAGAGCGATCGCCCCCTACGTTCCCTCCCCCTCGCTACGCTCTCCCCCACGAGGGGGGAGGGAACGCTCCGGGCTGGCGCCGTGCCTAGCCGGCCTGGGATAAGGGCCACGCCCCGCTAAAGCCTCGCAGCAGATCGGCGCCTCACCCCACCTTGGCGGCGAGCGCCTGGGCCACCTTGGAGGCCGGCGCGCGGCCGAGCTGGGCGCAGATGTAGCGGCCGGCGGCGGCCAGCCGCTGCAGATCGACACCGCAGTCGATACCCAGGCCGTCGAGCATGTACACCACGTCCTCGGTGGCGACGTTGCCGCTAGCGCCGCGCGCGTAGGGACAGCCGCCGAGGCCGGCCACCGAGCTGTCGATCACCGCCACGCCCAGCTGCAGCACGGCGAACAGGTTGGCCAGCGCCTGGCCGTAGGTATCGTGGAAGTGCGCCGCCAGCCGCTCGATCGGCACGCGCGCCGCCACCGCCTCGATCATCCGCTGCGCCTTGAGCGGGGTGCCGACGCCGATGGTGTCGCCCAGCGAGATCTCGTAGCAGCCCATCTCGTAGAGCCGCCCGGCGACCTCGGCCACCGCCGCTGGCGCGATCTCGCCCTCGTAGGGGCAGCCCAGCGCGCAGGACACGTAGCCGCGCACGGCCACGCCGGCGGCGCGCGCCGCCGCCACCACCGGCGCGAACCGGTCGAGGCTCTCGGCGATCGAGCAGTTGATGTTCTTGCGGCTGAAGCTCTCCGACGCCGCTCCGAACACCGCCACTTCCCGCGCGCCGGCGGCCAGCGCCGCCTCCAGCCCCTTCATGTTGGGCGTGAGCACCGGATAGCTGACGCCCGGGCGCGGCTTGAGCGCCGCGAGCACCCGGTCGGTGTCGGCCATCTGCGGCACCCACTTGGGTGATACGAAGCTGCCGGCCTCGATCACGGTGAGGCCGGCGTCGGCCAGCCGTTCGATCAGTTCGACCTTGACCTCCACCGGCACCGGCGTCGGCTCGTTCTGCAGGCCGTCGCGCGGGCCGACCTCGACGATCTTCACCTTGGCGGGCAGGTTCATGACGCTTTCTCCACTGGTTGCAGGCTCAGCAGCTCCACGCCCTCGGACACCTGCTCACCGACGGCGTAATGGACGCTCTCCACCAGCCCGTCATAGGGCGCGGCGATGGTGTACTCCATCTTCATCGCCTCCAGCACCAGCAGCGGCTGGCCCTCGCTCACCCGCTGCCCGGCCTGCGCCAGCACCGCCACGATGGTGCCGGGCATCGGCGCGGCGAGCCCGCCCTCCTTCACTTCCTCGGCCATGGCGGCGGCCAGCGGATCGTACAGGCTCAGCCGGTAGCTGCCGTCGGCGCACAGCAGGGTCAGATCGGCGCCGTCGCGCACCACCGTAGCCGACAGCCGCAGGCCGTCGAGATCGACCTCCAGGCGCCCGCCCGCGTCCAGCTCGCCGCGTGCCCGCAGCGCGCCGCCCGGCAGCTCCAGCAGGAAACCGCCCGGCCGGTAGTGGGCGATCACCTCCACCGCCCGCTCGCCGTCGCGCAGCTGCAGGCGATGGTGATTGTCCTGGTTGAGCATCCAGCCGTCGGTGGCATGCCAGGGCGAGTGCGGATCGCCCGAGGCCCGCGCCAGCGCACGCGCCTCGGCGTCGATGCGCAGCAGCTCGGCCAGCGCCGCCATGGCCAGCACTCGTTCCGGCGCGGCGGCGCGCGGCGGCAGCAGCGCGTCGCGATGACGGTCGATGAACTGGGTGTCGAGCTCGCCGGCGGCGAACGCCGGATGGGCCGCCACGCGGCGCAGGAAGGCGATGTTGGTGGCCGAGCCGACCACCTGGAACTCGGCCAGCGCCGCGCGCAGCCGCCGCAGCGCGCCGGCGCGGTCGGCATCCCAGACGATCAGCTTGGCGATCATCGGGTCGTAGTGGACGCTGACCTCGTCGCCCTGCGCCACGCCGGTGTCGATGCGCACGTGGGCGCTCACCTCCGGCAGCCGCAGGTGGCGGATGCGGCCAGTGGCCGGCAGGAAGTCGTTGTCCGGGTCCTCGGCGTAGATGCGTGCCTCGATAGCGTGGCCGCGGATCGTCAGCTGCTCCTGGGCGAGCGGCAGCGGTTCGCCGGCGGCGACCCGCAGCTGCCATTCCACCAGGTCCTGGCCGGTGATCATCTCGGTGACCGGATGCTCGACCTGCAGCCGGGTATTCATCTCCATGAAGTAGAAGCTGCCGTCGGCATCGGCGATGAACTCCACCGTGCCGGCGCCGCGGTAGCCGATGGCGCGGGCGGCGGCGACCGCGGCGGCGGTCATGCGCGCGCGCCGCTCGGCGCTCATGCCGGGGGTCGGCGCTTCCTCGAGCACCTTCTGGTGGCGGCGCTGGATGGAGCAGTCGCGCTCGAACAGATGCACGCAGTTGCCGTGGGCATCGGCGAACACCTGCACCTCGATGTGGCGCGGCGTGAGCAGATAGCGCTCGATCAGCACCCGGTCGTCGCCGAACGCGGCCTTGGCCTCGCGCTTGGCGCTCGCCAGCGCCGCGACGAAGTCCTCCGGACGGTCCACGCGGCGCATGCCCTTACCGCCGCCGCCGGCCGAGGCCTTGATCAGCACCGGGTAGCCGATCGCCGCCGCCTCCCGCGCCAACCGCGCCGGGTCCTGGTCCTCGCCGTGGTAGCCGGGCACCAGCGGCACGCCGGCCTTGGCCATCAGCGCTTTGGCCTCGCTCTTGGAGCCCATGGCGCGGATCGCCGCCGCCGGCGGGCCGATGAAGACGATGCCGGCCCGCTCGCAGGCCTCGGCGAAGGCGGCGTTCTCGGACAGGAAGCCGTAGCCCGGATGGATGGCCTGCGCGCCGCTCTGGCGCGCCACCTCCAGCAGCCGCTCGATGTTCAGATAGCTCTCCGCGGCCGGCGCCGGTCCCAGCCGCCAGGCTTCGTCGCAGGCGGCCACGTGCTGCGCCTGAGCGTCGGCATCGGAGTACACCGCCACGGTGCGTACGCCCAGCCGCCGGCAGGTGCGGGCGATGCGGCAGGCGATCTCGCCGCGGTTGGCGATCAGGATCTTGTCGAACATCGCCTCAGCCCTCGCACCACTTCGGCCGCCGCTTCTCCAGGAAGGCGCTCAGCCCTTCCCGTCCCTCGACGCTGGCGCGGCGCTCGGCGATACGGCGGGCGGTGTCGTCGATCACCGCTTCGTCCACCGGCGCCGGCGCGACCTCGCGGGCCAGCGCCTTGGCCGCGCGCATCGCCTCCGGGCCGTTACCGAGCAGGGTCTTCAGCAGCACCTCCAGGCGCTCGTCCAGCGCCTCCGGGGCCACCACCTCGTGCACCAGGCCGATGCGCAACGCCTCGGCGGCATCGAAGCGCTCGGCGCTGACGAAGTAGCGCCGGGCGTGGCGCTCGCCGATGGCGCGCACCACGTAGGGGCTGATCACGGCCGGGATCAGCCCCAGCTTGACCTCGGACAGGCAGAAGCTGGCCGCCGTCGAGGCCAGGGCGATGTCGCAGCAGGCCACCAGGCCAACGCCGCCGCCGTAGGCCGCGCCCTGCACGCGCGCCACGGTCGGCTTCCCCAGCTCGTTGAGGGCGCGCATCAGCTCGGCCAGCTGCCGGGCGTCGCGGTAGTTCTCCTCCCAGCCGTAGCCGGCCATGCGCTTCATCCAGCCGAGATCGGCGCCGGCCGAGAAGCTGCGGCCAGCCGCCGCCAGCACCACCACCCGCACCCGCGGGTCGGTGTCGAGGCGCCGGAAGGTGTCGGTGAGCGCAGCGATCAGCGCGTCGTCGAAAGCGTTGTGCAACTCGGGGCGGTTGAGCGTGACCGTCGCCACGCCGCGCGCGTCCACCCCGCAGAGCACCGTGGGTTCACTAGCGGAGCTCATGGAATTCCTCACATGCGGTACAGGCTGAAGCCGGGCGGCTCGATCGGGGCGTTGAGCGCCGCGGAGATGCCGAGCGCCAGCACCCGGCGGGTGTCGGCCGGATCGATCACGCCGTCGTCCCACAGCCGGGCGCTGGCGTAGTACGGATGGCCCTGGCGCTCATACTGGGCGCGGATGGGGGCCTTGAAGGCCTCCTCCTCCTCCGCGCTCCAGGACTTGCCCTGCCGCTCCAGGCCGTCGCGGCGCACCTGCGCCAGCACGTTCGCCGCCTGCTCGCCGCCCATCACCGAGATGCGGGCGTTGGGCCACATCCACAGGAAGCGCGGGCCGTAGGCGCGGCCGCACATGCCGTAATTACCGGCGCCGAAGCTGCCGCCGATGATCACCGTGAACTTCGGCACCCGGGCGGTGGCCACCGCAGTCACCAGCTTGGCGCCGTCGCGGGCGATGCCGCCGGCCTCGTACTTGCGGCCGACCATGAAGCCGGTGATGTTTTGCAAGAAAACCAAAGGGATGCCGCGCTGATTGCAAAGCTCTATGAAGTGCGCGCCCTTTAGCGCCGACTCCGAGAACAACACCCCGTTGTTGGCGACGATGCCCACCGGATAGCCGTGGATGTGGGCGAAGCCGCACACCAGCGTGGTGCCGTACAGCGCCTTGAACTCGTCCAGCTCGCTGGCATCGACGATGCGGGCGATCACCTCGCGCACGTCGTAGGGCCTGCGCAGGTCGGTCGGCACCACCCCGTACAGCTCGGCCGGATCGTAGGCCGGCGGCCGCGGCTCGCGCACGGCGAGCGTCATCTGCTTACGGCGGTTGAGATTGGCCACCAGCCGGCGGACGATGCCGAGCGCGTGCGCATCGTTGAGCGCGTAGTGGTCGGCCACGCCGGAAACCTTGGCGTGCACGTCGGCGCCGCCCAGTTCCTCGGCCGTGACCACCTCGCCGGTGGCGGCCTTCACTAGCGGCGGGCCGCCCAGGAAGATGGTGCCCTGCCCCTTGACGATCACCGCCTCGTCCGCCATGGCCGGCACGTAGGCGCCGCCGGCGGTGCAGGAGCCCATCACCGCGGCGATCTGCGGGATGCCCTGCGCGGACATGTTGGCCTGGTTGAAGAAAATCCGCCCGAAGTGGTCGCGGTCGGGGAACACCTCGTCCTGGTTCGGCAGGTTGGCGCCGCCGGAGTCCACCAGGTAGATGCACGGCAGCCGGTTCTGCTGGGCGATCTCCTGGGCGCGCAGGTGCTTCTTCACCGTCAACGGGTAGTAGGTGCCGCCCTTCACGGTGGCGTCATTGGCCACCACCATGCACTCCTGGCCGCTGACCCGGCCGATGCCGGTGATGATGCCGGCGGCCGGCACCTCTTCGTCGTACACCCCGTAGGCGGCCAGCTGCGACAGCTCCAGGAACGGCGAGCCGGGGTCGAGCAGCGTACGGATGCGCTCGCGCGGCAGCAGCTTGCCGCGCGCCACGTGGCGCTGGCGCGCCTGCTCGCCGCCGCCCTGGACGATGCGCGCCACCTGTGCCCGCAGGTCGGCGACCAGCTCGGCCATGACCTCGGCGTTGCGCCGAAAATCCTCGCTTCGAGGATTAATTTTGCTGTGTAACTGGCTCATTTTCTTACATGGTTTCGGCGAACAGCTCGCGACCGATGAGCATGCGGCGGATTTCGGAGGTGCCGGCGCCGATCTCGTAGAGCTTGGCGTCGCGCCACAGGCGGCCGGTCGGGTAGTCGTTGATGTAGCCGTTGCCGCCGAGGATCTGGATCGCCTCGCCGGCCATCCAGGTGGCCTTCTCGGCGGCGTAGAGGATCACGCCGGCGGCGTCCTTGCGGGTGGTCTCGCCGCGGTCGCAGGCCGCCGCCACGGCGTAGAGATAGGCCTTGCAGGCGTTCATGGTGGTGTACATGTCGGCCAGCTTGCCCTGGATCAGCTGGAACTGGCCGATTGGCTGGCCGAACTGGCGGCGTTCGTGCACGTAGGGAATCACCACGTCCATGCAGGCGTCCATGATGCCGAGCGGGCCGCCGGCCAGCACCACGCGCTCGTAGTCCAGACCGCTCATCAGCACGCGCACCCCCTCGTTGACCTGGCCGAGCACGTTCTCGGCCGGCACCTCGCAGTCCTCGAACACCAGCTCGCAGGTGTTGGAGCCGCGCATGCCCAGCTTGTCCAGCTTCTGCGCGGTGGAGAAGCCCTTGAAGCCCTTCTCGATCAGGAACGCGGTGATGCCGCGCGGGCCGGCGTCGGGGTCGGTCTTGGCGTACACCACCAGCACGTCGGCGTCCGGACCGTTGGTGATCCACATCTTGTTGCCGTTGAGGATGTAACGATCACCTTTGCGCTCGGCACGCAGCTTCATCGACACCACGTCCGAGCCGGCGCCTGGCTCGCTCATCGCCAGCGCGCCGACGTGCTCGCCGCTGATCAGCTTGGGCAGGTATTTGCGCTTCTGCGCCTCGCTGCCGTTGCGGCGGATCTGGTTGACGCAGAGGTTGGAGTGCGCGCCGTAGGACAGGCCCACCGCGGCCGAGGCACGACTGATCTCCTGCATGGCCACCACGTGGGCCAGATAGCCCATGCCGGCACCGCCGTACTCCTCCTCCACCGTGATGCCGAGCAGGCCCAGCTCGCCGAACTTGCGCCACAGGTCCATGGGGAAGCTGTTGCTACGGTCGATCTCGGCGGCGCGCGGCGCGATCTCGCGCGCGGCGAACTCGCGCACCGAGTGCTGGAGCATTTCGATGGACTCGCCCAAGGGGAACTTGAGGCTCGGCAGGTGAATCATCTCTCCTCCTCTCCACGGCTGTTTTTGTTGTGATCTCGCCCGGAAAGCCCCGGGTCCGAGCGGGACCGAGGCAATCGAAAAGATATTTGCCGTTTACGTTAACGTCAATAATAGGCCGCGCGCCGCTGCGGCACACACCGGCGCCCATGGCTACCCGCTGCGCGCCGCCTCCCGCCGCTTGCTCTCGAGCAGTTCCCGGCAGCGCTGCGCCGAGGACTCCAGCTCCGCGAGCGCCTCCTCGATGTCCTTGCGCCGCTGTAGCAGCATCTGCCGCTTCTCCTCCAGCTGCGCCAGATACACTTCGAGCTGACGGATCTCCCCGCCCTCCGGGCTGTCGTACAGCGACAGGATCTGGTAGATCTCGCTGAGACTCATGCCCAGCCGCTTGCCGCGCAGGATCAGTTTCAGGCGGGCCCGATCGCGGCGGCTGTAGATGCGCTTCTGCCCCTCCCGCCGGGGCGACAGCAAGCCCTGGTCCTCGTAAAAGCGCAGCGACCGCGGGGTTACGTCGAACTCCTGCGACAGCTCGCGAATGGTGTAGGTCTTCTGGGAAGCGTCAGGCATCGTGGCGGACTGTCCGTAGTTATTATTGACGCAAACGTAAACAAAACGTCACGTTTCGAAAAGATACCGACAATCGTATCGCCCCTGCCACTGTCCCCAAGCCGCTCCCCTAGCCCGCCCGAACCGCCCGCCCGGTGCCGCCGGGCACCGGGCGACCCTCACCGGCGATCGCATCGAGCAGCCGCCGCACGGTGGCGATATCGATATGCGGGCGGCGGCACACGCCGTCGCGCGGGTCCGTCAACCGTCGGGCGGAGGGAAACACGTACTGCCACCCCCATTGCCGGGCGGCCCAAGGCGATCGGCTGGCCAGCGTCGGCGGCAGCCATGCCTCCCCGTAGCCCTCGGCTAGATCCCGTTCGTAGAGCGCGCGTACCTTGCCGAGCTGCTCCTGCAGCGGCCGCAGCAGTCCAGCGGGCAGCGGCACCGCTCGGCCGCGCACGCCGTCGGCGGCGCGCACGATCAGGCAGCGGCGCGGGAAATCCAGATCGCGCACCCGCAGCCGCACGCACGCCTCCAGTTCCAGACCGACCTGGTAATGGAGCGCGACCAGCAGCCAGCGGCTGCCCTGTAAGGGGACGGGCATGGTCCGGGCATCGTAGCGAACGTCCATCGCGGCCTCCCTGCCGACATGGTTTCTCCAAGATGCTAGACCATGACTGTATATCTGTACAGTTAACCGCCTTCGGCGGTCAGCAGCGTGCTCTCGCGCCGGCGCCGGCAGCCGGTACCGACCATGACCGCGGTGACGATCGCCAGGAACTGGCAGACGCCGACACCGGCGAACACCAGCCCCGGGCGGGCGGCGTCCATGATCAGGCCGAAGATGAGCGGCGCGACCGCCATGCCCGCGTCCAGCCCCGAGTACACCGTGCCGTAGACCCGGCCGGTGGCGCCTTCGGGCGCCGCCGCCCGCACCAGCAGATCGCGGGACGGGTTGGCCACGCCGGAGCCGAAGCCGATCAGCGCCATCAGCGGCAGTACCGCCAGCGCCGGCACGATGCCGACCCCAAGCAGCACGCTGACCGCGCCGGCGGCCGCCATGCACCAGGCGATCAGACGGTCGTGATCGGCGCGGCGGCTGGCGGCGAAGCCACCCACCACCATGCCGCCGGCGCTCGCCAGCATGAAGGCGGTGTAGGACAGTGCCGCCACCGTCAGTGGCATGCCGTAGAGCTGATGCAGCGCGGTCGGCGCGAAGCTCTGCACGCCGCCGATGGCGAGCGCCGACACGAAGAAGAACGCGAAACACAGCCACACCTGCGGCAGGCGTAGGAACTCCAGGGTCGAACCGGCACCGCTCTGGCGCGAGCTGGCCGCCAGCGGCGCCCGCGCCTGGCGGTCGTCGAGCAGGCGGTTGGTCGCCAGCAGCAGCCACACCACGGCGGCCACCGCCGCCGCCGCCAGCGCCGCCGTGCGCCAGGAACCGGTCCACTGGGCGAGGCCAACCAGGAATGCCGGCGCGACGGCGTAGCCCAGGTTGCCGCTGATGCCGTGCACCGAGAAGGCGTGCGCCAGACGCGTCGTCGACACCCGGCGGTTGAGCAGGCTGAAGTCGGCCGGATGGAACACACAGTTGCCCAGACCGGCGATCGCCGCCGCCAGCGCCAGCCCGGCGTAGCCGTCGCTGAGGCCGGTCACCACCGCCGAGAGCGCCAGCAGCCCCACGCCGGCCAGCAGCACGGTGCGGGCGCCGACCTTGTCCACCACGAAGCCGGCGGCGGCCTGACCGAAACCGGACACCACGAAGAACACCGCCATCAGCGCGCCGAGCTCGGCGTAGCTCAGAGCCAGCTCCTCCTTGATCCAGGGAAACAGCGGCGGCAGCAACAGCTGGAAAAAGTGCGACACGCCGTGGGCCAGACCAACCAGCCCGATCACTTGGACATCGCTGCGAAAACTGACGTTGGACTCGGACATCGCGGCTCCCGTGGCGCTGACAGGCGACGCTACAGGATAAGCCGCCGCCGAGCCCCTCTGCGAGCCGGCGTCCGCCGCCCCCATAAGCACGGACATGACGTCCGACAACACAGGCAAGCTGGCCGGCCAGCTGCTCGCCATCGCGGTCGGCGCGCTGGTGCTGGTGCTGCTGGCGCGCGCGCTCGGCGGCATCCGCTTCGACGAGGTGGCGCGCGCCATCGCCGCGCTATCGCCGGCCACCGTGGCCGCGGCCGTGACGCTGAGCCTGTGCGGCTACCTGTGGATCGTGGGCTATGACTATCTGGCGCTGCGCTTCCTGCACCGGCACGTGCCCTGGACACGGCTGGTGCTGACCTCGCTGGCGGCGTTCGCCCTGCAGCGCAACGTCGGTCCCGGGCCGTTCACCGGCGGCGCGCTGCGCTACCGCTACTACCGCCCGCTCGGCTTTCGCCCCGCCGACGCCGCGGTCATCACCCTGCTGTGCGGCTTCGCCTTCACCCTGGGCATCGTCCTGACCGCGGGCTGGGCCCTGCTGCTGGAACCCGAGGGGCTGGCGACGGTGCTCGGCCTGCCGAGCGCGCCACTGCGCGCCGCCGGCGCCGCGCTGCTGCTCGGTTTGGCGGGCTACCTGTACTGGACCAGCGTACGGCATCACCCGATCCGCATCGGCACTTGGTGGGCGCCAGCGCCGTCGCTGGGGCTCAGTCTGCTGCAGCTGCTGTTCGGCGCGGTCGACATCGCCATCGTCGCCGGCGTCCTTTATCTGCTGCTGCCGGCCGAGGTGGGGCTCGGCTATCCGGCCTTCGTCGGCCTGTACGTGCTGGCGATGGTCGCCGGCGCCTTGAGCCACGTGCCCGGCGGCCTGGGCGTATTCGAAAGCGTGCTATTGCTGCTGCTGCCGGGCGACGCACCCGCCAGCGCCGTGCTGGCCTCGCTGCTGGCGTTCCGCGGCGTCTACTACCTGCTGCCGCTGCTGATCATGGCGGTGTCGGTCGGCGGCTACGAACTGCTGCTGCGCCGCCGCGTCGCGGCGTGAACGTCCGCCGCTCGCGCAGCAACTCCACGAGCAGGTATAGAGCGCCGGCCAGATAGGCCGTGCCGCCGGCCAGCAGCATCAGCAAACCGCCAAGTTGCTGATCGCGCAGAGCCGCCTCCCCGCCATGGCCGTACAGGACGCGCGGCGCCAGCACCAGTAGGGTGCCGAGCAGGGTCATGTGCATGGAGGTCAGCAGCAGGCCGAGAATACCGGCGGCGGCCCGTCCGGGCGGTCGCGGCCGACCGCCGCCCAGCGCAGCCAGCCACACTAGCAGCCCCGCCAGCAGGAACGAGCCCTGCTCCAGCGCCAGCGCCGCGCCATGGTGGCGGGCGGCGTGATGCAGCGCCGGCGCGTGCCAGGCCCACACCACCAGCAGTTCCAGCGCCGCGGCCGGCAGCGCGGCGAACAGCGCCGGCGCGCGGCGCACCGGATCGCCGCGCCCGCCGGCGAGCGCCAACGCCAGCAGCGGCGCGGCCAGCGCCACCACCGTCACGTGCATGAGCATGTGGGCGGCGAACCGCTCGGCCGCCAGCGCCGGCAGCGGACCGAGCCAGACGGCCGCCAGCAGTCCCGCGCCCAGCCAGCCAGCGGCCCAGCGAGCCGCACCCGCGTTCACGACGGCGATGTCCCCGTTCCTCCTAAGGCCGTTGCCACCGTTCCCGATATGGCGCCGACGCCGGTGCCGGCCAATCGCCGCTTGCCTGGGAGCGTGCCGGCACCATCTAGCGGACTGGCATCGACTGCGGAGACCGCGATGAACGCTCGGCTCCCGATCCTGCTGCTCATGCTGTGCGCCGCCACCACCGGGCCGACGGCCGTCACCGAAGCCGATCCGCCGTTCTCGGGCGGTCCGGCCGACGTGACGCAGCCGCCGGACCTGCCGGCGCTGGGCAAATGGATGTTCGATCCCGACCACACGCCGGCGCACTGGTTGGGCGAGATCTATGAAGGCAAGCGCTTGCGCGAGCCCATCAACGTGGTGCTGATCGACCGCGGCGCGGCCTCGGCCCAGGACGCCCGGCGGCGGCTGATGGCGGCGGCCACCACCGCCGGCTACCCGAGCCGCGAAGGGCACTCCGGCGGCTATCTCGGCTACATCGGCGGGCACTTCTACCCGCAGCTGCCGAGCCGCCACGAGCACGCTTTCTCCAACGAGCCGTTCGAGTTCCACAACAACCACGGGCGCATCTTCGGCCCCTATCCGCTCACCGACGGCTTCCTGTTCATCGGCGCCTTCAGCCGCGAGCGGGTAGCGCCGACGGCCAAGGTCAAGCACGGCTTCGTGTCCTTCAACCAGGCCCGGGACGATTTCGCGCAGCGCCTCGACCGGTATTCGCCGTATCGTCTCCACGGCTTCGTGCCGCTGGGCAACGACCTGGTCGATCAGCCGCTGGTGACCACCGGCGATCACGACGGGCAGGCGGCACTGCTGATCGCCGATGAGCGAACCCCCGTAAGGTGAACGCCGGCCGCGCCGCGCGGTCTACCGCCATTGCCGTTCCTGGCCGCGGACCGCGTTGGTTCCGCGCCGGGGCTCTGTTAAAGTCCTCGACCTTCGCCCGGCCGCGAGCAAGATACTGTCGCCATGCATGCCGCCCGCCCCCTGTTCTCCTATCCCCGCTACTGGGCCGAATGCTTCGGCACCGCGCCGTTCCTGCCCATGTCCCGCGCCGAGATGGACCAGCTCGGCTGGGACAGCTGCGACATCATCATCGTGGTGGGCGACGCCTACGTGGATCACCCCAGCTTCGGCATGGCGGTGATCGGACGGCTATGGGAAGCGCACGGCTTTCGGGTCGGCATCATCGCCCAGCCGGATTGGTCGTCCAAGGACGCCTTCATGGCGCTGGGCCGGCCGAACCTGTTCTTCGCCGTGTCGGCCGGCAACATGGACTCCATGATCAACCGCTACACGGCGGACCTGAAGCTGCGCCACGACGACGCCTACACCCCCAACGACGAGGGCGGCAAACGCCCCGACCGGGCGGTGATCGTCTACACCCAGCGCTGCAAGGAAGCCTATAAGGACGTGCCGGTGCTGATCGGCGGCATCGAGGCCAGTCTGCGCCGCATCGCCCACTACGACTACTGGTCCAACACCGTGCGCCGCTCGGTGCTGATCGATTCCAAGGCCGATCTGCTGGTCTACGGTAACGCCGAGCGCGCGGTAGTGGAGATCGCCCACCGCGCCGCGCGCGGCGAACCGCTCAAGCACATGACCGACATTCGCGGCACGGCGGTGGTACTGTCGCAGCTACCGGCCGACTGGAAGGCCAAGGATTCGACCCGCATCGACAAGCCGGGCCGGATCGACCCGCTCAAGAACCCCTACGAATACGATCCGACGCAGGCGAGCGGCGCCGCCTGCGCCACGTCCGCTCAAGGGCCAGCAGAGCCGCGGAAGGAGATCCGCATCTCGCCGGTGATCGGCACGGGCAAGGACTACATTCTGCTGCCCTCGTACGAGAAGGTGCGCAACGACCCGGTGCTGTACGCCCACACCTCGCGGGTGCTGCACCTGGAGACCAACCCGGCCAACGCCCGCGCGCTGGTGCAGCCGCACGGCGACCGCTACGTCTGGGTCAACCCGCCGCCCATTCCGCTGACCACCGAAGAGCTGGACGCGGTGTTCGAGCTGCCCTATCAGCGGGTGCCGCACCCGTCCTACGGCTCGGCCCGCATTCCGGCCTACGAGATGATCCGCTTCTCGGTGAACATCATGCGCGGCTGCTTCGGCGGCTGCTCGTTCTGCTCCATCACCGAGCACGAGGGACGGGTGATCCAGAGCCGCTCGGAGGAGTCGATCATCCGCGAGATCGAGCAGATCCGCGACAAGACGCCCGGCTTCACCGGCACCATCTCCGATCTCGGCGGCCCCACCGCCAACATGTATCGGCTCAACTGCAAGAGCGAGGAAATCCACGCCAACTGCCGGCGGTTGAGCTGCGTGTACCCGTCGATCTGCAAGAACCTGGTCACCGACCACTCGGCCACCACCCGTCTGTACCGGCGGGCGCGCGCCGTGCCGGGCGTGAAGCGGGTGATGATCGCCTCCGGCCTGCGCTACGACCTGGCGGTGCGCGACCCCGAATACGTCAAGGAGCTGGTCACCCATCACGTCGGCGGCTATCTGAAGATCGCCCCTGAGCACACCGAGGCCGGGCCGCTGTCGAAGATGATGAAGCCGGGGATAGGCACCTACGACGAGTTCAAGAAGATGTTCGACCGCTTCTCCAAGGAAGCGGGCAAGGAGCAGTACCTCATCCCCTACTTCATCGCCGCGCACCCGGGCACCACCGACGAGGACATGCTCAACCTGGCGCTGTGGCTGAAAGCCAACGGCTTCCGCGCCGATCAGGTGCAGAACTTCTACCCCTCACCGATGGCCATGGCCACGACCATGTACCACACCGAGCGCGACCCGCTGCATCGGATCGACTACAAGAGCGACAAGGTGTACATCCCCAAGGGCGCGCGCCAGCGCCGCCTGCACAAGGCGTTCCTGCGCTACCACGATCCGGACAACTGGCCGCTGCTGCGCGAGGCGCTGATCCGCATGGGCAAGGCGCATCTGATCGGCTATGGCAAGAAGCACCTGGTGCCGCCGACCCAGCCGGCCAATCACCCCAGCGCCAGCCGCGCGAATGGCGGCGGCGCGCCGCGCCGTGGCCTCATCCTCACCCAGCACACCGGGCTACCGCCGCGCGACGACGGCTCCCGGCCGTCGCGCGCCAAGACGACGTCGGCGCGCCGCCCCAAGCGCGGCCGCTGACGCATCCTCACTCGTTGAAATCGGCGGCGTCGGTGCGCCGGCGCCCGCCCGAGGGCGGCCCCTGCCGCCGGTCGGCCCGCGCCGCCCGGCGTTCCACCGGCGGCACGATCACGTGCGGCTCGAAGTCCGCGTTGCGCGGGTCGATCTCCATGATCACCGGCGTGCCGGACGTGGCGACCGGTACGTAGGCCTGCTGTTGCTCGACCGGGATGCGCTTGGCCACCCGATAACGGTACAGACCGTAGAGCGCCAGCAAGCCCATCGTCCCGGCCGTGAACATGAACAGCCCGTGCCCGCCCAGGAACTCCATCGCCAGCGAGCCGCCGATGGGGCCCACCACGGTGCCGATGCCGAAGATCAGCAGCAGCGACGCCGAGGCGCTCACCATCTGGTGCGGCTCCAGATAGTCGTTGGTAAGCGCCACGCACATCGGATAGATCGTCCCGGCCATGCCCACGAACAGGCCGCCCAGCAGCAACAGGGTCAGGAAATCGGTGGATCGGCCGAGGATCAGCGGCACCACGCACAGCACCGCCAGCAGCGCCAGCAGCACCACCATGGCGCGCCGGTCGTGGCGATCCGACAGATGCCCCACCGGCCATTGGAACACCATGCCGAACATCACCGAACAGCCCATCAACACCGAGATCTCCGAGACGCTGAACTCGGCCTGCTGGGCGTAGACCGGCAGCACCGCCAGATAGCCGCTCATGGTGCAGCCGCCAAGGAAGGCGCCGACGATGCCGATCGGCGCCACGCCATACAGCTTCTTCAGCCCCATCGGCTCGTGCTGCTCGATCAGCGGCGCCTTGGAGCGGGTGAGCGCCAGCGGCACCAGCGACGCCGAGATCAGCACCGCCGACACCATAAACAGATAGGTGGTACCCGGATCGCCGAAGCCCAGCGTGAACTGCCCGGCGCCCTGCGCCAGGTAGTTGGTGGCCATGTAGAACGCCATGATGGTGCCGCGCATCTCGTTGCTGGTGCGGTCGTTGATCCAGCTTTCCATCACCATCATCAGCCCGGCGCTGCAGAAGCCGGTGACCATGCGCAGGGCAGCCCAGGCGAAACCGTTCACCTCCATGGGATGGAGCAGCGCGGAACAGCTGGCGATGGCGGCGAAGGCCGCGAAGCTGCGGATGTGCCCCACCCGGCGGATGATGCCGACCGCCGAGCGGGTGCCGATCACGAAGCCCAGCGAGTGAAATGCCAGGATCGGGCCGATGAACTGGGTCTGGAACCCCTCCATGGTCATGCGCACGGCCAGCAACGTGCCCAACAGACCGCTTCCCGCGATCAATAGCGCTAAACTTACGAGGATAACGAGTATCGAGTTGATGGCCTGGGCCATGAGGGTGACTTCCGGCGTCCAAGTCGGCGCCTGAGACCTATGGACTGCGCCGCAGCGCTTAAAGGAGCGTGCGGCGAGCGCCGGACCGGAGCGGCCAGCGACTTGGCAAACCCTCGGTAAAACCCAATGTCTCCCTTGGACGACGGGGCCGTGGCCCATTGGCCGGGAACCTAAATCCATCCGAAAGACAGGAGGCAAGGAGGCCTTCTGCCGAGGTAGCAACGATGCTTCGTAAGTCTCACAGCAGCGATCGTCTGATCGTCGTATCCAATCGCCTGCCCTTATCGCTTTTCCGACAAGAAGGTGGAAGCTGGGAAGCCCGTCCCAGCAGCGGCGGACTGGTCAGCGCCTTGGTGCCGGTCCTGAGACGCCGTGGCGGCATCTGGATCGGCTGGCCGGGCACCACCGACCTCAGCTACAAGCAGGTGGAGCCGGCCTTGGAGAGCGTGGGCGCCGAGTACGGCTGCTCCTTCAAGCCGGTGATGCTGACCGACGAGGAGATCCAGGAGTTCTATTTCGGTTTCTCCAACGAGGTGATCTGGCCGCTGTTCCACGACCTGTTCACCAACTGCAACTTCGAGCCGCGCTACTGGCAGGCGTATCAGAACGTCAACCGCAAGTTCGCCGATGCCATCGCCGACGTGGCCGAGCCGGACGACTTCATCTGGGTGCACGACTATCACCTGATGGAACTGGCCGGGCAGCTGCAAGCCATGGGTCTTACCATGCGCACCGGCTTTTTCCTGCACACGCCGTTCCCGCCGCTGGAGATCTTCATGAAGCTGCCGTGGCGGCTGGAGGTGCTGAACAGCCTGCTCAAGTTCGACACCATCGGCTTCCAGACCCCGCACGACCAGCGCAACTTCCTGCAATGCGCGCGCACTCTGTGCGGCGTACAAGCCGAGAGCAGCGGCGCGGTGACGCGACTACGCCGACGCGACGCCGCGACCGGCAAGTCCGCCTTGCGCGGCGAGCACGACATCAGCGTCGGCGCCTTCCCGATCGGCATCGACTACCACAGCGTCGCCGAACGGGCCGACACCCCGCAGGTGCGCGCCAAGGCCGAGGAACTGCGGGCGGACCTGAACCACCGGCAGATCATCCTGGGCGTCGACCGGCTCGACTACACCAAGGGGCTGCTGCAGAAACTGCAGGCCTTCCGCGCCGCCCTGGTGCGCTATCCGGAGCTGCGCCAGCAGGTGCATCTGGTGCAGCATGTGGTGCCGTCGCGCAAGGAGATACCGGAGTACCAGCAGCTGCGCCTGGATCTGGAACGGCTGATCGGCGAGATCAACGGCGAGTTCACCGAGTCCGGCTGGGTGCCCATCCACTACATGTTCCACAGCCTGCCGTTCGACGAGCTCGTGGCCTACTACCTGGCGGCGGATATGGTCCTGGTGACCTCGCTCAAGGACGGCATGAACCTGGTGGCCAAGGAATACTGCGCCGCCCAGGTCGATGAGGACGGCGTGCTGATCCTCTCCGAGTTCGCCGGCGCCGCCGCGCAGCTGGAGAAAGGGGCGCTGCTGGTGAACCCCTACGATATCGAGGGCGTGGCCGACGCCATCGGCGCCGGCTTCCACATGACGCAGGAGCAGCGGCGACAGCGGATGCGCACCCTGCGCCGCATCGTTCGCACCGAGGACGTGTACCGCTGGGCCGAGGCCTTCCTCAACGTCACCGCCAATCGCGAGCTCTCCCACCTGCCCTACAGCGCGGGCTACCTGCCGCGCGCCAACTGACACCGACCGAACGGTCCGCTCCGGAACCTGGCCGCGCTCGGCCAGGTTCCGGAGCGGCTGCGCGTGGCGGCGCGCCATGCCGCACTTGCTCTCACCGGCGAGCTACGCCACGATACCGGGCCATCGATCGCTCGCATGGACAAGTAATGACGCCCGCTTTTTCCGCCCCCAGCCACTGCCTTCGCGCCGAGGGCCTGGAAGCGCTGCGAGGCGAGGTGATGCTGTTCGAGGGGCTGGAGCTGACCCTGAATTCGGGTCAGGTGCTGCAAGTCGACGGCCCCAACGGCGCCGGCAAGACCACGCTGCTGCGCACCCTGGCCGGACTGACCCTGCCGGAAGCCGGCGAAGTGTACTGGGACGGCGAGCCGATCCGGCGCAACCGCGCGGCCTACGCCGAGGCGCTCAACTACGTCGGCCATCAGCACGGCATCAAGGCCGGCCTGACCGTGCTCGAGAATCTGCAGGTGTACCAGAAGCTGACCGGCGGGAACGGCGATCCGGTCGAGGCGCTGGTGCGCATGGGCCTGGAGCGGCAGCTGCACAATCCCGGCTACACCCTGTCGGCCGGCCAGCGCCGCCGCGCCGCGCTGGCGCGCCTGCTGCTGCGGCCGGCGCCGCTGTGGATCATCGACGAGCCCTACACCGCACTCGACGTGCACGGCGTAGCCCTGGTCGACCAGCTGGTGCGGGAACAGGTCCTCGCCGGCGGCATGGTGGTGCTGACCTCGCACCAGCGCGTCGAGCTGTCCGATCTGCCGCTGCTACGCCTGAGGCTGGGCTCATGAACCAACCCGCCATGCTGCCCGCTTTCTTCGGTCTGCTGCGGCGCGATCTGCTGCTGGCCTACCGCGCCCGCGGCGAAACCATCAATCCGCTGGTGTTCTTCGTGCTGGTGGCCAGCCTATTCCCATTGGCCACCAGCGCCGAGCCGAACCTGCTGCGCACCCTCGCGCCCGGCGTGATCTGGGTGACGGCGCTGCTGGCCACGCTGCTGTCGATGGACCAGCTGTTCCGCGGCGACTACGAGGACGGCGCCCTGGAGCAGCTGGTGCTGAGCCCGCAGCCGCTGGCGCTGATGGCCTTGGCCAAGATCGTCGCCCACTGGCTGGTGACCGGCCTGCCGCTGACCATCGTCGCCCCGCTGCTGGCCATGTTCCTGCAGCTGCCCGGCGAAGCCTACGGCGCGCTCATGCTGAGCCTGCTGTGCGGCACGCCGGTGCTCAGCGCCATCGGCTCGATCGGCGCGGCGCTCACGGTATCGCTGCGCCGCGGCGGCATCCTGCTGTCGCTGCTGATCCTGCCGCTGTACATCCCGGTGCTGATCTTCGCCGCCAGCGCGGTCGACGCCGCCGCCCACGGGCTGCCGGTCACCGGTCAGCTACTGCTGCTGGCGGCGCTGGCAGTCGGCGCGCTGACCCTGGCGCCCCTGGCGACCGCGGCGGCACTGCGCATCAGTCTGGATTGACGCTGACAGGCCGCCGCACACCGCCATGATTACGCAGGCAGAAAAACAACAATATCTATGGATTTACTGCAAGACCTGTTGAACCGCATCAACGGCTTCGTCTGGGGCCCTTATCTGCTGCTACCGCTGCTGTTGCTGACGGGGCTGTTCCTCACGATCCGCCTGGGCGGGCTGCAATTTCGGGTTCTCGGCCACGCCCTGTGGCTCGCGCTCGTCAAGCGCCGCGAGCGCAGCGACGCCCCCGGCGACGTGTCGCACTACCAGGCGCTGGCCACGGCGCTGTCCGCCACCCTCGGCGTCGGCAATATCGCCGGCGTGGCGACGGCGATCGGCATAGGCGGCCCCGGCGCCCTGTTCTGGATGTGGATCACCGGCCTGCTGGGCATGGCCACCAAGTACTCCGAAGCGCTGCTGGCGGTGAAGTTCCGCCGCACCGACGCCGCCGGCGAGCAGACCGGCGGCCCGATGGAGTACCTGCGCCGCGGCGTCGGCGGCCGGACCGGTCGGCTGCTGGGCACCGCCTTCGCCCTGTTCGGCATCATCGCCTCGTTCGGCATCGGCAACATGGTGCAGGCCAACACCGCCGCCAGCCAGCTGCAGGCGACCTGGGGCATATCCCCGGCCTGGAGCGGGGCGGTGATGACCCTCGTGGCCGGCGTCGTGGTCATCGGCGGCATCAAGAGCATCGCCCGCTTCTCCTCGGCCATCGTGCCGCCGATGATCCTGCTGTACGTGCTGAGCAACCTGATCGTGCTGGCGGTGTTCCACGAGAACATCCCCGGCGCGCTGGCGCTGGTGTTCCACGATGCCTTCACCGGCACGGCCGCGATCGGCGGCTTCGCCGGCTCCGGGGTACTGCTCGCCATCCAGATCGGTGTGGCGCGCGGCATCTTCTCCAACGAATCCGGCATGGGCACCGGCGGTATCGCCGCCGCCAGCGCCAAGACCAGGCAACCGGTGCGCCAGGCCATGGTGGCGATGACCCAGACCTTCATCGACACCCTGATCATGGTCACCCTCACCGCCCTGACCCTGATCGTCACGGGCGCCTACGCCCAGGAAGGCGTGCGCGGCGCGGCCATGACCGCCTGGGCCATCGGCCAGGGGCTCGGCGAGAATTGGGGTTCGTACACCGTGACCCTGGCGGTGCTGGTATACGCCTTCACCACCATCCCCGGCTGGTCCTACAACGGCGAGCGCTGCGCGGAAAGCCTGCTGGGCCGCGGCGCCATCCTGCCGTACCGGGTGCTCTACACCGCGCTGGTGATGGTCGGCGCCATGACCACTCTGGACATGGTCTGGACCTTCTCCGACATCGCCAACGGCCTGATGGCACTGCCTAATCTGATCGGTCTGATATTGCTGTCGGGGATAGTCGTGAAGGAAAGCCGGACGTACTTCGCCCGCTTGAACTGGCGCCGGGTGGACGACTAACCCGGCCGCGGCGCCTACCGTACAAGGCGTTCGTGGCTCACCGCGAACGCCGTCGACGACTCCGATGCGTGCGGCACGGCGCCCTAGGGCACCGTGCCGTTGATCTCCACCACCACCGGCGCCTCGGCGCCGACCTTGACCGGTGCGCTGCGGCCGATGGGATCACCGGGCACCGCGATGGCATCGCCGTTGCGCGACACCCGCGCCTCCAGCACCACCTCGGGGAACTCGGCCAGCGTCATGCCCGGCACCATGCCCATCGTGTCGTCCAGCTGCACCGTGGTCGGCAGATCCTTCACCTGCCGCCGCGCCACCGCCAGCGGCGCCTTGGGGCCGTCGCCCGCGGCCCGGGCCAGGATGAAGACGGTCGCCTCCGGCGGCGCCCGCTCGGCCAGCGCCGGCGCCAGCCGGACCTCGACCGTCAGCCGCGCGGTGGGAACGGCAGCGGGGGCCTCGGGCGTCTCGCCGCCGAGCTCGGCCATCAGGCCGCGAATCTGCCGCGCCGCGCCGGACTCGGGCGGCAGCACGTCCAGCAGGCGCTGCCAATACTGCCTAGCCTCCGCCGGGCGCTCGCCCTGGGCCGCCGACAGGCCCGCCAACCACAGCGCCTTGGGGTTGGCCGGATCGAGCTCCAGCGCGCGCAGCAGCAAGGTCTTGGCCTGGCCCTGCAGATCGCCGCCGCTGGCGTAGGCGACCGCCTCGGCCCGCTCGGCCAGCACCTGCGGCACTTCGCCGAAATGCGCCTGCGCGCGCTCCAGCACCGCCACCGCGTCCGCATAGCGCTGCAGCAGGACGTAGGAACGGCCGAGCATCAGCCAAGCGTCCAGATCGTCCGGCTGCTCCTCGACCCGCGCCTGCAACCGATCGACGTTCTGGCGGATGAATTCCACCTGCGCGTGCACATCGTCGGCCGGCGGCACGGCCGGCTGCAGCCACGCCCGGTAGCTGCCCAGGGTCAGGTAGACGCCGCCGGCCAGCAGCGGCACCGCCAGCGCCACCACCAAGGCGGTACGCCGCGCCGGCCGCAGCTGCGCCGCCTGTTCGGGCCGCAGCTCCTCCAGCAACTGCCGCTCCAGCTCGGCCTTGGCCTCCTCGTACGCGGCCGGGGCCAGCGCGCCGCTGTCACGCTCGGCTTGCAGCTCACGCAGGCGTTGCCGGTGCACCGCCAGGTTGGCCTCGCGCTCGCTGCCCAGGGAATCCTTCGGCGCCTTCAGCAGCGGCGGCAGGACGAAGGCCAGGGCCACCAGCACCAGCACGGCGGCCGCAACGATAAACCCGATCATCAATCGTGCTCCTGCACGTCACGCCCGAGCAGCTCCCGGGCTCGCTCCCGCTCCTCGGCGGAAATCCCCGACTTGGCCGGCCGCCGCTTGATCACCACCAGCAGCGCCGCCAGGCCGATCGCCAGCAGCACGAACGGACCGAACCACAGCAGATAGGTGCTGGACTTCATCGGCGGCGTGAGCAGCACGTAATCGCCGTAGCGAGCGACCATGAAATCCTTGATCTCCTGGTCGCTGCGCCCTTCCCGGATCATGCGGTAGACCTCGCGCTTGAGATCCTGCGCCAGCTCGGCGTTGGAGTCGGCGATGCTCTGGCCCTGGCAGACCAGGCAGCGCAGCTCCTGCCCCAGGCTGCGGAAGCGCGCTTCCTGGGCCGGGTCGTCGAATGAGTAGACCTGCGCTGCGACCAGGGTCGGAAGCAGCAGGGCGAGCAAGGCGAGAACGCGCCGCATTAGTTCTCCTGCTTCAAACGCTCAATGAGGGGCAGCAGGGTTTCCTGCACCGTCTGGCGGGTGATGGGGCCGATGTGCTTGTAGCGGATCACGCCGTGGCGGTCGAGCACGAAGGTCTCGGGCACGCCGTACACGCCCCAGTCCAGGCCGACCCGCCCGTCGCGATCGTAGGCGATCTGCTGGTAAGGGTTGCCGAACCGGCTCAGCCAAGCCAAGCCGTCCTCGCGGGCGTCCTTGTAGTCCAGCCCGACGATGGGCGCGACCTTGCGCGCCGCCAGCTCCATCAGCACCGGATGCTCGTCGCGGCAGGCGACGCACCAGCTGGCCCAGACGTTGACCAGCGTGACCTGGCCCTTGAGATCCTCGTTGCCGATGGTGCGCTCGGGATCGGCCAAGGTCGGCACGCGGAACTGTGGCGCCGGTTTGCCGATCAGCGGCGACGGCACCTCGGCTGGATTGCGGGTCAGGCCCACCGCCAGCAGCACCGCCAGCGCCACGAACACCACCAGAGGAATCAGGATGATCGCTCGCCGCATCACGCGCTCTCCGCACCAACCATCGTGGCAGCACCGCGCCGCTCCCGCTCCGCCAGCCGGCGATAGCGAGGATCGGTGGCGGCGAGCACGCCGCCGACCGCCATCATCAAGCAACCCAGCCAGATCCAGCGCACCATCGGCTTGTAGTGCACCCGCACCGCCCAGGCGCCATCGCCCAGCGGCTCGCCCAGCGACACGTACAAGTCGCGCAGCAGATTGCCGTCGATGGCCGCCTCGGTCATCGGCATGTTCTGGACCAGATAGGTGCGCTTCTGCGGATGCAGCTCCGCCACCTGGCGGCCATCACGGCTCACCGTGACGATCCCCTCCACCGCCCGGTAGTTGGGGCCGTTGCTCAGGCGCACGCCGTGGAACTGGAACTGGTAGCCGCGCGCCTCCAGCACGTCGCCCGGCGCCATGCGCACGTCGCGCTCCATCTCCAGGGTATTGACCACGGTCACGCCGGCGACGAACGCCGCCAGCCCCAGATGGGCCAGTACCATGCCGTAGATGCTGCGCGGCGTGGTGCGCAAGGCCTGCCAGCGGTTACTCTTGTTCTTGCCGCGCTCCCACAGCACCTGCAGCGTGCCCCAGGCGAGCCAGGCGGCCACCGCCAGCCCGGCCACCGCCATGGCCGACACCGGGCCGACCCAGAAAATGCCGATCACGCCCACCAGGCCGGTAGCCAGCAGCGCGTAGCGCAGCTTCCAGATCAACTCGACCAGGCGGTCCTGCTTCCAGCGCGCCAGCGTCCCGATCGAGGTCAGCACCAGCAGCGGGAACATCAGCGGCGGGAACACCGTATCGAAATAGCCCTGCCCGACCGAGCCCTTGCCCATGCCCAGCGCGTCCTGGAGCAGCGGATAGAGGGTGCCGAGCAGCACCGTGGCGGCCGCCACCGTCAGCAGGACGTTGTTGACCAGCAGGAAGCTCTCGCGCGACACCAGCTCGAACCGACCGCCGCTGCCCACCTGCGGCGCGCGCAATGCGTACAGCAGCAGCGAGCCACCGACCACCGCCACCAGGAAGAGCAGGATGAACACGCCGCGCGTGGGGTCGGCGGCGAAGGCGTGCACCGAGGTGAGCACCCCGGAGCGCACCAGGAAGGTGCCGAGCAGGCTCAGCGAGAAGGCGAAGATGGCGAGCAGCACGGTCCAGCTCTTGAAGGCGCCGCGCTTCTCGGTCACCGCCAGCGAGTGGATCAGCGCGGTGCCGACCAGCCAGGGCATGAACGAGGCGTTCTCCACCGGATCCCAGAACCACCAACCGCCCCAGCCGAGCTCGTAGTAGGCCCAGTAGCTGCCCATGGCGATGCCCAGGGTCAGGAACACCCAGGCCACCGTGGTCCACGGCCGGGACCAGCGCGCCCAGGCCGCGTCCAGATTGCCGCCGAGCAGCGCGGCGATGGCGAAGGCGAACGCCACCGAGAAGCCGACGTAGCCCATGTACAGCAGCGGCGGATGCACGATCAGTCCGACGTCCTGGAGCAGCGGGTTGAGGTCGCGTCCTTCCGCCGCCGCCGGCAGCAGCCGCTCGAATGGATTGGAGGTAAACAGCATGAACAGCAGGAAGCCGATGCTGATCATGCCCATCACGCTCAGCACCCGCGCCACCACCGCCAGCGGCAGCCGCCGGCTGAACACCGCCACCGCCCAGGTCCAGGCGCCGAGCAGCAGGCCCCATAGCAGCAGCGAGCCCTCGTGCGCACCCCACACCGCCGACAGCCGGTAGTACCAGGGCAGCAGCGAGTTGGAATTCTGGGCGACGTAGGCCACCGAGAAGTCGTTGACCAGGAAGCTATAGCTCAGGCAACCGAAGGCGATCACCAGGAACAGGAACTGCGCGTGGGCGGCGGGACGCGCCACGGCCATCAGCCCGGCATGCCCGCGGGCGGCGCCGATGATGGGCGGCACCGCGAGCACCACCGCCATGGCCAGCGCCAGGGTCAGCGCGAAATGGCCGATTTCGGGAATGATAGACATGATGCGCTTACTGCCCGGCGTGGGGGTTGCTCAAGGGGGCGCCCTTCTTCAGGGCATCGGCCACTTCCGGCGGCATGTAGTTCTCGTCGTGCTTAGCGAGCACTTCCTCGGCGACGAACAGCCCGTCCTCCTGCAAGCGGCCGCGCGCCACGATGCCCTGCCCTTCCCGGAACAGGTCCGGCAGGATGCCGGTGTAGCTGACCGGCACGGTGTGAGCGCCGTCGGTCAGCACGAAGCGAACGTTGAGGCTGTCGCTGGCGCGTTGCACGCTCCCTTCCGCCACCAGCCCGCCGACCCGGAACGGATAGCCCCGCGGCGCCTCGCCGTTGGCCACCTGGGTCGGGCTGAAGAAGAACGACACATTCTCCTTCAGCGCCATGAGGGTCAGCGCCACGGCCGAGCCCACGCCGAGCAGCAGCACGGCCACCAACATCATTCGCCTACCGCGTCGGGTCATGCGTTTCTCCTGGCGCGCCAGCGGCGCTTCAAGTCGTCGATCAGCTTCCGACGGCGCTGCCACGGCACCAGAACGTTGGCCGCCAGCACCACGGCGGTCACGCCATACGACGTCCAGACGTAGAAGGCGTAACCGCCCATGTTGAAGAACTCGGACAGGCCGCTCATGACTCCTCCAGCGCCTCGCGCACCCAGCTGTTGCCGCGCTCGCGGTCGAGCACTTCGGTGCGGGCGCGCATCAGCACCACCGACAGGAAATACGTCTTGAACGCGGCCGCCATTAAGAGCAACGGAATGAGCATGCTCAAGTGGATGGAGGGCTTGCCGAGCTTGGTCACGGTCGGCCCCTGGTGCAGCGAGTTCCACCACTCTACCGAATAATGAATGATCGGAATGTTGACCACGCCGACAATGGCGAGCACCGCCGCCGCCCGGGCGCCGGTGCGGCGATCCTCGAAGGCGCCCTGCAGGGCCATGAAGCCGAAGTAGAGGAACAGCAGGATCAGCTCCGACACCAGCCGCGGATCCCAGGCCCACCAGGTGCCCCACATCGGCTTGCCCCACAGCGAGCCGGTCACCAACGCCAGGAAGGTGAACGAGGCGCCGAGCGGCGCGCAGGACGAGGCGACGATCTCGGCGGTCTTGATGCGCCAGACCAGACCGACCGTGGCCGCGCCGGCCATGACCATGTACACGAACAGCGACATCCACGCCGCCGGCACGTGGATGAAGATGATGCGATAGCTATCGCCCTGCTGGTAATCGGGTGGCGCCAGCACCAAGCCGCCGTACAGCCCGGCGGCCATGAGCAGTACCGTCGCGCCGGCGAACCAGGGGATCAGACGACCGGTCCAGCGGTAGAAACGCGGCGGCGAGCCCAGTTTGTGCAACCAAGTCCACATGCGTCAGCGACTCCCGTGCTTGTCTCGATGCGCTGAGGCGGCGCGCTCACGCCCGCCCGGGCGCGCCAAAATCCGTTCCGGCGCCAGCGGTTGGAATTTCAGGTTCGGTCGACATGCTCTGGCTTTGGGAGTCCGCGCCCCTTGACTCTTATCAAGAGAGGCCCGTAAAAGCTCGAAAGATTCCTTGCCCAAAGACCTGCTCGTACCGAGAAAGTTCAGCGGCCGCATTATAGTTGCTTCGCACCGCGCGTCGACCTGAACGACGGCGCTTGCGTCGACATCGGAAAAAAGACACAGTTCGCCCGGGCGCGCCGACCACGGTGCTACGCTCGCAGCGCAAAGGATTGCCGCTTACCCCGAGCTCGTTTCGGCTGCATGGACGACGCCCTGCGCGCAGGATGCGTCGCTTCGCCGTTGCTCGGTCCGGTCGCGATGGACCGTGGCAATCATTGGAATCCGTCACAACTCGATAGAACGATCAACGGCATGAAGCGGGTCCTCGTCGTCCACTATTCGCAGAGCGGGCAACTCACGGCCGTGCTCCGCTCGATCGTCGCGCCGCTCGAAAACCGCCCGGATATCGAGGTGGTGTACGAGAACATCGAGCCGGTGCAGGACTACCCCTTCCCCTGGCCGTTCTTCGACTTTCTCGACGTTTTTCCGGAATCGGTGTATCTCGATCCGGCGCCGATCAAGCCGCTGAAAGTCGATCCCGAAAGCCGTTTCGACCTGATCATTCTCGGCTACACGGTCTGGTACCTGTCGCCGTCGCAGCCGGTCACCGCCTTCCTCAAGTCGGCCGCCGGCCGACGCCTGCTCGCCGGCACGCCGGTGATCACCGTCACTGCCTGCCGCAACATGTGGCTGACGGCCCAGGAGAAGGTGAAGAAGCTGCTGACCGAGGCCGGGGCGCGCCACCTCGACCATGTGGCGCTGATCGACCAGAGCCCGGCGCTCGCCACGTTCTACACCACCCCGCGCTGGCTGCTGACCGGGCGCAAGGACACCGTCTGGAACTTCCCGCCGGCCGGCATCGCCGAGTCCGAGATCGCCGCCGCCAGGCGCTTCGGCCGCGCCATCGCCGCCGCGTTCGACCGCGGCGACCTGGCGGCGCAGGCGCCGCTGCTGCGCGGGCTGGAGGCGGTGAAGGTGGACGACCGGCTGATCGCCAGCGAGCGGATCGGCCACCGCAGCTTCCTGGTCTGGGGCCGGCTGCTGCGCAAGGTCGGACCACCCGGCTCGGCGCGGCGCCGGCCGGTGCTAGCCGTCTATGTGGTTTTTCTGATCGCCATGATCGTCGCGGTGGTACCGCCCAGCATGCTGCTGCGCGCCCTGCTGCGGCCGTTCACCCGAGCCCGAACCGCGGCGCTGAAGGCGGCCTACGAGCAGCCGTCCGGTGCCGAAAGTTTCCGTATGCAGGAATTCGCCGATGACCGCTGATGTCTTCATCACCCGTCTGGCGGCCTTTTTGCCGCTGGAACCGATCGACAACGACCGCATGGAGGATGTGCTCGGTCGCGTCGGCGGCCGCCGCTCGCGCGCCAGGAGCGTGATTCTGCGCAGCAACGGCATCCAGCGCCGCCACTACGTCATCGACCCCGCCACCGGCGAGCCGCGCTACAACAACGCCCAGCTCACCGCCGAGGCGATCCGTCGGCTCACCGGCAACGGCTTCGAGCTGGCGCAGATCGACCTGCTCGCCTGCGGTACCAGCTCGCCGGACCAGCTCATGCCCAGCCACGCCGCCATGGTGCACGGCGAGCTGAAGAATCCGCCGTGCGAGATCGCCAGCGCTGCCGGCATCTGCGCCTCCGGCATGACCGCCTTCAAGTACGCCTACATGGCGGTGCGCGCCGAGCTGGCGGCCAACGCCGTGGCCACCGGCTCGGAGGTCGCCTCCACCTACATGCTGGCGCGCAACTTCGAGAAGGAATCGGAGGCCAAGCTCCAGGAGCTGGAGACGCGCGGCGAGCTGGCCTTCGAGAAGGATTTCCTGCGCTGGATGCTGTCCGACGGCGCCGGCGCGGCGCTGCTGCAGAACCGTCCCAACGCCGATGGCCGGTCGCTGCGGGTCGACTGGGTGGAGCAGATGTCGTTCGCCGACGAACTGGAAGTGTGCATGTACAGCGGCGGCGACAAGCGCGAGGACGGCTCGCTGCGCGGCTGGCGTGAATACGACGACCCGGAGGCGCTGCTGCGGCAGTCGGTGTTCGCGGTCAAGCAGGACGTGCGTCTGCTCAACGACAACATCGTCCGCGCCACGGTCGAGCAGGGCCTCACCCGGGTGCGCGAGCGCCGCGGCATCCGCCCCGACGACTACGCCTACTTCCTGCCCCACTACTCCTCGGCCTACTTCCGCGACCGGCTGTATCAGGGGATGAGGAACAGCGATTTCGACCTGCCCCAGGAACGCTGGTTCACCAACCTGCCGCTGAAGGGCAACACCGGCTCCGCCTCCATCTTCATCATGCTCGAGGAGCTGTTCGCCTCCGGCCGGCTGGAGCCGGGCCAGCGGCTGCTGTGCTACGTGCCGGAGAGCGGCCGCTTCTCGGTTGCCTACATGCAGCTAACCGTGGTGTGACGATGCGCGTCGACGAAGTTCCGCAGGACAACAGCGCTACTTTCGACGGCGGCCGCAAGGCCATGTACGCCCTCGGCGAGGACGGCAAGTACCGCCTGGTGCCGTCGACCGGCTGGGAGGTCGAGGAGCTGGTGACCTCGGCGGCGGTGGCCGAGTTCAAGGCCCAGGCCGACGCCGCCCTGGCGCGCGCCAGGGCCGGCCTGACGGCGCCGCTGGAGTACCACATGTACGCTCGCCGCATGGATCTGCAGACCCTGGCCCAGAGCGCCGGCCTGATGCGCTGGCGGGTGCGCCGCCATCTCAAGCCGGCGGTGTTCGCCCGCCTGCCGGACAAGCTGCTGCGCCGCTACGCCGAGGCCCTGGGCCTGAGCGTGGACGAACTGCGCCGCCTGCCGCCGGCCCCGTGACCCGTTCGCTCGACGAGACCGAATAACATGCAAAGTCAGCCGTTCCGTCACAGTCACGCCGCCCATTGCGAGAGCGGCGTGATGTCGTCGCTGCTGCGCCACCAGGGCCTGGATCTGTCGGAAGCCATGGTGTTTGGGCTGAGCTCGGCGCTGATCTTCGTGCACATGCCCTGGGTGAAGGTCGGCGGCGTACCGCTCACCGCCTACCGCATGCTGCCGGGCGCGATCATCCGCGGCCTGCAGAAATCGCTGGGCGTGCGCATGCGCACCCACCGTTACGGCAACGCCGCGGAGGCGATGCGCGACCTCGACCGACTGCTGGCCGAGCGCGGCGCGGTCGGCATGCAGACCTCGGTGTACTGGCTGCCGTACTTCCCGCCGGACATGCGCTTCCACTTCAATGCCCACAACCTGATCGTCTACGGCAAGGACGGCGACGAGTACCTGATCAGCGATCCGGTGTTCGAGCACCCGCAGCGCTGCCGCGGCGAGGACCTGGCCAAGGCGCGCTTCGTCAAGGGACCGTTCGCGCCGAAGGGGCTGGTCTATTACCCGGTCGCGCTGCCGTCGCGCGTCGATCTGGGCTCCGCCGCCCGCGCCGCGATCAAGCGCACCGCCCGGCGCATGCTGATGGCGCCGCTGCCCTTCGTCGGCGTGCGCGGCATCCGGCTGATGGCCAAGGGCGTCGAGCAACTGCCCGACAAGCACCCCGACCTGCGTTACCCGCGCACCTACGTCGCCAGCGTGGTGCGCATGCAGGAGGAAATCGGCACCGGCGGCGCCGGCTTTCGCTTCATGTTCGCCTCGTTCCTGCAGGAAGCGGCGGAGCTGACCGGGCGCGAGGCCCTGCGCGAGGCCTCCGAGCTCATGACCGACGCCGGCGACAGTTGGCGCGAGTTCGCGCTGGGCGCGGCGCGCCTGTACAAGCGCCAGGACGCGGCCGACTTCCCGCGCCTGGCCGAGCAGCTGCGGGTGTGCGCTGACAAGGAGGAGCGCGTGTTCCGGTTGCTGCTGCGGGCGGTGTAGGCACCTACCTCAGAGCGGTTCCAGCTCGATCGGCCAGTAGCGGCCGTGGCGGTCGGCGCTCAGGTGTAGTAGGCGCTGCCCCGGCCGCCGCTCGATGAACCAGGCCAGCGCATAGGCGGCGTTGCTGGGGTAGCGGCCGCACAGCGCATCGGCGTCGAGCGCCTGGCCGCGCCAGCCGGCGAGAAGCGCCCGACGCTGTTCGGCGTCGATGCTGGCACCCAGGCTCAACCAGTCGGCGTCGGCCGCCGCCAGCACCGCGCGCGGGTCGTCCACTGGCCGGTGCAGGCGCAGACGGGCCAGGCCGCCGCGCCCCGCCGCCTGCAGGAGCAGCCAGCTGCTGCCCTCGCCCGGTGGCGCGGCGCCATCCGCCGGCGGCCGCTCGTCGACCCCGCCGACCAGCGCCTGGCCGCCGTGCACGGTCAGGCCCGCCGTCGCCAGCGCCAGTCCCGCCTCGAAGGAAGCGGCGCCGGCGGCGACGCTGCCGCTGCGGCCATTCAGGCCCAGCAGCTGCGCTATGTAGAAGCCAGCGGTATTGCCGGAAACGTTGATGAACTCCACCGGCATGGGCGGCTCGCGCCGCAGCGTCACGGCCTCGACCAGCGCGGTGGTGTCGGCGGCATAGCCGCGGCCCGAGGCCAGCCACACCGCGCAGTCGGGCCGCAGCGCCCGCCCCTGCGCGCACTGACAGGCGCCCAGCAGAGCCAGTTCGGTGAAGCGGTTCAGCCGCCGCGGGGCCTTGGCGCAGACCCGCTTGAGCAACGCCCGCACCGACGGCGGCTCGCCCTCGGCCGGCCAGCCCACCGCCGCCGCGCTCATGACCTCGAGCTCAATCATGGCCCACCACCAAGGCGGTATTGTTGCCGCCGAAACCGAAGCAGTTGAGCAGATAGCGGCCACCGCGCACCGGCCGCGGCGCGGCGAGCGGCACTACGGCCGCGAGCAGATCGGGGGCGGTGAAACCCGGCGTCGGCGGCAGGAAGCCGGCGTCGACGCACGCCATCCAGGCCACCAGCTCCAGCACACCACTGGCGCCGAGGGTGTAGCCGAGCACCGGCTTGAGCGCGCTCACCGCCGGCACCGCACCGAACAGCCGCAGCAGCGCCTCGGCCTCGGTTCGGTCGTTGCCGACGGTGCCGGTACCGTGCGCCTTGACCGCGACGATGTCGGCCGGCCGCAGCCCGGCGGCGGCCAAGGCCTCGGCCATGGTGTCGGCCATGCCGTCGCAAGTCGCGCTGGTGACGTTGCCGCTGTCGCAGCGATTGGCGCCGCCGAGCAGCCGCCAGCCCCGCTCGCCGCGGCCGATCACGCAGGCGCCCGCGCCCTCGCCCAACACCATGCCGTCGCGGCAGGCCGAGAACGGCCGGCAGCCCGAGCCCGACAGCAGGCCGAGCGCGCCGAATCCTTGCAGGCTAAGTTCGTTGAACGCCTCGACCCCGACCACCAGGGCGTGCTCCAGCTCGCCCACGGCCACCAAGTCGGCCGCTGCCAGCAGCGCCGTGACCGCGGAGCTGCAGGCGGCGCTGAAACCGTAGGCCCCGCCCTCCAGCCCCAGCCGCTCGGCCACCGCCGCCGCCAGGCCGCCGCAGCCCAGCGGCTCGCGCGGCGCGGCCGCGCCACGGGCCGGATCGCGCAGGCTCGATTCGGCGTCCGCCACGTCCATCGACGAGGAGCCGAGGAACACCGCGCAGCGCGCCCGCTGCGCCGCTCTCAGTCCGGCGCGGTCGAGGGCGTCGGCCGCAGCGGCGACCGCCAGACGCTGCGCCCGGCCCGGCCCCTCCGCCAGCGGCGCGCGGTAGTACAGGAACCGCCCGCCCAAGCCGAGGTCCGGCAAGTCCAGCGTCACCGGCGCCGGCGCGGCGGCGCGCAAGGCCGCCGCCACCGCCGCCTGCTCGCGGCCGACCGCGCTGATCAGCCCCGCGCCGAGGATGCGCAAAGCGGTCATGCGCCCGGATGCAGGAAATCGGCCATGGCGTCGATGGAGGTGAAGACCCGGCGCATCTGCTTGCTGTCGGTGATGCGCATGCCGAAGCGCTTCTGGATCGCCATCGACAGCTGCAGGCCGTCCACCGAGTCCAGCTGCAGGCAGGAGTTCTCGCCGAACAGCGGCTCGTCGTCGGGAATGTCCTCCGGCGCCACGTCCTTGTCGCAGGCCTCGATGATCAGCAGCTTGAGCTCACGCTTGAACGCCGGATCTTGGGAACCTTTCATGCCACGCCTCTAGGTTTTCGTTCGAACAGCAGCGACGCCGCCCACAGACAGACCGCGCCGAACAGCAACAGCGCCCCCGCCTCCGGCAGCACCTCCCGCCAGACGCTGCCGCGCAAAAACACGTCGAAGAAACCCTCCAGCCCCCAGGACATCGGCGACAGCACCGACAAGTCCTGCATGAACTTGGGCATCACGAACTTGGGCACCATCACCCCGCCGAGCGCGCCGAGCACGATGTTGCAGACGCCACCCAGGGTGGTCGCCTCGATGCCGGAGCGCGCCACGGTCGAGACCAGCAGCGCGAAGCCGATGGCGGCGATGCTGGTCGCCGAGGAAATCAGCCACAGACCGAACCAGGAGCTCGGCGCGTTGAGGGCATCGCCTCCCAGCCGCGGCACCAGATACATGCCGACCGCGACCATCAGCACCATCTGCACTTGGTTGACCAGGTAGTAGGGCACGACCTTGGCCACCATCAGCGCGGTCGGCGACACGCTCATGACGTGCAGCCGCGCCAGCGTGCCCTCCTCGCGCTCCACCAGGAAGGCGGTGGACAGCGGTATCACCACGAAGAACATGGCGAACACCAGCCAGGCCGGCACGCTCTGCTGCACGGCGGTGGGCGCCACGCGGGCGCTGCCGTCGCGGTACACGTAATCGCCGCTCACCGTCGCCTCCCCCAAGGGCTCTTGGCCGAGCGCCAGCAAGCCCAACGAGGGGAGCACATAGTGCTCGAACCGCAGCTTGCGCAGCGCTTGGCTGACCGCGAGCTCGAACAGCAGCCGGGTCTGCGGCGCCGCCGACGGCGACAGCAGCAGCGTCACCGGCACGGGCTCGGCATCGTTCCAGTGCCGCAACCGCTCGCCGAAATCGGCCGGCACCAGCAGGGCGAGCTTGACCTCGTCGTCGGCCACACGCCGGCGCAGCGCTTCGCGCCCCTCGCCGGCGGCGGCCGGTACCGGCCGGAACCCCTCGATCCGCTTCAGCTCCTCATTGAAGCGCACGCCGATCGGCTCGGCGCTTTCGTTCAGCAGCAGATAATCCAGCGCCACTGCCCGCTCGCGGTCGAAGGTGTCGCGCATCGCCAGCGACATGATCAGGATGAAGATCGCCGGCATCACGAACAGCACCAGCAGGCCGTGGCGATCGCGCCCCAGCACCAGCAGTTCCTTGCGAACCAGGCTCCAGAATCTCATCGCCTCAATCCCGCGGCTCGGTGCTGGTCAGGCTCAGATACAGGCGCTCCAGATCCTGCGAGCCGTAGTGCAGGCTGCGCAGCCGCAGCCCGCGCTCGCGCAGGCCGTTCAGCAGCCGCTCGACCGCCTCGGGCGGGACCCGCGCCGCGAACCGCCCGGCGCCTTCGCGCCGCACCGGCGCCGCCAGCATCTCGCCCAGCAAGCCCTGGCCGGCCTCGTCCAGCGCTTCCTCCAGCTCGAAGCGCAGCGTGTCGCCGTCGGCGGCGAGCAACTCCGCCAGCGTCCCGCCGGCGACGATGCGGCCGGCGTCGATGATCGCCAGGTCGTCGCAGATCTGCCGCACTTCCTCTAGGTAATGCGAGGTGTAGACGATCGTCATGCCGGCGTCCTTGAGCGCCAGCAGCGACTGCAGGATGAAATGGCGCGATTGCGGATCGATGCCGACCGTCGGTTCGTCCAGGAACAGCAGTGCCGGCCGGTTGAGCAAACCGATGGCGAGGTTCAGCCGCCGCTTCAGCCCGCCGGACAGGGTATCGGCGCGCCGATCCAGGTGCCGGCCAAGATCGGCGACGGCGACGCAATCGTCGATGCGCTCGCGCCGCAGCGCCCCCCGCTGCCCCAGGATGCCGGCGTAGAACTCCAGGTTCTCGCGCACGGTCAGGGTCGGATAGAACGCCAGGTGCTGCGGCACCAGGCCGATCAGGCGCTTGATCCGCTCCGGCTCGCGGTCCAGGTCCAGCCCGTCCACCAGCACCCGCCCCTCGCTCTTGGGCACCAGGCCGGCGAGGATCGAGATCAAGGTGGTCTTGCCGGCGCCGTTGGGGCCGAGCAGGCCGAACACCCGCCCGCGCCGAATGCGCAGCGAGACGTCGCGCAGGGCCACGTGCTCGGTGCGCGCGTAAACCTTGGTCAGACGCTCGATTTCGATCAAGAAAAATCCCCGGCCGGCGGCGGCCTTATCCATAAGAACGCCGCGAACTATACAAGCGCCGCCGCGACGATGGAAAGGAACGTCTCCACCCTCTTTCGCCGGACCGTCGCCGCCCCCACAACCGTATCGTTTGACAAAACGCGGCGACGCCGCGCCCCTTCGCACGCGAAACCTGGCCTTTTCGCAACACGACGTCCGGCAATAACAGATTAAGGAGCCGTCATGTCCGGTGTTATCGACCAGAGTTCGCCCATTCTGTCAGCCGCGCCGGCGACCTCCTCCCCGTCCTGGCACGTCCGGCGCCTGCGCCGGCTCGCGGAACTGCACGAGCTGGCCCCACAGTGGCAAGCGCTGGCGGCGCGCGCCGCCGAGCCGAACGTGTTCTACGAGCCGTGGATGATGCTGCCGGCCCTGGAGCTGTTCCATCGCACGATGCCCCTGGAGGTGTACGCCGTCTATCGCGAGGAGGCCGGCGCGCAGACGCTGGTCGGACTGTTGCCGTTCCAGCGTGGCCGCCGTTACGGCCTGCTGCCCGCACGCTATCGGCGGCCGTTACGCTATTACTTCTGCGCGCTGTGCACGCCGCTGCTGGACCGCGAGCACGGCGCGCGGGCGGCGCAGGAGGCGGTGACCGCCATGCGCGGCGACGGCGGCATCACCGAGCTGGCGCTGATCGGCGGCGACGGGCCGGTGGCGGAGTGGCTGCGCCGCGCGCTGCACGCCGGCAACGTCCTGGAGGAAACTCGCATCGATCGCGCCTGCTACCAGCCCGCCGGGGATTACCTGAGCAGCACCTTCCGCCCCGACAAGCGCCGCGACCTGCGGCGGCTGGAGCGCCGCCTGACCGAACTCGGCGAGCTGCGCTACGTCAGCCTGCAGCCGACGAGCGACCTCGAGCCCTGGCTCGATGCGTTTCTGACACTGGAGGCTTCCGGCTGGAAGGGACGCGACCGCACCGCCTTGAACGGATCGGCGCAGAGCGCGGCGTATTTCCGCCGCATCTGCCGCACCGCCCACGCGCTCGGCCGCCTGGAGCTGCACGCGCTGCGCCTCGATGACCGGAACCTGGCGATGATCTGCCTGCTGGCGGCTGGCGGCGGCCTATTCGCGCTGCGCACCGCCTACGACGAGCGCTACGCCCGCTACTCGCTCGGCACGCTGCTGTCGGTGTGGCACACTGCCGGCTTGCAGCAGCGCCAACCGGCGCCTTGGATCGATTCCTGCTCGGCGCCGGACAATCCGCTTGCCAATCTACTGTGGAAGGACCGGCGCACACTGCTCGGCTGGCGCCTGGCCAGCGGCGCGTGGGCGTCGGTCCTGCGCGGACGCTCGACGGTCGGCTCGCTGCTGCGCTCAGGCGGCCGCGCCGCCTGAGCGTCGGTGCCTTTCACTTGAGCAACGGCGCCACGACAGCGACCAGCACCAGCAGGACGCCGCAAGCCAGCACCAGCATCACGGCCGCGCGCTGGAGGCGTTCGGCCCTGTTTCCTTTCGCCATGGTCTCCCCCGACCGCTCCCGCCTCGTCGCAGTTTGGCCGGGCCGGCGTCCGCGCCGTTTGACCTAGGTCAAACGTTTCGCGGCAGCCTCGCCTCAGGCTGTCGGAAACCCACCCGCGCGCGGGTGTCGCCTCCTCATCCAGCAAGCCGCCGCTGCGGTCAGGGTCGAGCGGATCGCCGCGCTGACCGCCGACCGACGCAAAAGAAAGCCCGCGGTCGCGCGGGCCAAAAGGATCAGCTGACGCAAGAAAGGGGACTTCGGTAAGGCAGTTAACGATATGGGTTCGGCCACCGGCACTTCCAATACCGGCCGCGCGCCCCCTCCCGGCGTTCGGCTCTTGATCGAAATCAATGGCTGGCGCGGAGGCGCTTCCTATGATCGCCGCCGGATATCGGAAAGGACGGGATGCCGCCGACCTTGGACGCCGCACCCCGTCGGCCGTACCGGACGCCCGCCGCGCGCCCGGTCCGGCAGCAACGAGGAACGACACTATGGAACTGGTTTGTCCCGCCGGCGGGCTGCCGGCGCTCAAAGCCGCCGTGGACAACGGCGCCGACGCCGTCTACATCGGCTTCGGCGACGACACCAACGCCCGCCATTTCGCCGGCCTCAACTTCAACAGCGCGCGCGCCGCCGAAGCGATCGCCTACGCCCACGGTCGCGGCAGCAAGGTGTTCGTCGCCATCAACACCTACCCGCAAACCGACGGCTGGCAACGCTGGACCCGCGCGGTCGACACCGCGGCCGAGCTCGGCGTCGACGCCCTGATCGTGGCCGATATCGGCGTGCTCGGTTATGCCGCCGAGCGCCATCCCACGCTGCCGCTGCACCTGTCGGTGCAGGCCTCCGCCACCAATCCGGAAGCGCTGCGCTTCTACAAGGAGCAATTCGGCATCCGCCGCGCGGTGCTGCCGCGGGTACTGTCGCTGGCGCAGGTCCGCCAGCTGTGCGACGACGCGCCGGTCGACCTGGAAGTGTTCGGCTTCGGCTCGCTGTGCGTGATGGTGGAGGGCCGCTGCCAGCTCTCCTCTTACGTCACCGGCGAATCGCCCAACACCTGCGGCGTCTGCTCGCCGGCCAAGTTCGTGCGCTGGCAGGAAACCGACGGGCGGCTGGAGTCGCGCTTGAACGACGTGCTGATCGACCGCTTCGGCCCGGGCGAGAACGCCGGCTATCCGACCTTGTGCAAGGGGCGCTTCGTGGTCGAGGGACACACCTACCACGCCCTGGAGGAGCCGACCAGCCTCAACACCCTGGAGCTGCTGCCGCAACTGCAGGCCATGGGTGTGAAAGCGATCAAGCTGGAGGGGCGCCAGCGCAGCCCGGCCTACGTGGCGCGGGTGACCAAGGTCTGGCGCCAAGCCATCGATGCTTGCAAGACCGACCCGGCCCGCTTCCAGCCGCGACCGGAATGGCATCAGGCGCTGGCCTCGGTGGCCGAAGGCACCCAGACCACCCTCGGCGCCTATCACCGTCCCTGGCAGTAGGAACCGACCGATGCGCATCTCCCTCGGACCCAACCTGTATTTCTGGCCGCGCGAGCAGGTCGAGGCCTTCTACGCGCGGGTCGCTTCCATGCCCGTGGACGTGGTGTACCTGGGCGAAACGGTGTGCTCCAAGCGCCGGCCCTACGGCCTGGAGGAATGGCTGGACATCGCCCGCGCCCTGCGTGCCGCCGGCAAGGAGGTGGTGCTCTCGACCCTGACCCTGATCGAAGCCCGCTCCGAGCTCGGTGTGGTGAAGCGGCTGTGCCAGAACGGCGAGTTCATGGTCGAGGCCAACGACTTCGGCGCGGTGCGGCTGCTGGCCGAGCGGCGCGTGCCGTTCGCCACCGGTCCCAACATCAACATCTACAATCCCCAGGCCCTGCGCCGGCTGGTCAGCCTAGGCCTGCGGCGCTGGGTGGTGCCGGTGGAGATCTCGCGCGATGCCCTGCGGCGGCTGCTGCAGGAAGCCGGCGCGCAAGGACTGCTCGACGGCGTGGAAACCGAGGTCTACAGCTACGGCCGCCTACCCCTGGCCTATTCGGCGCGCTGTTTCACGGCGCGCGCCCATAACCTGCCCAAGGACAACTGCCAGCTCAAATGCCGCGACTATCCCGAGGGCTTGGCAGTGCGCACCCAGGAAGGCAGCGATTTCCTCACCGCCAACGGCATTCAGACCCAGTCGGGCCTGGTGCAGAACCTGTTGCCGCACTGGCGGGACATGCAGGAGCTGGGGGTATCGCTGATGCGCATCAGCCCGCGGCCGCAGCACACCGACGCCGTGGTGCGGCGGCTGCGCCGGCGCGCTGGCCCTGGGCCCCGACGACCCGCAGTTGATCAGCCCGCGGATCGATC
>CALGAN010000009.1 GCA_937951875.1 uncultured Alkalilimnicola sp. | reverse complement strand
GACACTCCTTTGCACTAGGCTTATGCCTAGGCTTTGCTCACGCAACAAAGTGTCCGGTCGAAAACGGGGCTACAACAGCTACGGCGCGCAGGAAAGGGCGCTGATACCAGCCATGCCGTGAGTGTGTGCATGTACTAGCTGCCGTGGGAGGCGGCGACTGAAGTGCACAGGCAGTAAAAACAAAGAGGGCCGGTTTGACCGGCCCTCTTTCGTGGGATGCGACGCGTACGGCGCTGCCGCTTACAGCAGCACCTTCTCGATGCCGCCCTGCCGCGCCTTCTCGATGAACTTCTTCTGCCAGTCTTCGCCCAGCAGCTTGTTGGCCATCTCGATGACGATGTAGTCGGCCTCGACGCCGGTGTCGTCGCGGTAGCGGCTCAGCCCCTGCAAGCAGGCCGGGCAGCTGGTGAGCATCTTCACCTTGCCCTTCTCCGCTACCGGCTTGCCGGTGAGCTTCTCCACACCCTTGTTGATTTCCTCTTCCTTGCGGAAGCGCACCTGGGTGGCGATGTCCGGGCGGCTCACCGCGAAGGTGCCGGCCTCGCCGCAGCAGCGGTCGTTGAGGTCCACCTTCTGGCCCATGAGCTTGTTCACCACGTCCTGCGCCTTGTAGGTCTTCATCGGCGTGTGGCAGGGGTCGTGGTACATGTACTGCACGCCGTCCACGCCATCGAGCTTGTAGCCCTTCTCCAGCAGGTACTCGTGGATGTCGAGCAGGCGGCAGCCGGGGAAGATCTGCTCGAACTGGTACTTGAGCAGCTGGTCCATGCAGGTGCCGCAGGAGACGATCACCGTCTTGATGTCCATGTAGTTCAGGGTGGTGGCCACCCGGTGGAACAGCACACGGTTCTCGGTGGTGATCTGCTGGCCCTTGGCGGCGTCGCCGTTGGCGGTCTGCGGGTAGCCGCAGCACAGGTAGCCGGGCGGCAGCACGGTCTGGGCGCCGGCCTCGTACAGCATGGCCATGGTGGCCAGGCCGATCTGGCTGAACAGCCGCTCGCTGCCGCAGCCGGGGAAGTAGAACACGGCGTCGGAGTGCTCGTTGACCTTGTTCGGGTCGCGGATAATCGGCACCGTCTTGCTGTCTTCCAGGCCCAGCATCTTGCGGGCGGTCTGGCTGGGCAGGCCCTTGGGCATGGGCTTCTTGACGAAGTGCACCACCTGCACGGGGATATCCTTGAGCCGCGGCGTGCCGGTGGTGTTGCGCGGCCGCTCGGACACCTTGAGCTCGACCTTGGGCTTGGTGAGGCCCACGGCCTTGGCCAGGGTGTGGCCGACGCGCTGGGCGGCGTAGCCGCCTTCGATCATGCCCTTGCGCATGGCGTTGATGGCGGTGGCGTCCTTGACGTTGAGGAAGGCCATCGCCGCCGCGGTCTGCGGCTTGGTGTTGCGCTGGCCACGCTCGGCGAGGATGGTGCGCATGCGCACGGTCACGTCGCCGAAGTCGATCTTCACCGGGCAGGGATTCACGCAGCGGTGGCAGATCGTGCAGTGATCGGCCACGTCGTTCATCTCCTCCCAGTGGTGGAGGGAGATGCCCCGCCGGGTCTGCTCCTCGTACAGGAACGCCTCGATCATCAGGCCGGTGGCCAGGATCTTGTTGCGCGGCGAGTACAGCAGGTTGGCGCGCGGCACGTGGGTGGAGCACACCGGCTTGCACTTGCCGCAGCGCAGGCAGTTCTTGATGTCGTCGTTGAGCGCGCCGAGCTCGCTCTGCTCGAGGATCAGCGCTTCCTGCTGCACCAGCCGCAAGCTCGGGGTGTAGGCGTTGGCCAACCCGGAGCCGGCCAGCAGCTTGCCCTTGTTGAAGCGGTTGTGCGGATCGACCTTGAGCTTGTACTGGGTGAAGTTCTCGACCACTTCCTTGTCGAGATACTGCATCTTGGTGATGCCGATGCCGTGCTCGCCGGAGATCACGCCGTCCAGGCGGCGGGCCAGCTCCATGATCTCGTCCACGATGCGCTCGGCCTCTTGCATCATGGCGTAGTCGTTGGAGTTGACCGGGATGTTGGTGTGCACGTTGCCGTCGCCGGCGTGCATGTGCAGCGCCACGAACAGGCGGCTGGACAGCACCTGCTTGTGGATCTCGTCGATCTTCTTGCGCACCGGCTCCAGATCCTGACCCTCGAACAGGTCGCGGATCGGCCGCTGGATGTCGGTCTTCCAGGAGATGCGCAGGCTGCGGCGCAGCAGCAGCTGGATCAGGGTGTCGCCCTCGCGGCGGTCGGCGCGGGCGGCGTCGTCCAGCAGGTGGTCGAACTCGAAGGCGCTGCCGTCGAGGTTGTCGAGGATGCCCTGCCAGCGCGCCTCCACCCGGTTGAGCAGCTCAATGCCGGCCTGCTGCTTGGTCAGGACGATGTTGCTGCCCTCGCCCGTGCCCTTGAGGTCGGCGCGACCCTGGTAGTCGAGCCGCTGCTGCAGCTCGGGCAGGTCGGTCTGCAGGTAGGCGCGGATCTCGCGCGCCAGGCGCAGCTTGTTCTTGATCGACTGCTTGATGTTGATGCGCTCCACGCCCTCGCTGTACTCGGCGAGCTTGTCGAGCGGGATCACCACGTCCTCGTTGATCTTGAAGGCGTTGGTGTGGCGCGAGATGGCGGCGGTGCGCGAGCGGTCCAGCCAGAAGGTCTTGCGCGCCTCGGGCGAGACGGCGATGAAGCCCTCGCCGTTGCGCTTGTTGGCGATGCGCACCATGCGCGAGGCGGCCGCCGCGCAGGCGTCCTCGTTGTCGGAGCCGACGTCGGCCAGCAGCACCATCTTCGGCCGCTCGCCGCGCGCGCCCTTGGGAGTGTAGCCGACGGCGCGCACGTAGCGCTCGTCCAGATGCTCCAGGCCGCACAGCTTCACTTCGGGGTCTGCCTTGAGGTCGTCGATGATCTCGACGATGGCCGGCACCGCCTCGCGCAGGTCGGAACCGTAGAACTCCAAGCACACGGTGCGCATGTGCTGCGGCATCTTGTGCAGGATGAAGGTGGCCGAGGTGATCAGGCCGTCGCAGCCTTCCTTCTGCACGCCGGGCAGGCCGCCGAGGAACTTGTCGGTGACGTCCTTGCCCAGGCCCTGCTTGCGGAACAGCCGGCCGGGGAAGGTCAGGATCTCCGGCTGGCCCTTGACGGTCTTGCCGTCGCGGCCGTAGCGGGTGACGCGGAAGCGCACCGTCTCCTGGTCGTGGATCTTGCCCAGGTTATGGTCCAGGCGTTCCACCTCCAGCCACTCGGCGTCGGGGGTGACCATGCGCCAGGAAGCGAGGTTGTCCAGCGCCGTGCCCCACAGCACGGCCTTCTTGCCGCCGGCGTTCATGGCAACGTTGCCGCCGATGGTGGAGGCCTCCTGCGAGGTCGGGTCGACGGCGAACACCAGGCCGTGCGCCACCGCCAGGTCGGACACGCGCTTGGTGACCACGCCGGCGCCGGCGCGCACGGTGGGCACCGGCCGGTCGAGGCCCGGCAGCACCTTGTACTCGACCGTGCCCAGCTCTTCGAGCTTCTCGGTGTTGATCACCGCCGAATCCTCGGTGAGCGGCACGGCGCCGCCGGTGTAGCCGGTGCCGCCGCCGCGCGGGATCACCGTCAGCCCCAGCTCGATGCAGGCCTGCACCAGGCCGACGATCTCGTCCTCGGTGTCGGGCGTGAGCACCACGAAGGGGATCTCCACGCGCCAGTCGGTGGCGTCGGTGACGTGGGAGATGCGGCTCAGGCCGTCGAAGCGGATGTTGTCCTCGCGGGTGTAGCGGCTGAAGGCCTTGAGCGCCGCCTTGCGCTTGGCCTTGGTGGCCGGGAACCAGGCCTCGAAGTCGCGTACCGCCTGGCGGGCCTTGTCGGCCAGCGCCAGCGCCTGCTGGTTGCCCTCGGCGCGGGCGACGATCTGGTCGAGCCGGTGATGCATGTCCTCCACCAGCGCCTGCAGGCGCTTGGGGGTGTTCAGCAGATCGTCCTGGATGTACGGGTTGCGCCGTACCACCCACAGATCGCCCAGCACCTCGAACAGCATCCGTGCGGAGATGCCGGTGCGGCGCTCACCGCGCAGCACGTTCAACGTATCCCAGGCCTCCTGGCCCAGGAAGCGGATGACGATCTCCCGGTCGGAGAACGACGTGTAGTTGTACGGGATTTCGCGGATGCGGGCGGTGCTGCTCATGGGGGCTGAGTCCCAATCCTGACGGCGAAGGTCGGGAATGATACCAGGGCTGGCGCAAACTGCTGTAGTGCAACGCACCATTTAAGTGCCGGTGCGGGCAGGCATCGTTGTCGTGGCGGAAGGCAGCGCAGGTCTTTTTCCCGGATGGCGAATAAGTAACACTGCAAATGGAGTGCGAACGAGGCCATCAAGTTCCGTCGCATGCGGCCGATGATATCTGCATCCGGGGAAAGGCCCCGGGCAGGCACCCATACCGATTCGAGAGCTGTAACGTGATACTCAAGTTCTGGCGGCGACAGCCGGCGGCGCGGGCCACCCAGGCCGCGCCCGCCGCGAGCGAAAGCGATCGGCAAGTGGCGCTGCGGCTGGCGGCGCGCTGCTCCGGTCTGGGCGACGAGGCCGGGCAGATCGCGCAGTTCGTGCGCGACGTGGGCGCGCAGGTCAAACGCGAGGCGCAGCAGTTCCAGGATCTGTTGAAGCTGGCCCACCGCATGGCCGAGAACAACGCGCTGGTGGGCCGCGCGGTGTCCGAGGCGCGGGCGGTGGCGGCGCGCACCGGCGAGGAAATCACCCGCTCGCGCGAAGCGATCGGCGCCTCGCTGGCCGACATCGCGGCGCTGACCGAGTCGGTGACCCACATCGCCAGCGAACTGGGCGGGCTGAACCAGGCCCTGCAGAGCGTGGCCGAGGCGGCCGGCGGCATCGGGCTGGTGGCCAAGCAGACCAATCTGCTGGCGCTCAACGCCACCATCGAGGCCACCCGCGCCGGCCAGGTCGGCCGCGGCTTCGCGGTGGTGGCCGAGCACGTCAAGGTGCTGGCCAAGCAGGCGGCCGACGCCACCGCCGAGATCCACCAGGTGCTCAAAGACCTGACCACGCTGATCGAGGAGCTGGTGACAGTCGGCGAGAGCAGCGCGGCGCAGGCGGCGCACGTCAGCCAGGGCACCGAGGGGCTGCAGTCCATCGTCGGCGCCGTGGACGAGGCCATGGTCGACATCAGCCGCGAATCGGACCTGATCGTCGACGCCGCGGCGATCATCGACCAGCTCTGCCGGCAGATCCTGGACGGGCTGGAGGGCATGCGCGAGAGCGTGAACACCGCGGCGCGCGTGCTCGATCAGGCGCAGGACCGCACCGGCCGGCTCAGCGTCGACTTCCAGCAGCTGATCGAGCGCGCCGGCCAGGCCGCCACCGTCGCCGATCCGACCGAGCTGCTGCGCTGGACCGCCAGCCAGAGCTCGCGGGTCGGCGTCGAGCTGGCCGACATCGCCGGCCACGTCGAGGAGGTGGGCAAGCGGGTCACCCGCGACGCCCAGGCCTATATCGAGCTGCACAGCATCGCCGCCGGCATGGCCAAGCACAACCAGGCGGTGGCCGAGGCCGCGGAGCGCGCCCGCCACGTGGCGGCCGGCGCGGCGGCCGAGCTGATGCGCTCGCACGCCTCGGTGGATTCGGCGGTCAACGACATCCACCAGCTCACCGCCTCCGTCACCGAGATCGAGCGGCGGCTCGGCGGCCTGGACACCGCGCTCGACCGCATCGCCCGGGCCGCCAAGACCATCAGCACCATCGCCAAGCAGACCAACATGCTGGCGCTCAACGCCACCATCGAGGCGGCGCGCGCCGGCGAGGCCGGCAAGGGCTTCGCGGTGGTGGCGGCGGAGATCCGCGGGCTGACCGAGCAGACCGGCAGCGCCACCACCAGCATCGACGAGACGCTCAAGCGCGTCACCGATCAGGCCCGCCGCCTGTTGACGCTGGCCTCCCAGGGCGCGGCCAAGGCGACGGCGGTGAGCGGCTGGGTGAGCACGGTGCAGACCATCGTGCGCTCCATGTCCGACGCCATGTCGTCGATGGAGCAGGAGGCGGTGCGCATCGCCGAGGCGGTGGGCCAGACCGACCGCCACTGCGGCCAGACCATCGCCGCGCTCAACGACATGGCGGGCGAAACCAGCGTGTCCTCGGACAACCTCAAGAGCACCGAGGAGCGGGTCAATACCCTGCTCGCGTTCGCCGAGGAGATGCTCAACATCGCCAACCAGGGCTCGGCCGAGACCGCCGACACCCAGTACATCCGCCTCATCCAGGAGGCGGCGGTCGAGGTCGGCCGGGTGTTCGAGCAGGGCATCGCCAACGGCGAGATCAGCGAGGACGACCTGTTCGACCGCGACTACCAGCCCATCCCCGGCACCAACCCGCAGCAGTATCTGGTGCGCAGCGTGGAATTCACCGACCGGGTGCTGCCGCCGATCAACGAACGGCTGGCCAAGGTGCCGGGCAGCCTGGGCGCCACCGCCTGCGACGTCAACGGCTATATCGGCACTCATCGGCTGTGCAAGCCGCAGCGCCCCAACGATCCGGAATGGAACCGCGCCAACTGCCGCAACCGCATGATCTACAACGATCGGGTCGGCCTGGCGGTGGGCCGCAACACCAAGCCGTTCCTGATCCAGGCCTACCGCCGCGACATGGGCGGCAAGCACGTGCTGGTGAAGGACGTGTCGGCGCCGATCTACGTCAACGGTCGGCACTGGGGCGGCATGCGGATGATCTATCAGGCGTAGCGGCGCGTTGCCCGGCGGCGCCGGCCCCTTCCCGCGAGGGCGCCGGCGCCGCGCGTCAGCCGTGCGCCCGCGCCAGCTCGGCGCGCAGCACCGCCGCCACTTCGTCCATCACCGCCGGCATGTCCTGGCGCCGCCGCCCGGCGATGTCGATCGGCTCTCCGATCACCAGGCGCAGCGTGCCGGGCCGCAGCGCGGCGCGCTGTTCGTCCATCAGATGCCAGGCATCGAGGATGGCGACCGGCACCAGTGGCACGCCCGCCTCCATCGCCAGCAAGAAGGCGCCCTTCTTGAATGCCTGCAGCTCGCGCCGATGCGAGCGCGACCCCTCGGGGAAGATCAGCACCGAGGTGCCGGCGCGGATGCGCTCGCCGGCCTCGCGCAGACTGCGGGCCGCGCTGCGGGCGTCGCCGCGGTCGAGGAACACCGCGGTGGTGCGGATGCCGGCGCCGAGGAACGGCACTTTCCGCAACTCGGCCTTGGCGACGAAGCCGAACGGCACCGGCAACCCGGCCGCCAGCGCCATGATGTCCAGCGAGTTCTGGTGATTGGCGACGAAGACGTAGGGCTGGTCCGGCCGCAGCGGCGCGCGCTGGATCACCCGCAGGCGGATGCCCACGGCGCGGAACACGATCCGGCCCCAGGCGCCGATGTTGCGCTTGAAGTTCTCGGGCGTGGGCCGGAAGCGGTGGCTGATCACCTGGATGGTGGTCATCACCGCCATGGCGACGAAGGTCACCAGCCAGAACCAGGCGCAACGCAGGCGGGCGCCCGGGGTTGGCCGCGGCGGCGCCAGCGGGCGAGGCTCGGAACGTTGATCTGGCATATGCGGGGGCCCTGCGGATCTTGGCCTGCCTGCGCGAACAAGCGTGACGGCGGCGCGGCGTTCGCCACGGCGCCAGCGGCGATTCTAGGAGTTCGCGCCGGCGACGGCCACCGCGGGGCCGCGGAAATCCGGCGCCCAGCGGACGCCGGATCGAGGCGGGAAACGGACCGACGCCCCTACCTGCCGCCGCCCGTCCGCACGTACGGGCACTCGCTCTCCGCTAGCGGCCGGAACGCCTGGTCGCCGGGGATGGTGGCGATGAGCTTGTAGTAGTCACCGTCCATCCGCGACTCGGACGCCTTCTTGACTTCCACCAGGTACATGTCGTGCACCATGCGGCCGTCGATGCGCAGCTTGCCGTTGCGGGCGAATATGTCGTTGACCGGCAGCTCGCGCATCTTGGCGATCACGGCCTTGGGGTCGTCGGTGCCGGCCGCCTCGATCGCCTTCAGATAGTGGGTCACCACCGAGTACACGCCGGCGTTGAACATGTCGGCGGTGATGCCAGAGCGCTTGCGAAAGCGCGCCGCCCACTCGCGGGTCTGATCGTCGTAGTCCCAGAACCAGGCGGTAGTGAGCTTCAGGCCGTTGGTGATGTACAGGCCGACGTCGCGGATCACGAACTCGCTGACTAGCAGCCCCGCCATCACCTGCTCGCCGCTGCCGAGCATGCCCAGCTCGTAGCCGTTGCGTATGGCGACGGTGGCGTCGTCGCCGGCGTTGGCGAGTGCCACCACCTTGGAGCCGGAGCTGCGCGCCCGCTGCATCTGCGCCATGAAGTCCTTGCCCTTGAACGGGTGCAGCACGGAGCCGACGATACGGCCCCCCATCTTCTGCACCGTCGCCTCGGCGTCGGCCTGCAGGTTGCGGCCGAAGGCGTAATCGGCGGTGACGAAGAACCAGGAATCGTAGCCCTGCTTCACCAGCGCGGCGGCGGTGCCGGCCGACAGGGCGTAGGTGTCGTACACCCAGTGCACGCTCAGCGGCGCGCACTCCTTGCCGGTGAGGATCGATGACGCGCTGCCGGTGTGCAGCGCCAGGATGTCGTTGTCGCGGGCGTATTTCTGCAGCGGCAGAGCGACATTGGAGCCGACCATCTCCAGGAAGGCATCCACCCTGTGCTGCTCGTGCAGCTCCTTGGCGTGCTTCATGGCCTCCTCGGCCACCAGCTTGTGATCGCGCACGTACAGGCGGATCGGCTTGCCGGCGACCTTACCGCCGAAGTCCTCGATCGCCATCTCGGCGGCGATTTCCGAGCCGCGGCCGATCGTGCGGTAGATGCTCGACATGTCGGTGATCATGCCGATACGCACTTCGCCGTCGGAGAAATTGGCCTGCGCCGGCGTGGCCAAGACAGCCAGCGCCAGCGGCCATAGCCACTTGCGGTTACCGATCATATTCCCTCCCCTTGGAACGTCGAGTTCACGAACAGCGCCGGCGAAGACGGCTTCGGCTCGTCCGCGAGCCGAGGTCTTCGCCGTTTCTTCGGCCACCTGCGCCACGGCGCCGACGGTGTCGAGGCCACCGCCGGCGCCGTGGCGTGGTACGCAGTGCTTTACGCGCCTATGAGCTCGCCGGCTTCCTGCCGGTCTCGTTATGTCTTTTCCCGTCCGACCGGGGCGATCGGTATCGCTCCCTGTGCCTGCCCTGGCGGTGTCGTGGCGCTAAGGCCGCCGTCGACCTCAGCGCTTACCGCCCAGCTGCTCCTTCACGTAGGGGCAATCGCTCTCCGCCAGCGGCCGGAACGCCTGGTCGCCGGGGATGACGGCGAGAATCTTGTAGTAGTCACCCTCGACCTTGGACTCCGAGGCCTTCTTGACTTCGGCCAGGTACATGTCGTGCACCATGCGGCCGTCGATGCGCAGCTTGCCGTTGCGGGCGAACATGTCGTTCACCGGCAGCTCGCGCATCTTGGTGATCACCACATGAGGATCGTCGGTGCCGGCCGCTTCCATGGCCTTGAGGTAGTGCAGCACCACCGAGTACACGCCGGCGGTGTACATGCTGGCGGTGATGCCAGAGCGCTTGCGGAAGCGCGCCGCCCACTCGCGAGTCTGGTCGTCGTAGTCCCAGTACCAGGCGGTGGTGAGCTTCACGCCGGCGGCCACGTATAAGCCGACGTCGCGCACCACGGTCTCGGTCACCAGCAGGCCGGCCAGGGTCTGGTCGCTGTTGAGCATGCCCAGCTCGTAGGCATGGCGGATGGCGACGATGGCGTCGTCACCGGCATTGGCCAGACCGATCACCTTGGCGCCGGAGTTGCGCGCCTGCTGCATCTGCAGCATGAAGTCCTTGCCTTTGAAGGGATGCAGGGCCTCGCCGACGATGGTGCCGCCCATGCGCTTGACCACGGCGGCCGCGTCGGCCTGCAGGTTGCGGCCGAAGGCGTAATCGGACGTGACGAAGAACCAGCTGTCGCCGCCCTGGTTCATGATCGCCGCCGCGGTACCGGCAGCCAGGGCGTAGGTGTCGTACACCCAGTGCACGCTCAGTGGCGCGCACTCCTTGCCGGTGAGGATCGACGACGCGCTGCCGGTATGCAGCGCCAGGATATCGTTCTCCTTGGCGTAGCGCTGCAGCGGCACCGACACGTTGGTGCCGACCATCTCCAGGAAGGCGTCCACATGGAGCTTCTCGTGCAGCTCCTTGGCGTGCTGCAGCGCCACGTCCACCTTCGATTCGTGATTACGCGGATAAAGGCGGATCGGATACCCCCTCACCTTTCCGCCGAAATCCTCGATCGCCATTTCCGCCGCCACTTCGGCGCCGCGGCCGACGAAGCGGTAGACGCTGGACATGTCGCTGATCAAACCGATTCTGACTTCGCCGTCGGAAAAGTTGGCCTGAGCGGCCACCGCCGGCACCAGCAAGGCGAGCGCGCAAACCCATCTCCAGGAAACACGTAGTGTCACGTCTCTCTACTCCTGAATATTATTATGTTCTTGTTTTATAAAAGTTATTGACCGAGGCGCGCCGGCTTGGCGGCGGGCTCCGGTGAGTCGGAGGTAGGCGCTTAGCTTGCGTATACAGGCGCGGGGAAACAAGAACACAGACGTGACGCAGTGCACATTTTTCTAAAAAACTCTGCCGAGAGTACGAGATATCCCGCGCCGAGAAAAAGGAAGTATTACCAGTTCTACCTTCGCACCAGCGATCTGGTACTTTCCCTAGAAAACGGGAATTGACCAAGAATTTCTATCGGATTTTATCGGCCGGCGGTAAATCCTTCCTCGCCGCCGCGCGCTCCAGCCCCCGTCCTCCGCGACCGTCCCACCGCTCATGCGGGGGCGTTTGAAACAAGGCTACAGAGCGCACGCCGGGATGACGGCGAAAAAAAAGCCTACCCGCGAGGGTAGGCTTGAACGCTTTGAGACAAAGCCGGGTAAGGGTTAGCTTTTCTTCCCCTTGTCGGCGGCGGTCTTGACCAGCGGGCAACCGCCCTCCTCCATCGGCCGGAACGCCACATCGCCCGGGATGACGTCGAGGATCTTGTAGTGATCGAACGCCTCGCGCGATTCGGTCGCCCGCTTCACCTCGGCCAGGAACATGTCATGCACCATGCGGCCGTCGATGCGCAGCTTGCCGTTGCGGGTGAACACGTCGTTGACCGGAATCTCGCGCATCTTCGCCACCACCACCTTGGCGTCGTCGGTGCCGGCCGCCTCGATCGCCTTCAGATAGTGGGTCACTACCGAGTACACGCCGGCGGTGTACATGCTGCCACCGAACCCGGTGCGCTTGCGGAAGCGCATGGCCCAGGCGCGGGTTTCGGCGTCCCGCTGCCAATCCCAGCCGGTGGTGAGCTTCAGGCCGCCGGCCACGTACAGACCGACGGCGCGCGGCACGTCCTCGGCCACCAGCAGCCCGGCGATGATCTGCTCGCCGTTCATCATGTCCAGCTCGTAGGCCTGGCGCAGCAGGGCGTTGAGGTCGTCGCCGGCCGTGGCCAAGCCGATCACTTTCGCCCCCGACGCCTTGGCCTGCAAGAGTTGGGCGGTGTAGTCCTTGGCCTTGAACGGATGGTAGGCGGTGCCGACCACCTTGCCGCCCATGCGGTTGATTACGTTCGCCGCGTCCGCCTGCAGCACCTTGCCGAAGGTGTTGTCAGCGGTGATGAAGAACCAGCTGTCGCCGCCCTGCTTCATGATCGCCGCCGCGGTGCCGGCGGCCAGGGCGTAGGTGTCGTACACCCAGTGCACGCCCACCGGCGAGCACTCCGGACCGGTGAGGATCGACGAGGCCGTGCCGGTGTGCAGCGCGGCGATGTTGTTTTCCTTGGCGTAGCGCTGCAGCGGCACGGCGACGTTGGTGCCGACCATCTCCAGGAAGGCGTCGACGTGGTGCTGCTCGTGCAGCTCCTTGGCGTGCTTCATCGCCACGTCCGGGTCGATCTTGTGATCGCGCACGTACAGGCGGATCGGCTTGCCCAATACTTGACCACCGAAGTCCTCAATCGCCATCTCGGCCGCTGCCTCGGCGCCGCGACCGACATTGCGATAAATGCTCATCATGTCGCTAAGCAGGCCGATGCGCACCTCGCCATCGGAAATATCCGCCGCCTGCGCCGTCATTGCCGATGCCGACGCAGCCAAAGCGAACCCGCCGAGCCACCTGATGACCAACTTCCGAGACATGAATCCCCCTCGAATTACAACTCTCTAGGCATCGACCGCCACGAGGCGCGGGGCCCGCGCGACGGGCGGCCGTAGCGCGCGCCACCCCCAATGCCGGCGGCGCTCGCACACAAATGACGTAGGTCACCTGCGAGGCGGGTAGAGTGCTTGCCCAGCCATACGGAGGCAAGTCCATTCCTGTGACCTAGAGCACAGTTTCGGAATCGCCTTCTGTAGATCTTTTAACGGACGAAAAATTTCGGGTTCGGGATGCCGTGATTGATACTCGATTTATCAAGCACGACAAATGCAGCAAAAGAAAAAGCCCCGGCGCACCGGGGCTTTTCGGGGCTGTCTGCGCATCCAAGCGCCCGGCTTCGGCCGTGCTATCCCTTTTTCGCGGTCTTGACCAGCGGGCAACCGCCCTCTTCCATCGGCCGGAACGCTTGGTCGCCCGGAATCACGTCCAGAATGTTGTAGTAATCGAACGCCTCGCGCGATTCGGTCGCCCGCTTCACCTCGGCCAGGAACATGTCATGCACCATGCGGCCGTCGATGCGCAGCTTGCCGTTGCGGGTGAACACGTCGTTGACCGGAATCTCGCGCATCTTCGCCACCACCACCTTGGCGTCGTCGGTGCCGGCCGCCTCGATCGCCTTCAGATAGTGGGTCACTACCGAGTACACGCCGGCGGTGTACATGCTGCCACCGAACCCGGTGCGCTTGCGGAAGCGCATGGCCCAGGCGCGGGTTTCGGCGTCCCGCTGCCAATCCCAGCCGGTGGTGAGCTTCAGGCCGCCGGCCACGTACAGACCGACGGCGCGCGGCACGTCCTCGGCCACCAGCAGCCCGGCGATGATCTGCTCGCCGTTCATCATGTCCAGCTCGTAGGCCTGGCGCAGCAGGGCGTTGAGGTCGTCGCCGGCCGTGGCCAAGCCGATCACTTTCGCCCCCGACGCCTTGGCCTGCAAGAGTTGGGCGGTGTAGTCCTTGGCCTTGAACGGATGGTAGGCGGTGCCGACCACCTTGCCGCCCATGCGGTTGATTACGTTCGCCGCGTCCGCCTGCAGCACCTTGCCGAAGGTGTTGTCAGCGGTGATGAAGAACCAGCTGTCGCCGCCCTGCTTCATGATCGCCGCCGCGGTGCCGGCGGCCAGGGCGTAGGTGTCGTACACCCAGTGCACGCCCACCGGCGAGCACTCCGGACCGGTGAGGATCGACGAGGCCGTGCCGGTGTGCAGCGCGGCGATGTTGTTGGCCTTGGCGTAACGCTGCAGCGGCACCGCCACCGCCGTGCCCACCATCTCCAGGAAGGCGTCAATGTGGTGCTGCTCGTGCAGCTCCTTGGCGTGCTGCATGGCCACTTCCGCGTCGATCTTGTGATCGCGCACGTACAAGCGGATCGGCTTGCCCAGGACCTTGCCGCCGAAGTCCTCGATCGCCATCTCGGCCGCCGCCTCGGCGCCACGGCCAACGCTGCGATAAATGCTCATCATGTCGCTGATGAGGCCGATGCGCACCTCGCCGTCGGAAATGTCCGCCGCCTGCGTTGCGGTGGCCGGCAAAGCAATCGCCATTGCCAACGCGAAAAACCAGTTGCTGCGGTTTTTCATCGTCCTCGTCTCCCCCTAATTGTTGTTGTTTGGCGTGTGCATGGCGCGGTGGAAACGCCTCGCCAATTCCCTGGTGGCTGTCGAGACCGTAGTAATAAGAGTTGGTTAAAAGCGGTTCTGTCTCGCAGCCACATCCAAGTTATATCGCAGTCACAGCACATCGGCGAGTGCTTGATTGCGTCTAGGCGTAACAACACTTGACCGTTCGTCTCGCCGCTGCGCGGTCGAAACGGCCATATCGCGGCCAAGTACGGCGTGAAAATCGACGCCGAACCGACAACGGCCGACGCCGCGCGGCACGCGCGCGCCGTGACGGAGGAAATCGGTGAGAAGAGGCCCGGCCAAGGATGCCGGGCCGAAGGAACGCTACGCCAGCACCACGCGGTTGTTCTCCCGCTTCACACGCTGCGGGATCGGCATGTTCAGCAGCTCCAGGCCCTGGGCCTCGCGTAGCAGGTTCTCGGCGCGGCTGCGGTCGGCGCCGCGCAGGGAATGGAAGTGGTCGTAGACGCGCTGCCACATCCACACCACGTAGGGATAGATCACCCGCTGTCCGGTGACATCGCCCAGCCGGAACTCATGGGTGCCGATGCCGCGCGGCAGGCGCTCGCCGGGATGCTCCTGCGCCCAGCGCGCCAGCGCGAGCATGGTGTCGCGCACCACCGGCCCCTGCTCGGCGAACATGCGCCGCAGCAGCGGGATGAGCATCACCGGCACCTCGTCGCCGCCGATGAACTCGCCGCTGCGCGGCTCCGGCTCGCGCATCCGCTCCACCCACTGCGCCACCCGCGGCGCGCGCTCGCGCATCAGGCGGCCGGAATAGGGGTCGCGGTAGAGGTGGGCGTACAGCGGCCCGTACAGGCTAAAGTCGCCCAGCGACGGGCGGGTGCCGAGCAGGAAGGGATACTCGCCCAGATGCGTCTCGAAATCGGCGAGGAAGCCGAGGTAGCTCGCCTCAATCGCCGGCACGGTCTCCGGCGTCACGCCCAGCGGCGGCAGGGCGCCGGCGAACGGCACCGCTACCTTCTCGCCGATGGCGCGCTGCTCCTCGGGGCTGGCGTGCGGCGCCGACAGCGCGCCGAACTCGCGCAGCACGAACTCCCGATTCTCCGGGTAGTTCCAGCGGTAGTGCATGGCCGGGATCACCAGCCACTCGTCGCCGTAGACCTCGAACAGCAGCGCCACCAGACGCTGCACCGGCGTGGCCGGATATACGGGCACCTGCGGGTAGCGCGCCTCCAGGAAGTCGATGATGTCGGTGCTGTCCTGCACCGCCACGTCATCGTCGCTGATCAGCACCGGGATGTAGCGCACCCCGGTGCGGGGGATGATCACGTTCTGGTAGACCTCGCGCGACGCCGGCACCTCCTCGAACGGAATTCCCTTGTAGCGCAGATAGGCGCGTACCTTGCCGGTGTAGTACGAAACCTCGGCCCCGATGAGCTGGTGTTTTCCCGCCATGTTCCTGGTTCTCCCTTCCGCTGGCGCCCGCGTCCGCGTTCGGCCTCAGGCCACGCCTTTGACTTTCTGGTATTCCGCCAGGCCGGCCTTGTAATCGGCCAACACCCGCCGCATCGACTCGCGCTCGTTGATCCGAGCGAGATACTCCCGCAGCCCCGGCAGCGGCGCCAGCAGGTCCTCGCCGTAGACCCGCTTGTAGGCCTGGCCGGCCAGCGGTAGGTGGATGGCGGCGGCGATGTCGGCGAAGGTGAAATCCGCGCCGGCGATGTAGGGGTCGAACTTGGCCAGCCTGACCAGCGCGGCCATGCCCTTGGCCAGATCCACCTTGACCGCCTCGCGCGTCTCCTCGCTCACGCTGCCGCCGAAGAACGCCTGCGGATAGAGCCGCCGCGCCGGCAGTTCGAGGTACAGCTCCAGCGTGCGCAGCAGCTCGCGCACCTTGGCGCGGGCGAAGGCATCGGTGGGGTACAGATTGGGCTGCGGGCAGATCTCCTCGAGGTAGTCGAGCATGACCTGCGACTCGCTGAAGGTGCCCTGCTCGGTGGTCAGGAACGGCACCTTGCCCATCGGGCTCTTGTCGGTGTAGGTCGGATTGGGACCGGTATAGACCAACACCTCCTCGAACGGCAGCCCCTTCTCCAATAGCGCGGCCTTGACCACGTTGTAATAGTTGCTGACCGAAAAACCGTGAAGCTTCAACACTGCTCTACTCCTCCTCGCCGCGCCCACCGGGTCCGCGTGTTATTGCCATGCCCCGCATGCCAGGGCTCGTTTTTCCAGGCGGCCGCCGCCCCGCGCCGCGGGGCGACGGTCACCGCACCGATAACTATAGGAGGCCCGGGCCAGCCGGGCCGAGTCGCTCACACCGTCGCCACCGGCGTCACCGGCGAGCCGACCGCGCCCGGCAGCCGCAGCGGCGGCGCGGTGAGCAGGAAGCGGTTGCGGCCGTGCTCGCGCAGCCACAGCGCCAGCTCGGTGAGGTACCACAGCTCGCCCAGGTGTACCCCCAGCTTGAACAGACAGTGCTCGTGCAGCGGCAGCGCCGCGCAGGCGCCGTGGCCGGGCTTGGCCGGGAAGGCTTCCACCGCGTAATTGTCGGCGATCAGCACGCTCAGGCCGGAATCGGTGATCCACTGCAGCAGCTTGGGGTCGCGGCCGTCGAGCACGGCGCAGCTGTTGGCCAGGCGCGCCTTGTCCGGCTGACGCCCCATCTCCAGCAGCACGTCGGCGAAGCCGGTGTAGAAAGCCACCATGTCGCCCTTCTCGACCACCACGCCGTCGGCGCGGCAGATTTCCATGAGCTGGTCATAGCCCACCGCCACCCGCTCGCGGCCGATGTGCTTCTCCAGGTCGATCAGCACCGCCCGCCCCTGCACGCCGGTCTCGGCCATGCGCTCGATGCCCAGACGATGGGCGTAGGCGCCCTCCACCAGGTCGCCGTGGCGCTCACCGGCCGGGCCGATGACGTGCTCGCCGGCGCGCCAGCCGTTGTAGTACACCGGCTCCGGCACACCGTCGCCGTCGGCGTCGAATACGCTGCCGACGTGGGCCAGGCTGTCCCACTGGGTGGAGTACTGGGTGTAGAGCAGCACCGCGTCGTCGCAGACCACGTCGGTGAAGTCCGGATTGTGGTCGCGCAGCGCGAAGTTGTAGTTGAGCCGGTCATTGCGCACCGCCGCGAACCGGCGCGGCGGATGGCGCAGCGGATTGAGCACGTTGCCGCCGGGGTAGTCGAGCGGCAGGCTCAGGCAGAACGACCGGCCGACCTTCACCTCGGCCACGCCCTGCAGCACCTTCTCGGGCGTGAGCAGATTGAGCCGCCCCCGCTCGTCATCGGGCCCGAACTCACCCCAGTTGGACCCTTCCGGGCGATTGCGCCAACGCATGCAGAAACCTCCTCCGTTTAGGGCCGGTGCGCGCCGGCCGATCGTTGTTCGACTACAGCGACGATTGCAGATGACCGCCGTCGACGGCGATCTCGGCTCCGGTCATGAACGACGAGGCGTCCGAGGCCAACAGCAGCAGCGCGCCGTCGAGATCCTCCGGCCTGCCGAGCCGCCGCTGCGGCACGCGCTTGATCATGGCCTGGCCCGCCGCGGTCTGGAAAAACTCGCGGTTGATGTCGGTCTCGATGTAACCAGGCAGGATGGCGTTGACGCGAACGGAATAGCGTGCCCACTCCAGCGCCAGCGCCCGCGTGAGGTGCAGCAGCCCGGCCTTGGAGGCGATGTAAGGAGCGTTGTGGCCGTTGACGCGCTTCGCCAGGATGGAGGCGATGTTGATGATGCTTCCGCCGGTGCCGGCCTTGACCATGCGCTGCGCCGCGGTCTGCGCCACCAGCCAGGCGCCGCGCAGATTGGTGTCCACCACCTCGTCCCAGGTGGCCTCGTCCATCTCCAACGCCGGCGCGTTGCGGGCGATGCCGGCGTTGTTCACCACGATAGTGGCCGTGCCCAGCGCTTGCTCCGCCTGATCGAAGGCGGCGGCCACGCCCTCGGCGCGGCTGACGTCCGCCGCCACCGGCACCGCCACCCCGCCGCTGGCCTCGATGGCGCGCGCCAGCTCCTCCAGCCGCTCGCGTCGCCGCGCCACCAGCGCCACCTTGGCGCCGTTGCGCGCCAGGGTCTGCGCGAAATGGGCCCCCAGGCCGCTGGAAGCGCCGGTCACCAGCGCCACCCGGCCGGACAGATCCGCCTTCAAGCTCATGATCCCTCTCCTCTCATCCCCCCCTTCGGGGGTTCGTTGTCGTTGTAGCCGGCCGCGGCCGACGATAGTCGGCTATCGAACACGAGAACCGCGGCCATATCAACCCGCGCGCACGCACATCGGCGCTGCGTCACACGCATTCCTTGACCGTGCAAAAAAAATATTGCGTGCAATATTTTTGTACACAAACAAAAACACTGGAGATCGTCATGAAGGTTCTGTACCGCACCAAAGCCACCGCCAGCGGTGGCCGCGCTGGCCACGTCCGCAGCGACGACGGCGCGCTGGCGCTGGATCTGGCCATTCCCGCGGAGCTGGGCGGCCGCGGCGGCGCCGCCAACCCGGAGCAGTTGTTCGCGGCCGGCTATGCTGCCTGCTTCGAGAACGCCATCCTCCACGTGGCCGCCCGCCGCAAGCTCAAGCCGAGCCGCACGCAGGTGAGCGCCGAGGTCGGCCTGGGCCAGCGCCCGGACGGCGGATTCGCCCTGACGGTGGCGCTGGAGGCGGTCCTGGGCGGCCTCGATCCGGACACCGCCCGGGAGCTGGTGGAGGCGGCGCACCGCACCTGCCCGTACTCGAACGCGGTGCGCGGCAACATCGACGTCGCCCTGACGGTGCGGGTCGAGTGACGCCAGCGGCGGCGGCCGCGCCGCCGCCAGTTCTGCTACGCTACGGTGCCGACTCCCGTTCAGCGACCCGCCGGTGCCGGATGAGCGACGACAAGCTCCGCCTGAACCAACAGCTGTGCTTCCCGCTCTACGCGGCCAGCAACATGCTCACCCGCCTGTACCGCCCTCTCCTGGCGGAGCTGGGGCTGACCTATCCGCAATACCTGGTGATGCTGTGCCTGTGGGAGACGGCACCGCAGACCGTCGGCGAGCTGGGGCGCAATCTGCACCTGGACGCCGGCACCCTCACCCCTTTGCTCAAGCGGCTGGAAGCCGCCGGCCTGGTCGTGCGCCGCCGCAGCGACCGCGACGAGCGTGTAGTCGAGGTGGACCTGAGCGAGCGCGGCCGCGCGCTGCGGGAACGCGCCCGCGGCATCCCGGACGCCATGCTCTGCCGCGTGCCGCTGCCCGCCGAGCAGCTGCGCCAGCTGCGGCAAAACCTGCAGGCGCTGCTGCGGGCGCTCGCCGACGTCGACCCGCGCGGCGCCGGCCGCTCGGACTGAGCCTGAACCCTCGCCGATCCCCTGGCACCGCGCGGCCGCGTCGATCCGGCCGGCCATCGCCGCTCGCCCTTTGCTAGGATGGGCTGCGACCCATCATCGCCCATAACGACAACAACCACACCAGGAGGAGCACATGGACCTGGCGTTCCGGCCAGCCGGCGAGCTGGCCCGCATGATCCGCGACAAAGAAATCAGCGCCGCAGCGTTGCTGGAGCACTATCTGGAACGCCTGGGCCGCTTCAACCCGGCCCTCAACGCCGTGGTGGCCACCGATCTCGACGCCGCCCGCGCCCGGGCGCGCGAAGCCGACGCCGCGCTCGCTCGCGGCGAGCTTTGGGGGCCGCTGCACGGCGTGCCGATGACCATCAAGGACACCTTCGAGGTGGTGGGCATGCCCACCACCGCCGGCGCTCCCGCCTACAAGGACCATCGGCCGCAGAACAACGCGGTCGCCGTGCAGCGCCTGCTGGATGCCGGCGCCGTGGTTTTCGGCAAGACCAACGTGCCGCTGTTCGCCGGCGACCTGCAGTCCTACAACGACGTCTACGGCACCACCAACAACCCCTGGAATTTGAGCCGCACGCCCGGCGGCTCCTCGGGCGGCGCGGCGGCGGCGCTGGCCGCCGGCCTGTGCGCGCTGGAGCTGGGCAGCGACATCGGCGGCTCGATCCGCACTCCGGCCAACTTCTGCGGCGTGTGCGGCCACAAGCCCAGCTACGGCCTGATCCCGGCACGCGGCCACATCCCGGGGCCGCCCGGCTCGCTGCACAAGGCCGATATCGGCGTGATGGGACCGCTGGCGCGCTACGTCGACGACCTGGCGCTGGCGCTGGACATCCTGGCCGGCCCCGACAGCGACGAGGCGGTCGGCTGGAAGCTGCAGCTGCCCGCCGCCCGCCACCAGCGCCTTACCGACTTCCGGGTCGCCGCCTGGCTGGACGATCCCGCCTGCCCGATCGACGCCGAGGTGGTCGCCACCCTGCGCGGCGTGGCGGAGCGGCTGCGCGCCGAAGGCGTAGCGGTGGACGAGCAAGCGCGCCCCGCGGGCATCGAGCTCGAACAGTCGCACGAGGTCTACTATTCGCTGCTCACCGCCACCATGGGCGCCGGCCTGCCGCCGAAGGCCTTCGAGACCATGGTGCGGACCGCGGCCGAGGCCGCTCCCGACGACCGCCGCTACACGGTGCGCTTCGCCCGCGGCGCGGTGCAGCGCCACGCCCAGTGGCTGCAGACCGACGAGCGCCGCCAGCAGATGCGGCGGGCCTGGGCGGAGTTCTTCCGCCGCTACGACGTGCTGCTCGCCCCCGCCACCCACACCCTGCCGTTCCCGCACGACCACAGCAATCCGATCGGCGACCGCGTGCTACCGATCAACGGCCAGCCGCGGCCGTACATGGACGTGCTGGTCTGGGCCGGCCTGGGCGGCGTGGTCTATCTGCCGGCCACGGTGGTGCCGGTGGGCCGCAGCCGCGACGGCCTGCCGATCGGCATCCAGATCATCGGTCCCTACCTGGAGGACCGCACCACGCTAGCGTTCGCCAAGCACCTGGAACGGCTGCTCGGCGGCTTCACCCCGCCGCCCGGCTACTAAGGAACCACCAGCGCCAGGAGGAATCGCAATGACGACCGAAACTTCCGTACTGCTCGACAACCTCGCCTTCCCCGAGGGCCCGCGCTGGCACGAGGGCAAGCTCTGGTTCTCCGACATGCACGACGGCGCGGTGATGACGGTGGACCTGGACGGCCGCGCCGAGACCGTGGTGGAGGTGCCGAACCGTCCGTCCGGCCTGGGCTGGACCACGGACGGCCGGCTGCTGGTGGTGTCGATGCGTGACCGCCGGCTGCTGCGGCTCGACCCGGCCGGCCTGACCGAGGTCGCCGACCTGAGCGGGCTGGCCTCGTTCGACACCAACGACATGGTGGTCGACCGCCACGGCAACGCCTTCATCGGCAACTTTGGCTTCGACCTGGACAACAAGGCCCCCTTCGCCCCGGCCGAGCTGATCCGCGTGCGGCCCGACGGCGAAGCGGCGGTGGTCGCCCGTGACATGGCCTTCCCGAACGGCACGGTCATCACCCCCGACGGCGGCACCCTGATCGTCGCCGAGACCTTCGGCAACCGCCTGACCGCCTTCGATCTCGCCGAGGACGGCTCGCTGCGCAACCGACGGGTCTGGGCCGAGCTCGACGGCCACTACCCGGACGGCATCTGCCTCGACGCCGAGGGCGCGGTCTGGCTGGCCTGCCCGCGTACCGCCATGGTGCTGCGGGTGCGCGAGGGCGGCGAGGTGACGCACCGCATCCCCGTGTCGACCCGCGCCTACGCCTGCATGCTCGGCGGCCCGGACCGGCGCACGCTGTTCATCTGCACCGCCGCCACCACCGGCCCGCGCACCCGCGAGCTGCGCAGCGGGCGGATCGAAACGGTGACGGTGGAAGTCCCCGGCGCCGGCCTGCCGTGACGGCACCGGCCTTGCCTTCGAGACAGCGGTAGCGCGCTCCCCCCGCGTACCGCACCCAGGGGTACAGCGGCCCGCACGCCCCTCTCCCCTCGCGGGAGAGGGGTTGGGAGAGGGGGGACAAACGGCCCTTCTCACCAAGACCGGCGCCACGAAGCACATCGCGTTACCAAAACAGCGTGCGCTGAGGCTCGCGAGCACTGGATGCTCGCTCCCGCTTTCGCGGGGGCGGGCATTACGCGGGCATGACGACTTAGAGCCCCTCCATAGATGGGCGCACACGGTCGGGCCAAACAGACGGGGCCAAGACAAACCGCAGAGTGCAACCTATTGATATTCAAAACCCTCTCGCGACAGCACCGTGCCCGCGGCAGCTCCAGGCGTCGTCAGCACGGTCCTGCCGTGCGTCGGAACGCGGAATGCAGGCATGACCCATGCCTAGGAGAACAACCATGCCATCACTGCTCCGGCACTGCCGCCCTCCACTGCACCGCCCGCTGCTGGCGTTGATCCTGCTTATCCTGAGCTTCGCGGCCGCCGCCCAGCCGCCGGCCGCCGCCGTGGCCAGCGCCCACCCGCTCGCCACCGAGGCCGGCCTGGAGGTGCTGCGCAAGGGCGGCAACGCCTTCGACGCGGCGGTGGCGGTGGCCGCGGCGCTGGCGGTGGTGGAGCCGTACGGCTCCGGCCTAGGCGGCGGCGGATTCTTCCTGCTGCACCGGGCCGCGGACGGCCATCAGGTGGTGGTGGACGCGCGCGAAACCGCGCCGCTCGACGCTCACGCCGGAACGTACCTGGACGCCGCCGGGCAGCCGCGCCCACGCGCGTCGCTGGACGGTCCGCTGGCGGCGGCCATTCCGGGCACGCCGGCGGCGCTGGAGCACCTGAGCCGCCGCTACGGCGCGCTGACGCTGGAGACCAGCCTGGCGCCGGCGATCCGCCTGGCCGAGGAAGGTTTCGTGGTGGACGAGCACTACCGGCGGATGGCCGCCTACCGCCTGCAGGCGCTGCGCGCCGACCCGGAGGCCCGCCGCATCTTCCTGCTCGACGGCGAGGTGCCGCCGGCCGGCTGGCGGCTGCGCCAGCCGGAGCTGGCGGAGACCCTGCGCCGCATCGCCGCCCAGGGGGCGAGCGGCTTCTACCACGGCCCGGTGGCGCAGCGGCTGGTGGCGGGTGTGCGCGCCGGCGGCGGCATCTGGCGCGACGAGGACTTGGCACGCTACCGCATCGAGGAACGGCCGCCGCTGGTCGGCCACTACCGCGGGATGCGGGTGGTGTCGGCGCCGCCGCCGTCCGCCGGCGGCGTCGGCCTGATCACCATGCTTAACATTCTCGACGGCTACCGGCTGGAGACGCTGTCGCCAGCGCAGCGCATCCACCTGACGGCGGAAGCCATGCGCCGCGCCTACCGCGACCGCAGCGAGCACCTGGGCGACCCGGCCTTCACCGACATCCCGCTGGCGCGCCTGCTCAGCCCCGACTACGCCGCCGGCCTGCGCGCCGGCATCCATCCGGAGCGCGCCGGGCACAGCGCGCTACTGGCGCCGCCGGCGGCCGCGGACACCGCGCCGGGCGAGCACACCACCCACTTCTCGATCCTGGACGGCGAAGGCAACCGCGTCGCCGCCACCCTGAGCATCAACACCATGTTCGGCGCCGCCTTCGTGCCGCCCGGCACCGGTGTGCTGCTCAACAACGAGATGGACGATTTCGCCACCCGCCCCGGCGGCGCCAACCTGTACGGCCTGGTGGAAAGCGGCGCCAACGCCATCGCGCCGGGCAAGCGCCCGCTGTCGAGCATGGCGCCGACCTTCCTGGAATCCGGCGAGCGCATCGCCATCCTCGGCACGCCCGGCGGCAGCCGCATCGTCACCATGGTGCTGCTGGCCGCGCTGGAATTCGCCGCCGGCGGCGACGCTGAGGCGCTGGTCGCGCGGCCGCGCTTCCACCACCAGTACCTGCCGGACCAGATCCAGCACGAGCCCAACGCGCTGACGCCGGAGGTGCAGGAGCGGCTGCGCGCCATGGGCCACGAGCTCAAGGACATCGGCCGCCGCTACGGCGACATGCAGGTCGTGCTCTGGGATTGCCGGCGCAACCAGGTGCAGGCGGCGTCCGACCCGCGCGGCATCGGCGCCGCGCGGACGCTCGCCGTGCGTGCCGCGCCGCGGCAGGCGGCGTGCCGCTAGCCCGGCGGCTTGCCGCCCGCGGCGACGCTGGGCTAGCTTGAACCGCTCTCCGCAGTACCGCGACAGGAAACCGCAAAGGCAGCCCGATGAGCGACGCTTTCCTCGATCGAAGCAACTACCGTTATTTCCTGCCCATCACCACCCGCTGGATGGACAACGATCTGTATGGGCACGTCAACAACGTTGTCTACTACAGCTATTTCGACACCATCGCCAATCATTACCTGATCAAGGAAGGCGGCCTGGACATTCACCATGGGCCGGTGATCGGCTACGTGGTCAGCTCCCAGTGCAATTACAAGAGCGCCATCGCCTATCCGGAGGAAATCGAGGGTGGCTTCCGGGTCAATCGCCTGGGCAACAGCTCGGTGGAATACGGCATCGCCATCTTCAAGAAGGGCCAGGACAAGGCCTGCGCCTACGGCACCTTCACCCACGTGTTCGTCGATCGCGCCACCGAGCGGCCGACCCCCATCCCGCCGCCGCTGCGCGCCGCCCTGGAGCGGGTGCTGGTGGCCTGAAAGCCGGGGCTCCGGGCCGGCGCCCGGAGCCCGCGCGGCGCTACTTGCGGGCGATGCGGTATAGCGCCCCCTCCAGGTCGGAGGTGAAGTAGATATCGCCCTTGGCGCTCACCGCCACACCGGTGAACAGGTTGGTGGGCGGCAGCCCGGGCAGGCCAGGGAGGCCGACGGGCAGCTTGTCGGCCACCACGCTCAGCCGGCCGTCCTTGGGGTCAATCTCGACGATGCGCTGGGCGCCGACCTCGGCCACCACCAACCGCCCCTCCGGCGTGAGGGCGATGCCTTCGGGCAGCTTCAGGCCCTCGACGATGGTCCGGACCGACCAGTCCTTGGTGTTGACCGCCGACACCCGGCCGGCAGCCTCGGTGAGATAGACCACGTCGCCCTTGGGGCTCAGCGCCAGCCCGGCCGGCCCCTGCAGCTGCTGCAGCACGGGCTTGCGCTCCGCGCCGTGCGCGCCGCTCACGCGCAGCAGCGAGCCGCTGCCCAGCTCCGCCACCAGCAGGCTGCCGTCGGCGAGCCGCACCGCGCCCAGCGGCGCCGCGAAGCCGTGCATCATGTCGCGGGTCTCGCCGCTGGCGCGGTCGATGACCTGCACCGTGCCGGTGAACCAGCTGCTGAGCACCACCACCTCGGCGTCGGCGCTGGCGTAGCCCGGATACTCCAGATCCGAGGCCTGCATGCGCTTGACGTCGGTGACCTTGCCGGTGCGTACGTCGACGGTGCGGTAGGCGAACGTGTCGGCCACGTAGAGGGTGTCGCCGACCATCGCCAAGCCGGTGGGCGCGGCCAGGTCACTCTTGACGATGGTGCGCACCTTGCCGGTCTTGGGATCGACCTCCTGGATGGCGTTGTCGGCCATGTTGGAGACGAAGATGGTGCCCGCGCGGTCGATGGCGAGGTTGTCCAGCGAGGTCGCCAGTTGCGCGACCACGGTCTTGGCGCCGCTGGCCGGATCCACGCGCACCAGCTCGCCGCTGCGGGTGTCGACCACGTACAGCATACCGTCCGGGCCGAAGTTCGCCGCCGCCGGCGTCTGGAAGCCCTCGGCCACCACCTGCAGCTCGCCGCTGTCGACGTTGACCTTCACCACCTGGCCCTTGAACCAGAGCGGGCCGTACAGCCAACCGTCGGGGCCGATCTCGAAGCCGTTCAGGCCGCCCATGCCCTCCTTGATCTTGCGAGGCGGCCGCTCGCCGTTGACGTCGATCTCGTACAGGGCATCGCCCAGGAACACCTGGGTGGCGAACAGCCGGCCCTGCTTGTCGAACGCCAGCGAATTGATGCCGGGCAACCCTTCCGCCAGCAGCCGGATCGGCCCGTCGCCCTTGCGGGCGTAGAGCTTGCCGGTGAGGAAACCGGTCCAGGCCATGGTGCCGTCGGGCGCGATGGCGATGTCGTCGGCCATGCCCTCCGGCGGTCCGATCAAGACGCTGACCTTGCCGCTGTCGCGCTCGACCACGGATAGGGACGCGCCGGTGACGCTGCCGGCATAGATCCGGCCATCGTCGTCGACCGCCACGCCGTGCACGCCCAGGAACGGCGCCGGGCCGACCAGACGCTCCGGCGCCTGATACCCCGCCGCCTGGGCCACCGGCGCCGCCAGCAAAGCGGCGGCCAGCGCCAACGCGGAACACGAACGCCGCACAGCGCCACGAATGCTCTGACGCATGAACTCCTCCTCCGAACTTATCGTTGTTATTGGTTGTTGCCCGCAGAGGCCGGACTTTTGACAGATAGCTCACGCCCGGCCGCCTAGCAAGCGAATGGGTGATCGGCTAATGAGTTCGGGGGAGGAGCAAGGCTGGCTGGAGGTGAGACTGGCCTGAGTCGCGTCATGAAGCGAAACGACGCTTCGCGGATGGTTATCCCCCCTCTCCCTGCCCCCCGCGAGGGGGGGGAAGGAACGTTCTAGCCGTTGTCCTGCCACGCCCCCGTTACTGCCCACGAGGAAAGCGCGCGGCTACCGCTGAGGCTCGGTGGATGCACGCGTACTCGCACTCATGAGGAACGGATGGAAATTAAGAAGGCGCCAACTTGGCGGCCGGTGCCGTGCTCACCCCGAAACTGGGAATAGCACGCAAACGCGAAGATTATCCAGGTGCCGCCCAACGTCGACGCTTGGTAGAAAAACGGCCTAATACGCCCTCCCTTGTGGGGAGGGCCAGGGAGAGGGGGACAAAAAACCGCGAAGCGCCTTATATCGACGCTCAGGCTCCATGCACGGCGGCACCGCTCCTGTATCCCACCGGAACAGCGCCGCTTCGCGGCCTTGCTCAGCTCTTGGGCCGATCCAGGATGGCCATGGTCAGGCGCGAGATGCAGGTCAGCCGGCCTTTCTCGTCCTCCAGGCGGATCTCCCAGACGTGAGTGCTGCCGCCGATGTGGTAGGGGCGCGCGGTGCCGTAGACGTAGCCCGAACCCTCGGGAACGGCGCGGATGTGGTTGGCGTTGATCTCGAGGCCGACGCAGTACTTGCGCTGCGGATCCAGGCACAGGCTGGCGGCGACACTGCCCAGGGTTTCGGCCAGCACCACCGAGGCGCCACCGTGCAGGATGCGGTACGGCTGCACGGTGCGGGCATCCACCGGCATGCGGCCGCGCACATAGTCGTCGCCGATCTCCAGGAACTCGATGCCCAGATGGCTGACCATGGTGTTCTGATTGTTGTGTTGGATCTGCTCGAGCGAGGGAGTAGCGAACCAGATAGACATGGGGTACAGCTTCCGTCTTGAGGCGGCGTCGCGCGCCGAAAGGCCGTAGGTTGCCACAAGCCCGCGGCCGCAGGGGAGCCCATCACGCCTCAGCCGCCAGCAACCGCGCGATCCGCCGCCGGCGCCGGTTCCGCTTCGCCCCAGCCAAACGCGTGGTACAGAGCCTCGAACTCCGCCGGCCGCGGCGCCTCGATCCGGATCTCGGCGCCGGTGTACGGATGGCGAAACGTCAGCGCCCGAGCATGCAATAGCAGGCGGTGGATGCCGAAGCGCTCGCGGAACAGCCGATTGTGCCGCCCGTCGCCGTGGCCGGTGTCGCCGATGATCGGGTGGGAGATATGGGCGAAGTGCTTGCGCAGCTGGTGCATGCGCCCGGTCTCGGGGATAGCCTCCACCAGCGAGTAGCGCGTCGTGGCGTAGCGGCTGACCGCGATGGGCAGCTCGACCTTCGCCAGCCCGCGATAGTGGGTCACCGCCTCCTGCGCCGGCAGGTGCGGCTCCTCGCGCAGCGGGTAGTCGATGGTGCCCTCGCCCTCCACGTAGCCGCGCACCACCGCCAGGTAGCGCTTCTCCACCTGCCGGTCCTTGAACAGCTCGCACAGATCGGCGGCGGCGCGGGAACTCAGACCGAACACCAGCACGCCCGAGGTGGGTCGATCCAGGCGATGCACCGGGTACACCCGCTGGCCGATCTGGTCGCGCAGCCGCTGCAGCACGAACTCGCTGCCGTCGGCGATCCAAGTCCGGTGCACCAGCATGCCGGCCGGCTTGTCGACGGCGATGAAATGCTCGTCTCGATACAGCACCGGCAACGCGGCCGGCGCGGAAACGGTGTCGCTCATGGCTGCATGGTAGCGCGTCTTGGCCAGCGCGCGCCGGCCATACCACTCTCAATCGCTCGGTGCCGTCTCCCGCTCCCAGCGCCGGCGCGCCAGCTTGTCCCGATACATCGCGGCGTCGGCCTGCTCCAGCAGCAAGCCGAAAGTCTCGCCGTCGTCCGGGTACAGCACCGTCCCGACGCTGACGGTCACCTCGATGACGGCCTGCGCGCCGCTCGGCAACCGCACCGCCACGGGCTGGCGTACCGCCTCGCGCAGCTTGTCGACCACCATCAGCACCTTATCGCGGTCGCCGACCTCCTCCAGGAGCGCGACGAACTCATCGCCGCCCACCCGCGCCACGATATCGCTGGCGCGCAGCGTCGACTCCAGGCGGCGCGCCACCTCGGCCAGCACGGCGTCGCCGACGTGATGGCCGTAGCGGTCGTTGATCGGCTTGAAACCGTCGATGTCGATGTAGATCACCGCCAGCCGAGATCCCTGCCGCTGCGCCCGGCTCAAGGCCTGCTTGCTGTGGCGCTCGAAATAGGCCCGGTTCGGCAGCCCGGTGAGGTGATCGGAATGCGCACGCTGCTCGTGGCTGCGGCGCTCGTCGTCCAGCAGCAGCGCGTGATAGAACACCGTCCGGCGCTGCCGCTCCATCAGGTAGGCGGCGACCCCGACCAGCGCGCTGGCCGCCACGGCGTTGCCGAAGTTGGTCGCCAGCCACATCGGCGCGGCATTGCCGACCAGCAACGACACCAGCAGGTAGGCTGCCAGCAGGATCAGATTCAGCGCCACCGCCCAGGGCAGCCGCAGCCCGGAAAAGGTATAGCCCCAGACGATCACTAGGGTGAGTCCGAGGTAATAGGAAGAGGCCACATCGGCCGAACCCAGGCCGATCATCGTGATCACGCCGGCACCGGCGACCAGTGCCGCCGCCATCACCAACGGCGTGTAGTAGCGGAAAAACCGCGGTCGACAGACCAACGCCAGCGTCAGTAGCAGCATCGCGGCCACGCTGCCGCGTATCAGCCAAATCAGCGGATAGCGGTCCGGGAAAAACCAGACGTCCTGCCACGCCAGCGACGGGTAGAGCACCGCGCCGCATAGCAAGGAAAGACGCACCTGCAACGCGACACGCTTGTCGTAATCCTGGCGGAAAGCGCGCTCCAGCGCATCATCCGCAAAACTGAACCCAAGCCGGGTCAAAGGCGGCTTTCGACCGCCGACACCGGGCGAACTCCCCATTGACTACCCCTACGACCGTTTCGGCCCAGCGCGCCATGTGGTTCCTTGTCCCGCCGTTCCGATGTCGTCCCCCCAACGAAGCCTGCGGACGTTGTTGCTGCGCGCCCCCCAACTATAAAGCCTCCGGCGCAATCATGGGCGGACGTGCCAGAACTCGCCGAAAGCTCTATAGTCCCTTCTAGGTGCCGCCGCTCCATATGGCCCTCCCTGCTGGGGGGCGGAGCGACGACACCGAAATCTTGATCCAGATAAAGACGCCGCACCAGTGGCGTCAACAAACTAAACCACAACGATTGGCCTCATATAACGGCCGCGAACTTCAGGAGCTCAGGGGAGAATTCCACATGGCAAGCCGCCTCGTCATTCCGGTAGATGACTCGTCGCTGTCGCTGTCCGCCATCGCGCCGGGCTGCCGACTGGCGGACCGACTCGGCATGCAGGCCGAGGTCGTTTCCGTGGTGGAAACGGAGGCCGAACGCCCGCACCGCGAAACGGTGATCCGCGATCTCCTCACCGAGCGCGACATTCGCAACGCCACCGTCACCATCCTGGTGGGCTCCCCCACCGAGCATCTGCTCGAACTGGCTCAACGGTATCCGGAGACGCTGCTGTACATGGCCACCCACGCCCGCGGCGCCGTCGGCGAGCGGCTGTTTGGCAGCGTCGCCGCCCATGTGATGCGCGAAGCCGGAGTGCCGGTGCTGCTCAGCGGTCCCCGCCTGAAGTCGGAACACCGGGTCAGCGACGTCAAGACCGTGCTGGTGTGCCTGGACGGCTCGGAGGTGTCCGAGCGCATGATCGAGCACGCCGCCCCGATCGCCAAAGCCGCCAACGGCGCACTGCGGCTGATCCAAGCGCTGCCGGCCGAGGCGGGCGAGCTGGCCCGCAGCGCGGACGCCAGCGAGGCCGGCTATCTGGGCCGGGCGGCGCGCTCGGTGGCGGCCAAGTACGGCATCGAAGTGGACTGGGAAGTGCTGCACGGTGACGACGCCGCCCGCGCCATCGTCGACTACGCCCGCATCGAGCCGGGCGCGCTGATCGCCATGACCACCCACGGCCGCAGCGGCGTCAACCAGCTAGTGGCCGGCAGCGTGGCGCACGCGGTGATCGAACACGCCGACTGCCCCGTGCTGGTGCTGCGGCCGCGCCGCCACTGACCGGGAACGACCGCGGCACGCCGCCGGCGCGCCGCGGTCCGCCAGCAGGCGTCGACGCTGCGCGCACCGCCGACGCCTGCTACAGTTTCCGAATGAAAACCCACAGCAACGAACGTCCCTGCCCGTGCGGCAGCCGGCAGCCCCTGGCCGCCTGCTGCGGCCGTTACCATGCCGGCGAGCCCGCCCCCACCGCCGAAGCGCTGATGCGCTCTCGCTACAGCGCATTCGTGCTGAAAGACAGCGACTACCTGGCGCGCACCTGGCATCCCTCGACCCGCCCGCAGTCCATCGACCTCGACCACACGCCGCAATGGACTGGGCTGGAGATCCGCGCCGTGGAAGGCGGCGGCGCGGTCGACGACAGCGGCACGGTGGAGTTCGTGGCGCGCTACCGCACCGCCTCGGGGCTGGGCGCGCAGCACGAAACCAGCCGCTTCCGCCGCGAAAACGGCCACTGGCTGTACGTCGACGGCACCATTCATCCGCCGGCCAGCGCCCCGTCCGGCGGCCGCAACGCCCCCTGCCCCTGCGGCAGCGGCCTCAAGTTCAAGCGCTGCTGCGGGCGCTGAGCTGCCGCGCGGCGGCGGTATAAAGCGGCGAGCGGTGCGTGCCGCCTCGCCCTGCCGGCCTCGCCCCCTCGCTACGCCCCCGCGAGGAGGGAAAGGAACGTACAAGCCACCGTCCTGCCAAGCACCGGTTACCGCGCACCAGGAAAGCGCGCGGCTGCCGCCCACACGCTCGGTGGACGGATGCATCCGCCAGCACACGGGGGGAGATGGAGCCGTATCAGACCGCCGTCTCGCCAAGCATCGTGGTCAATGCGGCACCGGCGTCTTCCTTGCGCCCCTCGCCCCTCGCGGGAGAGGGGGACAAACAAACCGCAACGCGCTATCCGCTCCTTCTCCTCTCCTGGCTCCTCTCCTGGGCAGCGCCCTCAATGCGCCTCTCCCACGAGGGGGAGGAGACGTAGGGGGCGATTGCGCTGCCAAGCCCCTGCGCCGTTGCGGCTATCATTGAATGTCCATTTCCGCCGCTACGGCAGGCATGACCCGCAAGATCATCCACATCGACATGGACGCGTTCTACGCGTCGGTGGAGCAGCGCGACGACCCGAGCTTGCGCGGCCGTCCCGTAGTGGTCGGCGGTTCGCCCGACAGCCGCGGCGTGGTCGCCACTGCCAGCTACGAGGCGCGCCGCTTCGGCATCCGCTCGGCCATGCCGGCGTCGCGCGCGCGTCGGCTGTGCCCGGACGCGGTGTTCATCAAGCCGCGCTTCGAGGTCTATGCCGCCGAGTCGCGCCGCATTCGAGCGATCTTCCACCGCTACACGCCGCTGGTGGAGCCGCTGTCGCTGGACGAGGCGTATCTCGACGTCACCGGCTGCACGGCCTGCCGCGGCTCGGCCACGCTGATCGCGCGCCGCATCAAGCAAGAGATCCTGGAGGAAACCGGGCTGACCGCCTCGGCCGGGGTGTCTTACAACAAATTCCTGGCCAAGCTGGCCTCGGACATCGACAAGCCCGATGGCCTGCACCTGATCACCCCCGAGCAGGGTCCGGCGTTCATTGCCAGCCTGCCGATCGGTCGCTTCCACGGCGTCGGCCCGGCCACCGAGGCGCGCATGCGCGAGCTGGGCATTCACACCGGCGCCGACCTGCGCCGCCGCAGCTTGGAGGAGCTGCAGGCGGCGTTCGGCAAGAGCGGCGCGTTCTACTACAACATCGCGCGCGGCATCGACGAGCGGCCGGTGCAGCCGGTACGCGAGCGCAAGTCGATCGGCAGCGAGACCACCTTCCCTCGCGATCTGGACGATCCCGAGGCCATGCTGGCAGCGCTGCGGCCGCTGGCCGCCGAGGTGCTGGACAGCCTCTCTCAGCGCCGGCTCAGCGCCGATACCTGGACCCTGAAGGTGAAATACCACGACTTCCGCCAAGTCACCCGCTCCCACTCCTGCCATCCGCCGTTGCGCGAGCTGGAGGCGCTGATGACCGTGCTGGCGACGCTGCTGACGCGCACCGAGGCCGCCGAGCGGCCGGTGCGGCTGCTGGGCGTGACCGCCTCGGGGCTGCGGCCGCTGCAGACGACGCAGGCCCAGCTGGAGCTGTTTGGGCAAGACGAGGGCTGAGCGCGCCGCCGCTATAGCCAGCGCCGCGCCAGCCAGCCCACCCCTTCCAGCGGATAGTGCAGCCAGTGGCGGCGGCTCCACTTGTCGGCGTGGATCTCCATGGACTCCTCCAGATCGATCAGGAACTGCTCCTGCAGGGCCTCGGCCAGCGCCGGCTCCTCGGACAGCAGGTTGATCTCGTAGTTGAGGAAGAAGCTGCGATAGTCGAGGTTGGAGGTGCCGACCATGCTCCACATGTGGTCGACCACCAGGGTCTTGGCGTGCAGCACCCGCGGCAGGTACTCGAAGATGCGCACGCCGTGCCCCAGCAAGCGGGCGTAGGCGGCGTGCGAGGCCCAGCGCGCCAGGCGCACGTCGCTCTTGTTCGGCACCAGCACGCGCACGTCGACGCCGCGGCGGGCGGCATGGATCAGCCGGTTCTGGATGTGGGTGCCGGGCACGAAGTACGGCGTGGTCAGCCAGATCCGCTCGTGGGCGCCGTCCAGCAGGCCGTCCACCACCCGGCGCATGCGCCGTCCGCCGCCATGGCCGTGGTTGGACAGCAGCACGTAGCGCGCTGGCAGCGCCGGCAAGGGGACGCGCCGCCGATGGCGCTGCCAGAACAGGTTGAACAGCAGCAGCGCCTGTCTCGCCAGCTTGCCGTGGATGCGCACGTGGGTGTCGCGCCAGCGGCCCTCGCCGAAATGGCAGCGGGAGCATTCGCGGTGCAGGTTGAAGCCGCCCAGATAGGCCTCGCGGCCGTCCACCACCAGCATCTTGCGATGGTTGCGGCGGTTGTAGCGCAGCGGATCGCGCCAGCTCCAGCGGTGGAAGCGGCGCACCTGCACGCCCTGCGTCTTGAGCCAGCGCTCGGCCGAGCGCGGGAAACCGCCCAGCGAGCCGAAAGCGTCGACGTGCAGTCGCACCCGCACCCCTTCCCGCGCCTTGGCCGCCATCGCCTCCAGCAGCGGGCGGCCGACCTCGTCCCAGCACAGGATGTAGGTTTCCAGGGCGATCGAGCGCTTGGCGCCGCGGATGGCGTCGAGCATGGCGCTGAACAGCTCGTCGCCCTCGAAGAACAGATCGACGATGGCGTCCGGATCGGCCGCCGCCGGCCCGACGCTGATAGGCACTATGGTTTTCATGGCCGACTCTGGCGTGAAACGGATGCTGCTCGTCCGCCAATAGTGATGGCGACTTCGCCGGCGTTTTCGAATTGGCCGCTGCCAAGCTTAGCGGATCGCGCCCATCCGCGGTCAGCGCTCCAGCAGCGAACGGTCCCGTCCGTCCAAGCCACCCCGCAGCGCCAGCCAGCGCAGCAGGCTCTCGCGGCTGACCAGGCCGAGCAACCGCCCGTGCTCGACCACCGGCAGCTGGTTGACCTGAGCCTGCGCCAGCCGCTGCAGCACCTGGTCGGCGCTGGTCTCCGGTCCGGCCACCGTCAGCCGCTCGCGCGGGGTCATGATGTCCGCCACCGTCAGCGCCGCGCGCCGCGCCGCCGGCACCCGGGCCAGATCGGACAGGCAGACCAGTCCCAGCAGCTCGCCGTCGCGCAGCACCGGGAACGCCCGCTGGCCGCTGTGCAGCACCCATTCATCGATCCAGCGCTGGAGCGGCAGCTCCGGGGCGAGCGCGACGAAATCGGTCTGCATCAACCGGCGGGCGGGCACGCCGGCCAGGGAGTGGTCGATCAGCTGTTGGCGATAGCTCATCACCGCCGCGTTGTTGAGGAACCAGCCGATCAGGGCGATCCATAGCCCGCTCAGCAACCCGCTGCCGAACACCGGCACGCGCAGCCCCAGAACCATGCCGGTGCCCATCAGGATCAGCAGCCAGGCGAACAGCTGCCCCATGCCGGCCGCCCAGCGGGTGGCGCGCTGCGGGTTGCCGGTGATGCCCCAGAGCACGGCGCGCAGCGCCCGTCCGCCGTCGAGCGGGTAGCCAGGCACCAGGTTGAACAGCCCCAGCAGGACATTGATCTGGCCCAGCCACAGCAGCAGGGTCGCCGCCGGCCCCAGCTCGGCCAGAACCTCGCGGGCGCCGCCGTCGGCCAGCGCGCTCGGGTCGATCAGCCGACCCACCGCCAGCAAACAGAGGAAACCCAGCGCCAGGCTGGTGAGCGGCCCGACCAGGGCCATCCACAGCTCGCCGCGCCAATGGGCCGGCTCGCGTTCCAGATGCGCCATGCCGCCGAACACAAACAGGGTGATCTTCGGCACGCGCGCCCCCTGGGCGCGGCCGACCAGAGCATGGGCCAGCTCGTGCACCAGCACCGAGGCGAAGAACGCCAGCGTGGCCAGCAGCGCCGTCGCCCAGATCAGCCCCGCCGGCCAGGTCGGGTGCCAGGCCGGCAGCAGTCCCAGCCCCAGGCCGAACAGGATGAGGACGAAAATGATGAGCAGGCTACGGTCGATCCGGATGTCGACGCCCGCGATACGGCCGATCCGCAATCCCTCGTGCATCGCAGCCTCCTCCGTCCACAGCCGGGCGCGGCGGCGGCATACGGCGCCGCGCCCGGCCCGCTACGCCCCGGCGCTGCGCCGCGCGGCCTCCGCCTTCGTCTCGATGCCGAACGCCGCCGCCAACGCGTCGTCGACGTGCTCCAGCCAGACGAACTTGAGCTGCTCGCGCGCGGCCGGCGGAATGTCTTCGAGGTCCTTGCGGTTGCGGGCCGGCATGAGCACGGTCTTGATGCCGGCGCGGGCCGCCGCCGTGGCTTTCTCCTTGATGCCGCCGACCGGCAGCACCAGGCCGCGCAGGCTGATCTCGCCGGTCATGGCCATGTCCGACGGCAGCTGGCGGCCGGTGAGCAGCGACACCAACGCGGTGAACATCGCCACGCCGGCGCTGGGGCCGTCCTTGGGGATGGCGCCGGCCGGCACATGGATGTGGATGTCGCTCTTCTCGAACAGCGCCGGATCCAGCCCCAGCTCCTCGGCCCGGCTCTTGACCAGGCTGAGCGCCGCCTGGGCGCTCTCCTTCATCACCTCGCCGAGCTGACCGGTGAGGATCAGCCGCCCGGAACCGGGCATGCGCGTCGCCTCGATGAACAGGATGTCGCCGCCGGCCGCGGTCCAGGCCAGGCCGGTGACCACGCCCGGCACGCTGGTGCGCATCGCCACCTCGTTCTCGAAGCGAGCCGGGCCGAGGATGTCGTGCAGATCGCCGGCGTCGATCCGGGCACCGTCGATCAGCCCCTCGGCCACCCGCACCGCCACGTGCCGGCAGACCGCGCCGATCTGGCGTTCGAGGTTGCGCACGCCAGCCTCGCGGGTGTAGTCGCGGACGATGGCGTGCAGCGCCGCGTCGGTGAACTCGACCTGCCCCGGCTTGAGGCCGTTGGCCTCGGACTGGCGCTTCACCAGGTAGCGGCGGGCGATCTCGACCTTCTCGTCCTCGGTGTAGCCGGCCAGCTCGATGATCTCCATGCGGTCGCGCAGCGGCCCGGGGATGGAGTCGAGCACGTTGGCGGTGGCGATGAAGAACACCCGGCTCAGGTCGAACGGCACGGCCAGGTAGTTGTCGCGGAACGTGCCGTTCTGCTCCGGATCGAGCACCTCCAGGAACGCCGCGGCCGGATCGCCGTGGAAGCCGCCGGCGCCGAGCTTGTCGATCTCATCGAGCATCATCACCGGGTTGCGGGTGCCGGCCTTGCGGATCGCCTGGATGATGTTGCCCGGCAGCGCACCGATGTAGGTGCGCCGGTGGCCGCGGATCTCGGCCTCGTCGTGCACGCCGCCCAAGCTCACACGGGTGAACTCCAGCCCCAGAGCGCGGGCGATCGACTGCCCCAGCGAGGTCTTGCCCACGCCGGGCGGGCCGACGAAGCACAGGATCGGGCTGCGCCCCTGCGGGTTGAGCTTGCGCACCGCCAGATACTCAAGGATACGGCGCTTGATCTTGTCCAGGCCGTAGTGATCCTCCTCGAGCACGCGCCGCGCCTCGGCGATGTCGATGTTCTCCTCGCTGAGCTTGGACCAGGGCAGGCTCACCAGCCAGTCCAGGTAGGTGCGGATGATGCCGTACTCGCCGGACGCCTCGGACATGCGCTCCAGCCGTCGCAGCTCCTTGTTGGCGACCTGCTCCACGTCGGGCGGCATCTTGGCCTCGGCGATGGCCTTCTTGAGCTCCTCGATCTCCAGGTCGCGGCCGTCCTCCTCGCCCAGCTCCTTCTGGATGGCCTTGAGCTGCTCGCGCAGTAAGTACTCGCGCTGGCGCTCGTCCATGGCCTGCTTGGTGCGCTGGCTGATCTCCTGCGACAGGCGCATCACCTCGATGCGGCGGTTGAGCAGATCCAGCACCCGGTCCAGGCGCTCCTGCACCTCCGTGGTCTCCAGGACCTGCTGTTTCTCCTCGGGCTTGATGTCCATGAAGCTGGCGATCACGTCCGCCAGCGCCGACGGCGAGCGCAGCCCGTCGACGGCGTTGACCAGCTCCGCCGGGACCTCGGGGAACAGCTGCAGGGCCTCGACCGCGCGCTGCTTGAGGGTGTGCATGCGCGCCTCGAGCTCGGTGGTCATGACCTCCTTCTCGCCGATGCGCTCGATGCGCGCCACCAGGAAGGGGTAGCCCTCCAGGAACTCGATCACGCGGAAGCGGTTCTCGCCCTGGCAGATCACGTGATGACTGCGGTCGGGCGCGGTGACGTAGCGCACGATCGAAGCCACCGTGCCGACCGGGTACAGATCGTCGCCGGCGGGGTTCTCCACCTGCGGGTCGCGTTGCAGGATCACCCCGATCGGCCGGTTGCTGCGCGCCGCCTCCTGCGCGGCGGCGATCGATCTGCCGCGCCCCAGGCTCAGCGGCAACACCACGCCCGGGAACAGCACGACGTTGCGCACCGGCAGGATGATCACGGCATCCTGCGGAATCTCCTTGGCGGGCGCGGCACCGCCGGGCGCCTGCTGTCCGCCCTCATTGTTCTCGGTCTGCGCTTCGCGCAGCTCTCTATCGTCCGAAATGGCCATCGATGTTCTCCACTAAGGCAGCTTGCCCAGGGACAGCAACAGGCAGCCGTTGGCGATTTCCTGGCGCTCCAGCTGGAAGCGCCCCGGCGGCAGCTCGATACGCCGCTCGAAGTAACCGTGAGGGATTTCCAGGCGGTAGATGCTGGCCAGCCGCGCCTGCGCCGGCAGCAGCCGCTCGCCACGCACCACCAGGACCCCGCCCTCCTGCACGCCGACCTCGATCTGCTCGGCCGGCACGCCCGGCAGGGCGACGATGATCACGAAACGCTCGTCGGTCTCGTAGACATCCACCGGCGGCTCCCAGGTCGGGCGGCTGGCGGACGGCAGTCCCAGTTGAAAGAACTGCCGGTGAATCCGCTCCATCCGCTCCAGCAGCTCGCAGGCTTCGGCCCACATCCAATTCTTGGGGTCACGTGATGGCATGACGACACTTCCACTCCAACATATCGGTTGGCGTACCGGGGCATCACGGCGAGCCCGCTCGACCCGGCAATCGCTATTTGCCGACTTGGACAACGAAACCGCGGCGGATGCTCCGAGCCGACGCTCAAGAACGACGCCTATGGGCCAACATATTGCAGAACAACGCCCCCTGTTCGAGCGCGTCGTCCAGCGCCACGTGGGTATGCGGCAGCGGATCGAACCACTCCCGCGGCAGCCGATCCTTGGCCGTATCGGTAAACGGCGTATCCAGCATAGCCATGGCATAGCTGCGGATGTCCAACGCGGCGAACCCGAACGGCGCGTCGTTGGCGAAACGCAGTAGGTACCAGGTCACCCACATGAAATCGAACGACGCCGGATAGCCGACGAACACCGGCTTGCCGGGCAGCGAGCGCACCCAGGCGGCGTAGCGCTTCATGGCCGTCTCCGGCGGCTCGGGGTTGACCCGGCAGGCGGCGTAGGCCTCCGGGAACTGCTTCCACCAGCGCTCGGTGAGCGGATGCGGCTTGGCACCGGGCAGGGTTTCCAGATTCACGCTGAAGGTGCCGATCAGGGTCTTGTCCGCCCGATAGGCGGCCGACCCCAGACTGAGCATGGAATTGAGCCCCGGCACCGGGCCGTCGGCTTCGATATCGGTACTGACGTAGATTTCTTCCATCACCACAATTTCCGCAATTCGGCTCGGCCGCTCTCGCGCTCCGGCGGCCTTGCCTGACGACGACCGGCGCCCATATCACGACGACGGTTGATGTTGAGGAGGAGCGCCGATGCCCACCCGATCCCTGGACAAGACCCAGCGCCAACGCTATTTCGATCGCATCTCCCGCGAACTGGGCTCCAAGCTGGCGGAAGTCGAAATCACCGGACTCGGCCTCGGCAACCAGCTGGCCCAGGATTGGACCGTGCTGCGCGGCATGGCCTACGACCCGGACACGGATACCTTCGAGCTGGTGACGGACGGCCTCGATCATCTGGTCGTGCATCCGCGCGAGGTTTACGTGGAAGACGGCGCCGACGGCCTGCACAGCGTGCAAGTGATCGACGCCGACGGCAACCGCCAACTGATCCGGCTGCGCTCGCCGCTGGCGCTGCCGAGCGACGAGCCGCGCTCGTCCCACTGAGGCGCGCCGGCGGCCGCCGCGGCGCTCAGCCGTTCCTGAGCCGCGCCAGCAATCGCAGCAGGCCGGCGCCGATCGCCGCCCACAGCGCCGCGTACAGCAGCAGCAACACGCCGCCCACCACGAGCGCGGCTCTGCCCAGCGACTCCTGTCCGGCCATGTAATGCACGCCGTACAACGCCCACCAGTCCTGGTTGCTCAGCTTGTAGCCGTAAGCGCGCAGCAGCTGCCAGCCGTTCAGCAGCAGGAAACGGTGGCCACGCAAGGCGTCGACTGCCAGCTGCAGCAGCAGCGCCGGCATGAACAGCGTCCGCATCGCCGCGGAGAACGGTAAACCCAAGAGCCGGTCCCACATGTCGTTGTTCTTTTCGCACCGGCCGATCCGGCCATGGAGCAAGTAAAGCCGCGTCCGGCGCGATCGCGCAAGTAGCGCCGTCAGCCTTCCGGCGCCAGCACCAGCGCGTGGCGCGTCGGCCCCGGCAGCAACGGAGCGGGACGGCCCGCCGCCCAGTCGTCGTGGCCGGCCCGGTAGAACGGCGACAGCGGGTGGCCGCTCTGCCCGCCCGGCATGTGCAGCAGGCTCTCGCCCTCCCGGCCGGGCGACACCACCAGCCGCTGCGAGGCGCCCGCCACCGGGGTCTGCACCCGCGGCATGTGGGCGTCGCCCGGCAGCGCCGCAGCCGGCATGTCCAACCAGAAGCCGAGCAGCGGCAGCGCCTTGCTCAACGGGTGCTGCATCCGCAGCCGGTTGTACGCGCCCCAGGTGGCATGATCGAAACCGTGCCGGTCGTCCCAGAGCCGCTCGATCACCCGGTCGACCACCGCCAGCAGCTGCTCGCGCCAGTCGGCGTAGGCGGGATCGAGCAGATGGGCGGGGCGCTCGCTGACCAGTCGCCAGAGTGCGCCTTCCGCCTGCGGCATGTCGTGGTAGCGGAACTCGGGATAGCGCTCCCGCACCTCGGCGGTGAGCGCGGTGAACACCTCGTCCATCAGATACAAGCGAAAGGCCCGTACCAGCCGGTAGCCTACCGAGTCGACGCTGGCCCGGCCGCCCCAGTCTTCCACCGCCGCCCGCAGCGCCTGACGGCGCGGCTCGCCGGCCAGCGCGCGCTCATCGAGCACGTCCAGCAGCAGCGTCCGCCAGCGGGCCAGGAACAGCGCCCGGTCGTCCAGCTGCAGACGCAGCAGGTCCTCGGCGCCGGCCCGCTCCAGCGCCAGCAGGCCGTCGCGGATCTGGGTGGCGCGCGAGCCGAGCTGCAAGCCGCCGTCGCCGATCAGGCGCAGCCAATCGCCGCCCACCACGCGGTTGTTGGCGGTCCAGATGCGGCCGCCGGCCGGGTTGAGCAGCCGCGGATAGTCCTCCGCGGCTAGCCAGCCCTGCCAGCCGGCGCCGTCCGCCCAGGAGGCGGGCAGGTTGGGATCGTAGCCATGGCGGCGGGGAAGACGGCCGATGATGGTCCAGCCGATATTGCCATGGCGGTCGACCACCACGAAGTTCTGCGCCGGCACGCCGACGCCGGCGGCGACCGTCAGCGCCTCCCCAGCATCGTCCACCGCCTCCAGGCGCAGCAGGTCGAGGTTGGTGGCCTGCGGCCGGTGCGCGGTCCAGGCCAGCGCCTGGGGCGCCGCCTCGTCGCTGTCGGGCAGCACCGGCCCCCAGATGGTGTCGCGAAACTCCACCACCCGCTCGCCACCGCCTTTGACGGCGATGCGCTCCTGCCGCCGCTCGAACGGCCGGTAGCCCTGCGGCGTGCGATAGCGCTGCGGATCGCTCGGGTCGAGCTCCAGCAGGATGCGGTCGGCGAAATCACCGTAGCTGTTGGTGAAGCCCCAGGCGATGCGCCCGTTGCTGCCGACCACCAGCGCCGGCGTGCCGGGCAGCGTCACCCCGGTGGCCATGCGCGGCTGGCCGTCCTCGTGCCAGAGCCAATGCATGCGGTACCAGATATGGGGCAGGTTCAGCCGCAGGTGCATGTCGTTGGCCAGCCAGGCGGCGCCGTCGGCGCTGTGCGCCGGCCCGATCGCCCAGTTGTTGCTGCCCACGGCGAAGCCGTCGGCCGCCGGCTCACCGCCCCCGCTCACCGCGACCGACCGGTGGTGCCGCAGATCGTATTCCTGCGCGGACGGCAGGCGGGCGTGCTCGACTTGGCTGCCGTCGAGCGGCGCGTCCCACTCGCAGCCCGGCGCGGTGAGGAAGCGATACAGCGGTTCCGGCAGCGTCTCGCGCAGGGCCTGCAGCCGCGCCTCGCGCAGCGCCCAGGGATCCTGCAGCTCGAAGTACATGGCGAAGATCACCATGATCGTATCTTCCGGCCGCCACGGCCGCGGCTCGCTGCGCAGCAGCAGGTACTCGAACGGCCGCACCCGCAGCGCCGCCAAGCCGGCGTTGACGCCGTCGGTGTAGGCGTCCAGCAGCCGCCGCTGCCACGGCGGCGCCTGCGCCAGCACCTGCCGGGCCACCGCCCGCATGCCGTGCAGCCGCACCTTCTCGTCGAGCGGGACGGCGACCTCGCCCACCAGTTCGGCCAGCTCGCCGGCGGCGCTGCGACGCATCAGGTCCATCTGGAAGAAGCGGTCCTGGGCATGGACGAAGCCGGTGGCGCGCGCCAAATCCTCGCGGTTGGCGGCGCGCAGCGTCGGTATGCCCAGGACGTCGCGCTCGACGCTCACGTCCGCCGTCAGCCCCGGCAGCGTCAGGCGCCCGTCCAGGATCGGCAGGCTGCCGCGCAGGCAGGCGTAGCCGGCCGCGACCGCGGCGGCGGCCACGACGCAGACCAGCACGGCGACAACGCTCAACGCTCGCTTCATCGGCGCCATACGGCGTCACTCCCCCTCGCCGCCGTAACCGGCTTCACATGGTCGGACTCTTTACGAAAAAGCGCCGCGGGCGCCGATGTTTCTGTTCCCTGGCGGACTCTCGCGTTACCAAAACGGAGAACGCGACGCCGGATACCCGGCCTCTCCCCCGTCATCCCCAGGACGGACCGACCTGAAAGCTCTAAAATCCGGTTCCGACCGCTGCCGCTCGCAACGAGCGACGACAACACTAAACGACGTCCCATCGGCCGCCCCTGGAAAGAAGGGCCTACGGCATGGGCACGTTTGAACATACTTTCGTTAATCTAGCGGTTTGCCAAGCGACTAGGGTTCGTGGTTCATATGAGGCACAACAGCGTATTCGTCCGTCCGGAACGGGCTCAGGATCACCCTGAGGTGTTCTCGGTGCATTTGCGGGCTTTCGGCCGCCCGGACGAAGCGCAGTTGGTGGAGCGCCTGCGGCACCAGGGCGAACAGCCTCAGGTATCGCTGGTGGCGCAGCACAACGGCCAGCTGGTCGGACATATACTGTTCACCCCGGTACGGTTGCCGCAGAGCCCGCGGGTTCGCGCCATGGGCCTGGCCCCGCTGGCGGTGCGGCCCGAGTTCCAGCGCCGCGGCGTGGGTTCGCGGCTGGTGCAGGTGGGTCTGGACGCGCTGCGCATCGCCGCGGTCGATCTGGTATTCGTGGTCGGCGACAGCCGCTACTACGCGCGCTTCGGCTTCGGCGCGGCGAACGTGCACGGCCTGCATTATCCGGACCCGGCGCTCGATCCTCATCTCATGGTGGCGCCGCTGCGCGCCGGCGCGCTGGTGGGCGCCAAAGGCCTGGTCCAATATGCGCCGCCGTTCGAGGCGCTTGACACCGCGGGGGTTTCGGTAGGAAACGAAGCCGCCTGCTAATATAGTCCGCTGCTCCCGGGCCGCGGCTCCGGCGTCAGTCCCGCAACATCCCCCGCCTGCCGGTCGGCGAGCGCCATGCGACCGGGCCGTGCCGAACCGGCGGGGATTGTCGGTGTCGCATATGGGTGTCATACCCATGTCCGCCGTCGGTCGGACACCCTACCGTGCCGGCGAGCGTCCGGCCACGCGACGGAACCGGCCCTATTTGCTATTCGAGTTGTACCGGACGCAGCCGACGCGGGCACCGCACCGGGACGAAGGACTCAGGAGTTTCGATCATGCGCTATTCCAATCAGGTGGATGTCACCGGCAAACGCATCCCGCTGTACGACGCCGACGACTTCGAGGGCATGCGCCGTGCCGGCGCGCTGGCGGCGGCCACGCTGGACTTCATCGCCGATTACATCCGTCCGGGCATCAGCACCGCCGAGCTCGACAAGCTGTGCGAGGAGTTCATGCGCAGCCACGGCGCGGTGCCGGCCACCATCGGCTACATGGGCTACAAGCACGCCAGCTGCATCTCGGTCAACCATGTGGTCTGCCACGGCATCCCCTCGGAGTCCAAGAAGCTCAAGAACGGCGACATCGTCAACATCGACGTCACGCCGCTGCTCGACGGCTGGCATGGCGACTGCAATCGCACGTTCGCGGTGGGCAAGATCAGCGTGCTGGCCGAGCGGCTGATCAACACCACCTACGAAGCGATGATGGCCGGCATCGCCGCGGTCAAGCCCGGCAATCGGCTGGGCGACATCGGCCACGCCATCGAGACGGTGGCGCGCCGCGAGAACTTCTCGGTGGTGCGCGACTTCTGCGGGCACGGCGTCGGCCGCGTGTTCCACGACGCGCCGCAGGTGCTGCACTACGGCAAGCCGGGCGAGGGGGTGATGCTGGAGCCGGGCATGATCTTCACCATCGAGCCGATGATCAACGCCGGCAAGTATCCGGTGCGCATCCTCCCGGACGGCTGGACCGCGGTCACCAAGGACCACTCGCTGTCGGCCCAGTTCGAGCACAGCGTCGGCGTCACCGAGGACGGCGTGGAGATCTTCACCCTGTCGCCGAACCGCGCCAAGGCGACCGCCGGCGCCGGCTGACCGGGGCTCCCGCCGCGGGCCGGTTCCGGGCTAGGCTATCGCAAGCGTGTCGGCTGGAGCGGATACCCTTGGCCCCTCGGTCCCATGAGCACTGGATAACCACCGCCGACGGCCGCCTGTTCGCCAAGTCATGGCATCCCGCCGCGGCCGCCGAGACCGCGCCGATCGTGCTGCTGCACGACTCGCTGGGCAGCGTCGAACTCTGGCGCGACTTTCCGGAGCGGCTGGCGCAGGTGACCGGCCGCACGGTGGTCGCCTACGATCGTCTCGGCTTCGGCCGCTCCGATCCCTATCCCGGCACGCTGCCGCTCGATTTCATCGAGCGGGAGGCGCACGGCGCGTTCGCGGCGGTGCGCGAGCAACTCGACCTGGCTTGCTTCGTGGCGTTCGGCCACAGCGTGGGCGGCGGCATGGCCGCGCATTGCGCGGCGGCCTATCCGGATCAGTGCCGGGCGCTCATCACCGAGTCGGCGCAAGCCTTCGTCGAGGACCGCACCCTCGCCGGCATTCGCGCCGCCCGGCAGGCGTTCGCCGAGCCCGACCAGTTCGAGCGCCTGCGCAAGTACCACGGCGACAAGGCCGCCTGGGTGCTGAACGCCTGGATCGACACCTGGCTGTCCGATGCCTTCCGCGCCTGGAGCCTGGACGACGTCCTGCCTCAGGTGCGCTGCCCCCTGCTCGCCATCCACGGCGACCGCGACGAATACGGCTCGACGCATCACCCGGAGCGCCTCGTGCGCGGAGCGTCCGGCCCGAGCCGGCTGGCGCTCCTCCCTGGCTGCGGCCACGTCCCGCACCGCGAGGCGCAGCCGCAGGTGCTCGACGCGGTGGCGGCGTTCCTCGCGACAGCCGGGTAGCCCGTCATGCGCCGAGCACACCCAACGCCCCGTGCCTTCCCACACGAGCCTACGGAATACCATGGAATGTAGAGTCGGCTGCGGAGCGTGCTGCATCGCCCCCTCGATCAGTTCGCCGATCCCAGGCATGCCCGCCGGCAAGCCGGCCGGCGTGCGCTGCGTGCAGCTGACCGCCGACAATCGCTGCCGACTGTTCGGCGATCCGCGCCGTCCCAAGGTCTGCGCCAGCCTGCGGCCCGAGCCGCAGATGTGCGGCGACAACCGCGATCAGGCGCTGGCCTGGCTGGCCGAGCTGGAGCGCCTTACCTCGGCCAGCGACGACCGCCCGGAGAGCTAGACGGTGAGCGAACCCTACGAAGCCGGCGACGAGATTCCCGGCGGCAGCACGTTGATCGAGGTGCGGGTGGCGGAGCTGCGCCAGCTGTTCGATGCCATGGATCCGTCGCCGTTCCGCAGCCGCGATCTGGACCCCAGCGCCGAGGAGTTCATCGTCGGCTGGGCGCGAGAGCTGCCGCGCGACACGCGACTGGCGCTGCTGGTCCATCTGGAGCGCCCGGCCGGCCAGCCGGACGAGGCGCAGGCACTACGCAACGCCACCCATGCCTTCTTCCAGGACCGCGGCCGGGCCGCGCGCCTGCGGCTGACCCGGCTGTTCCAGCGTGGTCGGGTCAGCCTGGTGATCGGTCTGACCTTCCTCGGCCTCGCCCTCAGCGCCAGCCAACTGCTGGAACGCTGGGCCGATGCCGGCGGTTTCGTGCGCTTGCTGCAGGAGAGCCTGCTGATCGGCGGCTGGGTGGCGATGTGGCGGCCGATCGAGATTTTCCTGTACGACTGGTGGCCCATCCAGGCCGAGGTGCGGCTGTTCGAACGGCTGGCCGCCATGCCGGTGCGCATCCGCTACGGCGCCGGCGACGCCGACGCCTGGCGCCGCGACTGGCCGGCGATCTGACGCCGCGCCTAAGCGGCACCGACCAGCCGCTCGGCCAGCGCGGCGAGCGCTTGGCCGCAAGGCAGCTCGACTTTCACGGTCAGCTCGGCGTCGGCGCGGGTGCGCCCCAGATTGATCACGGCGACCGGCAAGCCACGCTGACAGGCGGCCCGCACGAAGCGGTAGCCGGACCAGACCATCAGCGATGAGCCCACCACCAGCAGGGCGTCGGCTTCCGCGAGCCTGGCGTAGCACTGCTCGACCCGCGCCGCCGGCACCTGTTCGCCGAAGAACACCACCGTCGGCTTCAGCAGCCCGCCGCAGCGGGGGCAATCGGGCACGCGGAACGCGGCGAAGTCCAGGCCCTCGAGGTCGGCATCACCATCCGGAGCGGCCTGCGCCGTGCCCATGGGCCAGCCGGGATTGCGCCGCACGAGCTCGTCCTGCAGCGCCGCGCGCGGCTGCAGGAAGCCGCATTCCAGACACTGCACCTGATCGAGCCGGCCGTGCAGGTCGGTGACCCGGCGGCTGCCGGCGCGCTGGTGCAAGCCGTCGACGTTCTGGGTGATGAGCCAGTGCAGCCGCCCGGCCGCTTCCAGCCGCGCCAGCGCACGGTGGGCCTCGCCCGGCGCGGCGGCGGCCACCCGCGGCCAGCCGGCGAGGCTGCGGGCCCAGTAGCGCTGGCGCGCCAGCGGCGACTTGAGGTAGTCCTGCAGCGTCACCGGCGGCTTGCGCTTCCAGGCGCCGGCGGCGTCGCGATAATCGGGGATGCCGGAGTCGGTGCTGCAGCCGGCGCCGGTCAGCACCAGCGGCCGGCGGCTGCGCATGAGCAGCTCGTGCAGCCGCTCAAGCGCAGCAGGATTGGTCAGGCTCGCCACCGACCCGATCACGCGCCACTTCCTGCCGCAGCCACTCCAGGAAAGCCGCCACCTTCGGCTGCTGCTCGGCGCCGGGGCGGTGGACGATGTAGTAGTCGCCGCCGGTATGCATCACCAGCTCGAACGGCTGCACCAGCCGGCCGGCGCGCAGCTCCTGCTGGATCAGCGCGATGTGACCGAGCCCCACGCCGCGTCCGGCCAGCGCCTCCTGCAGCACCAGCGGGAAGTCGCTGAAGTGCAGGCCGCGCCGGCCGTCGACGTCGCGCACGCCGGCCAGTTCCAGCCAGTCCTGCCAGGAGGCGCGGAAACCGGCCGCCGCCACCGCCTCGTTGTGCAGCAGCATGTGGTACTTCAGATCGCTGGGCGTGCGCAGCGGATGCGGCCCCTGCATCAGCGACGGCGCGCAGACCGGCGTGAGCCCGTCCTCCAGCAGCAGTTCGACGTGCATGCCCGGGTACTCGCCGCGCCCGAAGCGGATGATCAGATCCATCTGCTCTTCGTCGGTCTGCACCGGGCGGCTGGTGGCGGTGATGCGGATGTCCAGCTCGGGGTGCTTGCTGGCGAAGCTCCACAGCCGCGGCCCCAGCCACAGCGACGCGAAACCGGGGGTGACGCTGACCGTGAGCACGTTGGTCTGGGCCATGCGCCGCACCGCATCGGTGGCGCTGGCGAGCCGATCCAGCACGTCGGTGAGCAGCGGCAGATAGGCCCGGCCGGCCGGCGTCAGATGCAGCCCGCGCGCCTGGCGCTGGAACAGGCTGATGTCCAGCCAGTCCTCCAGCGTCTTCACCTGCTGGCTGACCGCCGCGGGCGTGACGAATAGCTCCTCCGCCGCCTTGGCGAAGCTCTCGTGGCGCGCGGCCGCTTCGAAGGCTCGCACGGCGTTAAGGGGAGGCAGCTGTCGCATAGATTTAGAAATTCTAGCTCAAAGACCAAGAAATCCCTGTTTGCGAGCAACGCGATGCATTGGCTACCTTAGCCGCCATCGCGTGTCGGTCCGCGCGGCGCTGGTGGTTTCCACACGGCTCGACGGACATACAGTTTACTGTGTGACGGCCCTTCGGCGCGAGCCGGTGGTCGTCGTGAGCGCGATATTTTGTTTCTCCCCGGCAGTTTTTTCGGTTTTCGTTTCGCGGCGATCGTCCCCTCCCCCTCCCTTTAGGATCGCCGCTTTCTCTTTTTCCCCGTTCGGCCCATCATCTGCGCTACCGCCCCAGGTAACGCCGGTTCGGGAATGTCGAATCCATGATCCCTCTGCGCGACGACAATCCCTGCTACACCACGCCGTACGTCAACTACGCCCTGATCGGGCTGTGCGTGCTGGTGTTCCTATGGCAGTGGTCGTTGGGGCCGCAGGCCGGCGCGGCGGCCATCTACGCCTTCGGCATGATTCCGGACGCGCTGTTCGGCGGCGCGCAACTGGCGCCGGAGCTGGCGGTGGTGCCGCCGGCGGCGACCGTGCTGACCTCGATGTTCCTGCACGGCGGCTGGCTGCACCTGCTCGGCAACATGCTCTACCTGTGGATCTTCGGCGATAACGTCGAGGACAGCATGGGGCACGGCCGCTTCTTGGTGTTCTATCTGGCCTGCGGCGTGGCCGCCGCGCTGTTCCATGCCCTGCCCGAGCCGCACTCGCAGGTTCCGGTGGTCGGCGCCAGCGGCGCGATCTCGGGCGTGCTCGGCGCCTACGCCCTGCTCCACCCGCGCGCGCACGTGCTGGTGCTGATTCCGCTCGGTCCGTTCAGCCGGCTGCTGCATCTGCCGGCACTGCTGGTGCTGGGGCTGTGGTTCGGCTCGCAGCTGCTATCGGAGCTGCTGGCGACCCTGCAATCCGCGGAAGGCGGGGGCGTGGCGTTTCGGGCGCATATCGGCGGCTTCGTGACCGGCCTGTTCCTGATCCCGTTCTTCAAGCGCGAGCGGGTGCGGCTGTTCGATTGAGCGCCGCCGCGCGCCTTACAGGAACAGCGCGCGGTGGAACAGCACCAGGATCGCCACGAAGTGCGCCACCTCCAGCAAGCGGTGCGAGGCCGGGCGCTCGCGCTGCGGCCGGAACTGCCAGAAGTCGAGCACGAAGTCGATGAAGGTCCGACGCCGCCGGGGCTCGAAGCGCGACAGCAGATAGGCGAGCGCGAACAGCAGCATGGACGCCAGCAGCAGCGCGCGCTGCACGACGATGGCCTCCATCGGCAGCCCCTGCCCCAGAGCGGGGCTGGCGTGCAGGAGAGCGTCGATACCGGCGAGAATCAGTCCGGCCACGCCGGAAGCGAAAATCAGCCGGCCAGCGGCGTTCTTGAGGACTAGCGTGCGTACTGCTTGAATCATGCTCTGCTCCGTCGTCGATGCGCCTTGGCGGGCCGCGCGGCCCGCGCGCTTGCCCCGTGGTCCGTTGCCGGGGCTTCGATGAGACCGCTGCGCCGTCGGCGGACGTCCGCTGGTCGGCGGACCGAGCGCGGCGGCTGCGGTGGGATGATCGGTCCGTGCTGCAGTAAACCGGCCACGGCCGCTCTCGTCCGCGATGCCGGTCACGTCTCGTCCCGGCCGGCGCCGCCAATTCGCCAGAAGATGAACTCGGTCATGTCCACGCTCGCCGAATCCCCCGACTGCGAACCGCGCTGCCCCGGCTGCGCGCACCGCCATCTCGACGCCGCCGCCAGCGTCGCCCAGAAGACCGACTGGCTGCGCCGCCGGCTAGCGCCCTGGGCGGACACGCTCAGCGCACTGCGCGGCCCCGCCCCGGAGCGGCGGCGCGACTATCGCGACAAGGTCGCGCTCTGGGCCGGTTGGCAGGACGGACGCTGGGGCTTCGGGCTGCTGGCGGACGACGAGCTGGTGGCCATTCCGCGCTGCCCGGTGCATACGCCGCGAGTGCGGGCGGTGCAGGCGCTGCTGGCCCGACGGCTGCCGCCGCCGGAGCGCTTTCCCCTGGCCTTCCTGGCCCAGGCCGGCGCGCAGGCAACGCTGATCGTCAAGAGCCGGGAACGGCCGGACCTCGATTGGCTGACCGACGAGGTGAGCGCGGGCCTGGCCGCCGCCGGGCTGGAAGGGCTTTGGCTGCATCTCCATCCCAGCGCCGGCCGGCGGCTGTTCGCCAAGAACGGCTGGACGCTGCTGTGGGGCGCGCCGGAATCGCGCGACGGCGACGGGCTGGTGTACGGCCCGACCGCCTTCCAGCAACTGCTGCCGGAGCTGTACCGACAGGCGCTGGACGAGGCGCAGGCCTTCCTGGCGCCGGGCGCGGGCTGCGCGGTGGTGGATCTCTACTGCGGCAGCGGCGCCTCGCTGCGCCGCTGGATCACCGCCGGCGCCCGCGCCATCGGCGTCGAGCTGAGCGCGGAGGCGGTCGCCAACGCCGCCCGCAACGCGCCTGGCGCCGAGGTACTGCGCGGGCTGTGCGCCCAGCGCCTGGCCCAGCTCACGCCCTGGCTGGCGGCCGGCGATGCCGGCGAAACGCGGCTGGCCTATCTGAACCCGCCCCGCACCGGGCTGGAACCGGAGGTGCTGCAATGGCTGATCGACACCGCCCGGCCGCGGCGACTCGCCTACCTGTCGTGCAGCGCCGGCACGCTGCACCGGGATCTGACAGCGCTATGCGCCGGCGGCTACCGGGTCCGGCGCATCACGCCCTACGACTTCTTCCCGCAGACCTACCACGTCGAGACGCTCGCCCTGCTGGAAGCGGCCAGCTGAAGCGGGGCCGCTCAGCGCTTGCGCTCGCTCGACGAGCGCGGCGGCGGCGCCTCGCCGCTGCCTTCGCCGATGCGATCGCGGTAGAGGGCGGCACGTACCAGCAGCATGAGCGTCACCGGCGTGGTGACGGTAACGAACGCCGCGATCAGGATCTCGTGCAGCACCGGCCGCGATTCCAGCAGCGAGAAGCAGAGCATCGAGGCCAGCAGGATGCTGCCGGCGCCCAGGGTCGTGCCCAGCGTCGGCGCGTGCACCCGCTGGTAGAAGGTGGTCAACCGTATCAACCCTACCGAGCCTATCAGGCACAGGCCGGCGCCGAGCAGCACCAGCGCGGCGACGACCAGCGCCGCCCACAGCGGTAGATCGGCGAGCGGCGTCATTCGATCACCTCGCCCCGCATCAGGAACTTGGCCAGCGCCACCGTGCCGACGAAACCAAGCAGCGCGATCGCCAGCGCCACTTCGAAGTACAGGTTGGAGCCTTGGCGAATGCCGAAGGTCAGCAGCAGCAGCATGGCGTTGACGTACAGGGCGTCCAGCGCCACCACCCGATCCTGGGCGCGCGGGCCCTTAAACATGCGGTAGACCGTGCAGCCCATGGCCAGGGCCAGCATGATCTGCGCCACGATCAGCGCGCCGTGGACGATGACGGCACTCATTCGAAGATCTCCAGCAGCAGCCGCTCGTAACGGCCTTTGATGATACGGATCCACTGCTCCTCGTCGATCAGATCGAGCACGTGCATCAACAGCACGCCGCGCGAGGAGTCGTAGTCGACCCACAGGGTGCCCGGCGTGGCGGTGATGATGCAGGCCAGCGTCGCCAGGCCGTTGGGATTGCGCATGGTAAGCGGGATCTCGAGGAAACCCGCCGTCTTATGCCGCCCGCCTATCCGCAGGATGATGCGCGCGACCGCGATGTTGGAGCGGATGATGTCGATCAGCACCAGCATGCTCAGCCGCAGCGCCGCCCACGGCCGGCGCACCGCGCCGTTGGGCATGTCCAGCCGCACCAGCAGCCTCGATCCGTACACCGCCAGGAGCAACCCGAACAGCACATGGGCCGGCGCCAGCGACTGATTGAGCAGCAGCCACATCGCCAGCATGCAGGCGAACATGCGCGGGAAAGGCAGCCAACGCTGGATCATCGGTCGCTCTCCTCGGCCGCGGCCCTGGCCGGAACGACGGACAGCACGTCATCGACGTACAGCGCCGGCGCGTGCAGGCGCGCGGCGGTATCCTGCATGTACGCCATCACCGGCCCGGCGCGCACGGTAATGGCCACGCACAGCGCCAATAGCACCGCCACCGGCGCCATTTCGATCAGGCGCACCCGCGGCACGGTGTTGCCCACCGGCACCCAGAAGGCGCGGATGCCGGCGCGCGTCATGCCGATAAGCGCCGCCAGCCCCGACAGCAGCAGCGCCGCCAGCAGTACCCAGGCCACCACGGCGATGGAGCCGTCGGCGCCGAGCCCGCCCGAATTGAACAGCGCCGACAGCAGCGCGAACTTGGCGATGAACCCGGAGACCGGCGGCAGCCCGGCCAACAGCAGCGCGCACAGCAGGAAACTCAGGCCCAGCAGCGCCATGGTGGCGGGAATCACCATGCCGGCCTCGTCCTCCTCGGGCTCGACGTCGGCCGCACCGAACGCTTCCAGCGTCACCGCCAGGATATCGGCACCGGCGCGACGGCCGCGCTCGATCAGCTCGATCAGCAGGAAGAAGGCCGCGATCGCCAGGGTCGAGCTGACCATGTAATACAGCGCCGGCGCGGTAGCGGCGGGCACGCCGCTGCCGATCGCCGCCAGCAGCGTGCCGGACGACACCAGCACGCTGTAGCCGGCCATGCGCGCCAGATCCTGCGAGGCCAGCATGCCCACGGCCCCGAACCCCAAGGTCAGCAGGCCACCGACGAGCAGCCAGTCGGCGCCGAAGTACGCCGAGGCGCCGGCATCGGCACCGAACAGCAGCAACCACAGCCGCAGCAGCGCATAGATGCCGACCTTGCTCAGGACGGCGAACAGCGCGGCCACCGGCGCCGCCGCCGCGGCGTAGGTGGTCGGCAGCCAGAAGCACAGCGGCCACATGCCGGCCTTGGTCAGGAAGGCGATACCCAGCACCGCCGCGCCAACCTCCAGCAGCACGCGGTCGCCGCCGACCACGGTCGGCACGCGCGCCGCCAGGTCCGCCATGTTCAGCGTGCCGGTGACGCCGTAGATCAGCGCCACGCCGATCAGGAACACCAGCGAGGCGGCCAGGTTGATGGCGATGTAGTGCAGGCCGGCCTTCACCCGCAGCGAACCCGAGCCGTGCAGCGCCAGCCCGTAGGACGCCGCCAGCAGCACCTCGAAGAACACGAACAGGTTGAACAGGTCGCCGGTGAGGAAGGCGCCGTTGAGTCCCATCAGCAGGAACTGGAACAACGGGTGGAAGTAGGTGCCGGCCCGATGCCAGCGTGCCAGCGAGAACACCAGCGCCGCCAACCCCAGGGCGGCCACCAGCACCAGCATCATCGCCGACAGGCGATCGACCACCAGCACGATGCCGAACGGCGCTTCCCAGTCGGCCAGCAGGTATACCTCGGCCACCGCCGCGTCGGCCGGCGCTCCGGCGGCCTCCGCCAGCAGCACCAGCGCATTCGCAGCCAGCAGCAAGGTCGCCGTGAGGTTGATGCCGGCCTTGAGCTGGTGCCGCCGCTCGTTGAACAGCAGCATCAGCGCCCCGGCCGCCAGCGGCAGCAGGATCGGCACGATGGCCAGATGTTGCAGCCAGCCGCTCATGGCTTGGGCTCCCGGCCGTCGACGTGGTCGGTGCCGGTCAGCCCGCGCGCGGCCAGCAGCACCACCAGGAATAGCGCCGTGGTGGCGAAGCCGATCACGATGGCGGTGAGCACCAGCGCCTGCGGCAGCGGATCGGTGTACTGCGCGAGGTCGCCGCTGGCGCCGCTCAGCACCGGTGCGGCGCCGCTACGCAGCCGCCCCATGCTGAAGATGAACAGGTTCACCGCATAGGACAGCAGCGACAGCCCGATGATCACCTGGAAGGTACGCGGCCGCAGCAGCAGCCACACGCCGGACGCGCTCAGCACTCCTATGCTCAATGCGACGATGATTTCCATCAGTCCTCCTTGATCGCGTCGAGCACGGCCTTGGCCGAATCGGCCGTCGCGTCGGCCGACCCGCGCGCCAGGCGGCTGCGGATCGACTGGTGCGCCAACGCCAGCAGCACCAGCGCGGTGACGCCCACCACCAGCAGGAACACGCCCAGATCGAACAAGGTGGCGCTGGCCAGCGGCAGCTTGCCGAGCAACGGCAACTCGACGTAACGGGTGTGCGAGGTCAGGAAGGGATAGCCGAGCAGCCAGGCGCCGGCGCCGGTCAGCACCGCGCACAGCAACCCCAGCCCCATCCAGCGCACAGCGCGGATGCGCAGCCGCGTCTCCACCCAGCGGGTGCCTCCCGCCATGTACTGCAGGATGATGGCCACCGCCAGGACCAGACCGGCCACGAAGCCGCCGCCCGGCTCGTTATGGCCGCGCAGGAACAGATAGATGGCGAATATGCCGATCACCGGGAACAGCAACCGCATCAGCACCGAGGGCACCAGCAGATAATCGGCGACGGTATCGCCCTTGTGGCGATCGCCGCGGGCCTCGTCCTCGGCGTTCTGCAGCCGCTGCTGACGCGGGATCTCGATGCTCTCCGGCGCCGGCCGGAAACGCCGCAGCAGGGCGTAGACGGTCAGGCCCACCACGCCGAGCACGGTGATCTCGCCCAGGGTATCGAAGCCGCGGAAGTCGACCAGGATGACGTTGACCACGTTCTTGCCACCGCCGCCGCTATACGCCTGCTCCAGGAAGAAGCTGGCGATGGTGTCGGGCAGCGGCCGGGTCATCACCGCGTAGGCCAGCACCGACAGGCCGGCGCCGACCACCACGGCGACGGCGAGGTCGCGCAGGCGGCGCAGCCGCTCTAGCGGCGTCGGCCGCGCCTCCGGCTCGGGGATGCGCTTGGGCAGCCAGCGCAGGCCGAGCAGGATCAGCACCGTGGTGACCACCTCCACCAGCAGCTGGGTGAGCGCCAGGTCGGGGGCCGACAACCACACGTAGGTGATACAGGTGGCCAGCCCGGCACCGCCCATGAGAATGAGCGCCACCAACCGGTGGAACTTGGCCTGATGGGCGGCGCCGACCGCGCAGGCGCCACCGGCCACCCACACCAGCAGCAACACCGGGTCGATCGCCGACGTTCCCATCCAGCCGGCGTGCAGGCCGCGGTCGTAGATCACCAGCGCCGCCACGGCGAAGGTCACGGCCACCAGCAGCTCGAGCTGCGGCTGCAGCCGGCGGGTGCCGAGCAGATCCTCGAGGAAATGGGCGAAACGCCAAGTGACGGCGGTCAGCACGGCATCGAACATGCGCTTGGCCGGCACATGGCGCAACAGCGGCGTTCCCTTGACGGCGTCGCCGATCAGGAACCGGAGCAGCGCGTAGAGCGCCACGCCGCCCAACAGGGCGATCACGCTCATCAGCAGCGGCAGGTTGAAGCCGTGCCACAGCGCCAGGTCGTAATGCGGCGTGGCGTCACCCAGCACCGAGAACACCGCGGTTTCCAGCAAGCCGCCGACGGTATGCCCGGGCAACACGCCCACCACCAGGCACAACAGCACCAGGAATTCCACCGGGAAGCGCATCCAGCGCGGCGGCTCGTGCGGGACGCGCGGCAGCGGCTCGGGGGCGGGCCGCAGGAACACACCGTGGATCAGGCGCAGCGAGTACACCACGCTGAACACGCCGGCCACCGTGGCGGCATAGGTCAGGAACTCGCCCACCGCCGGAATGGGTGTGGTCGCCGCCAGCGCCTCGCTGAAGAACATCTCCTTCGACAGGAAGCCATTGAGCAGCGGCACGCCGGCCATGGCGGCGCTGGCCACCATGGCCAGACTGGCGGTGATGGGCATCAGCTTACCCAAGCCCCGCAGCCGGCGCAGGTCGCGGGTGCCGGTCTCGTGGTCGATGATGCCGGCGGCCATGAACAACGACGCCTTGAAGGTGGCGTGGTTCATGATGTGGAAGATCGCCGCCACCGCGCCCAGGTGGCTGTTCAGCCCCAGCAGCAGGGTGATGAGCCCCAGATGGCTGATGGTGGAATAGGCGAGCAGGCCCTTGAGATCCTGCTGGAACATGGCCGCGTAGGCCCCCAGCAGCAGCGAGCAGAGCCCGGCACCGGCCACCATCCACAGCCAGGCGTCGGTGCCGGCCAGCACCGGCCACAGCCGCACCAGCAGGAACACGCCGGCCTTGACCATGGTGGCCGAGTGCAGATACGAGCTGACCGGGGTCGGCGCCGCCATGGCCTCCGGCAGCCAGAAATGGAACGGGAACTGGGCGCTCTTGCTGAGCGCGCCGAGCAGGATCAGCACTAACGTCGGCAGGTACAGGGCGTGCCCCCGGATCGCATCGCCCGCCGCCAGCACGGTGTCCAGATCGTAGCCGCCGGCGATATGACCCAGCAGCAGCACGCCGGCGAACAGGCACAGCCCGCCGCTGCCGGTGACGATCAGCGAGGTGCGGGCGCCGTCGCGGGCCTGGGCGTTGTGGTGCCAATAGCCGATCAGCAGGAACGAGAACAGGCTGGTCAGTTCCCAGAAGAAAACCAGCTGGATCAGGTTGCCCGACAGCACCAAGCCGAGCATCGCGCCCATGAAGGCCAGCAGGAACGAGAAAAAGCGCGGCACCGGATCTTCCGGCGACATGTAATAGCGGGCATACAGCACCACCAGCAGGCCGATGCCGCTGACCAGGCCGGCGAACAGCCAGGCGAAGCCATCCATCCGCAGCGAGAATTCGATTCCCAGCTGCGGCAGCCATTCGGCCCGATAGCGCACCACGCCGCCATCGGCCACGTCCGGATACCAAGTCGCCACCAGCACGGTGCCCGCCAGCGCCACGGCGCCGGCCAGCCAGGCTTCGGCATTGCGAGCGTTGGCGGGCAGGAATCCGGCGATGAGGCTGCTCAGGAAGGGCAGCGTGATCAGCAGAATCAGCAGTGGCTCGTTCGACATCAAAAATCCGGAATTTCCATCACCAGGCGCGGCCTGGGCCGTTTCGAGGCCGACCGCACAAGGCCGCGCTGGGCGGCGCCGTACGACGGCGGGGCCATGATCGTGAACGGAAATGACGGCGGCCCGGGCCTCGAGGCGCCTCGCGTCCTCCTCCGCCGGCTGCGCGACATCGATCAGCGCTTAGCCGCGGCGGACCGCCCCCTCGTCATCGCGGACACGGCAACGGAGGCGCGCGCGGCTCGGCGCGGCGGCCGGCGTCGCTCCGCGGCCGCCCGGCTCGCCGCCGGCGCCAGCGCAGGCGCAACGATACCAGCCGACGTCGCCGGCGCAACACGCATAGTCCCGCCGCGAGCACGATCGGCGGCGGCTGTTTCCCTCCGGACTCGATGTCGGCGAGACAAGCGATCCCCCCACCCGCCTGATCGCGCAGCGAACTGCGAACGGACGGACCATGTGGATTGTCGACAACCGCCCCCCACCCCGGCAACAGCTCCAGCCCCGGGTTGGGCAACGCCAGCACCGCCACCCCGATCAGCAACAGCATCACGCCGAGCCGTCGCAGGCACGGAACATACGGTAGCTGACGGGAGCTGGCGGCTGTCACGAGCTAGATCGTCGACGAATTCACTACTGAAGATGATACGGATCGTGCCCGGTACAATGACACGTTCCGCGCTTCGCCGCTACGCCTCCACCGACTCGAGCGCGGGAACGGCGCGGCGGTCCGAGCCGTGCTCCGGCTTCCGCTGCCAATCCAGCATGGTGCGCAGGTCGTTGCCGGTCGGCTCCTGGAACACGCGCAAGCCGAACTCCGACATGATCGCCAGCAGGTGATCGAAGATGTCCGACTGTATGCCTTCGTAGACGACCCAGGCGGTGTTGTTGGTGAAGCAGTAGATCTCCAGCGGCAGGCCGGTGGGGCCCGGCGCCAGCTGGCGCACCATGATGGTCATGCCCTGGTGCACGCCGGGGTGGCTGCGCAGATAGCGCTCGCAGTAGGCGCGGAAAGTGCCGATGTTGGTCACCCGACGGGTGTTGACCTCGTCGCGGCCGCGCTCGGCGAGCCGGGCGTTCCACTCGTCGATCTCGCGCTGCTTGGCGGTGAGGTACTCGTCGAGCAGCATGAACCGGTGCAGGCGCTTGCGCTCCTCAGCGCTGAGGAAGCGGATGCTGGTCTGGTCGATGTAGATCGCCCGCTTGATCCGCCGCCCGCCGCTCTGCTGCATCCCGCGCCAGTTCTTGAACGACTCGGAGATGAGCCGCTTGGTGGGGATGGTGGTGATGGTCTTGTCCCAGTTCTGCACCTTGACCGTGTGCAGGGCGATGTCGATCACCTCGCCGTCGGCGTTGAGCTGCGGCATCTCGATCCAGTCGCCGACCCGCACCATGTCGTTGCTGGTGAGCTGCACGCTCGCCACCAACGACAGCAGCGTGTCCTGGAAGATCAGCATCAGCACCGCCGCCATCGCGCCCAGACCGGACAGCAGGATCAGCGGCGAGCGGTCGATCAGCGCGGCGATCATCAGGATCGTGGCGATCGAGTAGATCGCGATCTTGAGCACCTGCAGGTAGCCCTTGATCGGGCGGCTGGCGGCATCCGGACGACGCTGGTAGAGGTCGTTGATCAGGTTGAGCAGCGCGCCGACGGCCAGCGCCAAGGTGAGCACGATGTAGGCGCTGGCGACGTTGCGCACCACGGTCACCACCGCGCCCGGCAGGTTCGGCACCAGCGCCACGCCGCTCCACAGCACCACCGCCGGCACGGCGTGGGCCAAGCGCCGCACCACGCCATGATCGGTGACCATCCGCTCCTGGCTCTGCGCCTTGGCGTTGACGATGCGGTAAAACCCGCGCACCAGCACGCGGCGGGTGAGCCAGTCGGCGACCCAGGCGGCGAACGACAGCAGCGCGATCGCCAGCACCGTGTAGGACCAGGCATGGGCGTCCAGCAACGCGGACAATTCGTCGAAACCGGTCATTCTTATCCTCTATTTGTCACCCGCCGGGCGGCCGGACGCCACCCTGCCGGATCGTGCCGACGGGCACCATAGCAAAAAGCCGCCGGCCGATCAGGAACGCGCTGGCATTCCCACGCCTACGGCACCACCAATACGTCGCAGGGCGGCCGGCGGATCAGCTCGCCGGCCACGCTGCCGAGCAGCAGCCGCGCCACGCCACCGCGGCTGTGCGTGCCCGCCACCAGCAGATCGACGTTCTGGCGCGCGATCTCCTCGGCGAGCACCGTCAGCACTCGCCCGGCGCGAACGGTCAGCGGAATCCGGCGGCCGAGCGCGCCCAGCGCGTCCAGAAAAGCCCGCTTTTCCGGGGCGAGCAGATCGTGCAAGCGCTGCTCCAGGTCGGCAGCGTCGTCGGCCTGCTCGCTCAGACTGGCCAAACCGCTGTAGGGCATGTCGTAGACGTAGAGCATGCTGAGCGGCGTCTTCGGCTGCAGCTTGGCGGCGAAACTCACCGCCGCCCGCGAACGCTCGGAAAAGTCCACCGCGGCCAGCATGCGCTGGTACGGCCCTTCGGGCGCATCACGCACCACCAGCACCGGGCATGCGGCCAAGCGAACCAGCCGCTCGGGGATGCCGCCGACGAATATATCCTTGAGCGGGCTCTGGCGCTGCGCGCCGAGCACCAGCAGGTCCGCCCGGCAAGCCTGTGCTGCCGCGACCACGCTGGTCACCGAATGACCGAGCACGACCTCGATCCGCGGTTCGAGATCCTCACCACCCAGCGCGGCGATCTGCCGCCCGATCTCCTCCTCCGCATCGGCGCGCTGCCGCGCGCCGAGCGCCGCCGGCAGTTCGGCATCGACCACGTGCAGCACCCGCACCTCGGCGTCGATGGAACGGGCCACGATCAACGCCCTGGCCAAGGCCCGTTCGGAGCGCGGAGTAAGATCAGTCGCAACCAGCAGCCGCTTCATACCTTGGCCTCCCGCCATCGTCATTAGAGCTCGGCAACCCGCAGGTTAAACCACCATGATGCCGGCTCGCCCGCCGCGGTCAACCCAAATTCGGCGCCGCCATTACCGCTTCGTCCCCGCCACCCCCAAATCGCCGACAGGACGGCTCCCGCCGGCCACGCGCCGGCGCCGAGCCCGACATCATCGATCCCAGCAAGGAGAAGGCCCATGTTGGTACAGCGATTCGCGCTGATTCTCGGCATCGTGTACCTGATCGCCGGCATCCTCGGTTTCTTCCCAGCCTTGCTCACCGCGCCCGACCCGAGCCACGTCGGCAGCTTACGGATGGAGGCGTTCCACGGCCGGCTATTCGGCCTTTTCCCGGTCAACATCCTCCATAACTTGGTGCACCTCGGCGTCGGCATCTGGGGCATGACCGCGGCCCGCGAGTTCAACGGCTCGGTGAGCTTCGCCCGCGGACTGACCGTGCTCTACGGCATACTGGCGGTCATGGGACTGTTCCCGGTGCTCAACACCCTGTTCGGTCTGGTGCCCCTGCACGGTCACGACATCTGGCTGCACGCGGTCACCGCGGCGGTCGCCGCCTACTTCGGCTGGGGCGCGCCGGCGCGGGCCCGCACCGAAACGCCGGCCATCTAGAAGGCCGCGCCGGCCAGCGGCGCCCCCGGCCTATTGCGGGCGGCGGATTTCCCGCATCGGCGGCGCCGGCGGCTGGCGCGGGCTCTGATAGAGGGTAAGCTCCCAGACGCCGTCGAGGTCGTCGCGGCGCAGAATGTAGATGGCGCCGTCGTCCGCCTCGACCTTGAAGTAGCCGTGATCGGGGTTGAGCCAGCGGTCCAGCACGTTGCGCACCTCGAGGCACTGCGGCCCGACCGCGAAACGGCAGGGCTCATGATCGCCGACCACGTTGACGCGGGTTTCGACCCGAACGCGCATGCGCAACTCCTTGCTTTACCGAGCAGCCACGATCTGGGGGCGGCCGGCGCCGAGCGCATCGGCCGGGCTCAGCCAAGCAGCAGCGGCTCCAGCCAGTACAGCGCCACCGGCAACCCCAGCAGCGCCAGCAGCAACAGCGCCGTCGCGCCGCGCAACGCCCAGGAGGCGGGCGGGTTCGGAAAGCCATGGCGGTTGGGACCGCGGGTGCCGGGCGCCAGAGCCAAAGCCAGCAGCAGCGCCAGGTTGAGCGGCGGCAGCAGCAACAGCAGCGCCCACCAGCCGGAGGCGTCCAGGTCGTGCAGCCGGCGCACCACCAGCGCCACCCAGAACAGCGCGGCGCCGATCGCGGCGGCCACCAGCAAACCGGCCGCCAGCGGCGCCGCCACGGGGCCGGCCAGCGTCACCAGGCGCACGCCGACGCCGCTCAGCAGCAGCGCGCCCCAGGGCAGCGCCAGCAGCAACAGCAGCGACCAGGCGACATAACGTAGCGGCCCAAGCCGGCCCGCGAAGCCGAACACGGTCGGCGCCTCCGGCGGGCACTCCAGCGGCGGCCGCGAGGGCGCCGCGCTCCGGGTCGGCTTGGGCGCCGGCGGGCGGTCGAAATCGTCGATGTCACCGAGCGTCGGTTCGATCCGGTTCATGGAGGAAATGCCTAGACGCGTGTTACGGGAATTGGCTGGCGGCCGCCGCTGTGGCATTCGTTCCGAGCATGGCGGGGCAGCCGCAGGCGACGTAATCCACTATCATAAGCGCCCTTCGCGGCCGCGCGAGCGGCCATTTCGCAAGCACAGGACCGAATCGTCGGATGAACATTCGCCAGACCCTCGAGCTACGGATCAGTCAAGCCCTGACCGCCGCCGGCGCGCCGGCCGGCAGCCCCGCCGTGGTGCAGTACGCCGCCCGACCGGAGTTCGGCGACTACCAGGCCAACGGCGTCATGGGCGCCGCCAAGGCGGCTCGCACCAATCCGCGCGCGCTGGCGCAGGCCGTGCTGGAGCGGCTCGACCTGTCGGACCTGGCCGAGAGCGTGGAAATCGCCGGACCGGGTTTCCTCAACATCCGCCTCAAGCCGCAGTGGCTGGCGCAAAAGCTCGTCGAGGCGGCGGCCGACCCGCACCTGGGCGTGAGCCGCGCCGAGCGGCCGCAGACCGTGGTGGTGGACTACTCCGGCCCGAACCTGGCCAAGGAGATGCACGTCGGCCACCTGCGCTCGACCATCATCGGCGACGCCTGCGTGCGCGTGCTGGAATTCCTGGGCCACACGGTGATCCGCCAGAACCACGTCGGCGACTGGGGCACGCAGTTCGGCATGCTCATCGCCTACATGGTGCGGCTGCGCGCGACTGCCGGCGCCGACCTGTCCACCGAGCTGGCCGACCTGGAAGCGTTCTACCGCGAAGCCAAGCGGCTGTACGACGAGGATCCCGCCTTCGCGGCGCAGGCGCGCGAGTACGTGGTCAAGCTGCAGGGCGGCGACCCGGAGTGCCGCAAGCTCTGGCAGACGTTCATCGACGAGTCGCTGCGCCACTGCGAGGAAGTCTACCGGCGCCTGGGCGTGACCTTGAGCCGCGCCGACGTCATGCCGGAGAGCGCCTACAACGACGACCTGCCGGTGCTGGTGAAGGAGCTGCAGGACAAGGGGCTGGCGCAGACTTCGGAAGGCGCGCAGTGCGTGTTCCTGCCCGAGTTCAAGGGCAAGGACGACCAGCCGCTGCCGGTGATCGTGCAGAAATCCGACGGCGGCTATCTGTACGCCACCACCGACCTGGCCGCGCTGCGCTACCGCGCCGGCAAGCTCAAGGCCGACCGCGTGCTGTACTTCGTCGACGCCCGCCAGAGCCTGCACTTAGCGCAGGTGTTCGCGGTGGCGCGCGCCGCCGGCTGGGTGCCCGAGAGCGTCAGTCTGGAGCATTTGGCGTTCGGCACCATGATGGGCAGCGACGGCAAGCCGTTCAAAACCCGCAGCGGCGGCACGGTGAAGCTGATCGAGCTGCTGGATGAGGCCGAGGAGCGCGCCTTCAAGCTGGTCACCGAGAAGAACCCGGCGCTGCCGGAGGCGCAGCGGCGGGAGATCGCCGCCGCGGTGGGCATCGGCGCGGTGAAGTACGCCGACCTCTCCAAGAACCGCACCAGCGATTACATCTTCAACTGGGACACGATGCTGTCGATGGAGGGCAACACTGCCCCCTATCTGCAGTACGCCTACGCCCGCATTCGCTCGATCTTCCGCCGCGGCGAGGTGGAGAGCGCCGCCGCCGGCGAAATCCTGCTGCAGGAGCCGGCCGAGCGCACGCTGGCGCTGAAGCTGGCGCAGTTCGAGGAGACGCTGGCCCAAGTCGCCGCCGACTGCACGCCGCACGTGCTGTGCGCGTACCTGTACGAGCTGGCCGGCACGTTCATGAGCTTCTACGAGGCCTGCCCGGTGCTCAAGGCCGATGAGCCGGTGCGCGGCAGCCGCCTGCAGCTGTGCCGGCTCACCGCCCGGACGCTGCAGACCGGCCTGGACCTGCTGGGTATCCGGGCGATGGAGCAGATGTAGCGGCGGGCCGCGGCGACTGGCGGCGATCGCGGTGGGTCAGTTTCCAGATGAACGCCGTGTGCGCCGCCAGCCCTACCACCACCAGAACGTGGAATAGCTCGTGCGGGCCGATCACGCCCGGCCAGAGCGTGACCGACCGGGTGAAATCGACCACGGCGCCGAGGGTATAGGCCAACGCGCCCCACACCAGCGGCCGGATGAAGCGGTAGCCGAAGCGGCGCCACAGCGCCAGGCCGGACGCCAGGCCCAGCCAGCCGAATCCCAGATAGAGAATCAGGCTCGCCCACTCCGGAATGGAGGTGAAGAACACGGTCTTGACCGTGATGGCGGTGGCGGCGATCAGCCAGATCCCGGCCACCGCGCCCCAGCGGCCGAAGCCCTGAAAGGCCATGGCGTGCACCGGAGTGAACGTGCCGGCGATCAAGGCGAAGATGCCGGCGTGATCCAGGCGCTGCATCACGTCGCGCGCCGCCCCGGCGGGCAGTAGGTGGTAGACCCCGCTCATGCTCAGCAGGAACACGGCGCTGAGCACGAACACCGCCAGCGTCGCCACCCGGCGCGCCATCCCCCAGCCGCTGCGCAACAGCAGCACGCCCAGCACCAGCACGGCGACGGCGCTCAGCAGATGGCTGAGGCTGCTGAACGGTTCGTAGACACCCGCGATCGAATAAATGGTTGGTTCGGCCATGAAACGTAACTAATGCGACCTCGCGCCGCGAAAGACCAACCGGAGCACTCGCTCGAGAGGATGGGTGCACTGCGCGAGCCGCTCAAGTGGAATGAAAAATACAATTAAAAGTTTACATCGCGGCAAGCGCCGGGAAAGCGCCACCGCGTTTGCACCCAGACCGCGCCGCCGCTCGTTAGTTCCCCGCGCCACCACGCGACTTCCGCACGAAAGCGCGGCCAAGCGGATTAGCTTTTCATTGCAAACATTTTCTAATGTCGCGATATTTGTTTCCGTTTTGGCCGCAAGCGATCTCCCAGCCAATCGCCGGCCGTGTGCCGAGGGCGCGCCGCGGCGGCCGCGCGCGCCCTCGATGCCAGAGCGGCGAACACCGGGACAGAGACGACACATGAAAAACCAACGACGCCAATGGCCGCGCGCTGCGTCCACCGCTCTCTTCACGGCCGCCGCGCTGCTGGCGGGCTGCGGCGGCAGCGACGACCGTCCCTACGATCCGCCCTATCCCGGGGAGGCGGCGCGCCCGCACGACGAGCGCAAGTTCATAGCGGTCGAGCAAAGCCGCGGCTACACGCTGGCCTTCAAGCCGCTGGCCGACACCGATGCCTTCTACGGCCGCTACCGGGGCATTCACGGCGAAGCGGCCTATCGCATCGAGGTGCCGCACGTCTGGAACGGCATGCTGGTCATGTACGCCCACGGCTACGCCGGCGAGGGCGAGGAGCTGACCGTTAGCTTCCCGTCGCTCCGGCAGTGGCTGATCGACAACGGCTATGCCTGGGCGGCGTCCAGCTACAGCGCCAACTACTACGACGTGCGCGCCGGCATCGAGGACACCAACAAGCTCGCCAACGAGTTCGTGAAACTGGTGGCCGCCGGCGGCCGCACCGTCAGCGCGCCCGGCAAGATCTACATCACCGGCCACTCGATGGGCGGCCACGTGGCGGCCGCGGCGGTCGAGGAGGAAACCTACGCCTCGGCGGTGAACAAGGTGCGCTACCACGGCGCGGTGCCGATGTGCGCCGCCACCGGCGACGTGTATCAGTTCGAGTACCTGATGAACGTCACCTTCGCCGCCCAGCACCTGGCCGCGCAGAGCGACGAATCGCTGGCGCTGACCGCGCGCCCCGCCACCAATTTCGACGCGGACGCCATCAACGCCATCCTCTGGGACACCGTGCCGACCGCGGGCCGGACCGGCGTGCCGAGCGAAGCGGGCGAAATCCTGGCCGGCATTGTCCGCAACCTCTCGGGCGGCCCGCGGCCGGCGTTCGAGCAGGGCTTCCGCTCCGCCTGGTTCGGCACGGTCATGAGCACCGGCGGCCGCGACGGCACGGTCGACGGCATCCTCGCCAAGGATCTCACCGGCAACATCGGCACCGTCTATCAGTTCGACGACGATGTCGAGCTCAGCGCCGAGGAACGGCAGTTCAACAGCACCATCCTCCGCGTGGCCGGCGACCCGAACGCCAACGCGCCGCGCCGGAACGGCCTGCGCTGGATTCCGCTGGTCAACGCCGAATTCCAGGTGCCGGTGGTCACCCTGCACGGCCTCGGCGACCCGTTCGTGCCGTTCAAGCATCAGCAGATCTACCGCCAGCGCGCCGAGCGCAACGGCAGCCATCACTGGCTGGTGCAGCGCGCCATCCGCGCGCCGGGCCACTGCGATTTCGCGCTCGAGGAAGAGGTGGAGGCCTTCAAGGCCATGCTGCAGTGGGAACAGCAAGGCGTGAAACCGGCGGGCGACGACGTGCTCGATCCGGCCACGGTGCGCGCCGCCGACTACGGCTGCGCCTTCACCCGCACGCCCGAGGCGCAGGAAGTGGACTCGTTCGGCGTGCTGCTGACCGCGCGGCGGGCCGACATCCCCCCTTGTCCCGGCGCCGGCGAAGCGGGCGACGGCCCCGACGAGGAGCCGACGGAGTAGGGCCGGGAGCCGCTCAGTCGTCTGCCTGGGCCGGCTCGATGGCCCAGGCCGGGAGCTCGCCGTCGCGGACGGTGCCCAGCCCCGGCTGCTCCACCGCCGCCAGCGGATCGCCTTCGCCCTCCGGCACGAAGCCGCCGGTCAGCGATTCGAAGTCGAACAGCCGGCGATCGGCCAGGTGCGATGGATTGACGTTCTGCAGGGCGCGCATGATGTTGGTCAGGCGCTTGGGGTGGATCTCGTCCCACTGCCGCAGCATCTCGCCGATCAGCTTGCGCTGCAGGTTCTCCTGCGAGCCGCACAGGTTGCAGGGAATGATCGGGAACTCCCGCAGCTCGGCGTAGCGCGCCGTGTACTTCTCCGGCACGTAGGCGAGCGGACGGATCACCACGTGCCGACCGTCGTTGCTGCGCAGCTTGGGCGGCATGGCAGCCAGCTTGCCGCCGTAGAACATGTTCAGGAACAGGGTGGCCAGGATGTCGTCGCGATGATGCCCCAGCGCGATCTTGGTGACTCCCATCTCGGCGGCGGCCTTGTACAGCGCCCCGCGCCGCAGCCGCGAGCACAGCGAGCACATGGTCTTGCCCTCGGGCAGCACCCGCTTGACCACGCTGTAGGTGTCCTGTTCGAGGATGCGGTAGGGAACGCCGATCCGCTCCAGATACTCCGGCAGGACGTGCGCCGGAAAGCCCGGCTGCTTCTGGTCGAGGTTGACCGCGATCAGCTCGAACCGCACCGGCGCACGTTGGCGCAGCCGCATGAGGATGTCGAGCAGGGTGTAAGAGTCCTTACCGCCCGACAGGCAGACCATCACCCGATCGCCATCCTCGATCATGCGGTAGTCCTGGATGGCGTTGCCCACCAGGTAGCACAGCCGCTTTTCCAGGTTCTTCAGATTCATTCGGTAACCGCTTCAACCGGCGCGAAGAGCGGCAGAGGATACCAGAGCCGACCCACCGGCTGCAGTCGAGCCGGCTTCCGATAGCGATCTATGGCTCATGGTGTTATATCGAATGGTCGTTAGACGATACAGAATATAAACTCGTCAAGCGGCGTTCCTTCACACCGTAACGACCACTGGTTCTAAAACAAGCAAAAAAACGGAGGAGAGCCATGGCTCATACGACAGCACTGCGAACGGCGGCTCTGTTGCTAGCTGGGACGGTTTTTCTGGCTGGCTGCGGATCGGACAACGACGACAAACGCATGCCCTCGCCGGCCGAACCCGGCGAAACCCGCGAACACGACAGCCGCACCTTCACCGTCGATCAGACCACCTTGCCGTTCGACGCCAATAGCGGCGCCGTTCCCAGCGTCCTCGAACCGAACGAGGCGGTGCAGACCGCCAAGCGCTACTGGGGCATCTACCAGGGCATCCAGGGCCCGGCCGCCTACCGGGTGGAAATCCCGGAGAACTGGAACGGCGGCATGATCCTGTGGGCCCGCGGCTACGGCGGTGACGGCCACACGCTCACCGGCGTGCTGCCCAGCATGGTGTTCCGTAACGTGGCACTGGCGGCCGGCTACGCCTGGGCGTCGTCCAGCTACTCGGCCAACTACTACGACGTACGCGCCGCGCTGGAGGACACCAACAAGCTGGCGCTGGAGTTCCGCGACTATCTCAAGCGCGACTGGAACGTCGAGGACCTGCCCGAGCCGACCCAGTATTTGATCGCCGGCGGCTCGATGGGCGGCCACACGGCGGCGGTGGCGGTGGAGGCCGAGACCCTGGAGCGGGCGCGCTATCAGGTGCAATACGAGGGCGCCCTGGCGCTTTGCCAGTCTGAGCAGAACGAGTTCAACTGGCTGGGCGACTATACCCTGGTAGCGCAGCACCTGGCCGGCTTCGGCGATCGCCCGTCCACCGACTTCCAGGAGCTGCTGCCGCAGATTCTCGGCAGGCTGTTCGTCGCGGTCGAGGGCGAGAATGCCTGGGTGACCACCGAGCAGGGCGACAAGCTCAAGGAGATCGCCCGCCATCTCACCGGCGGCCACCGGCCGATCTTCGACGAGGGCTTCCGCGTCGGCGCCCTGCAGTGGGCAGTGCTCAGCACCGGCGGCTCGGACGGCACCATCAACGGCATCCTTGCCAAGCCGTTCTACGACAACACCGACCGGGTCTATCGCTGGACGGACGACACCGTCCCGACCGCCGAGGAGGTCGAGTTCAACGCCACCATCGAGCGCAAGAGCGCCGATCAGGAAGCCGCCAACCCGGTGCGCAACGACGGCGTGCGCTGGCTGCCGCTGGTGCAGGGCAAGTTCAACGTGCCGGTGCTGACCATGCACACCCTGGGCGACTTCTACGTGCCGTTCCGCCATCAGCAGCTCTACCGGCTGCGCGCCATCGAGAACGGCAGCGACCAGTGGCTGGTGCAGCGCGCTATCCGGGCGCCCAGCCATTGCGACTTCTCGGCCTCGGAGATGGCGACCGCCCTCACCGACTTCCTGGCCTGGGTGAACCTTGGCAGCAAGCCCGAGGGCGACGAGGTGCTGGACCCCGCGGTGGTGGCCAACCCGGCCTACGGCTGCAAGTTCACCAACAACCTCGGCTCCACCGGCCGCGAGGCGCTGCCGGCCTGTCCGCCGAACTAAACGCTTCCAGCCCTGACCGCAAGGCGCGGCCCTGGCCGCGCCTTGCCTTCACGCCAGCGGCGCGAACAGCTCCCTCAGCTCGGCCTCGCCGAACTCGGCCGCGGCCTGCTCCGCTCCGCCCAGCACGGCGTCGCTCAACCCCTGCTTGCGCGCCTGCAGCTCGGCGATCTTTTCCTCGACCGTACCGGCGGTCAGCAGCTTGTAGACGAACACCGGCTTGTCCTGACCGATGCGATAGGCGCGGTCGGTGGCCTGGCGCTCCACCGCCGGGTTCCACCAGGGATCGTAGTGGATCACGGTATCGGCGGCGGTGAGGTTCAAGCCGGTGCCGCCGGCCTTGAGACTGATCAGGAACAGCGGCACCTCGCCGCGCTGGAAGCGCTCGATCGGCGTGGCGCGGTCCCGGGTCTGGCCGGTGAGCATGAGGTAGTCGATGCCGCGCTCGCGCAGCGCCTCCTCGATCAACTCCAGCATGGCGGTGAACTGCGAGAACAGCAGCACCCGCCGTCCCTCCGCCAGCATCTCGGGCAGCAGTTCCATCAGCAGCTCCAGCTTGGCCGAGCGCTTGACCCGCGCCGCCGCCGGCAGCTTCACCAGCCGCGGATCGCAGCACACCTGCCGCAGCTTGAGCAAGGCGTCGAGGATGACGATGTGGCTGGACTTCAGGCCACGCCGCGCCAGCTCCTCGCGCACCCGCTCGAGCATCGCCACCCGGACCGTTTCGTACAGATCGCGCTGCGCGCCGGACAGCTCCACCGTCTGCACGATCTCGGTCTTGGGCGGCAGCTCCCGCACCACCGCCTCCTTGGTCCGCCGCAGCAGGAATGGCGCGATCCGCCGCGCCAGCTGCTGGCGGCGCGCCTCGTTGCCGTCCCGTTCGATGGGGTTGCGGAACGTCTGGCGGAAGTGCCTGACGCCGCCCAGGAAACCGGGCATCAGGAAATGGAACAGCGACCACAGCTCGCCCAGGTGGTTCTCCAGCGGCGTGCCGGTCAGGCACAGCCGCTGGCGTGCCGTGAGCTTGCGCGCCGTCTCGGCGGCCTTGGCCAGCGGGTTCTTGATGTACTGGGCCTCGTCCAGCACCAGTAGGTGATACTCGTGGGCGAGGAACGCGTCCTCGTCGCGCGGCAGCAACGGATAGGTGCTCAGCACCAGGTCGTGCGCCGGAATCCGGGCGAACAGCTCCGCCCGGTCCGGACCGTGCAGGGTGAGCACCTTGAGCTCCGGCGCGAAGCGAGCGGCCTCGCGGCGCCAATTGCCGATCACGCTGGTGGGCGCGATCACCAGGCTAGGGCGGTCGGCGCGGCCGGCCTCCTTCTCCAGCAGCAGGTGGGCCAGGATCTGCACGGTCTTGCCCAGGCCCATGTCGTCGGCCAGCACACCGCCGAAACCGGCTTCGGCCAGCATCTGCAGCCAGCCCACACCCTGGCGCTGATAGTCGCGCAGGGCCACGGTCAGCCCCTTGGGCTGCGGCGCCGGCGCCACGCCCTGGCGCAGCCTCTCGCCCAGTCGGCGCAGCCCATCGCCGCCCAGCCAGCGCACGCCGGCGCTCTCCAGCTCCAGCAGCATGTGGCTGTCGGCGCGCGCGAGCTTTAGCCGCCCGCTTCCGTCGACGGCGTCCGCGAGATAGAGTGCCTGCAAGGTATCGAGGATCGGCTTGAGGCGGGCGCTGGGCAGCGGCAGCAGCCGGCCGTCCGGCAGCGGCACGGTGACCGTGTCCGGATCCTTGGCGCCGCGCGTTTCCAGATAGCGCAGCAGCGCCGGCAGCAGATCGACCGACTCACCGTCGACCTCGATGCCGAGGGCCAGCTCGAACCAGTCGCTCTCCGGCGTTTCGTCGATCCGGACCTGCAGCTCGCCGCCCTCGGCCAGGCGGAACGGGAAATCGTCGGCGATCTCGATCTGCCAGCCGGCGGCGCGCAGCCGCGGCACTTCCTGCTGCATGAAGCGCAGCCATTCGTCCTCCCGCCACAGCCACCAATGGCCGTGCCGGCCGGCCCTGAGCAGACGCAGCCCCGCCCGGGCGAGCTGGCGCGACGCGTCCGCCTCGGCCTGCGGATTGCGCTCGAAGCGTACCAGCTCGGTGCCGTGCGCTTCGCTCACCGTCGTACCCGGCTGGTCGGCGTCGACCTGCCAGCCGTCGTAGCGGAAACTCAGCACCGCCCAGGCCGAGGGCGCGTAGGCGTCGTGAAAGCGGTCGCGCTGCCCCGCCTCCAGGCGCAGGCAGGGCACGGGTGTCAGCCGTCCGAGCCGCCGGGTCGCCAGCGTTCGCGGCGGCGGCACGGGCAGGCTCAGGCGCGCCAGGCCATCGGCCAGGGCGTCGGCGCTCTCCGGTCGCACCGTCGGCGCCTCCAGCAGCAAAGCCGTCACCGCCGGATCCAACCCGGTGTCCACCGGACCGCATTCGTCGCCGTCCAGATACCAAGGCGGCGTCAGCGGCAGCAGCCGCTGCGCCCGCTCCACCCGCAGCACCAGCCGCTGGCTGCCGTCAGCGACGTCCTCCCAGACGAAAACGCCCGGTCGCGACGCGCCCAGCCGCAGCGGAGGCGCGTCCGGCGCGCGCCAGTGGCAGCGCCCGGTGGCGAGCAGCGCTGGCAACAGCTCCGCGCCCCACTCCGGCCGCAGGCGAATTTCCCCGCCGTAGTCTTGCGCCCACAGTTGCCGCAGCAGGGCGCGGTCCTGCTGTTGCAGCCGCTGCGCATCATGCTCATGAGGCACACCGTACGGCTTGCCCCAGGTACCGTTCTTGCGCTTGCGCTGGCGCAGCGGGTACACCGCCAGGCGGCCCTCGGCGTTCACGTCCAGCAGATAGATCACCCGCTCCTCGCCGGCGGCCTTGGCCTGCAGCACGCTATCGAGCCGCTGCAGCCAGTACTCGACCCCCGGATCGACGTCGTTGGCCGGCTGTAGATGCCGCGCGGCCTGGATCAGCAGCGCCACCACGTGCTTGCAATTGATCCCGACCGGACAGCCGCAGTCGCCGTGCACGGCGCTGACCGCGCCGCGATCGCGCAGCACGGTGACGTCGGTCGCGTAGCTGTAGCCGCGGCTGCTCTTCACCAAGCCTTGCAGACGATCGCCGTCCCGCCGCAGCGACACCACCCTGCCCTGCCGCTGGCAGTCCACCCCCCGCGCCCAGGTGGCCTCATCGAACAACGTAGCCAGCTTGTTCAGATCCAACCGCATGAGGCCTCTTGGCGGGTAACGGGGAACATCGGCGAATTGTACCGCTCAAAGACAGCGCAAACGCCGCTCGCAATTGAAAAAAGGTGCGCGTATAGTGCGCGAGCCTCGAAACCTTGCCTAACAGGCTGATTCCCGGATACCTCTGTGATCGAGAAGCTACGAAACATCGCCATCATCGCCCACGTCGACCATGGCAAGACCACCCTGGTCGACAAACTTCTTCAGCAGTCCGGCACCCTTGATAGCCGCGCCCAACCCGGGGAGCGGATCATGGACTCCAACGACCTGGAGAAGGAACGCGGCATCACCATTCTGGCCAAGAACACGGCCATCAAGTGGCAAGACTATCGGATCAACATCGTCGACACGCCGGGACACGCCGATTTCGGTGGCGAAGTCGAGCGCGTGATGTCGATGGTCGATTCCGTGCTGCTGCTGGTGGACGCGGTCGAAGGCCCCATGCCGCAGACCCGCTTCGTCACGCAGAAAGCACTGCAGGCCGGCCTCAAGCCGATCGTGGTGATCAACAAGATCGACCGCCCCGGCGCCCGCCCCGACTGGGTGCTGGATCAAACCTTCGATCTGTTCGACCGCCTGGGCGCGACCGAGGAGCAGCTCGATTTCCCGGTCGTCTACGCCTCGGGCCTGGCCGGCTACGCCGGTCCCAACCCGGACGTCCGCTCCGGCGACATGACCTTCCTGTTCCAGACCATCGTCGACCGCGTGCCGCCGCCGCAGGTTGACCTGAACGGTCCGTTCCAGCTGCAGGTCAGCGCCCTGGACTATAACTCCTACGTGGGCGTGATCGGCATCGGCCGCATCAAGCGCGGCCGGGTCAAGACCAACACCCCGGTGACCGTGATCGACGCCAAGGGCAACAAGCGCAGCGCCCGCGTCCTGCAGATCCTGGGCTTCCTGGGGCTGGAGCGGGTGGAAGTGCCCGAGGCGATGGCCGGCGACATCATCGCCTTCACCGGCGTGGACCAGCTCAACATCTCCGACACCCTCACCGATCCGGCCGCGCCCGAGCCGCTGCCGCCGCTGGCGGTGGACGAGCCGACGGTGAGCATGACCTTCCAGGTCAACACCTCGCCGTTCGCCGGCAAGGATGGCAAGTTCGTCACCTCCCGGCAGATCCGCGAGCGGCTGGAGCGCGAGCTGATCCACAACGTGGCGCTGCGGGTCGAGCCGACCGACGATCCGGATAAGTTCCGCGTCTCCGGCCGCGGTGAGCTGCACCTGTCGGTGCTGATCGAGAACATGCGCCGCGAGGGCTACGAGCTGGGCGTGTCGCGCCCCGAGGTGATCATCCGGGAGATCGACGGCGTCAAGCACGAGCCGTACGAGCAGCTCACGGTCGACGTGGAGGAAAGCACCCAGGGCACGGTGATGGAGAAGCTCGGCGCCCGCGGCGGCGAGCTGCAGAACATGGTGCCGGACGGCAAGGGTCGGGTGCGGCTTGACTACATCATCCCCTCGCGCGGGCTGATCGGCTTCCGCACCGAGTTCATGACCGCCACCAGCGGCACCGGCCTGCTCTATCACGTGTTCGACCACTATGGGCCGATCAAGCCGGGCGAGTACGGCCAACGCCCCAACGGCGTGATGATCTCCAACTGCGCCGGCAAGGCGCTGGCCTACGCCCTGTTCAACCTCCAGGAACGCGGCCGCCTGTTCATCGGCCCCGGCACCGAGGTGTACGAGGGCATGATCATCGGCATCCACTCGCGCGACAACGACCTGGTGGTGAACCCGCTCAAGGCCAAGCACCTCACCAACATCCGCGCCGCCGGCTCGGACGAGAACATCATCCTCACCCCGCCGATCCGGCTCACCCTGGAGCAGGCGCTGGAGTTCATCGACGACGACGAGCTGGTGGAGGTCACGCCGCGCCACATCCGCCTGCGCAAGAAGTTCCTCAAGGAGCACGAGCGCAAGCGCTCCGGCAAGGAAGCGACCGCTTAACGGCGGCCATCGCCCCTATCGCCAAGCCCCGCACCCGCGGGGCTTTTTTTTGCCGCGACATCGGCACCGAAGCGCGGCGCACGATCGTCGGAAACTTATGCCGCCAGGGGCGGTTCTATAGGAATACGGAGGTTTCACATAGGGGGAACGTTGCAACGCCCCGCAGGCAGCGGTTACATTGCGCCGCACATGACGAATCAATCACATCGAAAATTAATAATGAAGAGGCATTTATGGAGCTGGCACGCCCGGCATTGATCGTCGCTCTGGTTCTGGCCTTGCTGACGCTGTGGTACACCGGTCAGTGGGCCGCCAACAGTCCGCGCCCGGACAGCGCCAAGGTGGAGCTCGCCGCTTCCAGCGACAATGGCTAAGGCGTCTCAGTCCACCGCCAGACCGCGGGCCAGACGGTTGAGTTCGGCCTTACGCATCGGCCAGTCCGGCATGGCCTCGTCCATCAACGCATAGAAACGCGGACTGTGGTTGAACTCGCGCAAATGGCAGAGTTCGTGGACCACCACATAGTCGATTAACCGCTCCGGATACTTCACCAGCTGCACGTTCAGGCAGATGTCGCCCCGTTGCGAACAGCTGCCCCAGCGCGTGCGCATCGCCCGGATGCGCAGCTTCGGCCGCGGCAGCCGCCAGTGCGCCAGGGCCCGAAGACACGCCTCCAGCCGCTGCGGCAGGATGCGTTCGGCCTCGCGCCGGTACCAGGCCAGCAGCAGCGCCCTCACCCGCGCCGGCTCGTGCACGCCGGGATCGCGCACCCGCAGCGCCCCCGCCGCCAGACGCACCTCCCGCGGCAGCCCAGCGAACAGCGCCAGCGGGTAGTCCCGGCCGAGAAACGGATGCGGTTCGCCATGGCAGTAGCGCGGCGCCGCCGGCGCGACGGCCGCGGCGAACTCCTCGAGCTTGCGGCGAATCCATGGCAGCCGCGCGGTGACGAAAGCCTCGACCTCGGCGGGCGGACAGCCGATCGGCGCCCTCGCCTCGACCCGCCCGTCGCGATAGACGTACACGCCCAAGCTGCGGCGCCGGGTGTAACGCACGCGGTAGGGCGGCACGGTTGAATCGATCTGCCGATCTTCAGCGGCCATGGTGGCTATGCCCGACAGCGCGGCTCCTAGACATTGAGCGGCGGCTCCTGCATCAGCGCCGCCTGCTCGCGCAGCTGCAGCACGTGTTCCTCCCAGTAGCGCGGCGTGCCAAACCACGGGAAGGCCTGGGGAAAGGCTGGATCGTGCCAGCGCCGGGCCAGCCAGGCGGCGTAATGGATCATGCGCAGAGTGCGCAGCGCCTCGATCAGATGCAGCTCGCGCGGATCGAAGTCGCAGAACTCCTCGTAGCCGGCCAGCAGATCGGACAGCTGCGCCGACTGCTCGGCGCGGTCGCCCGACAGCAGCATCCACAGATCCTGGATCGCCGGCCCCATGCGGGCGTCGTCGAGATCGACGAAATGCGGCCCTCGCTCGGTCCACAGGATGTTGCCGGGGTGGCAGTCGCCGTGCAGGCGCAGGTAGCGCACGCTGCCGGCGCGCGCAAACGCCGCCTCGATCTGCACCAGCAGATCGTCCACCAGCGTGCGGTAGGCCGTCTCCAGATGCGGCGGAATGACGCCGGCGGCGAGCAGGTAGGCCGAGGACTCGCGCCCGAGCGTGTCCACATCCAGCCGCGGCCGGTGGCGGAACGGCTTGGCGGCGCCGACCATATGGATGCGGCCGAGGAAGCGCCCCAGCCATTCGCGGTTATCCGGATCGTCGAGCTCCGGCCAGCGGCCGCCGCGGCGCGGAAAGACAGCGAAGCGATAGCCCTGGTGCCGATGCAGCGTCGCCCCCGCCACGCTCAGCGGCGCCACCACCGGGATTTCCTGGGCGACGAGCTCCTGGGCGAAGGCGTGCTCTTCGAGGATGGCCTGATCGCTCCAGCGGCCCGGCCGATAGAACTTGGCCACCAGCGGCTCGCCCTCCTCCAGCCCGACCTGATAGACCCGGTTCTCGTAGCTGTTGAGAGCGAGGAAACGGCCGTCGCAGCGGAAGCCAAGGGCTTCCACCGCATCCAGCACCAGCTCCGGGCTCAGGTTCTCGTAAGGCGGATTCAGCGACTCGTTCATCTCGGCTCCCTCGTGCGGATCGGCGGCCAATGCCCCTAAATCAGAGGATAAGGGACGGTTCGCCCGACCGGCGCCCCCGGCACTGCGCCGGCGCCAAGCCCCGGCCGTCTCGCCCGGCGGATCGCTCCTCGACATCCGGCATCGGCACCGCAAGGCATCCACGACCATGAAATCGATCTACGTCGGCAATCTTCCCCTACAGACTACCGAAGACACCATCCGCGCGCTGTTCGCACCCTACGGCATGGTCGACTCGGTGCTGCTGATCTTCGATCACCCCGACAACACGCTGCGCGCCCACGCCTTCGTGGAGATGGCGGACGAGGACGCGGACGAGGCCATCCGTGCGCTGCACGGGCGGCAGTTCGGCGACCAGGCCCTGGAGGTATCGGAAGTCACGGAGGAACCGCCCGCCTCGGTCCGGCATTGACCGTGCATCAGCGAACGACCAGCCGCGCCGCAGCCGCTAGAATGACGGCTCGATTGCGGAGGTAGAGTCGTGTTGGTGCAGTTGCTCGGCGTTTCCGTGGGGTTCGGCGCCGCCCCCTTGCTCGATCGCGTGGATCTGAGAATCGACCGCGGCGAGCGCGTGTGCCTGGTCGGCCGCAACGGCAGCGGCAAGTCCACCCTGCTCAAGGTGCTCAACGGTGAACTGACCCCCGACGAAGGCAGCGTGCAGTTCGCCGGCGGCGCCACTGTGGCGGCGCTACCGCAGGAAGTGCCGGTGGGCTTGAGCGGTTCGGTGTTCGACGTGGTCGCCGGCGGCCTGGGCGAAGTGGGTAGCCTGCTCGGCCGCTATCAGGCCCTGTCGCAGCGGCTGGCGGCCGGCGAGACCGAGCGGCTGGGTGAGCTGGAACAGGTGCAGCACGCGCTGGAGGCCAGCGGCGGCTGGCAGCTGCGGCCGCGGGTGGAGCAGGTGCTGAGTCGCCTGGCGCTGCCGCCCGAAGCCGACTTCGCCGCCCTCTCCGGCGGCCTCAAACGCCGCGCCCTGCTGGCCCGCGCCCTGGTGACGCAGCCTGATCTGCTGCTGCTGGACGAGCCCACCAACCATCTCGACATTACCGCCATCACCTGGCTGGAGGAGTTCCTGCTCGGCTTCGGCGGCACGCTGCTGTTCATCTCCCACGACCGCCGCTTCCTCGACCGCCTAGCGACCCGCATCATCGAACTCGACCGCGGCCGCCTGAGCAGCTTCCCCGGCAGCTACCAGGCCTATCTCGACCGCAAGCAGGCCATGCTGGAAGCCGAGGCGCAGCAAGCGGCGCAGTTCGACAAGAAACTGGCTCAGGAGGAAGCCTGGATCCGCCAAGGCATCAAGGCACGCCGCACCCGCAACGAGGGCCGGGTACGGGCGCTGCTGGCCATGCGCGAGGAGCGCCGCGCCCGGCGCGAGCGGCAGGGTGTGGCCAAGCTGAACGTGCAGGAGGCGGAAGGTTCCGGGAAGCTGGTGGCGGTCCTAGAGAACGTCAGCTACGCGGTGGACGGCAAGCCGTTGATTCGCGACTTCTCCACCACCATCCTGCGAGGAGACAAGATCGGCATCATCGGCCCCAATGGCGCGGGCAAGACCACACTGCTCAATCTGATCCTGGGTCGGCTCGCGCCCGACAGCGGCACGGTGAAGCTGGGCACGCGCCTGGAGGTCGCCTACTTCGATCAGCTGCGCAACCAGCTCGACGAGGAGGCCAGCGTGCTCGACAACGTGGCGGGCGGCAGCGACAAGGTGCTGGTCAACGGCACACCAAAGCATGTGATCGGCTATTTACAGGATTTCCTGTTCCCGCCGGCGCGGGCGCGGGTGCCGGTGAAAGCCCTGTCCGGAGGCGAGCGCAACCGCCTGCTGCTGGCCAAGCTGTTCACCAAACCGGCCAACGTGCTGGTGCTGGACGAGCCGACCAATGACCTGGACGTGGAAACGCTCGACCTGTTGGAGGAGCTGCTGATCGACTTCAACGGCACGGTGCTGCTGGTCAGCCACGACCGCGCCTTCCTCGACAACGTGGTCGGCGCGGTGCTGGCCTTCGAGGGCGACGGCGTGGTACGCGAGTACGTCGGCGGCTACAGCGACTGGCTGCGGCAGCGGCCGACGGCGCCGACCGAGCCACCGGCGCGGCGCGAGCCCGTCAAGGAGGCCGCGCCGTCCAAGCCGCAGCAGCGGCCGCGCAAGCTCAGCTTCAGCCAACAGCGCGAGCTGGAGGCGCTGCCGGGCCGGATCGAGGCCCTGGAACAGGAGCTCACGCAGCTGCAGAGCCGGCTGGCCGATCCGGAGCTGTACCGCCAGCAGCCCACCGAAGTCACCGCGCTCAACGCCCGGCTGGCGGCGGTGGAGGCGGAGTTGGAGCAGGCGTTCGCCCGCTGGGAGGAACTGGAAGCCGTGCGCGGCTGACTAATGCGGACGAACCGCGCCGTTCCTGGCGGCGCGGTCCGACCACGAGCGACGCCGCCGAGGATGTGTCGACGTTATTTAACGGCGTCGGTAGCAACGGTCGCTTAGTTGCTTATAAGCACAGTGGCATATGGAACAATCTTGACCGACCCCGTGAATTCGCTGCTTAGTTAGCAGATCGGGAGCGGAGGGATTGGCACTCTGGTAGCAATCTGCGCTGAAGCGCGGGAGCCGCGATTGCGGCACCGATAAGAACAGCAAGACAGGCGGCAGCCACGTGCACGTGTTGCCGCATGGGAATACCAATAGTGCGCAACACGTTCACAATAACGATCACTGACTATCGCGGCGCGCGTCATTACCCAGTCCGCCATATCGTCAAGCTTTATGCTCTTGGCGTTCTGCTGACCCTGGCCGCCACCCTGTTGGTGGGCGGTCTGGTGATCGTCTGGCTGAACTCGCAGCTTGCCTCGCTCAACGGCGAGCTCGCCGAGCTGCAGAAGCGCCGCAATCTCACCCAGGGCGAGTACGGCCTGCTGCTGCAGGAGCACCAGAAGCTCAAGGACGCGATCGCCGAGAAGGAACGCCAGCTGGCGCAGATGAGCGACGAGCTCGGCAACCTGGAAGTGATCATCGGCCTGGAGCCGGCCCCGGAAACCAATATCCGCACCCGGCTCGACACCGCCAGCCAGACCGCGCTGGAGCGCACCCTGATGCTGCAGAGCATCCCCAGCGGCTACCCGCTGGAGTACCGCGGCACCACCAGCGCGTACGGCTACCGCACCCATCCGGTGAAGGGCACCCAAGCCTTCCACGCTGGCATCGATCTGCGCGCCCAGGTCGGCACCCCCATCTACGCCACCGCCGACGGCATCGTCGAATGGGCGGCGGAGCACAAGAGCAGCGGGCTGGGTATCCTGGTGATCATCCAGCACAATTTCGGTTTCGCCACCTATTACGGCCATCTGTCGCGCGCGGTGGTCAAGCCCGGCGATTACGTCCGCAAGGGCGACCTGATCGCCTACAGCGGCAACACCGGCCTCAGCAGCGGGCCGCATCTGCACTACGAAGTGCGCCATTTGCAACGCAGGCTCGATCCCAGGCCCTTCCTGGAATGGAGTCTCGCCCGCTACGAATCCTTATTTGAGAAAGAGGGGAGGGTTCAATGGGACTCCTTGGCAAAGGCAATAAAGGACAGGCTCAACATCCAGGTACCACGATCATCTCTAGCGGAAGCAAATTCCGTGGCGAACTGACCCTGGACGCCACGCTGCACATCGACGGCGTGGTCGAAGGCACCATCGAATCCAGTGGCGACGTCTCCATCGGCAGCGCGGGCCGCTTCGAGGGCAACCTGCGTGCCCGGCACGTGATGGTGAGCGGCTACTTGCGCGGCAACATCGAGTGCGAACGGTTGGAGATCGTCGCCAGCGGCAAGGTGTTCGGCGAGGTGACCAGTGTGCAGCTGGTGATCGAGCCGGGCGGGCAATTCGCCGGCGAGAGCCGGGTAAGGAACGCGGCCGAGGCGCCGGCGCTGGATCACCAGCCGGCGACCGAGCAGAATCCGCTGCTGGAGCAGGCGTAAGGGCGCGGCATCCGAGGCCGCTGAACCATCCGCGGCCTTCCCGGTCCAAACTGCTGAACTTCCCGGTCGGAGCCATTCGATGTACCAGCTCAGCTACCGCAAGCCTTCCCTGCTGACCCGGGTGGTCGGCGCCGTCGCCGCGACAGTGGTTCTCGCCGCGTCGCTGATGGTGGGGATCGCGGTGTTCTTCATGCTGCTCGGCGCTGCCGCCATCGCGTTCACCGTGTTCTACGTGCGCCTGCGCTGGCTGCGCCGCCGCGCCGAGCGAGCCGCCGGCGCCACCTACCGCTCCCGCAGCGGTCAGGTCATCGAAGGCGAGTACCAGGTGGAAGTGCACCGCACCGAGCACCACTATCAGCGCCGGTAGCGGCTGTCTCCCTCAGCCCTCCCACACCGGCTTGAGGTCCGCCGGCAGCTCGGCCAGCCGCCCCAGCTCGATCCAACCGCCGGGCTCGTGGAAATCGGAACCGACCGAAGCCAGCAAGCCATAGCGGCGGGCATGCCCGCCCCAGACCAGGATGCTGTCGCGGGTGCTGTTGCCGCACACCACTTCCACGGCGCGGCCGCCGGCGGCAATGAAGGCTTCGAGGATCCGCCGCGACCAGGCGCCGGTCCAATTCTGGCTGTGCGGATGAGCCAGCACCGCGATGCCGCCGCTGGCCTCGATCGCGGCCACCACCTCGTCCAGCGGCGGCCATTCCGAGCGCACGTAGCCGGGCTTGCCGGGCACCAGATAACGCTTGAACACGTCGCCGACCGAAGCGGCCTTACCGCGCTCGACCAACACCCGAGCGAAGTGAGTGCGGGTCGGCAGCGCGGCGCCCGCCAGCTCGCGGGCACGCTCGTAGGCGCCGACGATGCCGCAGGCCGCCAGCCGCTCGCCGATACGCCGGGCGCGCGCCTCGCGTAGCGCATCCAGCTTGGCCAGCAGCGTCCGCAGCGGCGGCGCCTGCGGATCGATCCCCAGCCCCACCACGTGCATGGTGCGCTCGGACCAGACCGTGGACAGCTCGATGCCGGGAATCAGCTCGATGCCCTCGCGGTGCGCCGCAGCGGCGGCCTCCTCCAGCCCGGCGACGGTGTCGTGGTCGGTGAGCGCCAGCCGGCGCACGCCCTGGGCGCGCGCCCGCGCGATCAGCGCGCTCGGGCTCAGCGTGCCGTCCGAGGCGGTGGAGTGGCTATGCAGATCGATCGTCGAAACCATGCCGGCAGGGTACCATAGCCGCACCGAGCCCTTTTGATAGACGTCAGCCATTTCATGCCGAACACCTTGCTGCTGCTCCTGCTGGCCGTCGCCGCGCTGATCTGGTTCTGGCTGGATGCGCTGCGCGCTCGCGAGCAGGCGGTCGACATCGGCCGCCGCACCTGCCGCCAGCTGGGCGTGCAGCTATTAGATGAAACCGTGGCGCTGCACCGCATCGGCCTGGCGCGGCTGCCCGGCGGCCGGCTCGGCCTTCGCCGCCGCTACGATTTCGAGTTCACCATCGACGGCAACGACCGCCGCCAGGGGCGGATCCTGCTGCTGTCGCGCCGCCTGGAGAGCGTGCAGCTCGACCTGCCCGAGGGGCTGACGCTGCTCGAGCGGTAACCCGCTTGATTCCACGGCACGTCGGCCTCACTCCTCACAGCGAACACCCATGCCGCGAAGACGCCGCGCCCGGCCGCGGCGTCTCGGGCCGAACCCGATGAAACCCAAGCAACACGTCAGCCGCGCCGGCCGCTGGCGTCCGACGGTTTCGGAGCTGCGCCGTGGACCTGGACCCCGTACTGCTGTCGCGCATCCAGTTCGCCTTCGTCGTCTCCTTCCACATCCTGTTTCCGGCCTTCACCATCGGCTTGGCGTCCTACATCGCGGTGCTGGAAACCCTGTGGGCCGCCACCGATCGCGAGGTGTACGGCCGGCTGTCACGGTTCTGGACCAAGATCTTCGCCGTGTCGTTCGGCATGGGCGTGGTATCGGGCATCGTCATGTCGTTCCAGTTCGGCACCAACTGGAGCCGCTTCGCCGACGCCACGGCGAGCGTCATCGGACCGCTGCTGGCCTACGAGGTGCTGACCGCCTTCTTCCTGGAAGCCACCTTCCTCGGCATCCTGCTGTTCGGGCGCGAGCGGGTGCCGCGCTGGCTGCATGTGTTCGCCGCCTACATGGTGGCGCTCGGTACCCTGTTCTCGGCGTTCTGGATTCTGTCGGCCAATAGCTGGATGCAGACGCCGGCCGGCTTCGAGATCATCGAAGGACGTTTCGTCGCCACCGACTTCTGGGCGGCGGTGTTCAATCCCTCCTTCCCCTACCGCTTCATTCACATGGTGGCAGCCTGCTACCTCACCACCGCCTTCGTGGTGATCGGCGTCAGCGCCTACCACCTGCTCAAGGGCAAGTTCCAGGACACCGCCCGGGTGGCGCTGTCGATGGGCCTGGGGCTGGTGGCGGTGCTGGCGCCGGCGCAGCTGGTGATCGGCGATCTGCACGGCCTGAACACCTTCGAGCATCAGCCGGCGAAGGTCGCCGCCATGGAGGGGCACTGGGAAACCCAGCGAGGCGCGCCGCTGCTGCTGTTCGCCATTCCCGACGAGGCGCGGGAGCGCAACCGGTTCGAGGTCAAGATCCCGCAGCTGGGCAGCCTGATCCTGACCCACGAACGGCTCGGCGAGGTGCACGGCCTGAAGACCTGGCCGCCGGAGCAGCGGCCGCCGGTGACGATCGTCTTCTACGCCTTCCGCATCATGGTCGGCATGGGATTGCTGATGATCGCCATCGGCCTGTACAGCCTCTGGCTACGCTGGCGCGGCCGCCTCTACGACAACCCCCGCTTCCTGCGGCTGTGCGTCTGGTGTACCCCGATCGGCTTCGTCGCCATCCTCGCCGGCTGGTTCGTCACCGAGGTCGGCCGCCAGCCGTGGACCGTGTACGGCCTGCTCCACCGTGACGCCTCGGTGTCGCCGGTGCTGTCCGGCGGCAATGTGCTGACGTCGTTGCTGGTGTTCATGCTGGTGTACGCGCTGATCTTTGGCGCCGGCACCTTCTATCTGGTGCGCCTGGCCAGACAGGGACCGGCGCCGGGGCAGCTCCACGGCGGGCTGGTAGCGGCGCGCCGCCCGCTGTCGGCCGCGGAAACCCCACTCGACGAGGAAGGCTGAGCCATGGCGCTGGACCTGCCGGTGATCTGGGCCCTCATCATCGCCTTCGCGGTGCTGATGTACGTGCTGATGGACGGCTTCGACCTGGGGGTGGGCATCCTATTCCCGCTCGCCCACCGGGACGAGGACCGGGATCTGATGATGAACTCGGTGGCGCCAATCTGGGACGGCAACGAGACCTGGCTGGTGCTCGGCGGCGGCGGCCTACTGGCGGCCTTTCCGCTGGCCTACTCGATCATCATGCCGGCGCTCTACTTCCCGGTGCTGACCATGCTGATCGCGCTGATCTTCCGCGGCGTGGCCTTCGAGTTCCGCTTCAAGGCCAGCCCCCATCGGCGCTGGATCTGGGACCGCGCCTTCAACATCGGCTCCATCGTCGCCACCTTCTCCCAGGGCCTGGTGCTGGGCGGCTTCCTGCAGGGTTTCCGCGTCGAGGAGCGCGATTTCGTCGGCGGACCGTTCGACTGGCTGTCGCCGTTTGGGCTATTCGTCGGTGTCGCGCTGGTGTGCGGCTACGCGCTGCTCGGCGCCACCTGGCTGATCATGAAGACCGAAGGGGCGCTGCAAGAGCGCTTCTACGCCCTGGCGCGCCCGCTGACGCTGGGTATGGCCGGCTTCATCGTGGTGGTGAGCGTCTGGACGCCGCTGTACTACCCCTTGATCGCCGATCGCTGGTTCAGCTGGCCGAATCTGTTGTACCTCTCGCCGATCCCGCTGGTCACCGCCGCGGCGGTGCTGGGGCTGCTCGCCGCGCTGCGCCGCCGCGCCGAGGTGCTGCCATTCCTGCTGGCCCTGGCGCTGTTTTTGCTCGGCTTCCTCGGCCTGGCGGTGAGCCTGTGGCCCTACGTGGTGCCGCCCGACATCGTCGTCTGGGACGCCGCCTCGGAGCCGAACTCACTGGCGTTCATGCTGGTGGGCGCGCTCATCCTCACGCCGTTCATCCTGTTCTATACCGGCTACACCTACTTCGTGTTTCGGGGCAAAGTACGCACCGACACCGGCTATCACTGACGCACCGACCCACGGCGGCAACGCTGGCTGCGGCGCTCCGCCGCCTTGCCGAATTCGCGGCGCTCCTCTCCTTTCCGCCTCATAAATCGGTTAATCTACGCAGCCATGAACATGGACCATCTATCCGATATTACTTTCAGCTCTTTAGGACTGACCCCCACTCTGCTGCGCGGCCTTGAGGACGCGGGCTTTACCCGGTGCACGCCCATCCAGGCCGCCACCCTGCCCATCGCGCTGCAAGGCAAGGATGTCGCCGGCCAGGCGCAGACCGGCACCGGTAAGACCGCCGCCTTCCTGCTGGCGACCATGCACTACCTCATGGAAAACCCCGTCGAGGAAGGCCGCTATGGGCCATGGGCGATCGTGCTCGCCCCCACCCGCGAGCTGGCGCTGCAGATCGAGAAGGACTGCAAGCTGCTGGGCAAGCACACCGGCCTCTACTCGGTCGCGGTGTATGGCGGCACCGGCTTCGAGGCGCAGAAGCGCGAGCTGGAGCTGGGCGTGGACATCGTCATCGGCACGCCCGGGCGCATCATCGACTTCGTCAAGCAGGGCGTGCTCAGCCTGAAGAACATCGAAGTGGTTGTGCTGGACGAAGCCGACCGGATGTTCGACCTCGGCTTCATCTCCGACATCCGCTATCTGCTGCGGCGCATGCCGCCGCCCGAGAAGCGCATCAACATGCTGTTCTCGGCCACCCTGTCGCACCGCGTCATGGAGCTGGCCTACGAGCACATGAACAACCCCGAAGTGGTGCGGATCGAGCCCGAGCAGGTCACCGCCGAGCGCGTCAACCAGGTGCTTTATCACGTCTCCAAGGACGACAAGATGAAGCTGCTGATCGGCACGCTGCGACACCAAGATCCGCATCGCACCATCATCTTCGTCAACACTAAGCGGGTGTGCGAGGACGTTCAGGCCTATCTGCTGGGCAACGGCTTCGAGGCCGAGGTGTTGTCCGGCGACATCCCGCAAACCAAGCGCGAGCGCCTGCTCAAGCGCTTCCAGGAAGGCGAGCTGCCGATCCTGGTGTGCACCGACGTCGCTGCTCGCGGTCTGCACATCCCGGGCGTGAGCCACGTCATCAACTTCGACCTGCCGCAGGATCCCGAGGACTACGTACACCGCATCGGCCGCACCGCCCGTGCCGGGGAAAGCGGCGACGCCATCAGCTTCGCCTGCGAGGAGTACGTCTACTCGCTGCCCGATATCGAGGAATACATCGGCCAGAAGATCCCGACCGCGAAGCTCACCCCCGAGCTGATGCCGGAAATCCTGCCGCCGGCGCAGATCGAGCGCCACCGCCCCGGCGTCGGGCGCGGCAACGGCCGGCGCGGGCCGCGCC
>CALGAN010000008.1 GCA_937951875.1 uncultured Alkalilimnicola sp. | reverse complement strand
GAGGCGCTGGGCATGAGCGAGGCCGCGTTCCGCGCCTGGCATCTGGCGATACGGTTCGTCACCCCGGTGGGCGTGGCGGCGATACTGGCCTATGGGCTGACGTAGCGGCGCCATAGGCCGTGGGGCGTGTCGGTTTCATTCATGACGTGCTGGCTCCGCCGCGGTGCGCGGCCAGCAGTGCGCCGAAGCGCTCGGCGGGCTGCGGTTCGCCGATCAGGAAGCCCTGCGCGCTATCGCACTGACGGTCGCTCAAGAACGCCAGCCCGGCTTCGCTCTCCACGCCTTCGGCGAGCACCGCCAGCCGCAGGCTATGGCCGAGCCGGATCACCGCTTGCACCACCGCGCCGGCGTCCGCATCGATGTGGGCGCTGCGCACGAACGAGCGGTCTATCTTCAGGCTGTCCACCGGTAGCCGTCGCAGGTGGCCCAGGCTGGTGTAGCCGGTGCCGAAGTCATCGAGCACCACGCGCACGCCCAGTTGCTTGAGCTCGCGCAGGCGTTGGGCGGTCTGCTCGGGATCGTGCATCACCACGCTCTCGGTCAACTCCAGCTCCAGCCGCTGCGCCGCCAGCCCGCTTTGCGCCAGGGCGCGTCTTACCACGTTCACGATGTCGCGGTGACGGAACTGCAGCGTGGAGACGTTGACCGCCACCCGCGGCGGTGCGCCGCCGGCGCTTCGCCAGGTTTGGGCGTCCAGGCAGGCGTGGCGGATGACCCACTCGCCGATGGGCAGGATCAGCCCGGAGTCCTCGGCGATCGGAATGAACGCGGTCGGCGGGATCAGGCCGCGTTCCGGATGGCGCCAGCGCAGCAGCGCCTCGGCGCCGACGATCTCGCCCGAGGGCAGGGCGATTTGCGGCTGGTAGTAGAGGGTCAGCTCGTCGCGCTCCAGCGCTCGCCGCAGGCTGTGTTCCAGATATGTCCGCTCCAGGGCGCGCTGGTTCATCGACTCGGTGAAGAACTGGTAGCTGTTACGGCCGTTTTCCTTGGCGTGGTACATGGCGACGTCGGCGTGCTTGATCAGCGCGGTGCTGGTGCGGCCGTCGTCCGGATAGACGCTGATGCCGATGCTGGTGGTCACGTGCAGCTCGTGGTCGCCGATGCAGTAGGGCTGCGCCAGGCTGACGAGCATCTTCTGCGCGACCTCGGTGACGTGCTCGGGGCGGTCCACCTCGGCCAGCAGCACCACGAACTCGTCGCCCCCCAGGCGGCCGACCGTATCGTTGCGGCGCACGCAGCCGCACAGCCGGGCGGCGACCTCGCGCAGCAGTTGGTCGCCGACCGGGTGGCCGAGCGTGTCGTTGATCTCCTTGAACCGGTCCAGATCCAGGAACAGCACCGCCAGGCGCTGGTGATGGCGTCGGGCGCTGGCGATCGCCTGCTCCAACCGGTCGACGAACAGTTCGCGGTTGGGCAGCTCGGTGAGCGGGTCATGGGTGGCCCGGTGGCTGAGCTGCGCCGCCAGCAGGCGGCTGGCGCTGACGTCGTGGAAGGCCACCACCACGCCCACCGTTTCGCCGTGGATGCCGCGGATGGGGGTGGCGTTGTGCTCCACCGCCAGCGTGCTGCCGTCGCGCCGGCGCAGACGGCACTCGCGGCTCAGTTTCACGGCGTCGTTGCGGGTCAGCACTTCCGCCGCCGGGCAGGGGCAACGCTCGCCGCTGCGCTCGTCCTCCAGCCGCAGCACTTCCGCCAGCGGTCGTCCTTGCGCTTCCGCCATGCGCCAGCCGCACAGCGCCTCGGCGGCCGGGTTGAGGTAGCGCACCCGGCCGGCGGTGTCGGTGGTGATGACGCCGTCGGCAATCGCCTCCAGTGTCACCTGCGCCCGTTCCCGCTCTTGCTGCAGCGCTTCCTCGGAGCGCCGTTGCTTGGTGATGTCGAGGGCGATTCCCAGGGTGCCGACGATGTCGCCGGCGGCGTTGCGTAGCGGCTGCACGCGGGTGTGGAACAGTCTGCCGCGGCGTTCCTCCTCGAACGCGCCGCCGCCGCCGCGCAGCGCCTGCCGGCTCAGCTCGACCAGTGGGTCGTTGCCGCGCGCCAGCACGGTATCGGTCAGGCGCCGGCCCACCAGCCGTTCGGCATGCGCGCCGATCACGCCGCGCGCGCTGCCGCGCGAGGAGGTGATCACCAGCTCGGTGTCGGTGGTCCACACCGCCGCCGGCAATTGCTCCAGCACTTGCCGCAGCTGCTCCTCGCTGGAGCGCAGCGCCTCTTCGGTGCGCTTCAGCTCGGAAATGTCGGTGGCGGTGCCGGTGACGCCGACCACGCGCCCCTGTTCGTCGCGCACCGCCACGGCGTTGAAGCTCAGGAACACCAGCGCACCGTCCTTGCGCCGGTGCACGGTCTCGTAGCGCTCGAACGGCTCGCCGTTGCGCATGCGCTCGAACACCTGCCAGCAGTTGTCCGCGGCCTCTGGATCCTGAAAGTCGGTGAAGCGGCGGCCGAGCATTTCCTCGGGGCTGTAGCCGAAGATGGTCTGGGCGGCGGGGTTGAGGAAGGTGTAGCGGCCGTCTAGATCCATGTACCAGATCAGATCCCGCGAGGTTTCCACCAGGAGCCGATACTTTTCCTCGCTGTGCCGCAGCGCCAGCTCCGCGCGGCGCCGCTCGGCGATGTCCACCAGCAGCGCGAAGGCGCCGCTGTAGCGGCCGTCGGCGGCGAAGATCGGCTGCGCCGCCAGCAGAACCCACAGATCGCTGCCATCGCGACGGCGAAAGCGCATGTCGCAGCGCAGGCGTTCGCCCCGGCGGTGTTGCTGCAGTACGCGGTGGAAGGCGTCGCGGTCTTCGGGGTGTACGAACGCCAGGATCGGCTGCCCCAGCATTTGCTCGATGCGGTAATCCAGCATCTCGGCGAGGCGGGGGTTTACGTAGACGGTGAGGTCGCGCTCGTCGATCTGCCAGACGCCCTCCATGGCGCTGTTGACCACGTGGCTGTAGCGATCGGCTTCGCGCCGCAAGCGCTCCATGCGCAGCGCCGCCGCCAGCGCGGCGGCGGCCGGCT
>CALGAN010000007.1 GCA_937951875.1 uncultured Alkalilimnicola sp. | reverse complement strand
ATGCCCGCCACATCCTAATCCGCACCAACGAGGTGGTGAGCGACGCCGACGCCCGCGCCCGGCTGGCCGGCATCAAGGCCCGCATCGAGGCCGGCGAAAGCTTCGAGGAGCTGGCCCGCGCCAACTCCGACGACAAGGGCAGCGCCGCGCGCGGCGGCGACCTGGGCTGGGCGTCGCCCGGCACCTTCGTGCCGGCGTTCGAGGAGGTCCTGGCCAGGCTCCAGCCGCAGGAAATCAGCGAGCCGTTCCAGACGCCGTTCGGCTGGCACATCGTGCAGCTGCTGGAGCGGCGCGAGCACGACAGCACCGACGAGGTGCGCCGCGCCAAGGCGATGGAGGCCATCCGCGCCCGCAAGACCGAGGAGGCGCTCGAAGCCTGGCTGCGCCGGCTGCGCGACGAGGCCTACGTCGACATCCGCATCGAGGTGTAATCGGTGACGGCGAAACGCATCGCCCTGACCGCCGGCGAGCCGGCCGGCATCGGTCCCGACCTGTGCGCGTTGATCGCCCAGCGCCCCCACCCGGCCGAGCTGGTGGTGATCGCCGACCCGCAGCTGCTCGCCGAGCGCGCCGCCGCGCTGGGGCTGCCGCTGCGCCTGCGTCCGCTGGACGACGCCGCCGAACCGCGCCCGCAAGCCGCCGGCGAGCTGACGGTGCTGGCGGTACCGCTGGCGGCGCCGGTCAGCGCTGGCCGGCTCGACCCGGCCAACGCCGGCTACGTGCTAGAGACCCTGCGCCTGGCCGGCGAAGGCTGCCTGCAAGGCCGTTTCGCCGCCGTGGTCACCGCGCCGGTGCACAAGGGTGTGATCAACGACGCCGGCGTGCCCTTCACCGGCCACACCGAGTTCTTCGCCGAGCTGACCGGTGCCCCCCTGCCGGTAATGATGCTGGCGGCCGGTAGCCTGCGGGTGGCGCTGGCCACCACTCACCTGCCGCTCAAGGACGTGAGCACCGCCATCACCCGCGAGCGCCTGACCCAAGTGCTGCGCATCCTCGATCACGATCTGCGCCGCAAGCTCGGCCTGGCGCGGCCGCGCATCCTGGTGTGCGGGCTCAATCCGCACGCCGGCGAGGGCGGCCATCTGGGGCGCGAGGAGATCGAGGTGATCGAGCCGACCCTGGCCGCGCTGCGCGCGGAGGGCCTGGATCTGGTCGGCCCGCTGCCGGCCGACACCCTGTTCACGCCGCGCCACCTCTCCGGCGCCGACGCGGTGCTGGCCATGTACCACGACCAGGGCCTGCCGGTGCTCAAGCACGTCGGCTTCGGCCATGCGGTCAACATCACCCTCGGGCTGCCCATCGTCCGCACCTCGGTCGACCACGGCACGGCGCTGGATCTGGCCGGCACCGGCAAGGCCGAGGACGGCAGCCTGGAGGCCGCCATCGCCGCCGCCTTGGAGTTCACCGGCGCATGAGTTTCCAACATCAGGCGCGCAAGCGCTTCGGCCAGAACTTCCTGCGCGATCCGCATTTCATCGACCGCATGGTGCGGGCGATCCAGCCCCAGCCCGGCGAGCGGCTGATCGAGATCGGCCCCGGGCTGGGCGCGCTCACCCGGCCGCTGCTGACGATCGCCGGCCACCTGGAGGCGATCGAGCTCGACCGCGATCTGGTCGGCGAGCTCACCCGCCGCTGCGAGGGCGCCGGCGAACTCATCGTCCACCAGGGCGACGCGCTCAAGTTCGACTTCGCCGCGCTGCGCCGCGACGAGCGCAAGCTGCGGGTGGTCGGCAACCTGCCCTACAACATCTCCACCCCGCTGATCTTCCATCTGCTGGAGGCGGCGGAGCACATCGCCGACATGCACTTCCTGCTGCAGAAGGAGGTGGTCGACCGCTTGGCGGCCGCGCCCGGCAGCGACTGTTACGGCCGGCTGTCGGTGATGGTGCAGTATCACTGCCGGGTGGAGGCGCTGTTCCACGTCCCGCCCGGCGCCTTCACGCCGGTGCCCAAGGTCGACTCGGCCTACGTGCGGCTGGTGCCGCATCGGGAAAAGCCGGTGCAGGTGCAGCGGGTGGACGATCTCGGCCGGGTGGTGGCCCAGGCGTTCAGCCAGCGCCGCAAGACGCTGCGCAATTCGCTCAAGGGCCTGCTGAGCGAAGCCGACATCCAGGCGGCGGGCGTCGATCCCGCGGCTCGGCCGGAGGAATTGGACCTGGCGGCGTTCGCGCGCCTGGCCGATCGGCTTGCGGCCCAGGCGAAAGACGGCTAGCTATAAAAAGGACGACCAGCAATAGGGAAATTTTCCATGGCACAGAGTTATCGGCATATCTTGGTGGCGGTCGAGCTCACCGACGACGGATTCAAGGTGGCGGATCGCGCCAACGACATCGCCATACGCTGTGGTGCCCGGCTCAGCCTGTTGCACGTAGTCGAGCCGTTGCCGATCGACGCCACCGGCGAAGCCATTCTGCCGCCGACCATCGGCTTGGAGAGCGAGCTTTCGCAAAACGCCGAACAGCGATTACGGGAATTCGCCGAACAATTGAACAACGACCAGATCAGCCGCCACGTCAGCGTCGGCTACACCAAGCGCGAGATCCTCGGCTTCGCCGAGCAGCACGGGGTCGATCTGATCGTGGTCGGCAGCCACGGCCGCCATGGTTTGTCGCTGCTGCTGGGGTCCACCGCCAACGCCGTGCTGCACGGCGCGACCTGCGACGTGCTGGCGGTGCGGATCTAGCGCCCCGGCGGAAGCCCCTGGCGCGCGGCGCCGGGCGGCTCCCGCCGAGCAAGCCGTCTTACAGATAGGGCAGGACCAGCGTCACCGTGAGGCCAAGGCCGACGACGGCGCTCAACACGGCCAGCAGATCCGGTTTGCGGCGAAAGCTACTTCTGCGCAATGGAACAACCTCCCCCTGGCGCCGTTTCCGTGATACGCCGATAAGACGATTCGGCGCGGCCTTACCACGGAACGGCCATTCCTGATTATTGTTGCCGCAAAAGACTAACACTATTCTGGGTATATTCAGCAATATGAAACCCGCGGCGGGACGCGGCGCCGTCAGCGGCACGCCTTGGTTTATAGCACCTATCCACAGGGTTAGAATCGTAGACCGCCAACGAGGGAAACGAGGCCGTCATTCATCATGAGCGTCAATCCGCTGCAGGTTCTGGGCGAGCTGGGCCAGAGCGTCTGGTACGACAACATTCATCGGACCATGCTCGCTGACGGCGAGCTGGCGCGCCTGGTGCGGGAGGACGGGCTCAAGGGCGTGACCTCCAACCCGACCATCTTCGAGAAAGCGATTACCGGCAGCGACGCCTACGACAGCGCCATCGCCGACGCCGTCGCCTGCCATCCGGACTGGGACGCCGCCGAGCTGTTCAACCACCTGGCGGTGGCCGACATCCGCGCCGCCGCCGACGTGCTGCGCCCGGTGTACGACGCCTGCGGCGGCTGCGACGGCTTCGTCAGCATCGAAGTGTCGCCGACCCTGGCCCACGACGCCGACGGCACGATCCGCGAGGCGCTCAAGCTGTACACCTGGATCGACCGGCCCAACGTCATGATCAAGGTGCCGGCCACCGAAGCAGCGCTGCCGGCGATCGAGGCGCTGATCGACCGCGGCGTGCCGGTCAACGTCACCCTGCTGTTTTCGGTGCGGCGCTACGCCGCGGTGGCCGAAGCCTACATCCGCGGCCTGGAGAGCCGCGCCCGGCGCGGCGAGCCGCTGCGGCACGTGGCCTCGGTCGCCAGTTTCTTCGTCAGTCGGGTGGACAGCGCCATCGACCCGCGCCTGGCCACCGCTCACCCGGAGCTGCTCGGCAAGGCGGCCATCGCCAATGCCCGCCACGCCTACGGCCTGTTCCTGGAGCTGTTCGACGGACCGCGCTTCGCGCCGCTGCGCGCCCAGGGCGCCCAGGTGCAGCGGCTGCTGTGGGCCAGCACCAGCATCAAGAACCCGGCCTACAGCGACGTGCTCTACGTCGAGGAGCTGATCGGAGACCGCACGGTGACGACACTGCCGCCGGCCACGTATGATGCCTACAAGGATCACGGCAAGCCGGCCCCGCGTTTGCGCGAGGGCCTGCCCCAGGCGGCCGAGACCCTGGCACGGCTGGAGGCGGCGGGCATCGACCTGGCGGCGGTGACGGAGCAGCTGGAGCGCGAGGGCATCGACGCTTTCGTCACCTCCTACCGCAACCTGATCGCCGCGCTACAAAGCAAAGCGGCAACGGTGGCGGCCGGCTGAGCGCGCCACCGCGCAAACGAACACGGGCTTGACGGATGAGCGACCAGACCAAATACAAAATCGAAGTCCAGGTAGAGCCGAACTATCTACCGGACCAGTCCGTGCCGTCCGAAGACCGTTACGTCTTCGCCTATACGGTCACCATCCGCAACGCCGGCTCGGTGCCGGCGCGTCTAATCAGCCGGCACTGGATCATCGCCGACGCCAATGGCCAGGAACGGGAAGTCCGCGGCGAGGGAGTCGTGGGCGAGCAACCGTATCTCGCGCCGGGCGACGACTTCCGCTACACCAGCGGCGCCGTTCTGGAGACGCCGGTGGGCAGCATGCGCGGCAGTTACCGGATGTTGGCCGACGACGGCATCGCCTTCGACGCGCCGATCGCGCCGTTCACGCTGGCGATGCCGCGCACTCTTCACTGACAGCATGAGGACACCGTGGCCGTCTATGCGATAGGGGACATCCAGGGCTGCGCCGGCCCGCTGCACGAGTTGCTGGACCTGATCGGCTTCGATCCGACGCGGGATCGGCTGTGGCTGACCGGCGATCTGGTCAACCGCGGTCCGGAATCGCTGGAAGTCCTGCGTTTCGCCAAGTCCCTGGGTGACCGCGTGGTAGTGGTGCTGGGCAACCACGACCTGCACCTGCTGGCGGTATGGGCCGGCCAGGGGCGGCTCAAGCCCAACGACAGTCTCCTGCCGGTGCTGACCGCGCCGGACGGCGACGAGCTGCTGCACTGGCTGCGCCAGCAGCCGCTGCTGCATCACGATCCCGAGCTGGATTACGTCATGGTGCATGCCGGCATCGCGCCGGCCTGGGACCTGGCGCTGGCCAAGCGCTGCGCGGCGGAAGTGGAGGCCGCGCTACGCGGCAGCAACTACGTGAGCTATCTGGCGCAGATCTACGGCAATCAACCCGATCAATGGGACGACCGACTCAGCGGCATGGACCGTCTGCGCTACATCACCAACGCCTTCACCCGCATGCGCTGCTGCGACCGTGACGGCCGGCTGCTGCTCGACTTCAAGGGCGAGCCGGGCAAGCGGCCGCAAGGCTACATACCGTGGTTCGAGGTGCCCGGCCGCCGCTACCAGGGGCCGACCATCGTCTGCGGCCACTGGTCGGCGCTGGGTTACCACGACGGCAACGGCGTGCTGGCGCTGGACACCGGCTGTCTGTGGGGCGGCGCGCTGACCGCGGTGCGGCTGGACGGGCCGCGCGAGCGCTTCAGCCTGCCCTGCCCGCCGATGGCGAGACCCGGCTGATCAATCGGAGGCCGGCCAGAGCCAAGCCGCGCCGCGCACGCCGCTGGCGTCGCCGAAGCGCGGCGGCCGCAGGGCGGTGACCACCCGGTCGGAGAACACGTACTCGCCCCACAGCTCGGGCACGCGCCGATACAGGCGCTCGATCTTGGACATCCCGCCCCCCAGCACGATCACCGCCGGATCGAGCAGGTTGATCACCGCCGCCAGCGCCCGCGCCAGACGCCGCTCGCAGCGGCTCAGGGTCGCATCGGCGGCGACATTGCCCGCCGCCGCCCGCGCCACGATGTCGTGCGCGGGCAGGCGCTCGCCGGTGCGACGCAGATGGTCCTCGCTCATGCCCGGCCCGCTGAGGAAGGTTTCGATGCAGCCGCGTTTGCCGCACCAGCATGGCGGCAGCGGCCAGTCGTCCTCGTCGAGCCATGGCAGCGGGTTGTGCCCCCATTCGCCGCTGACGCCATTCGGCCCGCTCAGCAGCTTGCCGTCGACCACCACGCCGCCGCCGACGCCGGTGCCGAGAATGACGCCGAACACGCTGGCGGCGCCGGCCCCCGCGCCGTCATGCGCTTCCGACAGTGCGAAGCAGTCGGCGTCGTTGGCGAGCCGCACCGGCCGCTGCAGCGCGGCGCTCAGATCGACGTCGAGCGCCTTGCCGTTGAGCACCACACTGTTGGCGTTGCGTATCAGGCCAGTGAACGGCGACAGCGAGCCGGGCGTGCCGACCCCCACCGAGCACGGCCGACCCACCTGCCGCTCCAGACGCAGCGCCAGCTCGGCCACGGCGCGTACGGTCGCCTGGTAATCGCCCTGGGGCGTGGCGATGCGCTCCCGCGCAAGCTCGCGCCCGTCGGCGTCGAGCACCACGCCTTCGATTTTGGTACCACCCAGATCGATGCCGATCCGCATGGCACACCCCCTCCTTTACGGCGTCAACCCCGCCAGGGAGAGTAGCGCGATCACCGCTAGCCACACCAGGAGCGTGCGGCTGATCAGACCGCGGGCATCGACCAGCAGCTCGTCGACCGCGTCCGGCTCGGCGACATAGGTCGGTTCGTTGAGAGCGCCGGTGGCGGCCTTGACCACCAGGCCGCGCGCGCCCTCGTCGGGATCCTGGCGCGAGTCCTTCCAGCCTTCCAGAGCGTGCACGAAGCTACCGGCCAGCCCCATCGCCAAGGCCGTGGCGCGCGCCGGCAGCCAGTCCAGCGCGAAGCTCAGCGCCGCCGTCGACTGCTCCACCGACTCCGCCCCTTCCTGCTGCAGGGCGAACTGGCGCGCCAGCTCCACCAGACGTACCAAAATGGCGCCGACGGGCCCCAGCAGCACGAACCAGAACAGCGGCGCGAAACCGCGGCGGAAGCTCTGCCAGAAGAACCCCTCGATCACCTGCGCCAGCGACACCGGGGCGCCATCGGCGACCGCGGCATCGGCCCCCAGCAGCTGCGCCAGCGCGGCCTGGGCATCATCGCCACGTCCCTCGCGCCAGGCCTGGGCGAAAACGCGCAGCTGGCCGTCGACGCTGCCCGGCCCGTGGGCGAACAGCAGCGCCCAGACCCCGAACAGCAAATTCACCAGACCGAGCAGCCAGCCGCTGAACAGCCACTGCAGGAACGCCGCCAGCAGCAGCGGCGGTCCCAGCAGGACCAACAACGGCAACACGCCGTTGCCGGGCCGGTACGGCCGGACCCTGGCATATACGCGGGCCGCGTAGCGGAAGAACGGCTCGGGATTGCGCCAGGCATCCACCCGGTCGGTATAGCGGTTCAGCCATAGGCTGAGCAGGATGGCGATCAGTCGCATGCATTCCCCTTGAACTTGGAGCCGCCGACGAGCCGCTTACCTCGCGCGCTCGTCAGCGGCGCTCACCACTCCGCAAGGCAACACGCAGCCGCTGCCAGTCGAAACTGGGCCCCGGATCGGTCTTGCGCTCGGGCGCGATGTGGCAGTGGCCAACCACCCGATCCGGGCTGATTTGCGGATAAGCCGCCAGTATAGCGGCGCACAGCGGTATCAGCCGCCGATATTGCTGCTCGGTATAGGGCAGATGGTCGCAGCCCTCCAGCTCGATGCCGATGGAGAAATCGTTGCAGCGCTCGCGCCCCTGCCAGCGCGACACGCCGGCGTGCCAGGCGCGATGGATGAACGGCACGTACTGCACCAGCTCGCCGTCGCGACGCAGCAGCAGATGCGAGGAAACCCGCAGTCCCCGCAAGCCGTCGAAGTAAGGATGAGCGTCGCAATCGAGCGTATTGGTGAACAGCTGATCGATATACGGGCCGCCGAACTCGTTCGGCGGCAGGCTGATGCCGTGGATGACCAGCAGATCGATGACGCAGCCTTCCGGACGCCGGTCGAAATTGGGCGAAGGCACTTGGCGCGCCTCTTGCACAATGCCGCTGATGGTATCGATGGTGTAGGTCGTCATCTCCATCTCATGGCAAGCGATGGCCGTGGCCGATGATAGCATTGACGCCCACCGCCACCGTGCGACCCGCTTCCGTTGACCGTCGGAGTCCGTCATGGCGCAGGACCGCCCAACCAACCGTCTTGGCACCGCCACCAGCCCCTATCTGCTGCAACACGCCCACAACCCGGTCGACTGGTATCCCTGGGGCGAGGAAGCCCTGGCCAAGGCCCGCAGCGAAGGCAAGCCGATACTGCTGTCGATTGGCTACTCTGCCTGCCACTGGTGTCACGTGATGGCGCGCGAGAGCTTCGAGGATCCGGACGTGGCGGCGGTCATGAACCGGCTGTTCGTCAACGTCAAGGTCGACCGCGAGGAGCGGCCGGACCTGGACCGCATCTACCAGACCGCCCACCGGCTGCTCACCCGCCGCGCCGGCGGCTGGCCGCTCACCGCCTTCCTCAGCCCTGGGCGATTGGTGCCGGTGTTCATCGGCACCTACTTCCCGCGCAAGGCCCGATACGGCCTGCCGGGCTTCGTCGAGGTCATGGAGCGGGTGGCGGCCTACATCACCGCGCATGCCGATGGCCTCGACCGTCACGAGCAAGCCGTGGCCGACGCCCTGGCCCAGCTCAGCGCCGCGCCGACGGCGCTGGCGGCCATCGACCGCCGGCCGCTGCTGCGGGCGCGCGAGGCGCTGCAGCACAGCTTCGATCCGCGCTTCGGCGGCTTCGGCGGCGCCCCCAAGTTCCCGCAACCTACCGTCATCGACTGGCTGCTCCGGCACTATGCCCACAGCGTCCGCCAGGACCAGCCCGATCGCCAGGCGCTGCACATGGCCTGCTTCACGCTCCGACGGATGGCCCTGGGCGGGATCTACGACCAGGTCGGCGGCGGCTTCGCCCGCTACGCGGTCGACGATTACTGGATGATCCCGCACTTCGAGAAAATGCTGTGCGACAACGCTCAGCTGCTGACGCTGTACGCCGAGGCCTGGCACGCCACCGGCGACGCGCTGTACGCCCGCATCGCCGCGGAGACCGCCACCTGGCTAGCCACCGAGATGCAGGCGCCGCACGGCGGCTACTGCACCAGCGTGGCCGCCGACAGCGAGGGCCAGGAAGGCCGTTTCTACCTCTGGGACCGCGACGAGCTGAGAGCGACTCTGAACGACGAGGAATACCGGCTGGTGGAGCGGCGCTTCGGTCTGGACGAGAGCCCCAATTTCGAGGGCCGCTACCACCTGCACGTGCACGAGACCTTATCCGAGCTGGCCCACCGCCTGCGCCAACCGCGCGACCGGCTGCTCGAACTCTGGGAGAGCGCCCGCGCCAAGCTCTATCGTCGCCGCGCGCTGCGCATCCCGCCCGAGCGCGACGACAAGATCCTGACCGCCTGGAACGCGCTCGCCATCAAGGCCATGTGCCGCGCCGGTTGGATACTGCGGCGGACCGACTGGATCGAGTCGGCCCGGCGGGCGCTGGACTTCCTGCGCGCCCAGCTGTGGCGGGATGGCCGCCTGCTCGCCAGCTGGCGGAACGGGCGCGCCGAGCTCCCGGCCTATCTGGACGACCATGCCTTCCTGCTGGACGCGCTGCTGACCATGCTGCAGATCGACTGGCGCGAACAGGATCTGGCCTGGGCGCGGCAACTGGCGGAAACGCTGCTGGCGCGTTTCCAGGATCCAAACGCCGGCGGCTTCTACTTCACCGCCGACGACCACGAACCGTTGCCGCAGCGCCCGCGCCCGCTGCAGGACGAGGCCACGCCGGCCGGCAACAGCGTCGCGGCGTTCGGCCTCAACCGGCTCGGCCATCTGCTGGCCGAGCCGCGCTACCTCGAAGCCGCCGAACGGGCGGTGCGGGTCGCCGGCGCGGCCATGAGCGAACAGCCGCAAGCCTGCGGCAGCGCCCTGACCGCGCTGGAAGAGCAGCTCGAGCCGCCCGAACTGGTCTTGCTGAACGCGGCCGCGGCGCAACTGTCAGATTGGCGCACCGCGCTCGATCAGTACTACCGGCCGGAGCGCCTGGTGTTCGCGCCGCCGCCGGGCAGCGGTCCCTGGTCCGCCGCGTTGGACGGCGAGGCGCCGCGGGCGGTGGTCTGCCGCGGCACGCAGTGCTCGGCGCCGGTCCGCAGCCTGGTCGAGCTGGAAACGTCGTTGCGCGGCCGTAGCGGCGGGTGACCGCGCTATACTGGCGCGGCCGTAGCCGTGCTGGGCAGGAGGATTGGTAGAGCGTATGACTCCCGAGGAACTCGTCAGCGATATCGGTTCGTTGATCTCACTGCCGCGGGCTTATCACCGCATCAACGAGATGCTGGACGACCCCCGATACGGGACCGCCGACATCGGCAAAGTGATCGCGCACGATCCGGCGTTGACCGCCCGCCTCCTGCGCATGGTCAACAGCGCCTATTACAACTTCCCGTCCAAGATCGACACCATCCCGATGGCGATCAACGTGCTCGGCACCCGCGCGCTGCGCGATCTGGTGCTGGCCACCTCGGTCGCCAGCGCCTTCGCCAACATCAGCACCCACCTGGTCGATGTCGCCGATTTCTGGCACCACAGCATCTACTGCGGGATTCTCTCGCGGCTGTTGGGCAAACGCTTCCAGCAGGAGCGCTACGAGCAGCTGTTCGTCGCCGGCCTGCTGCACGACCTCGGCAAGCTGGTGATCTATCTGCGCCTGCCGGATCAGGCGGCGCTGATCCTCACCCGGTTCGCCCGCTCCGACCGGCCGCTGTACCTGCTGGAGCAGGAGGAGCTCGGCTTCGACCACAGCCAAGTGGGCGCGGCGCTGCTGCGCGGCTGGGAACTGCCCGAGCTGTTCGTGGAAGTGGCGGCCTGCCACCACGCCTTGGAATTGTCCGCCGCCTATCGCACCGAGGCCTGCCTGGTGCACGTGGCCAACGCGCTGACCAAGAAGGTGGAGCCGGGCCACAAGGTAAAGCTCGACTTCGGTGAGGTGCCGCCGCTGCATGCCATCGCCACCGAGCGGCTGTCGATCACCGCCGAGCTGGTCGACGAACTGCGGCTGGAGGCCGACGTGCAGTCGATCGAGGTGTTCAGCACGCTGTTCTCCGGCACGGCGCTGGCCTCGTGAGCCAGCCGAGCGCCGGCGCGAAGCCCCTCTCGCGAAAGGGATGAGGCCCGCTGGGCGAGCCTCTACGGGAACTCCTCGCCGAACGCGGCGCGGTAACGGGCACGGAACTCGTCCATGGTGAAGCGGTGGTTCTGGGTGCCGTGCGACGCCACCTTGATCGCCCCCATGAGCGAGGCGATACGCCCGGTCTGCTCCCAGGGCAGGTCGTGCAGCAGACCATACAGCAGGCCGGCGCGGTAAGCGTCGCCGCAGCCGGTGGGATCGAGCACCGCCTCGGCCTGCACCGCGGGGATGAGGATGCGGCGGCCATCGGCGTAGATCGTCGAACCTTCGCCGGCGCGGGTCACCACCAGCGCCTTCACCCGCTCGGCCAGCGCCTCCAGCCGCTGCCCGGTACGCTCCTGCAGCAGCTGCGACTCGTAGTCGTTCACCGCCACCCAATCGGCCTGGTCGATGAACGTCAGCAGCTCCTCGCCGTCGAACATCGGCAGCCCCTGGCCAGGATCGAACACGAACGGAATGCCGGCCGCCTTGAACTGGCGAGCGTGATGGAGCATGCCCTGCCGGCCGTTGGGCGCGACCACACCGATGCACGCCCCGACATCGGTCGGCACGTCCACCAGATGGGCCGAGTTCATCGCGCCCGGGTGGAAGGCGGTGATCTGGTTGTCGTCGATGTCGGTGGTGATGAAAGCCTGAGCGGTGTAGCTGTCCTCCAGCACCCGCACGAAGCGGGTGTCGATGCCGCACTGCTCCAGCCAGCGCGCGTACGGCGCGAAATCGCCGCCAACGGTGGCCAGCGGCAGCGGATTCTCGCCCAGCAGCTTGAGGTTGTAGGCGATGTTGCCGGCGCAGCCGCCGAACTCCCTGCGCAGCTCGGGCACCAGGAAGGACACGTTGAGGATGTGGACCTGCTCGGCCAGGATGTGGTTCTTGAAGCGGTCCTGGAACACCATGATGGTGTCGAACGCCACGGAGCCGCTGATCAGCACAGTCATGAGAGGCACCTCTGTCGAGGATTACGGACCGATGCGGTCCCAGAGCACAAAGCCCCAGACCACCAGGATATTGAGGCAAGCGAGGAGCACGGCGGCCGAACCCAGGTCTTTGGCGCGGCCGGAGAGCTGGTGGCGTTCCAGGCCCATGCGGTCGACCACCGTTTCCACCGCGCTGTTGAGAATCTCGGCGAACAGCAGCAGGATCAGGGTGCTCAGCAGCACCGCCCGCTCCAGCGCGCTTTGCCCCAACCACAGCGCCAGCGGCGCTAGGATCGCCGTCACCAGCAAGTCCGTGCGGAACGACGCCTGGGTGTGAAAGGCCGCGACGAAGCCGGCCCAAGAGTAGCGCAGCGCGTTGCCGAGCCGCCGCAGCTCCTTGACCAGCGGGTTGGACGCATCGCTCATCACCGCGCCGTCGGCTTCCAGGTCAGATCCAGCTCGCGCGCGGCCTTCACGTCGTCCAGGCGCCGCACCGGCAAGTGATAGGGCGCGCCCTTGACCCGCTCGATGTCGGCCCGCGCCTCCTCGCGCACCCGCACCATGGCCTCGACGAAAGCGTCCAGCACTTCCTTGCTCTCGGTCTCGGTGGGCTCGATCAGCAGGCACTCCGGCACCAGCAAGGGGAAATACGTGGTGGGGGCGTGGAAGCCGAAGTCGAGCAACCGCTTGGCCATGTCCATGGCGGTCAGGCCGAACTCCTTGGCCTCGCGCTTGAGCGTGACGATGAACTCGTGGCTGGCGCGGCGCTGCGGGAACGCCACCTGGAAGCCTTCCTGGCGCAGCCGCGCCATCAGATAGTTGGCGTTCAGCGTGGCGAACTCGGCCACCCGCGCCATGCCCTCGCGGCCGAGCATGCGCGCGTAGACGTAGGCGCGCAGGTTCACGCCGGCGTTGCCCATGAACGCCGACAGCCGGCCGATGGTCTGCGGCCGGTCAGCCTCGGTCTCCCAGCGGTAGCGGTCGCCGTCCTTGCGCACCGTGGGCACCGGCATGAACGGCAGCAGCCGGCTGGAGACGCCGATCGCCCCCGAACCCGGCCCGCCCCCGCCGTGCGGCGTGGAGAAGGTCTTGTGCAGGTTCATGTGGATGACGTCGAAGCCCATGTCGCCGGGCCGGACCTTGCCCAGGATGGCGTTGAGGTTGGCGCCGTCGTAATACAGCAGGCCGCCGGCCTGGTGCACCCGCTCGGCGATCTCCCGTATGCGGCGCTCGAACACACCCAGCGTCGACGGATTGGTGAGCATGATGCCCGCCGTCTCCGGCCCCAGCGCGGCCTCCAGCGCCGCCATATCGACGTCGCCCTGGGCGTCGGTGGGAATCTCGCGCACCTCGTAGCCGCACATGGCGGCGGTGGCCGGGTTGGTGCCGTGCGCCGCGTCCGGCACCAGGATCACGCGCCGCGCCGTGTCGCCCCGGGCCTCGTGATAGGCGCGGATCATGGCCACACCGGCGAACTCGCCCTGGGCGCCAGCCATCGGGGTAAGGCACACGCCCCGCATGCCGGTGACCTCGGCCAGGATCTCCTGCAGCTCGTACAGGCAGGCCAGGAAGCCCTGGCCGCACCGCTCCGGCGCCAGCGGGTGGCGCGCCAGGAAGCCCGGCAGCATGGCCAGGACGTTGGCCCCACGCGGGTTGTACTTCATGGTGCAGGAGCCGAGCGGATAGAAGTGGGTGTCGATGGAGAAGTTCTTCTGCGACAGGCGGGTGTAGTGGCGCACCACCTGCAGCTCGGAACACTCCGGCAGCAGCGGCCGCTGCCGGCGCCAGAAGCGCTCCGGCAGCTCGACCTCGGCCGCCTGCCGCGGCGTCTGCGCCACGGCACGCCGTCCGCTACGGCTCTGCTCGAAGATCAGCATGGCATCGACACCTGCACCGACTCAGCCGCGGGCGGCGGCAACCGCCTTGTCGTAATCGGGCTCCTGCGCGATCTCGGGCACCAACTGGCCGTAAACCACCCGGTCCTGCTCGTCGATCACCACCACGGCGCGCGCGGTCAGGCCGGCCATCGGACCGGTCTCGATCAGCACGCCGTAGTCGCGGCCGAAACTCTTGTCGCGCATCATCGACAGCGTCTTGACCTGCTCGATGCCCTCGGCGCCGCAGAAACGCTTGTGCGCGAACGGCAGATCGGCCGAGATGGCCAGGATCACCACGTCGGGCAGCTCGGCGGCGCGCAGGTTGAACTCGCGGGTGGACTTGGCGCACACCGGCGTGTCGATCGACGGGAAGATGTTGAGGATCTTCTTCTTGCCCTTGAAGTCGGCCAGGGTCACGTCCCGCAGGTCGCTGCCGGTCAGCTTGAAATCGGGCGCCTGGGAACCGACCGCCGGCAGCTCGCCGCAGGTTTCGATCGGCGTGCCGCGCATCGTGATGGTCGCCATAGTGATGCTTCTCCTCTCCGTAATGATTCAATCGAGCGCCGCCCGCAAAGCGGCGGCATAGCGGTCCAGATCGTCGTCGTTCTTGGTTTCGGTGGCGCACACCAGCAGCGCCGGCCCCAGCTCCGGGTAATACCCGGAGATATCCAGGCCGCCCAGCACGCCGTGCTCGGCGAGCCGCGCCAGCACCTGGTCGGCCGGCCGCGGCAGCTTGAGTACCGCCTCATGGAAATGCGGCTGCTCGGCGAACGCCCGCACTGCGCCGACCCGCTCCAGCCGCTCCACCAGGGCGCGGGTGTTGGCATGGCAGGCGCGGGCCACCCGCTCCAGGCCGTCCGGCCCCAGCAGCGCCAGGTAGATGGTCGCGGCCGCCACCATCAGTCCTTGGTTGGTACAGATGTTGGACGTCGCCTTGGAGCGGCGGATGTGCTGCTCGCGCGCCTGCAGCGTCAGGGTGAAGCCGGGGCGGCCGTCGAGATCGACGGTGCGGCCGACCAGGCGGCCGGGCAGCTGCCGCACGTGCGCCTGCTTGCAGCACATGAAGCCGAAGTACGGCCCGCCGCCGCTGAGCGGCACCCCCAGCGGCTGACCCTCGCCGCAGGCGATGTCGGCGCCGCGCTCGCCCCATTCACCCGGCGGCGCCAGCAGCGCCAGCGCGGTGGGATTGACCACGCCGATCGAGATCGCGCCGTTGCGGGCCGCCCAATCGGTGAGCGCATCGACCTCCTCCAGGCAGCCGAAGAAATTCGGCTGCGGGATCACCAGCGCTGCCACGTCCTGGCCGTCGAAGGCGCTCAACGACACCGGGTCGACGCAGCCGCGCACGCGATCGTAGTCGAGCTCCTCGAGCACGATGCCCTGATTGCGCACGATGGCGCGCACCACGTCGCGGTACAGCGGGTGCACCGTGCGCGGCATGAGCACGCGCCGGCTCTTCGACTTGCGGTTCACCCGCACCGCCATCAGCACCGCCTCGGCCAAGGCGCTGGCGCCGTCGTAAAGCGAGGCGTTGGCGACGTCGAGCCCTGTGAGGCTCGCCATCATGGTCTGATACTCGTAGAGCAGCTGCAGAGTGCCCTGCGAGGCTTCGGCCTGGTACGGGGTATAGGCGCTGTAGAACTCGCCGCGGGTGACGATCTCCCACACCGCCGCCGGGATGTGATGCTCGTAGGCGCCGGCACCGATGAAGCACAGCGGCTGGCTGTCACCGGCGGCGCGCTCGCGCATTAGGCGCGTGATCTCCAGCTCGGACAGCGCCGTCGGCACGCGCTGCAGCGGCCCGGCGCGCAATTCGGCGGGAATCTCATCGAACAGCGCTTCGAGGCTGTCGACGCCGATGGCGTCGAGCATCTCGCGCACATCCTGTTCCGTGTGGGGGATGAACGGCATGGAGCGGTCCGCCCGCGCTCAGTCCTGCTCGCTGGTCAGTTCGAGATAGCTGTCGGCGTCGAGCAGCTGGTCGAGCTCGCTCGGGTCGCTGGGGCGGATTCGCATGATCCAGCCGCCGCCGTACGGATCACTGTTGATGACTTCCGGCGAGTTGGCCAGATCCGGATTGGTGTCGACGATCTCGCCGCTCACCGGCGCGTAGATATCGGACGCCGCCTTGACCGATTCCACCACGGCGCAGGCTTCGCCGGCGCTGACCACCCGGCCGATCTCCGGAGTCTCGACGAACACCAGATCGCCGAGCGCGGCCTGGGCGTAATCGGTGATGCCCACGGTAACCGTGCCGTCGTCCTCCAGCCGCGCCCATTCGTGGCTCTTGGCGTATCTCAAATCATCAGGAGCATTGCTCATGCGTCGTCGACTCCAAACGGAATGATTCGGTTTTAGACCAGGACCTGGCCGTGGCGCACGAACGGCGGCTTGACCACGCGCGCCGGCAGATACTTACCGCGAATGTCCACCTCCACCCGCGCGCCGACCGCGACCGAGGCCGGCACCCGGGCCAGGCCGATCGCGGCGTCCAAGGTCGGCGAGAAGCTGCCGCTGGTGAGCACGCCGGCCGGCTGGCCGTCGACCCGTACCGTCTGCCCGGCGCGCAGCACGCCGCGCGCCTCCAGCACCAGCCCCACCAGCTTGCGTTCGATGCCGCGCTCGCGTTGCAGCTCCAGCGCCCGGCGGCCGATGAACTCGCGCTCGGCCGGCGCCCAAGCCACGGTCCAGCCCAGGCCGGACTCCAGCGGGGTGACCGTCTCGTCCATATCCTGGCCGTACAGATTCAAGCCCGCCTCCAGGCGCAGCGTGTCGCGCGCGCCCAGACCGGCCGGCGCCACTCCGCTGTCGAGCAGACGCCGCCACAGGCTGGGGGCCTCCCCCCCGGGCAACATGATCTCGAAACCGTCCTCGCCGGTATAGCCCGTGCGCGCCACGAACCAGTCGCCGATCTCCGCGCCCTCGAAGGTGGTCAACCCCTGCGCCAGATCCTGATCGCCGCTGCGCAGCAGGTTCAAGACCTTCATGCGCGCCCCCGGCCCCTGCACCGCCAGCATGGCCAGATCGCGCCTGGGCGTGATGGTCACCTCGAACCCGCCGCCCTGGCGCTGCAGCCAGGCGAGATCCTTGTCGGCGCAGCCGGCGTTGAACACCAGCCGGTAACGCACATCGGCCAGCCGGTAGACGATGAGATCGTCGATCACGCCGCCGCGCTCGTTGAGCATGCAGGTGTACAGCGCGTCGCCGTACTCGGTGAGCCGGGCGACGTCGTTGGCCAGCATGAAGCGCAGGTAGTCGGTGGCGCGCGCGCCGATCACGTCCACCACCAGCATGTGCGAGACATCGAACACGCCGGCGTCGCGCCGCACCCGATGGTGCTCTTCGAGTTGGGAGCCGTAGTGCAACGGCATGCTCCAGCCGGCGAACTCGACGAACTTGGCGCCGGCCTGCAAGTGCTGCTGGTAGAGGGGGGTCCGCTGTTGCATAGCTTCGCCGGGCGGTTGGTCGGACCTTTCGATCCATGAAAAATCCCCGCATATCCAAAACTTATGCGGGTGCTCGAGTACCGGTACTATAACGTCGGAGCGCGGGCGAAACCAACCCGAGCCGCGTGCGCCCGCCCCCATCAGCGTGGGGCCTACCCGAGCGGATTTCAGCGGGCCAGCCGCGGCAAATCGCCGCCGAAGCCCATCGCCCGGTACATGAAGAACGCCTTGGCCGGCGGCAAGCGGTCGGTCAGATCCAGCCCCAGGCTGCGCGGCAGCGCGATCCACGGCGAGGCGCTGCGGAACAGGTAGTGGAAGCCGTCCATGGTGGACTGCATGAGCTGGTTCTCGCCCCGCCGCCGCCGCTCGTAGCGGCGCAGCGCCCCCTGTCCGCCCGGATCGCGGCCGCGCTCGACGGCACGCAGGATCTCCTCGGCGAGCACCGCGGCGTCGGCGAAGCCCAGGTTGGCGCCTTGGCCGGCCAGCGGGTGGATCACATGAGCGGCATCGCCGATCAACGCCACCCGCGGCGCGGTGTAGCGCACCGCGTGCAGCTTGCGCAGGGGGAACGCGCCGCGCTCGCCGCAGCCCAGCACCTGGCCGAGCATGTGGTCGGAAGCCTCGGTCAACTCCCGGCAGAACGCCTCCTCGGACAGCGCCAGCCGCCGCTGCGCCTCCGCCACCGGCTGCGACCAGACGATGGAGCAGCGGCCGTCGTTGAGCGGCAGGAACGCCAGCGGTCCGCTCGGCAGGAAGCGCTGGCGGGCCACCTCGCCGTGCGGCTGCTCGGTGCGGATCGTGCACACCAGCCCCATCTGGCCGTAATCGCCGCGCCGCACGTCGATGCCGCACAGGCGGCGCACGGTGGACGCCGCGCCGTCGGCGCCGACCAGCAGCGCCGCCTCCAGGCGGCGGCCGTCCTCCAGGGCCAGCTCGATCTTCTCGTCGGACGTCTCGAAACCGGTGAGCGTGCCAGGGATGATCGGCGTGACGTTGTCATGCTTGAGCAGGGCGTCGTACAGCGCGGTCTGGGTGAGGTTGTTCTCGACGATGTGGCCGAGGTGGGGCTCGCCGATGGCGGCGCTGTCGAAGTGCACGCTGCCGCGCGCCACGCCGTCCCAGACCTGGATGGCGCGCAGCGGGCTGACGCGCGCCGCGCTCATCGCCTCCCACGCGCCGAGCGCGCGCAGGATGCGCTCGGTGACCACGGTCAGCGCCGACACCCGCAACGCCCATTCGCCGCCGCGCCAACGCTCGATCGGCTTGGGATCGAGCACGGCGATGCGCAGGCCGCTGGGCGCCAGCGCCTTGGCCAGCGCCAGGCCGATCATGCCGGCGCCGCTGACCACCACATCGTAACGTCGACCGCTCATACGCCCTCCAGCGGCAGTCCGCGCGCCAGCCGCGGCAGCAAGCCGGCGCGCCCCATGGCGTAGCGCAGGAAGCTGCGCTTGCCGGCGGGAAACAGATCCAGCGCCAGCAGACCGAGATTGCGGGCCTGCACCAGCCCCGGCACGGCGTTGGAGAACAGCCGCACCAGCAGGTCGGTGAAGCCGGCGACGCGCCGGTAGTCGCTGCGGCGCAGCTCCTCGTAGCGTGCGAGCAGCGCCTGCTCGCCCGGATCCTCGCCGCGGCAGGCGGCGGCGGTCAGCAGCTCGGCCAGGGCGGCGACATCGCGCAGCGACAGATTGAAGCCCTGTCCCGCCACCGGGTGCAGGCTATGGGCGGCATTGCCGATCACCACCGCGCGCGGCACGTGGAAGCGCCGGGCGGTGGTCACCGCCAGCGGGTAGCTGGCGCGCGCGCCCACCTTGAGCAGCCGCCCCAGGCGATAGCCGAAGCGCGCCTGCACCTCGGCCAGGAATGCGTCGTCCGGCAATGCCAGAATGGCCTCGGCGCGCTCCTCCGGTACGGTCCAGATCAGCGCGCAGCGGCCGCCGCTGGACGGCAGCAGCGCCATCGGCCCTTGCGCGGTGAAGCGCTCGAAGGCGCGGCCCTGGTGGTCGCGCTCAGGCGTGAGATTGGCGATCACTGCCACCTGTCGGTAGCTGCGCACGTCCGCCTCGACCCCGATCAGCGCGCGGGTGCGCGATTGCGCGCCGTCGGCCACCACCAGCAGCCGGCCGCGCAGCGTGCGGGTTTGGCCATCCGCCTCGATGCCGACCTCGACCCACTGCGGCTGCAGCGACACCGTGGCGACCGAAGCCGGGCACAGCATGTCGACGTTCGGCTGCGCCGCCGCCCGCACCGGCAGCACCTGGCCGAGGCGGCGGTTGGTGACGACGTAGCCCAGCGCCTCCAGCCCCTCCTCGGCCGCGGTCATGCGCACGAAACCGAAGCCGCCGCGCTCGGACACGTGCACCTCGCGGATCGGCATGGCCTCGCCGCGCAGCTCCGGCCACAGCCCCAGCGCCGCGAAGATGCGCTGGGTGGACGGCGAGAGCGCGGTGGTACGGTCGTCGTAGCTCGGCTGGCGGTCGCCGCTGTCGGCGGCGACCGGCTCGATCACCGCCACCCGCAGCGGGCTGCCGCCCAGGGCGCAGGCCAGGCTGGCGCCGACCAGGCCGCCGCCGGCGATCAGCACATCGTAGTCGACCGCGCTCATCCCTTCCGGCCCGCCGCCATCAGCGCCTCGATCTCGGCCACGGTCTTGGGCACGTCCTTGGTCAGCACTTCGTTGCCGTCACGGGTGACCAGCACATCGTCCTCGATGCGCACGCCGATGTTCCACCACTTGGGGTCCACACCCTCGCTGCCGGCGGCGATGTACAGCCCCGGCTCGACGGTGATCACCATACCCGGCTCGAGCACGCGCCACTCGCCGTCGACCCTGTAGTCGCCGACGTCGTGCACGTCCATGCCCAGCCAGTGGCCGGTGCGGTGCATGTAGAAGCGGCGGTAGTCGCCCTGCTCCAGCGCCTTGTCCAGCGGCCCTTCGAGCAGACCGAGATCGATCAGGCCCTGGGTGAGGATGCGGGTGGCGACCTCATGGGCGTCGTTCCAGCTGCGGCCGGGCTTGACCTGGTCGATCGCCGCCAGCTGCGCCTCCAGCACGATCTCGTACACCGCCTTCTGCTCGGGGCTGAAGCGGCCGTTGACCGGGAAGGTGCGGGTGATGTCCGAGGCGTAGCATTCCAGCTCGACGCCGGCGTCGATCAGCAGCAGGTCGCCGTCCTTGAGCTGCTTGTCGTTGTTGACGTAGTGGAGGATGCAGGTGTTGGCGCCGGAGCCGACGATGGTCTGGTAGGCCGGCCAGCCGTTGTGGCGGCGGAAGATGGCCTGGAACTCGGCCTCGATCTCATACTCCATCATGCCCGGCCGGCAGATCTCCATGGCCCGGCGGTGGGCGGCGGCGCTGACCTGGGCGGCGCGGCGCATGATCTCGATCTCGGCCCGGCTCTTGATCAGCCGCATCTCGTGCAGCAGGTGCTGCAGCGACACAAACTCGCCCGGCTCCTTGGCGCCGCTGCGGGCGTTGCTGCGCACCTCGTTGACCCAACCGATCACGCGCTGATCGAACTCAAGATCCACACCCATGGTGTAGAACAGCTTCTCCCGCCCCTCGATCAGGCCGGGCAGGATCTCGTCGATGTCGTCGATGGGGAAGGAGTCGTCGGCGCCGTAATCGCGCACCGCCCCCTCCTGGCCGGCGCGCGGCCCGTCCCAGACCTCGCGGGCCGGATCGCGCTCGCGGCAGAACAGCAGATACTCGCCGTGCTTGCGGCCGGGAATCAGCACCAGCACCGCCTCCGGCTCGTTGAAGCCGGTCAGATAGTAGAAATCGCTGTCCTGGCGATAGGGATAGTTGGCGTCCCGGTTGCGGATACGCTCGGGCGCGGCGGGCAGCACGGCAACGCTGCCCGGGCCCATCATGGCCATCAGTTCGCGACGGCGACGTTCGAATTCAGCGCGGTCCATGGACTCTCCCGATAAAACTCCGGCGCCGACGCCTGGATCGACGGCGGCTAGTGCAACTTCTTGCCGCTCTTGCTCGGCGCGGCCGGCGGCTGCCCGCGCAGCGTCGTGCGCACCAGCATCACCGCCACCCGCACGTACTCCACCAGCTCCGCGTAAGCGCTCTCGTTCTCCTCGTCCTCGACGGCATCGAGCTCGACCTGCGAGATGGCGCCGAGATCGCGCAACGCTTCGCCGACCTCGCCGGTCAGCGGCGTATCCTGCTTCAGCCCGCCGAAGCCCATGCCGGCCAGGAAGCCCTGGCACCACTTACCCAGAGCCCTCGCCCGCGCATCCAGCGGCGCCTCGTCGGCGGGCAGCAGCAATTCCAGGTCCATTTCCAAGGCATCGAGCTGACGCGCGGTGCGCTCGAACAGCTCGGCCAGCGCCGTCAGGCACTCCTTGGCGGCGTCGCCGCGCGGCTTGGTATCGGCCAGCACCTGGGCGATCCACTCGGCCCGCCCGGCATTGCCCGGCGCGCTGAGCATACCGCACAGCAGCCCCTGCGCTTCGGCCGCGCCGATCTCGGCATCGACCGCCGCCAGCGCGCGTTCAACCCGTTGGTACCGCTCTGGGTCTTGCATCTGCCGCTCCACACCAATAAACGCGCTATCCTACCATTGTTGCGGCGGCGCTCGGCCAGCCGATTGACCGCCATGCGGACACGATCCTAGTATTCTCGAATACTTGCCGGATGGGGCTGACAAGTGGCTGATTCCATTGCCGAACAACTTGCGCAACTGGAGCGACGGGTCGAGCTGCTGCTGGCCCAGAATTCGCGCTTGCGCGATGAGAACCAGATCTTGCGCAACGCCCAGGAGCAGCTCGTCGCCGAGCGAGCCCAGCTGCTGGAGAAAACCGAGCTGGCGCGTGCCCGCATCGAATCCATGATCAGTCGCCTCAAGGCGATGGAGCATCACTGATGGCCGAGACGGTACCGGTCAAGGTTCAGATACTCGACAGGGAATACCTAGTGGCCTGCCCCGAGGAGGAGAAGGCCGCGCTGCTGAAATCGGCCGCCTACCTCAACCAGCGCATGCAGGAGATCCGCGACAAGGGCAAGGTGGTGGGCATAGATCGCATCGCGGTCATGACCGCCCTTAACCTCGCGCACGAATTGCTGCAGGGCAACCAGGACCAAGGCCAGCTGTCCGAGTTACGCCAGCGCCTGCAGACGCTCAACGACCGGCTCGCCGCCGTGGTCGGCACTTGAACGTCCCCCTTTAAATGCGAGCCGGAAAGGCCTAGGCTTGTATACGACGACGGCGAAACGCCGACGTCACCGAACAGGCATCCCCTGCGGTGTTCGAGACCGGGCAAGTGTTCCTTGAGCCTCATAGTATGCCCAGGGAGTCGTTATCGGACGCTGGTGTGCAAGTCCGCTTCGGCGGAAAGCCTAAAGCCCCGTGTCGGCTCCCACTTGAACCTTTAGGGTTCAAGGGCTAGGCCCGAACGGCACAGGCGGGGGATGTCTCCTTATTATGCTCGCATGGCGTTGAAGGCCGAGGCCTCCAACGTTTAACGTCGGCGCCATGGAATCCCGCTTCGACATACGCCGCGCCATGCGTCAGCGCCGCCGCAGCCTCAGTCCGCGCCAGCGCCGATTGGCCGGGCAGGCCCTAGCCCGCGCCCTGAGCCGCAGCCACCTGTTCCTGCGCGCCCGCCGTATCGCCTGCTTCATCGCCGCCGACGGCGAGATCGACACCGCCCCGGTGATCCGCGCCGCCTGGCACGCGGGCAAGGAACTCTACCTGCCGGTGCTGGCGCCGTTCAACGGCCGTCGCCTGTGGTTCCTGCGCTACCACCCCGACAGCCCGATGACCCGCAACCGCTTCGGCATCCCCGAGCCGCGGCTGCGCGACAACCCGCGCCTGCCGGCGCACCGCCTCGACCTGGTGCTCACCCCCTTGGTAGCCTTCGACGGCGCCGGCAATCGCCTGGGCATGGGCGGCGGCTACTACGACCGCACCTTCGCCTTCCTGCATCACCGCCGGCACTGGCAGCGGCCGCGTCTGCTCGGCTTGGCCTACGCCTTCCAGCAGGTCGACGCACTGCCGGGCGAGCCCTGGGACGTGCCGCTGTGGGGCGCGGCCACCGAACAGGGCCTGATCCGCTTTAGCCAACGACAACCGGAATAACGATGAACTACTGGCTGATGAAGTCCGAACCGGACGTGTTCGGCATCGAGGATCTCAAGCGCCGTCCCGATCAGACCGAGCCCTGGGATGGCGTGCGCAACTACCAGGCACGCAACATGCTGCGCGACCAGATGCAGGTCGGCGATCTGGCCTTCTTCTACCATTCCAACTGCGCCCAGCCCGGCATCGTCGGCATCATGGAGATCGTCCGCGCCGGCCGCCCGGACCCGACCCAGTTCGACCCGGACAGCAAGTACTACGACCCGGCCAGCCGGCCCGACAATCCACGCTGGTATCTGGTGGAGGTGCGTTTCCAGCGTCAGTTGCGGCGCACCATCACGCTCGATGAGCTGAAAACGCACCCGGAACTGGCGGACATGCCGCTGGTGCGACGCGGCAACCGGCTGTCGGTGATGCCGGTGACGCCGGAGCAGTGGCAGTTCATTCTCTCCCTCGAATGAACCCTGCCGCGCGGCAAGCGTAGGCTCCCATCGGTCGAAGGGCTTCTTAAGTCGCCATGCCCGCGACAAGCCTGCCCCTGCGAAAGCGGGGGCGGGCATCCAGACGCACGGTCACCCACTCAGCCTGCACGCCCTGTGGAGCAGGCTTTACCGCACGATACTCCCTGACAATTAACGCGTTGCGCTTCGCGGTTGGTTTCCCCCCTCTCCCTGCCCCTCCCTCGCGAGGGAGAGGGAGAGGGAGAGGGAGAGGGGGGCGATCGCTCTGCCTGACCCAAGCGGCAGCACATCCACCGAACATCCACCGCTAGCCGATCACGCCCGATGTGATGCGCGCATGCGCTCGCCGCGCGCGGCGAGGGGCGTAGTAACCGGCTGGCCGCACCGCCCCTCGCCTCAGGAAGCGCGCTCGCAGCCCCTGGGGCCTGACAGCGCGTGTCCGCGCTAGGACGCCGCGCGGCCGAGCAGCCGGCGGGCGGCGGCGAGCAACGCAACGAAGCAGGCCAGGGTCGCGAGCAGCAGCAGCACGGCGATGGCGCCGAACAGATCCGGCGCCTTCATCAGGGTGGTCATCAGCGATTCCTGATAATAGAAGAACCACTGCTCGTTCGGCGGGAACACCCAGACGTGCAGGGTATCGAACACCCGCTGCGGCCCGATGGCCAGCACCGCGCCCACCCCTGCCGCCGCCAGCGCGGTGACGACCAGCAGCACCCGCCGCAGTGACGGCAACCCGATGGCCAGCGCCCGGCATAGCGCCGCGCTGACCGCCAGCACGCCCAGCATCACGTACGAGAACCGCCGCAAGGCGCTTATCAGCCGCGCCACCGACTCCAGGTGCACGCGCTCGGGCGGCCGCAGCAGGGCGAAGCTGCGGCCGTGCCGGTCGCGGTAGCGGATCTCGGCCAGGCCGGCGCCGTCTCGCTCCACGGCGCGGACGATCTGCCCGAACAGCGCCAGCCGCTGCGCGCGGTCGGTGTCGGCAAAACCGCTCTTGTAGTGGTTCTGCGGTGCGTAGAAGTCGATGTGGGCGCCGATGTCGAGCAGGTCGTACAGCAGCGGATAGCCGAAGTCGACCCGGCTCAGTCCGAGCCAGGCGCAGAACAGCGCCGTCCAGAACAGCGACAGCAGCAGCAGCGCCTGCAGCAGACCGGCGGCTGCGCGCCGGACGAGCGGGGTGGCGGTCGCGACCTTGAGAGCCATGCCTCATTATGGCCAGCCCCGCCGCCGCGGCAACCCGACCGACCTCGCGGAGTGTGCGCGAGTTTGCGCCGAGGGTCGGACGGAGGTCGAAAAATGATCAATATGGTGATCAGAGGCTTCTAACGCAACGGCAAGTCGGGTACAGTCCGAGCCCGACGCAGGAAGCCGCCGCCACGGCGGCCGATCGCAGCGTAGCGCAGCGCCTCCCAGCGCCGGGGAAGCCAAGGTCGCACGGTCAATAGTGCGGCGGTGGCGTCTCCTCCGCCGCCGAGGCCACGGGCGAAACCGCGATCGCCTTCAGGCGCGCTTCCGCTGTCTCCAATCGCCGCGTGAGCTGATCGATCAGGCGTTGGTGCTCGTAGAGCGCCTTCCCCAGCTCCTGCAGCGCGTGTTCCTGAAAAGCTAGTCGAGTTTCCAGGTCAATCAAGTGATCGTCCATTTCTAGAACATTCCTCAGCCCAGCGTTTGTTGATCTGTATCAAGAACCCTCACCGCGGTGCCACTGAGAATTTTTCGGCAGTACCTGCGGTAGGTACTACAACCCTTTTGGAAGCCACCCAGCGGATCTGCACCTATGGAGTTAACACCGGTTTATAACGACAAGGTGGTCCGGCAGTTCGCCATCATGACCGTGGTTTGGGGTGTCGTCGGCATGGCCGTCGGCGTCTACATCGCGGCACAGCTGTACTGGCCGGCCCTCAACTTCGATCTGCCCTGGCTGACCTTCAGCCGGTTGCGTCCACTCCATACCAACGCGGTCATCTTCGCCTTCGGTGGCTGCGGTCTGCTCGCCACGTCCTACTACGTGGTGCAACGCACCTCCAAGACCACCCTGTTCGCGCCCCGTCTCGCCTCCTTCACCTTCTGGGGCTACCAGGCGGTGATCGTGCTGGCGGCCATCACCCTGCCGCTGGGTATCACGCAGGGTAAGGAGTACGCGGAACTGGAGTGGCCGATCGACATCCTGCTGGCTGTCGTCTGGGTGGCCTACGCCATCGTGTTCTTCGGCACCGTGGCCAAGCGCACCGTCAAGCACATCTACGTGGCCAACTGGTTCTACGGCGCCTTCATCATCGCCGTGGCGCTGCTGCACATCGTCAACAGCATGGCCATCCCGGTGAGCCTGACCAAGTCGTACTCCATGTACGCCGGCGCGATCGACGCCATGGCGCAGTGGTGGTACGGCCACAACGCGGTGGGCTTCTTCCTGACCGCTGGCTTCCTCGGCATGATGTACTACTTCGTGCCCAAACAGGCCGGCCGTCCGGTGTACTCCTACCGCCTGTCCATCGTCCACTTCTGGGCGCTGATCTCGGTCTACATGTGGGCCGGCCCGCACCATCTGCACTACACCGCGCTGCCGGAGTGGACCCAGAGCCTGGGCATGGTGTTCTCGCTGATCCTGCTGGCGCCGTCCTGGGGCGGCATGATCAACGGCATCATGACCCTGTCCGGCGCCTGGCATAAGCTGCGCACCGATCCGATCCTGAAGTTCCTGATCGTCTCGCTCTCGTTCTACGGCATGTCCACGTTCGAGGGCCCGATGATGTCCATCAAGACGGTCAACGCCCTGTCCCACTACACCGACTGGACCATCGGCCACGTGCACGCCGGCGCCCTCGGCTGGGTAGGCTTCATCACCATCGGCGCGATGTACGCCTTCATTCCCCGCCTGTGGGGCAAGCAGGCCATGTACAGCATCAAGGCGATCGAGGTGCACTTCTGGATCGCCACCATCGGCGTGGTGCTCTACATCGCCTCGATGTGGATCGCCGGCGTGATGCAGGGCCTGATGTGGCGCGCGGTCAACGAGGACGGCACGCTCACCTACACCTTCGTCGAAGCCCTCAAGGCGACCTACCCCTACTACGCGGTGCGCCTGCTCGGCGGCGCGATGTACCTCACCGGCATGCTGATCATGGCCTGGAACGTCTGGAAGACCATCACTTCCGACGAGAAGGCTCCGGCCACCAGCACCGCGGCCCAGGCGGCGTAAGGAGTCGTACGTCATGAAGAAGCATGAGACGATCGAGAAAAACATCGGCCTGATGGGCTTGCTGGTCTTCATCGTGGTCAGCTTCGGCGGCCTGGTGGAGATCACTCCGCTGTTCTTCCAGCAGGCGACCACCCAGCCGGCCGAGGGCGTGCAGCCCTACACCGCGCTGCAGTTCGCCGGCCGGGACATCTACGTCCGCGAGGGCTGCTACAACTGCCACTCGCAGATGGTCCGTCCCTTCCGCGCCGAGACGGAGCGCTACGGCCACTATTCGGTGGCCGGCGAGTTCGTCTACGACCATCCGTTCCAGTGGGGCTCCAAGCGCACCGGCCCGGATCTGGCTCGCGTCGGCGGCCGCTACACCGACGACTGGCACCGCGCGCACCTGCTCAACCCGCGCGATGTGGTGCCGGAGTCCAACATGCCGGGCTTCCCGTGGCTGGATAAGAACCTGGTCGACGGCGAGGAGGTTGCCCGCCGCATGAAGGCGCACCGCGACTATCTGGGCGTGCCGTACACCGACGAGCAGATCCAGAACGCCGCCGCCGAGGTCAACGGCAAGACCGAGATGCAGGCGCTGATCGCCTACCTGCAGGGCCTCGGCGTGGCCTTCAAGAACAAGAGGTAAGCAGCATGGAGTTCGACATCAACACGCTCCGCGGCCTGCTGACCGCCGTTCTGATGTTCGCCTTCATCGGGATGGTGTTCTGGGCCTATAGCGGCAAGCGCAAGCAAGACTTCGAGGAGGCGGCGGCGCTGCCTCTGAGTGACGAGCATCCGGCCGAGAGAGCGGGGAAGCGGTCATGACTACGTTCTGGAGTGCTTTCATCATCGTGATCGTGGTCGTTCATCTGATCGGCTACGTCTGGCTGCTGCGCTCGACCGCGAAGATGCCGGAAGGCGCCAAGGTGGGCGAGACCACCGGTCACGTCTACGACGACGATCTGGAGGAGTACAACAACCCGCTGCCGCGCTGGTGGCTGTATCTCTTCTACATCACCATCGCTTTCGCCGTGGCCTACTTCGCGCTCTATCCGGCGCTGGGCAACTTCAAGGGCCTGCTCGGCTGGAGCCAGTACAAGGCGCACGCCGAGGAAGTGGCCGAGGCCGAGGCCAAGTACGCGCCGCTCTATAAGAAGATGGCGGCGACGCCGATTCCGGAGCTGGCCAAGGATCCGCAGGCCATGCAGACCGGTCAGCGGCTGTTCGGCAACAACTGCGCGGTGTGCCATGGCGCGGACGCCCGCGGCGCGATCGGCTTCCCGAACCTGACCGACGGCGACTGGCTGTGGGGTGGTGATCCGGAGACGATCAAGGAAACCATCATGAACGGTCGCCAGGGCGTGATGCCCGCCTGGGGTCAGGTGCTCGGCGAGCAGGGTGTGGAAGAGGTCGCGGCCTACGTCTACAGCCTGAACGGGCGCCAGGCGCCGGCGCATCTGCTCGAAGCCGGCAAGGCCAAGTTCGAGGCGACCTGCGCGGCTTGCCACGGCATCGACGGCAAGGGCATGCAGGCGGTCGGCGCGCCCAACCTGACCGATAATGTCTGGCTGTACGGCGGCTCCCTGACTAGTATCAAGGAGACGATCCGTAACGGCCGCACGGGCACGATGCCCGCCCACAAAGACCTCCTTGGCGAGGACCGTGTCCATATCGTGGCCGCTTACGTCTACAGTTTGTCGGCTAACAAGGGGCACGGCCGTGGAGAGCAATCGCGCTAAGCAGACCATGATGACGGGCTCGGGCCTTGCGCCCGAGCCCCAGGAACGCATCCGTCGCTGGGGGGCCGTACTCTGGCCCTCCTTCCTGATCGCAGGGATCGCGACCATGGTCTTTTTCGCCAACATCGATCCCGAGGAGTTGCGTAGCGCCACATTCCCTTACCTCGAGATCTCTCGCAAGCTCGGCTACACCATCGGCTTTTTCATGTTCTGGGGCGCAACGGCTTGGTCGAGCTTCCTCACGATGGCACTCCTGTCACCGCCCACCGACAGGCAGAGAATCCCCGAATCACACGATGCAAGACGGTAACGCAGCCAAGAAGCTCAAGAAGATCCCGGTCAAGGTAGAGAACAGCGACAACGCTCTCTACGTAGCCCAGCCCAAGGTTTACCCCCGCGAGATCAAGGGGCGTTTCCAGAATCTGCGCAGTCTCGCGGTTTACGTACTGCTCGGGCTTTACTACATCCTGCCGTGGGTGCCGTGGGATGGCCGGCAATCGGTGCTGTTCGACCTGCCTGCCCGCAAGTTCTACGTATTCGGGTTGGTGTTCTGGCCCCAGGATTTCTTCTATCTGGCGCTGCTGCTGATCGTCGCCGCGCTGGCCCTGTTCTTCTTCACCGCCCTCGCCGGCCGCATGTGGTGCGGCTACGCCTGTCCGCAGACGGTGTGGACCGAGGTGTTCATCTGGATGGAGCGCTTGACCGAGGGTAACCGCGCCAAGCGCATGAAGCTCGACGCCGGCCCCTGGAACCGCGAGAAGATCCTGCGCAAGACCGCCAAGCAGGTGCTGTGGATCACCTTCTCGCTGTGGACCGGCTTCACTTTCGTCGGCTACTTCACACCGATCGATGTGCTCGGCCAGGAGCTGCTCTCCTTCGAGCTCGGCCCCTGGGAGACCTTCTGGGGCCTGTTCTACGGCTTCGCCACCTACGGCAACGCCGGCTTCCTGCGCGAGCAGGTGTGCAAGTACATGTGCCCCTACGCCCGCTTCCAGAGCGCGATGTTCGACCGCGACACGCTGATCATCGCCTACGACGAGAAGCGCGGCGAGCCGCGCGGCCGGCGCAAGCGCGGCGAGGACCACAAGGCCAAGGGCCTGGGCGATTGCATCGACTGCACGATGTGCGTGCAGGTCTGCCCGGTCGGCATCGACATCCGCGACGGCCTGCAATACGAGTGCATCGCCTGCGGCGCCTGCATCGACGCCTGCGACGAGGTGATGGACAAGGTCGGCTATCCGCGTGGCCTGGTGCGCTATACCACCTACAACGCCATGGCCGGCACCAAGACCCGCATCCTGCGGCCGCGCATCCTCATCTACGGCACGCTGCTGCTGGCCATCGTCACGGCCGCAGTGGTGTCGCTTGCGGTGCGCCAGCCGCTGGCGATGAACGTGCTGCACGACCGCCATCCGCTCTATCGGGTGCTCGATGACGGCCGCCTGGAGAACACCTACCAGCTGCGCATCATGAACCGCGACCAAGTGAACCGCACCTACGCGGTGACGGTCGAAGGCTTGCCGGACATGGAAATCGTCACCGAGCCCGCGGAGATTCAGGTCCCCGCCGGCGGCGTCCTCACCGTGCCCGCCCGCGTGACGACCTATCCGGAGCACCTGCACGGCGCTGGTGTGGACATCTACTTCATTTTGCAGACCACCGACGGCAGCGAGCAGTCTCGTAAGGAGAAGAGCCGCTTCCTCGGCCCGGTCGGGAGATAAGTCTTGAGCTCGAACGTCTGGTATCGGCAGCCCTGGGCTTGGTTCGTGTGGATTCCGCCGCTGGCGGCGGTGATCGGCGGACTCATCACCTTGATGATCGCGATCAAGTCGGCCGACGTGGTCATCACCGACGATGTCCGCAAGGAAGGCATGGTGATGGCGCCGGACCTCAGCCGCGAGAACGCCGCCGCCGCGCGCGGCCTGAGCGGTGAGCTGCAGCTGCAGCGCGATCAGGGCACGATCGAGGTCCAGCTCCAGGGCGAGGCGCCCGAGCGGCTGCTGGTGCGCTTCGTCCACCCCACCGACCCCGACCGGGACCTGCTAGCCCTGGTCCAACGCACAGAGGAGGGCGTCTACAGTGGCGCCCTCCCCGGCGCCGCCGCCGGCGGCCGCTGGCGGCTGCAAGTCGAGCCCGAGGACCGCAGCTGGCGACTCAACGGTGGGCTCGAGAAGGATGCCTCCTCGAGTGCGCTCCGCGCGGGCGCAAGCGGGTTATAAGTGAGCGAAGTGTCTACCTGTTTCCATTGCGGCGACCCCATCCCTGCTGGGGAGACCCGCAGCGTCGTCATCGACGGCAGCCCCCGGCCGGTGTGCTGCGCCGGCTGCGAGGCGGTGGCGTCGCTGATCGCCGGTTCCGGCCTGGAGAACTTCTACCGCTACCGCACCGGCCCATCGGCGCGCCCGCAGGATCCCAGTGACGGCCCCGACGAGTGGGACGCCTTCGACCGCCCCCGGGTCCAGCAGAGCTTCGTGCGCGAGCTGAGCGGCGGACAGCGCGAGGCCGCCCTGCTGATCGAGAACCTGAGCTGCGCCGCCTGCGCCTGGCTGATCGATCACTGCCTGCGGCGCCTGCCCGGCGTAGCCGAAGTCACCGTCAACCCGGCTTCGGGCCGGGCGCTGATCCGCTTCGACCCGGCCCAGGTACAGGTCAGCACCCTGATGCGCAACCTCGCCCGCCTAGGCTACCGGCCGCATCCGGTCGGCGCCGGCCAGGCGGAGTCGGCGGCGCAGCGCGAGCGCCACGCCGCTCTCAAGCGGCTGGTGGTGGCCGGCTTCGGCATGATGCAGGTGATGATGTTCGCCGTCGGCCTGTACTTCGGGGCCTTCACCGGCATCGACGAGGTCTATCAGGAGCTGCTGCGCTGGGTCAGCTGGGCGATGGCCACCCCGGTGCTGTTCTACTCGGCCTGGCCGTTCTACAAGGGCGCGCTCCGCGATCTGCAGGCGCGCCGGGTCGGCATGGACGTGCCGGTGGCGCTGGGCATGACCATCGCCTACCTGGCCAGTTGCTGGCAGACGCTCACCCGCGGCCACGAGGTCTACTTCGACTCCGTGACCATGTTCGTGTTCTTCCTGCTGGTCGGCCGCTACGTGGAAATGGCGGCGCGGCACAAGGCCGCCGCCGCCACCGACGTGCTCACCGCGCTGATCCCGCCCACCGCCCGCCGCGTGATCGACGGCGCCGAGGAGCGGGTGGCGGTGGAGGAGCTGGAGATCGGCGACGTGGTCGCGGTGCGCGCCGGCGAGACCGTGCCGGCCGACGGCCGTATCGTCTGGGGCCAGTCCCGCTTCGACGAATCCATGCTCACCGGCGAGTCGCTGCCGCAGGCGCGCGGCGTCGGCGACACCGTGGTCGCCGGCAGCCTCAACGTCGCCAACCCGATCCAGCTGCGCGTCGAGCAGACCGGCCAGAACACCGTGCTGTCGACCATCGGCCGCCTGCTCGACCGCGCCCAGGCCGAGCGCCCGCGCTTGGCCCGGGTCGCCGACTGGATCGCCGGCCGCTTCGTGATCGGCGTGCTGCTCATCGCCGCCGCGGTGGCGGCTTACTGGCTGCCCAGAAGTCCGGAAATGGCGCTGCTCACTACGGTGGCGGTGCTGGTGGTGAGCTGCCCCTGCGCGCTCGGCCTGGCCACCCCGGTGGCGCTGGTCGCCGCCACCAGCCGGCTGACCCGCGAGGGCCTGCTCACCGTGCGCGGCGACGCGCTGGAGAATCTGGCCAAGGTCACCCACGTGGTGTTCGACAAGACCGGCACGCTCACCGAAGGGCGCATCGCCGTGGACGAGGTGCGCCCGCTCGGCGCGCTCGACGCCGACCGCTGCCTGCGGCTGGCGGCGGCGCTGGAACGGCACTCCGAACACCCGATCGCCAAGGCCTTCACCGAGATCGAAACCGATGACCGCGCCGAGGATGTGGTGGTCACCGCCGGCGCCGGCCTGGAAGGCATCATCGACGGCCGCCGCCTGCGGATCGGCACGGCCGAGTTCGTGGCGGCGCTGAGCGGCGCGCCGCTGCCCGCCGCCGATCAAGGCGGCGACAGCTGGATCGCGCTCGGCGACGAGCGCGGCGTGCTGGCGCTGATGCGCCTGGCCGACCGGGTGCGGCCGGACACCAAGGCCGTGCTGGACGAGCTGCGCGGACTGGGCCTGCACCTGGAAATCGCCAGCGGCGACAGCCATGAGGCGGTCAGCGCCCTGGCGCAGCGGCTGGGCATCCGCCGCTTCAGCGCGCGCATGACGCCGGCCGACAAGCTCACCCGCATTCGCGAGCTGCAGGCCGCCGGCGCCGTGGTGCTGATGGTCGGCGACGGCATCAACGACGCCCCGGTGCTGGCCGGCGCCGACGTCTCGGCGGCCATGGGCAGCGGCACCGCCTTGGCGCAGACCTCGGCGGCCATGGTGCTGCTGGGCGAATCGCTGACGCCGCTGGTGCAAGGCGTGCGCACCGCGCGCATGACTACCCGCATCATCCGCGAGAACATCGGCTGGGCGCTGAGCTACAACGCCACCACCATCCCGCTGGCCGCGATCGGCGTGCTCACCCCGTGGATGGCGGCGATCGGCATGTCGGTCAGCTCGCTGGTGGTGGTGATCAACGCCATGCGGCTGTCGCGGCGCCGCCGCACCGAAGTCTGTCCCCCGGCCGCGCTGCCCGGGGCCGTGAGCGAGGTAAGCTGATGGAAATCCTGTTCTTCATGATCCCGCTCGGCGTGGTGCTAGTGGCGTTCGCCATCTGGGCTTTCTTCTGGGCGGTGGGCAACGGACAGTTCGACGACCTCGACACGCCGGCCTATCAGATCCTCCTCGACGACGACCAGCCTCAGCCGCAGAAGAAGGCGAACGAGGAGCGCAAGGAGGAGCCGTGATCAGCGGCGAGCTCACCCTGCTCGCCGCGCTGATGGCCGGCCTGTTCGGCAGCGTCCACTGCCTGGGCATGTGCGGCGGCATCGTCGGCGCGCTGAACATGGGCACGCCGGCTGCCCGCCGTAGCCCGGTCAGCGGCGCCGCCTACAGCCTGCTGTTCAACCTGGGCCGCATCACGAGCTACGGCCTGGGCGGCCTGGTAGCCGGCGCCTTCGGCATGTGGCTGGGCAACGCCCTCAACTTTTCCGCCTGGAGTGGCCTGCTGCGCGTCCTCACCGGGCTGATCATGGTCGCCATCGGCCTGCAGCTGGCGATCAACTGGCGCGGCCTGCGCCATATCGAAGCCGTTGGCGCCGGGGTGTGGCGGCGGCTGGCGCCGCTGACCCGGCGGCTGCTGCCGGTGCGCTCGCCGGCGGCGGCGCTGACGCTGGGCGCGCTCTGGGGCTGGCTGCCGTGCGGCTTGGTCTACACCATGCTGCTGGCCGCCGCGGTCGCCGCCGACCCGCTCCAGGGCGGGCTGATCATGATCGCTTTCGGCGTCGGCACGCTGCCGACCATGGTCGGCGCCGGCGCCGCCGCCGCCAGCCTGGCGCGCTACGCTGGCCGCCCGGGGTTGCGCCGCGCCAGCGGCGCGCTGCTGCTGGCCTTCGGCGTCTGGACGGTCGCCGCGCCGTGGTTGCTGCACGGCCATGGAGCCCACGATCACGCCGCGCTCGGCGATATCGATTGCGTCGTGCCCGCTGTTGCACATTAGCAACAGTTGGCATCGGATTGTTGCGTCCCCACCATACCTCATAAGCCATTACTGATCTTCGCGATCCGTAACGGCGGACGCGGCGGCGGCGCCGACACGGCACCCCGCCGCCGCGATTCACGGCTTGATCGCAAAGGACGCGCAATCATGAAGACGACGACGCTGTTGGGGCTTGCCCTGGTCGGCCTGCTGGCCAGCGTACCGCTCGCGGGCAACGCTCAGTATCAGCAACGGGGTGGCGAACGCGTACCCAGCTTCTACGGCGGCATCGGCGGCGGCTACTACGATGCCGACGGCGATGCCGACAACTTCGACATCAACGACGACAACGCCGCATGGCGCGCCTATGCCGGCGTGACCTTCATCCCCTGGCTCGGCGTCGAAGGCTTCTACGCCGACTTCGGCGACATCGGCGGCTCCGGCGCCGACATCGATGTCGACGGCTGGGGCTTGGCGGCCGTCGCCCAATGGCCGATCGGCAACTTCGCCCCCTACCTGAAGCTGGGCAATTTCTGGTGGGACCGCGACGGCAGCAGCCCCTTCGGTCCCGGCAGCGACAACGGCAACGACTGGTTCGGCGGCGGCGGCGTACGCTTCAATCTCGCCTCGAACGTCGACCTGCGGGTCGAGTACGCCCGCTTCCAATTCGATGACGTCGATGCCGACTCCGGCTGGATAGACGTGCAGTTCCGCTTCTGACCGGCCTCGGAAGTCGGTATCGCGCAGCCGACCTGGCGAATACGCCAGGTCGGCGTCTCACCGCCAAACGCCTGTCCGCCCTTGAGTCGGGCACGGCGGCGCCCACTACACGCTTCAGCAGCAACAACACCAAAGGCGGAGGCTTGCATGACCCCCCGGTCGGTATGGCAGTCGCTCCTGATCCCCCTGTTCGTTGTCCCCTCGGCCGCGCTGGCCCGTATCACGCTCGAACTGCCGCCCAACCTCGCCGGCCTACTGACGACGGCGACGGCCGAAGCCACCCACGGCGCCCCCTATCGGCAGCCCCCCGCGAACGCCTATCAGCGCCTGCGCGCCAACCACCCGGACCAGCCCGAGCGGCGAACATGGAACCATGCCACGCCCGCTAGCGCCTTGCGCCTGGCGCTCGGCCAGGACGTCGACCTGCGCTTCGCCTACCATCGGCTGGCGATTGACCATGCCTTCCTGGACGCCGGCTCGATCAGCCTGGATATGCGCTTCTGAGCGGTCAGCGCGGCCGCAGCAGATAGGCCGCCTCGTGCAGGGAACGCAGGCCGCGGGCGAGCAGGCGCGGGTTATCCGCCAGCACGTCCTCCCGCACCAGCGGCTCGATCACGAAGCGCCCGGCGTGCAGCTCCTGCACCGCCCGCGGATCGACCGAGAACGGCGGCAGCGTCTCCTCGGCCGGCTCGTAGTCGAGCGTCACCAGCAGTCCGGGCGCGGCCGGAGCCAGCCGGGCCAGGTGCTCCACGTAGCGGCGCCGCATGGGCGACGGCAGCGCGATCAAGGCGGCGCGATCGTAGAAAGCCGCCACCGCGCCCACGTCCTCCGGCTCGACCTGGAAGAAATCGCCGCAGAGGATCTCCAGCCCGGCCGCGCGGTAGCGGCAGAACGCGTCATTCCGCTCGCGCCGGAAACTCAGCGAGTGCTCGGCGAAGAACGCCTCCACCGCCTGCTCGCTGAGCTCGATGCCGATCACCCGCCAGCCGTTGGCGTGCAGCCACAGCAGATCCAGGCTCTTGCCGCACAGCGGCACTAGCACCGTCGCGCCCGGCGGCAGCCCTAGCCGCTCCCAGAACGCCGTCAGCAGCCGGTTCGGCGCCGGCTCGTGAAACCCGATTTCGTTGCGCTGCCATTTCTGGCGCCAGAATTCCGCCTCCATGGCCTTCCTCCTCCGTCGATTCGACACGATTCTACGCCCCACGGCGCCGATGCGTGGAAATCGCGCCGGTCGGCCCCACGTTCCGGTAACACGCAGATAGCGGAGATCGGCGATGAGACGGCTTTACTTTCTGTTGCCGGACGTTGCGTGCGCACGCAAGGTGGTCGACGCGCTGCTGCTCAATCATGTCGAGGAACGCCACATCCACCTGCTGGCCAAACGCGGCACCGAGCTGGAGGATCTGCCCGCGGCCTCGGTGGCGCAGCGCACCGACCTGATTCCAGCCCTCGAGCGCGGCGTCACGGTCGGCGGCGCCACCGGCGCGCTCGCCGGACTGGTGGCGGTCGCGGTTCCGCCGGCCGGCCTGGTGCTCGGGGGCGGCGCGGTGCTGAGCCTGGCGCTGGCCGGCGCCGGACTGGGCGCCTGGATGTCGAGCCTGATGGGCATCTCCACCCCCAACAGCCGGCTCAAACGCTTCGAGCAGGCCATCGAATCCGGCCAGCTGCTGATGATGGTGGACGTGCCGGTAGAACGCGTCGACGACATCGAAACACTGGTGCGCGACATCTATCCGCAGGCCGAGATCGGCGGCACCGAGCCCACCGTTCCGCCCTTCCCCTAGCCCGAGCAAGGCTAGGCGTATCAATCACGTACATTGTGACCAGGTCCGCGCGGCGCGCCCGCGCGGGCCATTCCGCCGCAGACGGGGGGGTGTATAATCGATCCACCTTCTGTAACTCTTTGCCCGTCCTGGGCTCCAGCAATGCACACCATCGCCAAATCCAACAAGCTCGCTCATGTCTGTTATGACATCCGCGGCCCGGCGCTCGACGAGGCCAAGCGGATGGAAGACGAAGGCCAACGCATCCTCAAGCTCAACATCGGCAATCCCGCACCTTTCGGTTTCGAGGCACCAGAAGAGATTCTCCGGGACGTCATGCTCAACCTGCCGCAGGCGCAAGGTTATTGCGACTCCAAGGGCATCTTCTCGGCCCGCAAGGCCATCGTGCAGCAGTACCAGTCGCGCGGCATTCTCGATGTCAGCCTGGACGACGTCTATCTGGGCAACGGCGTCAGCGAGCTGATCGTGATGACCATGCAGGCGCTGCTCAACAACGGCGACGAAATGCTGCTGCCGGCGCCCGACTACCCGCTGTGGACCGCGGCGGTGAGCCTGTCCGGCGGCAAGCCGGTGCACTACCTGTGCGACGAGAGCGCCGGCTGGGAGCCGGACATCGACGACATGGAGCGGAAGATCACCAAGAACACCAAGGGCATCGTGGTGATCAACCCCAACAATCCGACCGGCGCCGTGTACTCGCGCCAGACGCTGGAGCGGATCGTCGAGCTCGCCCGCAAGCACAACCTGATCATTTTCTCCGACGAGATCTACGACAAGATCGTCTACGACGGCGCGCAGCACATCCCGATGGCGACGCTGGCCGAGGACGTGCTGATCATCAGCTTCTCCGGCCTGTCCAAGGTCTATCGTGTGGCTGGCTTCCGCTGCGGCTGGATGGTCATCACCGGGCCGAAGCACCGGGCGCGCGACTACATCGAGGGGCTGAACATGCTGTCGTCGATGCGCCTGTGCGCCAACGTGCCGGCGCAGCACGCGGTGCAGACGGCGCTGGGCGGCTACCAGAGCATCACCGCCTTGATCCAGCCGGGTGGGCGGCTGTACGAGCAGCGGCTGAAGGCGTGGCAGATGCTCAACGAAATCCCCGGCGTGAGCTGCATGAAGCCGCAGGGCGCGCTATACCTGTTCCCGCGCCTCGATCCGGCGGTGTTCAAGATCCGCAGCGACCGTCAGTTCATCCTGGATCTGCTGCGCCAAGAACGCATCCTGGTGGTGGAAGGCACGGCGTTCAACTGGCCGCGTCCCGACCACTTCCGCATCGTGTTCCTGCCGCATGTCCACGTGCTGGAAGAGGCCCTGACCGGCCTGCGCCGCTTCCTCAGCAAGTATCAGCAGTAAGCGGCCGTGTGTCCGCGCCGCCGGGGCCACGCATGCCTCGGCGGCCGCTTGCCGCGCTTTACGCTGGCGGTCCCCAGCCAGCCTTTTCCCCGCTTCCGCCGACAGGATCGGCCGCGCCCCGCGGCCTCAGCGCCTTCCCGATGTCGCAGCCAAACGAAATGGAGCGACTGGGTTTGAACCCGTGGTAACGACCGATTAATGAACGACAGAACCCGGCGGCGGGCCGCGTCGTGCCCGCACCGGGTCGCCGCGGGCAACGGCTATTTCTTGATCACATCGACGTCGTCCGCCTGCAGGCCTTTCTGGCCTTGGACAACGGTAAACTCCACGTGCTGTCCCCCTTCCAAGGTGCGAAATCCCTCGCCACGAATGGCGCGGTAATGCACGAACACATCATCGCCTTGCGGACGCTGGATGAAACCATAGCCCTTGGCGCTATCGAACCACTTCACAATACCGCTTTCGCGCTCTGCCACGGCTGGACGACCTCAGTTACTTCGCCAACATAAGCAATTTAGACCAAATCCACGAACGTACAAGCAACGACCATCACCGGTTATTTTCCCCCTCCCCAGTCAAGCACTTATGTCTTTATCGAACGCCCGTGAACGAGGCGTCTGGCGATTTATCCGTGGAAGAGCGCACCGCACAGCGCGAATCGGCAGCACCATTGACGAGAGCTTTGCAGCCATATTCCTACAGTGCCGCCGGCAGTTCAATTGCCGTAACGTCAATCGCCGTCGTTCACCGTAACGACGCGAGCAACTGGGAACGAGCGTGGACTGACCTCGCCAAGGACCTCCCCTAAGCACGTGAAAGAAAATTCCTCATGACGCGCCGACAGGGCGCTCATCGCGATCGTTCGCCGGTAAAGGCGGCGCCGAAAAGATCGAAAGACCTGCGCCGGGGGCGCTCGAGCGATGCCGCCGGGAACACGGGGCTAATGTGAGGCGATAGCTCGACGGCGCCGGGATGAAGCGCGGGAAGACGGTCCGAATCGCACGGAGCGGCGGCACGGGCAGCATCCCGCGCCCGCGGCCGCCCGTACGCCATTCAGCTCAGGAAGATGCGATAGGCGGGATTGGCGGTTTCCTCGGCGTACTCGTAGCCGAGCTTGTCGAGGAATTCCTGGAAGCGGGGCCGCTGCTCCGGCGGCACCTGGATACCCACCAGCACCCGGCCATAGGCCGCGCCATGGTTACGGTAGTGGAACATGCTGATATTCCAGCGACCGCCCATCTTGGACAGGAAATTGGACAAAGCGCCGGGCCGCTCGGGGAACTCAAAGCGGTAGACGATCTCATGGGCCACCTTGCCGTGGCCGCGACCGCCAACCATATGGCGCACATGCACTTTGGCCATCTCGTCGTCGGTGAGGTCCACCACGGGATAACCGCGCTGGCGCAGATCCTCGATCACCTGGTTGCGCTCCTCCGCGCCATCCCGGAGCTGAATGCCGACGAAGACGTGCGCCTGATCGACATCGGCATAGCGGTAATTGAACTCGGTGATGGAGCGCGCGCCCAGGGTCTCGCAGAACTCGCGGAAGCTGCCGGGACGCTCGGGGATGGTCACGGCGAGCACCGCTTCGCTGTGCTCGCCGATTTCCGCCCGCTCCGCCACATGGGCCAGGCTGCCGAAATTCATGTTGGCGCCGCTGTTGATCGCCACCAGGCTCTGGTCGCGAATGCCGGTGCGCTCGACGTACTTCTTGAGCCCCGCAGTGGCGAGCGCGCCCGCCGGCTCCATGATCGAGCGGGTATCGTCGAAGATGTCCTTGATCGCGGCGCAGATCTCGTCGGTGCTGACCAGCACCACCTCGTCGACGTGCTCGCGGCAGATCCGGAACGGCTCCTCGCCGATCTGCCGCACCGCCACGCCATCGGCGAATAGGCCGACCTGTTCGAGCACCACCCGCTCGCCGTGGCGCAGCGCCTCGTACAGGGTCGGCGCATCCTCCGGCTCTACGCCGATGATGCGGATGTCCGGACGCAGCTGCTTGATGTAGGCGGCCACGCCGGCGATCAAGCCGCCGCCACCCACCGGCACGAACACCGCGTGCAGCTTGCGCGGGTGCTGGTGCAGGATCTCCATGCCCACCGTGCCCTGGCCGGCGATCACGTCTGGATCGTCGTACGGCGGGATGTACACCATGCCGCGCTCGGCCACCAGCTTCTGGGCGTAGGCGGAGGCCTCGTCGTAGCTGTCGCCGTGCAGCACCACCCGTCCGCCCAGGTTGCGCACGTTGTTGACCTTGATGCTCGGCGTGGTGCGGGGCATCACGATCACCGCCTTGATGCCCAGCCGCTTGGCGGCCAGCGCCACGCCCTGGGCATGGTTGCCGGCCGAAGCGCAGATGACGCCGCGCTCGCGCTCGGCGTCGCTGAGCTGCGAGATCTTGTTGTAGGCCCCTCGCAGCTTGAAGGAGAACACCGGCTGCAAGTCCTCGCGCTTGAGCAGCACGCGGTTGCCGAGCCGGTTCGACAGATTCTGCGCCAGATCGAGGGGGGATTGGATGGCTACGTCGTAGACGCAGGCCGTGAGGATCTTTTCCAGGTAGGCCTTGGTCATTATTTAAGGTACACGGTGGCAAGTGAGCAAAGTGTACGGGAATCCGCGGTAGTCTGGTAAGGCGAAATGGAACGCGCTTCCGCAGCGCGGTCGCGCCCCTTTATCATGCCGCTGCCAACCTCAGCAGGAGATCACCATGACCTCGGACGCCCAGAAAAAGGCGGCCGCCCAGGCCGCCCTCCAGTACATCCAGCCCGGCACGGTGGTGGGTATCGGCACCGGGTCGACGGTGAATCACTTCATCGACGCGCTGGCCGCCAGCCGCATTCCGATCGCCGGCGCCGTCTCCAGCTCGGAGGCGTCCACCAAGCGCCTGCGCGCCCATGGCATCGAGGTGCTCGATCTCAACGAGGTCGACGACATTCCGGTGTACGTGGACGGCGCCGACGAGTCCAACGAGCTGCTGCAGCTGATCAAGGGCGGCGGCGGCGCGCTGACCCGCGAGAAGATTATCGCCGCCGCCAGCCGGCAATTCGTGTGCATAGCCGACAATTCCAAGCTCGTGCGCGTGCTCGGCCGCTTCCCGTTGCCCGTGGAGGTCATCCCCATGGCGCGCGGCTATGTGGCGCGCCAGCTGGTGGCGCTGGGCGGCAAGCCGGAACTGCGAGTCGGCTTCACCACCGATAACGGCAACATCATCCTCGATGTGCACGGCCTGGAGATCGCCGAACCGATCCGGCTGGAGCGGGAGATCAACGATATCCCCGGCGTGGTCACCAACGGCCTGTTCGCGCTGCGTCCGGCCGACGTACTGCTGCTCGGCCAGGACGACGGCAGCGTGCGCACCCTGCGGGCGCCCTAGCGACCTATGTCGATGCCGAAGCTGCTCATCGTCCTGGGCTTGACGCTGGTGCTGGTGGGTGCGCTCTGGCCATGGCTGTCCAAGCTCGGCCTGGGCCGCCTGCCGGGCGACATCGCCATCCAGCGGCCGGGTTTCTCGTTCTACTTCCCGATCACCACCTCGATCATCGTCAGCATCGTGCTCAGCCTACTGTTCTGGCTGCTGCGCAAATGAGGTCGAACGGCCGACAGCCCGTGCCGCGGCTCGGCCCCGGCACGGGCGCCGCCGACGCTCCGTCGGCAGCATGGCGAGCACCCCTCCCCACCCGGCCAGGGTTGTCCTTAAATTTCAAAGATTTGCGTCAACGCAATGATGAGAAAAGAGTTTCTTTACGCGCCGCTTTGGCCAATAATGCGCCTGGCGACACGGGCGCGCGGCGCTCGGGTCGTCGCAAGCCTGGAGCGGTAGCGGCACGCGCGGCCCTAGGCTGACCAGACGCGACCGGTGGTGGGCTGATCGGTCGGCTCAAGGATCGACCGGCGCAGCCGCGCCACCGCTGGCGTCAGCCGCTGACCGCGGCCGATCGGCCATGCCCGGCGCAACCCGTCGCGGCTTGGTCGTCACTCACGAGCGGACCTTTGGAGCAAACCCGATGCACAAGACTCTGATCGCTGTCGTTCTTGGCCTGGCGGCCGCCACCTCGGCCAACGCCGCCGGCGACGCCGCCGCCGGCAAGACGAAGTCGGCCACCTGCGTTGCCTGCCACGGCACCAACGGCAAGGGCATCATGCCCATCTATCCGAACCTGTGCGGCCAAAACGAGGCCTACATGGTCAACGCGCTCCAGGCGTACAAGAACAAGCAGCGCGGCGGCGGCCAGTCTGCGGTGATGACCCCCATGGCGGCCAACCTGTCCGACCAGGACATGGCCGACCTCGCTGCCTACTACAGCCAGCAGACCTGCAAGTAACGGCACCCCTCCTCCCCCGAGCCCGGCCCTCGCGCCGGGCTTTTTTCGCGCGCCAGCGCCCGGCTCGGTGCGCACCGAGGCCCTTCATGGGCTCATGAGCGGTAGCGCCGTCTTTGGGCCATCACGACGGTCACCATCGCATGCGCCCATCGTAAGGCCTGAAGCTGCTCCACATACTTGTGGGGATAGCTTACGCACGCGTGCCTGGCGATGTGGGCATGCACCGCCACGATGGGTCAGCAAGAAACCTCTGCCGCACCGCCTGGACAGGCCTAAGGCCCTGTCTCGGGCGCTCCTGATAGCGATTTCTCCGAGCAAAAGAAGAAGGGGCTACGCTTTCGCATAGCCCCTTCTGTATTGGCTGGGGGACTAGGATTCGAACCTAGATTGACGGAGTCAGAGTCCGCTGTCCTACCGTTAGACGATCCCCCAAAGGAAACCAGACCGGCCTTAGCGCTTCGAGAACTGGGTCGCGCGGCGGGCCTTGTGCAGACCGACCTTCTTACGCTCGACCATACGCGCGTCGCGGGTGACGAAGCCGGCTTTGCGTAGTGTACCACGCAATTCGCCATCATACTCCATCAGCGCGCGAGTGAGACCGTGGCGAATCGCGCCAGCCTGACCGGAAATACCACCGCCAGCGACGGTGACTTCCACGTCGAACTTATCGGTCGCGCCGATCAGCTCCAGCGGCTGCCGCACCATCATACGCGAGGTCTCGCGGCCGAAGTACTGATCCAGCGGCTTGCCGTTAATCTTAATCAGACCGCTGCCGGGCTTCAAGAACACGCGAGCCGTCGAGGTCTTGCGGCGGCCGGTACCGTAGTGCTGCTGTGCCATTCGCTCTATCCGTTTACTTTAACCGGACTCTTAGATTTCCAGCGGCTTGGGCTGCTGGGCGGCATGCCGATGCTCAGTGCCCTTGTAGACCTTGAGCTTCTTGAACATGGCGCGGCCGAGAGGATTCTTCGGGAGCATGCCCTTGACCGCGATCTCGATCACCCGCTCAGGGGCCTTGTCGATCAGCTTCTCAAAGGTAATGCTCTTCAGACCACCAATCCAACCGGTATGGTGGTGATACACTTTGTCGGTCTGCTTACGGCCGGTCACCGCCACCTTCTCAGCATTGATGACGACGATGTAATCGCCGGTATCAACGTGCGGAGTGTACTCCGGCTTGTGCTTGCCGCGAAGGCGCCGGGCGATCTCGCTGGCCAGACGCCCCAGGGTCTTGCCCTCGGCATCCACGATGTACCAGTCGCGTTTTACGTCGGCTGCCTTTGCACTAAAGGTCTTCATCACGCCTACTCCGAAGCGGCTGTGCTCTGTCAGAAGGCCGGCAATCATACAAAACGGGCCGCCATCATACAAGCACTCTGCGGTCGGGCCAAGTGGTGTACAAAAAAAGGCGCGGCAAGTGTACCGCGCCCAACAAAGAACACCAAAGGAGGATGGAGGAGTCGCCCGAAGCGATGCAAGCGCAAAGCTGTCGGACAAGCCCATAGTCCAATGTTGCACTGCACATGTCAAGCGCCAACTTTCGACGACTTCAGCTTGATTGGCCGGCACTTACCTCAACGCTGCAGCGCAACACAAAGCATGCCGCACAGCGCCGCCGCCCCAGCGTCTCCCCCCTTGGGGCTGCCTTGCGGGCGCCAACTGGGTATCCTTACCGTTCATCGACACCGAACCCAGGCGTGCCTCCGGGCAGATCGGGGCCGCCGCAGGAAACCGCGTCATGACCCCGAATCGAGCCTACACCTTCGCCGACCGCCTGCTGATGCAGATCGACCAAGGTCTGCGCACCGTGTTCGGGCGCCCGATCACTACCGGCCGCCCCTACCCCGGCGACCGCCACGACGAAGCGGAGCTGAACGAGAGCGAGCGCCAGGAGGCGATTCGCCTGATCCGTATCGACCACTGTGGCGAGGTCTGCGCTCAGGCTCTGTATCAGGGACAGGCGCTGACAGCGCGCGACCCGGCGGTGCGGGAAGCGCTGACGGAGGCGGCGGAGGAAGAGAACGACCATCTCGCCTGGTGCTCGCAGCGGCTGGAGGAGCTGGGCGGGCGCACCAGCTACCTGAGCCCCTTCTTCTATGTCGGCTCACTGGCGCTGGGGGCGGCGGCGGGATTGGCGGGCGACCGCTGGAGCCTGGGCTTCCTGGCCGAGACCGAGCACCAGGTGGTCAAGCATCTGGACGGCCACCTGCAGCGCCTTGCGCCGCAGGATGCACGCAGCCGCGCGGTGCTGGAGCAGATGAAGGAGGACGAGGGCAAGCACGCCACCACCGCGCTGAACGCGGGCGGCGCGGAGCTGCCCGCGCCTATCCCGCAGCTGATGAAGGCGGCCTCGAAGGTAATGACCGGCACCACCTACTGGCTGTAGACGCCGGAAAGCAAAAAGGCCCTATTGCACTGGGCCCCCGCTCACGTCAACGCCACAGCCCGATGCCGATCTCCTTCCCCGGGTCCATGTTGCGGCCGTAGAAGATCTCGGCCATCTCCCGCCGCAGCTGCATGCGGATCTCCATCTTCTCCTCCTCGGACAGCTCGTCGGCGGACTCGCCGAACAGGTAGTTGTCGAGGTTGAGGTCCTTCAGCAGCATCTTGGTGTGGAAGATGTGCTCCGGGTAAACGTTCACGTCGATCATGTGATACCGCTCTTTGGTATCCGCCGACATGAAGTTCTGGATCGAGTTGATCTCGTGGTCGATGAAGTGCTTCTTGCCGGCCACGTCGCGGGTGAAGCCACGCACCCGGTAGTCGATGGTGACGATGTCCGAGTCGAAGGAGTGGATCAGGAAGTTCAACGCCTTGAGCGGCGAGATGACGCCGCAGGTGGACACGTCGATGTCGGCCCGGAAGGTCGACACACCCTGGTCCGGATGGCTTTCCGGATAGGTGTGAACCGTGATGTGACTCTTGTCGAGATGCGCCAGCACGGTCTCAGGCAGCGGACCCGGCGCCGGGTTGACGCCCACCCGCTCCTTCTCGACCAGCTCTTGCTCGGAGATGAGGATGGTGACGCTCGCGCCCTGCGGCTCGTAGTCCTGGCGCGCGATGTTGAGGATGTTGGCGCCAATGATGTCTGACACCTGAGTCAGGATCTGGGTCAAACGCTCGGCGTTGTACACCTCGTCGATGTACTCGATATAGGCTTGGCGCTGCTCAGCGGTTTTGGCGTAGCAGACGTCGTAGATGTTGAAACTCAAAGATTTGGTCAGGTTGTTGAACCCGTGGAGCTTGAGCTTCTCAGAGACCAAATCCCCGCCCTCCGATCAAACAGCGACTGAACATGCCCACGCAGGGGCCCCTCTCTGGCGGTGCCGAGGCGCGCAATTATGCACATAATCCGCTATCGATCCAGCGGACATTGGGCAGTTTTAGACCTCGATCAACTCGTAGTCGTGCGTGAGCTCGGCACATTTGCCCAGCATGATGCTGGCAGAGCAATACTTGGTCGCGGACAGCTCGATGGCGCGCTTGACGGCGGCCTCCGTCAGCCCCTGTCCGGACACCTTGTAGTGGAGGTGGATTTTGGTGAACACCTTGGGCGGGGTGTCGGCGCGCTCGGCTTCGATCTCGACTTCGCAGTGACTGACCGGATGGCGCCCTTTCTTGAGGATGTAGACCACATCGAAGGCGGTGCACCCGCCCAGGCCGAGCAGCAACATCTCCATGGGGCGCGGCCCCAGGTTGCGTCCGCCGGCTTCGGGCGGCCCGTCCAACACCACCGTGTGACCGCTGCCCGCGGTGGCCTCGAAGGTCGCCTCACCCACCCATTTGACAGTCGCGCGCATCCGACATCCCGCTGGCTAAGTTACTCATAAACTAGGCGGATCGCGCAGGACGGGGAACTTGGCATAGGTTTCCGGCGTCCCAATGTGATCCGGTAGGGGCGCAGTATAGCGACTATCGGACGGCATCTCCAAAGGGGGCGAGCCCGCACCGATGCTTGCTTCCAAGGACGCCTTGTACTACCAATAACGGCAAGGGAGATCCCCAGTGGGCGCCAATGCCGAAGGATTGAGAATGTTACAGCCGGCCCAGAAATCGACGGGCAATACGTCCATCGACAACCTGTTGCAGCACTGTCACAGGCGGCGCTATCCCCCCAAGACCGGCATCATCTACGCCGGCGATCAGTCGGATGCGCTGTATTACATCATCGAGGGGTCGGTGACCGTGCTGATGGAAGACGAGAACGGTCACGAGATCGTGCTCGCCTATCTCAACGCCGGGTCGTTTTTCGGTGAAATGGGGCTGTTCGGCGAGAGCAGCGAGCGCAGCGCCTGGGTGCGCACCCGCACCGCCTGCGAGCTCGCCGAGATCAGCTACAGCCGTTTTCGCCAGATCGCTAAGCAGGATCCGGAAATCCTGTTCCCGGTGGTCGGGCAGATGGCCGACCGGCTGCGACGCACCAGCCGCAAGGTGGGCGACCTGGCCTTCCTCGACGTCACCGGCCGCATCGCTCGTACCCTGCTCGACCTGTGCCGCGAGCCCGACGCCATGACCCATCCGGACGGCATGCAGATCCGCATCACCCGCCAGGAGCTCGGCCGTATCGTCGGCTGCTCGCGGGAGATGGTCGGGCGCGTGCTCAAGGAGCTGGAGGAGCAGTCGCTGATCTCGGTCAGCGGCAAGACCATCGTGGTGTTCAACACGCGCTAGCACCCGCGCGCCAGGCGGGCATGAAGAAGGCCCCTGCCGGGGCCTTCTGCGTTTCCGAGATGCCGCTCCCGCGGGAAAACGACCGCCGCGTTCAGGGATAGAACAGCTCGCGCAGCTTCACGCCCGGGTCGGGCGCGCGCATCATGCTCTCGCCCACCAGGAAGGCATGGATGCCATTGGCGCGCATCAGGGCTACATCGTCGGGAGTGTGGATGCCGCTTTCGGTGACCAGCAGGCAGTCGCCCGTCACCCGCGCCTTGAGCCGGATGGTGTTGCGGATGTCGGTCTCGAAGGTGCGCAGGTTGCGGTTGTTGACCCCGAGCAGGTCTGGCGCCAGCGCCAGCGCGCGCTCCAGCTCGTCCTCATCGTGCACCTCGACCAGCACGTCCATCCCCAGCTCGACCGCCAGCTGATACAGCTCGCGCATCTGCGGGTCGCCGAGCGCGGCGACGATCAGCAGCACGCAATCGGCGCCCAGCACGCGCGCCTCGTAGACCTGGTAGGGGTCGATCACGAAGTCCTTGCGCAGCACCGGCAGTCCGCAGGCAGCGCGCGCCTGCTGCAGGTACTGCTCGCTGCCCTGGAAGAAGTCGCGGTCGGTGAGCACCGACAGGCAGCTGGCGCCGGCGGCGGCGTAGCTGCGGGCAATCGCTTCCGGGTCGAAGTCGGGGCGGATGACGCCCTTGCTGGGCGAGGCTTTCTTCACCTCGGCAATGACACCGGGCTTACCGGCGGCGATGTCCTGCAGCAGCCGTTGACGGAAGCCGCGCACCGGCGGCGCATCGGCGACCTGGGCGGACAGCTCCCGCAGACTCTTGATCTGGCTGCGCTCGGCCACTTCCTCGGCCTTGCGCGCCAAAATGGTGTTGAGCACGTCGCCACTCATGCCGTCACCCGCTGGGTGTAGGCCACGAACTCGTCGAACTTGCGGCCGGCCTCGCCCGAAGCGATCACCTCACGCGCCCGGCGGATGCCGTCTTCCAAGCTATCCGCGACATTGGCGGCGTAGATGGCGGCGCCGGCGTTCAGGGTCAGCATGTCGGCGGCCGGCCCCGGCTCGCCAGCGAACACCCGCTGGATCAGCTCGAGGCTCTCCTGAGCGTCGCTCACCCGCAGCTGCTCGAGCGGCGCGCGGGCGATACCGAACTGCTCGGGCGTGAGCACGTATTCCGTGATCTTGCCGCGGAACAGCTCCACCACCCGGGTCGGCGCGGCAATGCTGATCTCGTCCAGGCCGTCCTCGGAATGCACCACCAGCACGTGGTCGCTGCCCAGCTCGCGCAGCACCTCGGCCACCGGCCGCTGCCAGTCGGCGCTGTAGATGCCGAGCAGTTGGTGCGGGGCGCCGGCCGGATTGGTCAGCGGGCCGAGGATGTTGAAGATGGTGCGCACGCCCATCTCCCGGCGCGGCCCAACCGCGTACTTCATGGCGGCGTGATGGTTGGGCGCGAACAGGAAGCCGACACCGACCGCATCGATGGTCGCGGCGATCTGCCCCGGCGTGAGATCGAGCTTGGCGCCGGCCGCCTCCAGCAGGTCGGCGCTGCCGGAACGGCTGGAGACCGAGCGGTTGCCGTGCTTGGCCACCCGACCGCCGGCGGCGGCCACCACGAAGGTGGCAGCGGTGGAGACGTTGAACGTGCCCCGAGCGTCGCCGCCGGTGCCGCAGGTATCGACCAGATGACGACGGTCCACCTGCACGGGGATGGCCAGGTCGCGCATCACCTGGGCGGCGGCGGCGATCTCGGCCACGGTCTCGCCTTTCATGCGCAGGCCGATCAGGAAGCCGCCGATCTGCGCGGGCGTGCACTCGCCGGTCATGATGGCGCGCATCACCACGCTCATCTCCTCGCGGGTCAGATCCTGCCGTTCGGTGACGCGCCGTATCGCGGTTTGAATATCCATGGTGCTTGCTCTTCGCTTCTCAGGCGGCCCGCCGGGTGCCGCGGAGGAAGTTGGCGAGCAGGTCATGCCCGGCCTCGGTGAGGATCGACTCCGGGTGGAACTGCACGCCCTCCACATCCAGCGTCCTATGACGCACGCCCATGATCTCTTCCATGCTGCCGTCAGGATTCTCAGTCCAGGCGGTGACTTCCAGGCAATCCGGCAGCGTGTTCTTGTCGATCACCAAGGAATGATAGCGGGTCGCCGTCATCGGGTTGGGCAAGCCGCGGAACACGCCCTGGCCGCGGTGGTGCACCGGCGAGGTCTTGCCGTGCATCACCCGCCCGGCATGCACCACGTTGCCGCCGAACACTTCGCCGATCGCCTGATGGCCCAGGCACACGCCCAGGATCGGGATGCGACCGGCGAAGGTGCGGATCACCTCCATCGACACGCCCGCCTGGCGCGGGCTGCAAGGCCCGGGCGAGATCACGATCCAGGTCGGCCGCAGCCGCTCGATGTCGACGCAGGTGATGGCGTCGTTGCGGTACACCCGCACGTCGGCGCCGAGCTCGCCGAAGTACTGCACCAGGTTGTAGGTGAACGAGTCGTAGTTGTCGATCATCAGCAGCATGGCGCGGTCCTCACTCCAATCCCGAGCTGTCGAGGCCGCTTTCGGCCATGGCCACGGCCCGGATCAAGGCCCTGCCCTTGTTGAGCGTCTCCTTCCACTCCAGCCGCGGCACCGAATCGGCCACCACGCCGGCGCCGACCTGGATATGCAGCTTGCCGTCCTTGATCACCGCGGTACGGATGGCGATGGACGCGTCCATGTTGCCGCTGTAGGACAGATAACCGACCGCGCCGCCGTAGATGCCGCGCTTGACCGGCTCGACCTCGTCGATGATCTCCATGGCGCGGATCTTCGGCGCGCCTGACAGGGTGCCGGCGGGGAAGGCGGCGCGCAGCGCGTCGATCGGTGTGAGCCCCGGCCTGAGACGGCCGGTGACGTTGGAGACGATGTGCATCACGTGCGAGTAGCGCTCGATGCTCATCTGGTCGGTGACGCGCACGCTGCCGATCTCGGCCACCCGGCCGATGTCGTTGCGCGCCAGGTCGATCAGCATCAGGTGCTCGGCGATTTCCTTCGGGTCAGCGAGCAGCTCCTCCTCCAACGCCTTGTCCTCGGCCGGGGTGGCGCCGCGCCGGCGGGTGCCGGCCAGGGGCCGCACGGTGATCTCGCCGTCCTCCAGGCGCACCAGGATCTCGGGCGAGGAACCGACGATGTGGAAGTCGTCGAGATCGAGGAAGAACATGTACGGCGAGGGGTTCATCGACCGCAGCGCGCGATAGAGATCCAGCGGCGAGGCCTCGTAGTCGACCGACAGCCGCTGCGAGGGCACCACCTGCATCACGTCGCCGTCGATGATGTAGCGCTTGATGCGCTCCACCATCCGCTCGAACTCCTCCTGGGTGAAGTTCGAGGTGAACTGCGGCTCGCGCTGCGGCCGCGCCGGGCGCGGCGGCTGGTAGACGCTGCCCGCGCTGCGCAGCTGGCGGGTCAGCGCGCTCAGCCGCTCGCCGGCGCGTTGGTAGGCGTCCGGCTCAGCGGGATCGGCGTGCACCACCAGATACAGGCGCCCGGCCAGGTTGTCGAACACCAACACCTCGTCCGACACCATGAACAGGATGTCCGGCACGCCCAGCTTATCCTCGTTGACGCTATGCGCCAGGCGCGGCTCGATGTAGCGCACCGTGTCGTAGCCGAAATAGCCGACCAGGCCGCCGAGGAAGCGCGGCGCCTGCGGGATGCCGTCCGGCGGCGCGGCGCGGAAGCCGCGGTGGTAGTCCTCCACGAAGGCCAGCGGGTCATCCACCCGCTCGCGCCGCACCAGCGCGCCGTCGCGGTAGAGCTCCACGTCGTAGCCGCGCACCTTCAGCACTTCCCGGGCGGGCAGGCCAATGATCGAGTAGCGGCCCCATTTCTCGCCGCCCTGCACCGACTCCAGCAGATAGGAGTACGGTCCTTTGGCGAGCTTGAGGTAGGTGCTCAGGGGAGTGTCGAGATCGGCGAGGATCTCGCGCACGAGGGGGATGCGGTTGTAGCCCTGCTCCGCGAGGGCGTCGAAATGCTGCTTGTTCATGAATTACCGTCCGTTGGGCGATTGTCGGGGCGTGCCTGAAGCCGAGCGCTTAGCGACGCCATCGCCACGGAGCGGTGTAGAAGATGAAATCGCGGAGGGCCGAAATAGTCATTCCGATGCCAGCAGTAGTCTCGCCAGTTCTCGCAGATCCTCGACCACGGCGTCCGGGGACGCCTGCCGGATGTCCTCGCCGTGATTGTAGCCGTAGGGCACGCACACGACCGCCATGTTGGCGCGGCGCGCGGCCTCCACATCGTTGCGGGAGTCGCCGACCATCAGCGCGGCAGCCGGATCTTCGCCTAGCCGTTGCGCCGCATACAGCAAGGGTGCCGGATGCGGCTTCCTTTCGGCAAGGGTATCGCCTCCGACGAGGACTGCAAAGTCCTCGCGCACGCCGAGCGCGCTCAGCAGCGGCTCGATGAAACGGCTGGGCTTGTTGGTGACCACGGCCATCTTCAAGCCCGCCGCGCGCAGCTGGCGCAACCCCTCGCGCACGCCGTCGAACAGCGCGCTGCGATGGCACAGCAGCCGCTCGTAGTGGGCCATGAACAGCGGCATGGCGCGCGCCAGCAGCGCCGGATCGGGCTCGCCGTCCATGCGGCCGGTGAGGGCGCGCTTGACCAGCCGCTGCGAGCCGTTGCCCACCCACTCGCGCACCCGCGCCTCGCCGGCCGGCGGCAGGCCGAGGTCGGCGAGCATGGCATCCACCGCCGCGGCCAGGTCGGGCACGCTGTCGACCAGCGTGCCGTCCAGATCGAACAGCAGGGCGCGAATGCCGGCAAAGCGCATCAGCTGCCGACCTTGGCCAGTTCCGCGCGCATGGCGCCGATCACCGCGGCGTAATCCGGCTTGCCGAAGATCGCCGAGCCGGCCACGAAGGTGTCGGCGCCGGCCTCGGCCACGGCGCGGATGTTGTCCACCTTGATGCCGCCGTCCACTTCCAGGCGGATCGGCAGCCCGGAGGCTTCGATCATGGCGCGCGCCTCGCGCAGCTTGCCGAGCGTCGAGGGGATGAAGGCCTGGCCGCCGAAGCCGGGGTTGACCGACATCAGCAGCACCATGTCGACCTTGTCCATCACGTACTTGAGGTAATCGAGCGGCGTGGCCGGGTTGAACACCAGCCCGGCCTTGCAGCCGCAGTCGCGGATCAGCTGCAGGGTGCGGTCGATGTGCTCGCTGGCCTCGGGATGGAAGGTGATGTAGGTGGCGCCGGCCTGGGCGAAGTCGGGGATGATCCGGTCCACCGGCTTGACCATGAGGTGCACGTCGATCGGCGCGGTAATGCCGTAGTCGCGCAGCGCCTTGCACACCATCGGTCCGATCGTGAGGTTGGGGACATAGTGGTTGTCCATCACGTCGAAATGGATGATGTCGGCGCCGGCGGCGAGCACGGCGTCCACGTCCTCGCCGAGCTTGGCGAAATTGGCCGAGAGGATGGAGGGAGCGATGAGGTAATCGCGCATGGGTCTATCGGCGGTAGCGGTCGAGGCGGTGACTGTAGCGCATGCGCCGGACATTTTCAGCCGCACGGCGCACACTTGAACCCGCGGCGGGCGCTCAGAAGCCGCGTGCGCGGCGGATCTGCTCGTAGGCTTCGCGGATGCGCTGGGTGCGGATATGCGCCTCTTTCAGCGCCTCCTCGGAGGCGTTGGCGGCGGCCAAACGATCCGGGTGATGACGGCTGATGGCGCGACGATAGGCCAAGGTGACCTGCTCGTTGCTGGCGTTCTCGGCGATGCCGAGCTCGCGGAAGGCATCCGCCAGCGGACCGGCCGGCACCACGGCGCGCGGCCGGCTGTCGCCGCGACAAGTCCCGCGGGTTCGCGCCAGCTCCTGCAGACGCTGCTCGCTCACGCGCAGCCGTTTCGCCACCACGCTCAACAGGCGCTGCTGCTTCGGCGCGGGCTCGCCGTCGGCATAGGCCACCTCCAGCAGGCAGCGCAGGAACCGATCCAGCGTCTCGGGCTGGCGGCCGGCGCCGCCGCGGAACCGGCGCAGCACGGCGCGCAGCGGAAAGTTGCGGGCCTTGCCGCGCGTAAACAGATAGATGGCGCGCTGGCGGCGATTGTCGTCCAGACCGAGCCGGGCCATGACCTGCTCGGTGGCCGCCACCTCCTTTTCGCTGACCCGCCCGTCGGCCTTGGCCAGATGCCCCATCACCGAGAATGCGGCGGTGAGGAATTCCTGCTCGCTGCGGCTGAGCTGGCAGCCGCGCCAGGTGCGGCCGGAATACGGTTCCAGCCGCAGCCGCTCGTCGAAGATGTAGCCGAGGACCAGGCCCAGCAGCGCCCCCGGCCAGCTGCCGAGGACCGCGCCCAGCAACGTGCCGGCGGCCTTGCCCCACCAAGGCCCTGCCACCATCACTAGGGGAGAGGACAAATTTCGATCTCCGTGCCGAAGGCCTTCATCTTAGAGTCGATTCTCCGCAACGACTTGGCCGCGGTGCAGCCTTCAAGAAAGCGACCGTCGCCGCGGGCGTATTCAACCCAGCCGCCGGACTCTCGGCGCCAACGGCGCGTTGATAAAGGAGATTACGGCAAAAATCCAGCGCTTTGATCGCGCCGCCACTCTTCTTGGCGGGGAGGGTCGTTCGCCGCCTTGACATACCCTGCGGGGTATATAAGATGGGCCGCGAACGTCCTTCGCTTCCGCCTCGCCAAGGAGGTCTCCATGGACAATTTCACGCCCGGCAGCGGCTTGCTCGGCGGCCTGATCATCGGCCTGTCGGCGGCGCTGCTGCTGTTCGCCAACGGCCGGATCGCGGGCATTTCCGGCATCGTCGGCGGCCTGCTGGCGCGACCGCGCGGCGATAGCGCCTGGCGCGCACTGTTCGTCGCCGGCATGGTCACGGTCGGTCTGCTCTGGCAGTGGCTCAGCCCGGCGGGACTGCCCATCGAGCTGCAGACCGGCTGGCCCGGCACGCTGGCGGCGGGCTTCCTGGTCGGCTTCGGCGCCCGGTTGGGCAGCGGCTGCACCAGCGGCCACGGCGTGTGCGGCATCGGTCGCCTGTCGGCCCGCTCCATCGTCGCCACCGGCGTGTTCATGACCGCGGGCGTCGTCACCGTGTACGTCACCCGCCATTTGCTGGGAGTCTGAGCATGGTCCAATTGTCGACGGCGCTGCTCGCCGGCGCCCTGTTCGGGCTGGGGATGATCGTGTCGGGCATGGTCAACCCGGCCAAGGTCATCGGCTTCCTGGACCTGGCGGGCAACTGGGATCCTACCCTGGCGCTGGTGATGGGCGGCGCCCTGGCGGTGACCATCCCGGCCTTCCGCCTGGTCGGCCAATGTCAGCGCCCCTTCTGCGCGGATCGCTTCCACCTGCCCGACAAACGCGCACTGGACGCTCGCCTGATCGCCGGCTCGGCCATCTTCGGCGTCGGCTGGGGACTGGCGGGGGTATGCCCCGGACCGGCGCTAGTGGCGACGGCATCGGGCCTGGCGCCAGTGCTGGGCTTCGTGGCGGCGATGGTGGCGGGCATGACCGCCTACGGACTGCTGTTCCGGAACGCGCGGTAAGGGACTAGCCGTACTTGGAAAGCAGGCGGGTGAGTTCGCCGAGCCGTTGGCGGCCTTCCTCCGACAGCCCGCCGTCCGGGCCCAGTTCGTGCTCGATGGCGCACGCCATCATTTCGTAGAAGGCCTTGTTCAGGGCGTTGCGGGAGGCGGCGAGCTGCTGCGCGACCTCCTCGCAGCCGGCATCGCTCTCGATCATGCGGCGTATACCGCGAATCTGCCCCTCGATACGCGCCAGACGCGCCAACAGCGCCCGCTTCTGCGCGTCCCTGGGCTCGTCCTTATTCGCGGCCATATCAGTCCCTCCGCCTCTGCAGGTACAATTAGCCATTTACCGCCGCCATTATACCCCTAAGGGTAGAGCGGCAGTTCCGGCCCAGAAGGTGTAGCGATGAGCCCAGCCCCCGACGCCCTGCACGAATCCGGACTTCACAGCCTGCCCCTGCTGCATCGGGGCAAGGTACGCGACGTCTACGCCATTGACGATCAGCGCCTGCTGATCGTGGCCACCGACCGGCTATCGGCCTTCGACGTCATCCTGCCGGACCCGATCCCGGGCAAAGGCATGGTGCTCACCGCGGTATCCAATTTCTGGTTCCGCCGTCTGGCGCACATCATTCCCAATCATATTCTCGACGTGCCGCTGACCGAGGTCATCCCCGATCCGGCCGAGGCGGCGCGCGTCCAGGGCCGTGCCGTGGTGGCCAAGCGCGCCAAGCCGCTGCCGGTGGAGGCGATCGCCCGCGGCTACCTCATCGGCTCCGGCTGGAAGGACTACCAGGCCACCGGCGAGGTGTGCGGCATCCGTCTGCCCGCCGGCCTTCGTCAGGCCAGCCGGCTGCCGGAACCGATCTTCACGCCGTCGACCAAGGCGGCGGTCGGCACCCACGACGAGAACGTCAGCTTCGCGGCCGTGGAAGCGGTGATCGGCCCCGAGCTGGCGGCGCGGGTGCGCGACGTCACTCTGCGGCTGTACAAGGAGGCCGCCGCTTACGCCCTGGAGCGCGGCATCATTATCGCCGACACCAAGTTCGAGTTCGGTCTGGACAGCAACGGCGAGCTGATGCTGATCGACGAGGCGCTGACCCCCGACTCCTCGCGCTTCTGGCCGGCCGACCAGTACCAGGAAGGCATCTCCCCGCCGAGCTTCGACAAGCAGTTCGTGCGCGACTACCTGGAGACGCTGGACTGGGACAAGACCCCGCCGGGCCCGCACCTGCCGGCCGACATCATCGAGCGCACCGCCGCCAAGTACCGCGAGGCCCAGCGCCGCCTCTGCGGCGACGAGTAACCCATCGTCGCCGACGCCGGGCGGCGCTCAGGCATCCACCCCCACCTGGATGATCTTGAGGGTATTGGTGCCGCCCGGCACGCCGGCCAGATCGCCTTTGGTCAGCACCACCAGGTCGCCGTCCTCGACCGCCCCCAGTTGACGCAGCTGCTGCACCACCTCGCGGTTGACGCCGATGTGATCGCGCGCCTCCGGGTGGTAGGCCACCGGGTAAACGCCGCGATAGAGGCAAACCCGACGGTGGGTGGAGGCGTTGCGGCTGAAGGCGTAGATCGGGATCTCGGTGCCGATGCGCGACATCCACATGGTGGTCGCGCCGGACTCGGTGAACGCGGCGATGGCCTTGGCTTTGAGCCGGTTGGCGGCGTCGATGGCGCTCTTGGCGATGGCCTCGTCGACGAAGCGGTAATCGCTGCGCTCCTCGCGCTCCCGGTGGAAGCGCTGATAGCGCTCGGTGCCCTCGCAGATCTCCGCCATGGCGGCCACCACCTTGGCCGGATGGTCGCCGGCGGCGGTCTCCTCCGACAACATTACCGCGTCGGTGCCGTCGAGCACGGCGTTGGCCACGTCCAGCACCTCGGCGCGGGTGGGCGTGGGCGCGTGCACCATCGACGCCATCATCTGGGTGGCGGTGATCACCACGCAATCGCACGCCCTCGCCCGCCGCAGGATCTCTTTCTGCACGCCGGCCAGCTGGGGATCGCCGATCTCCACCGCCAAATCGCCGCGCGCCACCATCACCGCATCGGCCGCCTCCATGATTTCGTCGAGGTTCTCCAGTGCCTCCTGGCGCTCGATCTTGGCGACGATGCCGCCGCGGCCGCCGGCCTCGCGCAGCAGCCGGCGCGCTTCCTCGATGTCGCGCCGATCCTTGGGGAAGGACACGGCCAGGTAATCCGCGCCCTCGGCGGCGGCGAAGCGAATGTCCTCGCGGTCCTTGTCGGGCAGCGCCGCCACCGACAGACCGCCGCCGAGCCGGTTGATGCCCTTGCCCCCGCTCAGCAGCCCGCCCACCGTCACCCGCGTGAGGATGCGCGGCCCGTCGACCTTCTCCACCTCCAGGCGGATCAGGCCGTCGGCCAGCAGCAGGCAGTCGCCGGGGCGCACGTCGCGCGGCAGGGCCTTGTAGGTGATGCCCACCTGATCCTGATTGCCGGCGTCGCCGGGCAGCTCGGCGTCGAGCACGAAACGCTGCCCCTCGACCAGGGTCACGGCGCCGTCGCGGAAGCGCTCGATGCGGATCTTCGGACCCTGCAGGTCGAACATGAAGGCCAGCGGCCGGCCGGCCGCGGCGGCGGCTTCGCGGGCCAGCCGCAGCTGCAGGCGATGACTGTCGTGGGTGCCGTGGGAGAGGTTGAGCCGGGCTACGTCCAGCCCGGCTGCCATCATCGCCGCCATCACCTCGGGATACGCGGTGGCCGGCCCGAGGGTGGCGACGATCTTGGTGCGTCTGCGCATCCTTGCGCCTCCGTTGTTGCCGATCAGCCGGCCGCGCGGCTCTCCAGCATGGCCACGGCGGGCAGCTTCTTGCCCTCCAGGAACTCCAGGAAGGCGCCGCCGCCGGTGGAGATGTAGGAAATACGGTCGCCCACGCCGTACTTGGCGACCGCCGCCAGGGTGTCGCCGCCGCCGGCGATGGAGAACGCCGGGCTCTCGGCGATGGCCTCGGCCAGGGCCTTGGTGCCGTTGCCGAACTGATCGAACTCGAACACGCCCACCGGACCGTTCCAGACGATGGTGCCGGCGGCGGTGAGCAGCTGCCGATAGTGAGCGGCGGTGTCCGGGCCGATGTCGAGGATCAGGTCGTCATCGGCCACTTCGCTGACCTTCTTCACCGTGGCCTCGGCGTCCTCGGCGAACGCCTTGGCGCACACCACGTCGGTCGGGATGGGGATCTCGCCGCCCTTGGCCTTGGCCGCCGCCATCAGCTTCTTGGCCTCGTCCACCAGCTCGGCCTCGTACAGCGACTTGCCGACGTTGTAGCCGGCCGCGGCGATGAAGGTGTTGGCGATGCCGCCGCCGACGATGAGCTGATCCACCACCTGCGACAGCGACTCGAGCACGGTGAGCTTGGTGGAAACCTTGGAGCCGCCGACGATGGCGATCAGCGGCCGCTTGGGATTCTCCAGAGCCTTGCCCAGCGCCTCCAGCTCAGCGGCGAGCAGCGGGCCGGCGCAGGCCACCGGCGCGAACTTGCCCACGCCGTGGGTGGAGGCCTCGGCGCGATGGGCGGTGCCGAACGCGTCCATCACGTAGATGTCGCACAGCGCCGCCAGCTTGCGGGCCAGCTCCTCGTTGTCCTTCTTCTCGCCCTTGTTGAAGCGGACATTCTCGAACATCACCAGCTGGCCCGGCTCGACCTCGACGCCGTCCAGGTAGTCGCGCACCACCGGCACCTCGCGGCCGAGCAGCTGCGCCAGATGGGCGGCCACCGGCTTGACCGAGTTCTCCTCGGAGTACTCACCCTCGGTGGGCCGGCCGAGATGGCTCATGACCATGACCCGAGCGCCGGCCTCCAGCGCCTGCCGGATGGTCGGCAGCGACGCGCGGATGCGGGTGTCGTCGGTGACTTTGCCGTCCTTCACCGGCACGTTGAGATCCTCGCGGATCAGCACACGCTTACCCTTGAGGTCGAGATCGCTCATCTTGATTACGGCCATGGGCTCCTCTTCGCTCCATACAAGAAGCCCGCTCAAGGCGGGCTTTGGTTTTACTTGGCGTTCATCACCGCCTTGACGGCGTCCAACATCCGGTTGGAGAACCCCCACTCGTTGTCGTACCAGGCGCACACCTTCACCAGCCGTCCGCGCACCTTGGTCAGAGTGGCGTCGAATATCGCCGAATGCGGGTCGTGGTTGAAGTCGCTGCTCACCAGCGGCACGTCGTTGTACGCCAGGATGCCCTTGAGCGGGCCTTCGGCGGCTTGACGCAGGATGGCGTTGATCTCCTCCACCGAAGTCTCGCGTTCGGCGGTGAAGGTGAGATCGACCAGCGACACGTTGATGGTGGGCACCCGGATCGCGAAGCCTTCCAGCCGATCGCCGATCTCCGGCAGCACCAGCGCCAGCGCCGCGGTGGCGCCGGTCTTGGTGGGAATCTGCGACTGGGCGGCGGCACGGGCGCGGCGCAGATCCTTGTGGTAGACATCGATCAGCACCTGATCGTTGGTGTAGGAGTGCACCGTGGTCATGAGGCCGGCCTCGATGCCCACCGTCTCCAGCAGCGGCTTGACCAGCGGCGCCAGGCAGTTGGTGGTGCAGGAGGCGTTGGAGATCACCGTATCGGTGGCCTTGAGCACGTGCTCGTTGACGCCGTAAACAATGGTGGCGTCCACATCCTTGCCGGCCGGCGCCGACAGGATCACCTTCTTCGCCCCCGCCTGCAGGTGCGGCAGGGCTTTCTCCTTGCTGTTGAAGCGGCCAGTGCACTCCAGAACCACATCGACCCCGAGGTCGGCCCAGGGCAGCTTGGCCGGGTCGCGCTCGGAGAGCACGCGGATGCGGTCGCCGTTGACCAGCATCGTGTCGCCCTCCACCGCCACGGTGCCGGGAAAGCGGCCGTGGACGGTGTCGTAGCGGGTCAGGTGGGCGTTGACCTCGGCGCTGCCGAGGTCGTTGACGGCGACGATGCGGATCTCGTCGCTACGGCCGTATTCGTAGAGTGCGCGCAGGATGTTGCGGCCGATGCGGCCATATCCGTTGATACCGACTTTGATCGCCATGTCCGCCTCCGTGTCAGTTCCGCTCTGTACGCTGACGCCCTCGGACACCTCGCCGCCGGCCGCCCTGGCATTACTTCACGACAACACCGCCCGAACCGCGTCCGCAACCCGCTCCGGCGTGAACCCGAACAGCTCGAACAGCACCCCGGCCGGCGCCGACTCGCCGTAGCGGGTCATGCCGATCACCCGCCCCTTGGCGCCCACGTACTTGAACCACAGGTCCGGCGAACCGGCCTCGACCACCACCCGCGCCTGCACCGTCGACGGCAGCACGGACTCCCGATAGGCCTGGTCCTGGGCGTCGAAGACGTCGGTGGAGGGCATCGACACCACCCGCACCCGCCGTCCTTCTTGCTCCAGCCGCTCGGCGGCGGCCACGGCCAGCTGCACCTCCGAGCCGGTGGCGATGACGATGGCCTCCGGCTCGCCCTGGCAGTCGCGCAACACATAACCGCCGCGCCGGATGTTGGCGAGCTGCGCCTGATCGCGCGCCTGGTGTGGGAGGTTCTGGCGGGAGAGGATCAAGCAGGTCGGACCGTCGCGGCGCTCGATCGCCGCCTGCCACGCTGCCACCGTTTCCACCGCGTCGCACGGCCGCCACAGGCTCATATTGGGGATCAGCCGCAGCGAGGCAAGATGCTCGACCGGCTGGTGGGTCGGACCGTCCTCGCCCAGCCCGATCGAGTCGTGGGTGTAAACCAGGACGACGCGCTGCTTCATCAGCGCCGCCATGCGCACAGCGTTGCGAGCGTAGTCGGAGAACACCAGGAACGTGCCGCCGTACGGGATGAAGCCGCCGTGCAGGGCCACGCCGTTCATGATCGCGGTCATGGCGAACTCGCGCACGCCGTAGTGCACGTAGTTGCCGGCTGCGTCCTCGCGCGTGATGGATTCGCAGCCCTTCCACCAGGTGTTGTTGGAATGGGTCAGGTCAGCCGAGCCGCCGAGCAGCTCCGACAAGTGCGGGCCGAACACGTTGAGGGCGTTCTCCGAGGCCTTGCGGGTGGCGACCGTGGCCCCCTTGGCCTGCGCTTCGGCCAGCGCCTCGGCGGCCACCTGCGGCCAGGTGGCGGGCAGCTCGCCCTTGATGCGCCGCTCGAACTCGGCGGCGAGATCCGGATGGGCCTGACGGTACGCCTCGAAGCGGCGGTTCCACTCGTCCTCAAGCTGGCGGCCCTTCTCACGGGCATCGTAGGCCGCATAGATCTCCTGCGGCACCACGAACGGCTCGTGCGGCCACTTCAGGAACTCGCGGGTGGCCTTGATCTCGTCGGCGCCGAGCGGCGCGCCGTGCACACCGTGGGTGCCGGCGGCGTTGGGCGAGCCGAAGCCGATGATGGTCTTGCAGCAGATCAGGCTGGGCTTGTCGGTGACGGCGCGGGCCTCCTCGGTAGCGCGCTTGATCGCCTCGGCGTCGTGGCCATCGACGTCGCGCACCACGTGCCAGCCATAAGCCTCGAAGCGCTTCGCGGTATCGTCGGCGAACCAGCCGTGCACCTTGCCGTCGATGGAGATGCCGTTGTCGTCGTAGAAGGCGATCAGCTTGCCCAGGCCCAGCGTGCCGGCCAGCGAGCAGGCCTCGTGGGAAATGCCTTCCATCAGGCAGCCGTCGCCCAGGAACACATAGGTGTAGTGGTCGACGATCTCATGGCCCGGGCGGTTGAACTGGGCCGCCAGCACCTTCTCGGCCAAGGCCATGCCCACGGCGTTGGCCAGCCCCTGCCCGAGCGGGCCGGTGGTGGTCTCCACGCCCGGCGTGTAGCCGTACTCGGGATGGCCCGGCGTCTTGGAATGGAGCTGACGGAAGTTCTTGAGCTCCTCGATCGGCAGGTCGTAGCCGCTCAGGTGCAAGAGCGAGTAGATCAGCATCGAGCCGTGCCCGTTGGAGAGCACGAAACGATCGCGGTTGAACCAGGCCGGATTGGCCGGATTATGGCGCAGGAAATCGTTCCAGAGGACTTCGGCGATATCCGCCATACCCATGGGCGCGCCCGGATGTCCACTATTTGCCCGCTGGACGGCGTCCATGCTGAGGGCGCGGATGGCATTGGCGAGTTCACGACGAGTGGGCATGAGAGCGGATCTCCAGAATTGGGGTGGGCGACGACGCCCGAGAACCCCTGGGCGGCCGGCCCGCGGCGGGCCGGCCCGATGACGTAAGGCGCGAATTTTCCCCGAGTATAGGAGCAGGGGCAAGGGTCGTCGCCAAAGTCAACACGCATCGTTACAATTATTGGTCCATCGTCTACGCAACTTCGGCCGAATCAGGTCCTCTAAGGCGAGCGTCATCCATCCAACCCCGCCGGGTGCGGGTTCTCTTGGGAGTGCAAACTAAGGTGAACGACTACCTGTTTACCTCGGAGTCGGTGTCGGAAGGCCATCCGGACAAGATGGCGGATCAGATCTCGGACGCCATTCTGGACGCCATCCTCGCGCAAGACCCGAAAGCGCGCGTCGCCTGTGAAACCCTGGTCAAGACCGGCATGATCATCCTGGCCGGCGAGATCACCACCTCGGCCACGGTCGACTTCGAGGGCGTGGCCCGCGATACCGTGCGCAGGATCGGCTACGACTCCTCGGCGATCGGCTTCGACTGGGCCACCTGCGGGGTGCTCAACTGCATCGGCAAGCAGTCGCCCGACATCGCCCAGGGCGTCGACCGCAGCAACCCCGAGGAGCAGGGCGCCGGCGACCAGGGCCTGATGTTCGGCTACGCCACCAACGAGACCGACACGCTGATGCCGGCGCCGATCCTGTACGCCCATCGTCTGGTCAAGCGCCAGGCCGAGGTGCGCAAGAGCGGCGCCCTGCCCTGGCTGCGCCCGGACGCCAAGAGCCAGGTCACCCTGCGCTACGAGAACGGCCGCCCGGTGGCGATCGAGGCGGTGGTGCTGTCCACCCAGCACAGCGAGGAAGTCTCCACCGAGACCCTGCGCGAAGCGGTGATGGACGAGATCATCAAGCCGGTGCTGCCGGCCGAGTGGCTGGGCAAGCACACCCGTTTCCACATCAACCCGACCGGCCGGTTCGTGATCGGCGGCCCGGTCGGTGACTGCGGTCTGACCGGCCGCAAGATCATCGTCGACACCTACGGCGGCATGGGCCGCCACGGCGGCGGCGCCTTCTCCGGCAAGGATCCGTCCAAGGTCGACCGCTCGGCCGCCTACGCTGGCCGCTACGTGGCCAAGAACGTGGTGGCCGCCGGCCTGGCCGACCGCTGCGAAGTGCAGGTGTCCTATGCCATCGGCGTGGCCGAGCCGACCTCGATCAGCGTCAATACCTTCGGCACCGGCAAGCTGTCCGAGAAGCGCATCGCCGAGCTGATCCAGGCGCACTTCGATCTGCGCCCCTACGGCATCATCAAGATGCTGGACCTGGTGCGGCCGATCTACCTGAACACGGCCGCCTACGGTCACTTCGGCCGCGAGGAGCCCGAGTTCACCTGGGAGCGGACCGACAAGGCGGAGGAGCTACGCGAGGCCGCCGGCCTGTAACCGCGACCGGACCGTGCCCCCTGAGGAGCGCTGCAACGGCGGATTCCGCTGCCAGGCTCAGGGGGCGCGGCTTGTTTCACAACGGCGCTCAGCCAACATGGAGTGCAAGCCCATGAACGCTGTCGTGAATAGCAACTTCTCCGACTACAAGGTGCGGGATATCGGTCTCGCCGACTGGGGCCGCAAGGAAATCCGCATCGCCGAGACCGAGATGCCGGGCCTGATGGCGCTCCGCGCCGAGTACGCCGCGAGCCAGCCGCTCAAGGGCGCCCGCATCGCCGGCTGCCTGCACATGACCATCCAGACCGCGGTGCTGATCGAGACCCTGGTGGCGCTCGGCGCCGAGGTCCGCTGGTCGTCGTGCAACATCTTCTCCACCCAGGACCACGCCGCCGCGGCCATCGCCGCCGCCGGCATCCCGGTATTCGCCTGGAAAGGCGAGACCGAGCAGGAATACTGGTGGTGCATCGAGCAGACCATCAACGGCCCCGACGGCTGGCGGCCGAACATGCTGCTCGACGACGGCGGCGACCTGACCCAGTTCGTGCACGAGAAGTATCCGGAGCTGGTGACCCAGATCCGCGGCGTGTCGGAGGAGACCACCACCGGCGTCATGCGCCTGTACGAGATGGCGCGGCAAGGCACGCTCAAGTGCCCGGCGTTCAACGTCAACGACTCGGTGACCAAGTCCAAGTTCGACAACCTGTACGGCTGCCGCGAGTCGCTGCTGGACGGCATCAAGCGCGCCACCGACGTGATGATCGCCGGCAAGATCGCCGTGGTCTGCGGCTACGGCGACGTGGGCAAGGGCTGCGCGCAGTCGCTGCGCGGCCAGGGCGCCACGGTGTGGGTGACCGAGATCGACCCGATCTGCGCGCTGCAGGCGGCGATGGAAGGCTACCGCGTGGTCACCATGGAGGACGCCGCGCCGGTGGCCGACATCTTCGTCACCGCCACCGGCAACTACCACGTGATCACCCACGATCACGTCAAGCAGATGAAGAACAACGCCATCATCTGCAACATCGGCCACTTCGACCACGAGATCGACGTGCAGGCGCTGCGTCAGTATCCGTGGGAGAACATCAAGCCGCAGGTCGACCACGTCATCTTCCCGGACGGTAAGCGCGTCATCCTGCTGGCCGAGGGCCGGCTGGTGAACCTGGGCTGCGCCACCGGCCATCCGAGCTTCGTGATGTCCACCTCGTTCTGCAACCAGGTGCTGGCTCAGATCGAGCTGTGGACCCGGCACGAGCAGTACGAGAACAAGGTCTATGTGCTGCCCAAGCACCTGGACGAGAAGGTGGCCCGACTGCACCTGGAGAAGCTGGGCGCCAAGCTCACGCGCCTGACCGCGGCGCAGGCGGAGTACATCGGCGTGCCGGTGGACGGGCCGTACAAGCCCGAGTGGTACCGCTACTAAAAGCCCCACTAGACGGGCGGCCGCGGCCGCCCGTCCCACGCCCACAACGGTACCCGGACCATGCAGTCGCAGAAGAAGTACACCCCTACCTACAGCCTAGAGCTGTTCCCGCCCAAGACCGAGGAAGGCGCGCGCAAGCTGCGCGAGACCACGGCGCAGCTGGCCCGGCTCAAGCCGCGGTTCTTCTCCGTCACCTACGGCGCGGGCGGCTCCACCCGCGAGCGCACGTTCGAGACCGTGCGCGAGATCCAACGCGATTCCGGCATCGAGGCCGCGCCGCACCTATCCTGCGTCGGCTCGACCCGCGAGAGCATCCGCGAGATCCTGAACGATTACCGCTCGCAGGGCATACGCCACATCGTGGCGCTGCGCGGCGACCTGCCGTCGGGCAGCCCGAGCGCGGGCGAGTTCCGCTACGCCAACGAGCTGGTGGAGTTCATCCGCGCCGAGACCGGCGATCACTTCTGGATCGAGGTGGCTTGCTACCCGGAATTCCACCCGCAGGCCGACGACGCCGAGCGCGATCTGCTCAACTTCAAGCGCAAGGTCGAGGCCGGCGCCAATTCCGCCATCACCCAGTTCTTCTACAACCTCGACGCCTACCTGCGCTTCGTCGAGTCTTGCGAGAAGCTGGGCATCGACATCCCGATCGTGCCAGGCATCATGCCCATCACCAACTTCAAGCAGCTGGCCCGCTTCGCCGACGGCTGCGGCGCGGAGATCCCGCGCTGGTTGCGCAAGCGCATGGAGGCCTACGGCGACGACCGGGAATCGATCCAGGCCTTTGGCCTGGAGGTGGTTACCGAGCTGGCGCGGCGGCTGCTGGAGGCCGGCGCCCCGGGTCTGCATTTCTACACCATGAACCAGGCCTGGCCGACCGAGGCGATCTGGCGCAATCTCGGCCTCGATGCGTAACCAGGATCTCGTCGCCCGCGATCTCGCCCATCTGTGGCATCCCTGCACACAGATGAAGGATCACGAGTGGCTGCCGCTCGTGCCTATCCGTCGCGGCGAGGGCGTGTGGCTGGAGGACTTCGAGGGCAAGCGCTACCTGGACGCGATCAGCTCCTGGTGGGTGAACCTGTTCGGCCACGCCAACCCGCGCATCAACGCTGCCCTTAAGGAGCAGCTGGAGCGGCTGGAGCACGTGATCCTGGCCGGCTTCACTCACGAGCCGGCCGTAGCCCTGGCCGAACGGCTGGTGGCGCTCGCCCCTCCGGGCCTCACGCGCTGCTTCTACGCCGACAACGGCTCGGCGGCGGTGGAAGTGGCGCTGAAGATGAGCTACCACGCCTGGCGCAACCGCGGCCAAGGCGGCAAGCGCAAGTTCATCACCTTGAGCAACAGCTACCACGGCGAGACGCTGGGGGCGCTCGCGGTCGGCGACGTGGCGCTGTACAAGGAAACCTACAAGCCGCTGCTGATGGAGGCGGTCACCGTTCCATCGCCGGACTGCTGGCACCGCGCCGAGGGCGCGAGCTGGGAAGAGCACTCCCGCGCCATGTTCGCGCCCATGGAGCAGGCGCTGGCGCGGCACGCGCACGAAACCGCGGCGGTCATCGTCGAACCGCTGGTGCAGTGCGCCGGCGGCATGCGCATGTACCACCCGGTGTACCTGAAGCTGCTGCGCGAGGCCTGTGACCGCTACCAGGTCCACCTGATCGCCGACGAGATCGCGGTCGGCTTCGGCCGTACCGGCACCCTGTTCGCCTGCGAGCAGGCCGGCATCACGCCCGACTTCATGTGCCTATCCAAGGGGCTGACCGGCGGCTATCTGGCGCTGGCGGCGGTGCTAACCACCGATTGGGTGTACGACTCGTTCTACGACGACTACAGCAAACTCAACGCCTTCCTGCACTCGCACAGCTACACCGGCAATCCGCTGGCGTGCACGGCGGCGCTGGCGAGTCTGGACATCTTCCGCGACGAGCCGGTGCTGGAGCGCAACCGCCAGCTCGCCGCCCACATGGGGCGCGCCGTCGCCAACCTGGCTGAGCACCCGCATGTCGGCGAGATCCGCCAGACTGGCATGATCCTGGCCATCGAGCTGGTCGCCGGCAAGGCCAGCCGCACCCCCTACCCCTGGCAGGAGCGGCGCGGCCTGCGGGTCTACCGCCACGCCCTGGAGCGGGGCGCGCTGCTGCGGCCGCTCGGCAACGTGGTCTACTTCATGCCCCCCTACGTAATCACCGAAGACCAAATCGACTTCCTGGCCGAGGTCGCCCGCGAGGGCATCGCGCTGGCCACGAGCGACTGACACCATGAAAAGACCGCGGCTGTACGTCCCTCAGGAGCTGATCGCCGGCAGCGAGCTGGAGCTGCCCGCCGAAGCCAGCAATCACCTGCGGGTATTGCGGCTAGCCGTGGGTAACCCGCTGACGTTGTTCAACGGCCGCGGCGGCGAATACCCGGCGGAGCTGATTGCGCTGGACAAGCGCCAAGCGCGGGTGCGCCTCGGGGAGTTCCTCGACCGCGAGGCGGAGAGCCCGCTGCGCCTGACGCTTATCCAGGGTGTCTCTAAGGGCGACCGCATGGACTACACCATCCAGAAAGCGGTGGAACTGGGCGTGCAGCGTATCGTGCCGGTGTTCACCGAGCGCTCCGTGGTGCAGCTGGACGGCGAGCGGCTGGCGAAACGCGAGGAGCACTGGCGCGGCGTAATGGCCAGCGCCTGCGAGCAGTGCGGACGCAATCGGCTGCCCGAGCTGCTGCCGGCCTTGCCGCTGGCGCGCGCCTGGGACCGCTTGGGTGAGGGGCTGAAACTGGTGCTCGATCCCGGCGCGGAGCGCGGCCTGCGCGCTCTGCAGCCGGCGGGGAGCGACGTAGCCTTGCTGGTCGGCCCGGAAGGCGGTCTGACCGACGCAGAGATCGCGACAGCCCTCCACCACGGCTTTACCGGCGTGCGCCTGGGACCGCGCATCCTGCGCACCGAAACCGCCGGCGTGGCCGCGCTGGCGGCGCTACAAGTCCTGGCCGGGGATCTGGGCTAGCCCCCAGCAAGAGCCTCCGGCAGGCCGCGGAAGCCTGCCTCCTCGCTCAGCCGATCAGAGCCCGGTACAGCTGCATTTCGATCAGATCGACGTTGGGAATCAGCGCCGGCTCGCCATTGGCTAGCACTTCGGCTGCCACCATCGGGTTGGAGACCGCGCCGTCGTCCAGCGGCTCGATGGCGCCCTCGGCGATGGTGACCAGGTGCGGCAGCTGCACGGTGACAATGCCGTAGTAAGGCAGGTTGGGGCGGTTGCCGAGCGCCTTGAGTACTGCCACGCGCGCCCGCCGCCCTGGCGGGGTTGGGTCGCCGGTCAGCATGACATCCACCGACAGCAACGGAATGCGCAGCTCGCGCCAGGTCAAACTGCCCAGCAGCCAATTCGGCACCCCCTCGGGCGGCGGTACCGGCTCGCTATAGGGAACGATCTCCGCCACCACCGTGCTGGGCAGCAGCAGGGTGGCCTCCTCGATCGGCAGCAATAGGCTGCGCACGGCGGACTGAATCTGGGACATGTCTGCTCCCCTCCCCCAACGACGCTAGGCCTGGGCCTGCGCCGGATGTTCCGTCAGATAGGCGACCAGATCCCGCGCCAACTGCTCGGGCGGGCCGCTGTGGGTCACCAAGCCGGTGGCCCGCGCGCAGGCCGGCATGCTGTCGATGGCGCAGCTGTCGCTATCCTGGGCCCAGACGACACCGCCGGCGCGGCCGATCGCCGCGCAGCCCTTGGTGCCGTCATCACCCATGCCGCTGAAGATGATCGCGCCGGCATTGCGGCCGAAGCGCGCCGCCACCTCGCTCATGAGCGCATCGATCGACGGCATGTAAGTCAGGCGCTCGGTTTCCGGGCGCAGATGCAGATAGCCGCCATGGTCGATCGAGACACGCTCGCGCACCGGCGCCACGTACACCGTGCCGCTTTCCAGACGCGCGCCGTCGGCGGCCGGCACCACTTTGAACGGGGTAGCGCGATTGAGCTGGGAGGCCAGGACCTCCACGAAACCGTCACCGATGTGCTGGCCGATGATGAACGCGGTATCGGGCGGCACCGCCGGCACCGCGCTGAGGAAGCGCTTGAGCGCCTCCGGCCCACCGAACGACGCCCCCAGCACCCAGCAGCGCAGCCGCTGCAGTTCCGTCACCAGCCCCGGCACCTGCTCGGCGGCCGCCGGCACCGGCGGCGCGGAAACCGCTGGCGCGGCCGCCGCGGCCTTGCGGGTGGTCGCAGCGCTTTGGGCGGCGGCGACCAATTTGTCGGCCAGCCGACGCAGCCAGGCGGGGTTGTCGGTGCGGCCGGCGACATCGTGAAACACCAGCGGCACCGGACTGTGCTCCACCAGCGCGTCGAGAATGTCGAGGTCGTCGTCGTCGGCCTGCTCCAGGTCGACCAGAATGACATCGACCCGCGCATGGCGGTCGATGTCGCTCAGGAAACTGGTCAGCGTCTCCTCGACCGCCACGTTCAGGCCGCAGCTCTCCAATCCGCTCCGCAGGTCCTTATGTCCCAGCAGCGTGGTGCCGAGAATCGCCACCCGAACGCGCTGATCCGCCGCCGGTTCAGGCTTGACCACGCCGTGCCTCCAACACCTCGCGGAGGTTCTGAAGCAGGTCGGCCTCCTGGTACGGCTTGCCGAGGTAGCGGTCGACGCCGATTTCCATCGCCCGTTGGCGGTGCTTCTCGCCGGTACGCGAGGTGATCATGATGATCGGCACGTTGCGCAGGCGCGGATCGTTGCGCATGTGGGTGGCCAGCTCGTAACCATCCATGCGCGGCATCTCGATGTCGAGCAGCATGGCGTCCGGCACCACCTCTTGCAGGCGCGCCACCGCGTCCACGCCGTCCTTCGCCGCCACGGCCTGATAGCCGTTGCGCTCCAGCAGGCGGGTGGCGACCTTGCGCATGGTGATCGAGTCGTCCACTACCATGACCACCGGCGCGGCCGAAGCGCTCTGCGCCGATGCCGCCTCGGCGGCCACCTGGCTGGCGGCGCCCATGCGCACCAGGGTGCTCAGATCGAGAATCAGCACCACGCGGCCGTCGGCAAGAATGGTGGCGCCGTACACGCCCGGCACCGAGCTGATCTGCGGCCCGACCGACTTCACCACGATCTCGCGGTTGCCGAGCATGCCGTCCACCTGGATGGCCAGGTGATGGTCGCCGGTCTGCATCAGCACCACCGGCGCGCGCTTGCCCGGCCCCGGCAGGTTCGGCTCGCCGGTGCCCAGCAGCCGCGCCAGGCTCCTCACCTCGTAGCGGGTGCCGGCATAGTCGTAGTAGGCGCGGTGAGGGTGCTGGAAGCACTCCTCCAGCTCCTCGTGGGACATGCGCACCACGCCTTCGATGCTGGTCAGCGGGATGGCGTACACCTCCTCGCCGACCTGGCACAGCAGGGCCTGGTTGATGGCCAGGGTGAACGGCAGGCGCACCGTGAAGGTGGTGCCCTGCCCCGCCACCGTGTCGATCTCGATGGTGCCGCCGAGCTGCTTGATCTCGGTCGCCACCACGTCCAGACCGACGCCCCGGCCCGCGATCTGGGTGACGGACTCGGCCGTGGTGAAGCCGGCGCCCATGATGAACTGAATGACGTCGCGGTCACTCAGCTGCGCGTTCTCGGGCATCAAGCCCTTTTCGATCGCCTTGCGGCGGATGGCCGCCACGTTGATGCCGCCGCCGTCGTCGCTGACCCGGATCACCACGTCGGCGCCTTCGCGCGCCAGCGACACCATGATGGCGCCCTCCGCCGGCTTGCCGGCCGCCACGCGCGCCTCCGGCGCCTCGATGCCGTGCGCCACGGCGTTGCGCAGCATGTGCTCCAGCGGCGGGATCACCCGCTCCAGTACGGTGCGGTCCATCTCGCCTTGGGCGCCGAGCACCTTGAACTGCGCCTGCTTGCCCAGCTCCTGGCAGGTCTGGCGCACGATGCGGCGCATGCGCGGCACCAGGTTGGCGAACGGCACCATGCGGGTGCGCATCAGGCCGTCCTGCAGCTCGGTGTTGACGCGGGATTGCTGCAGCAGCAGCGTTTCGGCTTCGCGCGCCAGGTTCTCCAGCGTGCCCTGGATCGACAGCAGGTCGTTCACCGACTCCGACAAGGCGCGCGACAGCTCCTGCATGCGCGAGAAGCGGTCGAGCTCCAGCGGGTCGAAGTCCTGGTGGCGGTCGGCGCCCTCCAGCTCGCGTTCGCGCTCGAAGCGATAGAGGATCTGCGCCTCGGTCTCGATCTCCATGGTCCGCAGCTGCTCGCGCAGACGCGCCACGGTCTGATCGAGCTCGGCGAGGTTGAAGCGGATCGCGCCCATCTGCTGATCCAGACGCGCCCGGTAGATGCTCACCTCACCGGCATAGTTCACCAGGTTGTCGAGCAGATCGGCGCGGACGCGCACCGCGCCCTGCGCCCCACGCACGTCGTCGCGAACCTCGGCCGCCTCCGCGGCGGACCAGATCGGAAGAGCGTCGTGTAGGG
>CALGAN010000006.1 GCA_937951875.1 uncultured Alkalilimnicola sp. | reverse complement strand
GAGACGTGCAGCCGGCCGTAGACCTGCACCGACGGCGCCGCGTCGGCGGCCGAGGCCGCGGCCGGTACGGCCAGTGCCAAGGCGATACCTGCGAGATAGAGCGGATACTGCTTCATCGTTATTCCTTTCTGCGTGCTACGTAACGGCGCGGCATCCGGCGGTCCGGTCAGCCGTGATTGGCCTGCCGCGGCAGGCGTCTTTCGGAGTCGGGTTTGTCCAGGCGGAGTTTTTCCCTGCGCTCGATCTGCACCACCCGGCCGTCGTGGACGACCAGTTCCACCGCGCCGAAGCGCAGCCCTTTCAGGACTTCGTGCAGCAAAGCGAGGGCGTGATCCAATTCGCTGGCAGCGACGGAGCGGGTGGATTCCATGATGTCTCCTTGCCTAGGGCGGCTATCCCGAGCCATTCGGGTATCCGTGTATAAGGCAAACGCCGTGCCAAACTTCACGGCTGCTAAAACGGCAAGGAATAACAAGATCGTTTCTTAGAGTGTTATATGTATATATCGCACAATGCATAGCATGGGCCACGGAATCCCGTGATATGTCATGGTTATGGCCGTGATATTTGACGGTTTGCGTCCCGGCGAAGCAGTCCGGCGGCGCGGCTCGCGGCTGGTGAGCGCCGTGCCGCGGAGGATGCGCCGGGCGATCGCCGGCGCCCGCGCCAATCGGCCTTGCTGGGGCGGAAGGCCGCGGTGGCGCTCTAGCAGGTTCCGCGCCAGCGCTTGGCGGGATTTTCGGGACGGCTATCGGGGGAAACCGAGCGCCGCCGGCCGTCACGGCCGGCGGCGCCGGATGGGCTTAGGCAAGCTTGCGTACTTTCGCGTCGGCCTGGGCCGGTTCGGGGGCGGCCGCTTCCGTGCCCAGCAACCGCGCCAGGATGCGCTGCTCCAGGCGGGCGAAGGCGGCGTCGCGGCGGCGCGGGCGCGGCAAGTCGATGGCCAGGTCCATCGCCGGGGCGCCGTTCTCCAGCAGTATCACCCGGTCGGCCAGCGCCACTGCCTCGGCCACGTCGTGCGTCACCAGCACCGCGGTGAAGCCGCGCTCCAACCACAGCCGCTCGATCAGACGGTGCATCTCGATGCGGGTGAGCGCATCCAGCGCGCCCAGCGGCTCGTCGAGCAGCAGCAGGCGCGGGTCGTGCACCAGCGCGCGCGCCAGGGCCACCCGCTGCTTCTGGCCGCCGGACAGCACCCGCGGCCAGTCGCGGGCGCGCTGCGCTAAGCCGACCTGGGCCAGCACCTCGGCGGCGTGCGCCGCGGCCGAGGCCGGCAGCCCGAGCCGGACGTTGTCGATCACGCGCCGCCAGGGCAGCAGCCGGGAGTCCTGGAACATGACCCGGACGTCGCCGCTGAGCTGGCGCTGCGGTACGCCGTCGATGCGGATCTCGCCGTGGTCGGGCCGCTCCAGGCCGGCGATCAGCCGCAGCAGCGTGCTCTTGCCGCAGCCGCTGCGGCCGATGACGGCGACGAAGCTGCCCGGGGCGATGTCCAGTGCCAGCTCGTGCAGCACGGACAGCCCGCCGTAGCGTTTGCCGATGCCGCGTAAGCTCAGCGCGGCGCCGGCGCGGGGGTGGGGTGCGGAATGTTGCGCGGGCATCGTGCCTCCGGTTCAGCTGGGGTGATAGCCGGGGTGCCAGGCCAGGGTGCGGCGCTCCAGCAGGCGGGCGATGGTGTCGGCCAGCTTGCCGAGCACCGCGTAGATGAGGATGCCGAGCACCACCACGTCGAGCCGCATGAACTCGCGGGCGTTCATGGCCATGTAGCCGATGCCGTTGGTGGTGGCGATGGTCTCGGAGACGATCAGCGTCAGCCACATGAAGCCCAGGGCATAGCGCACGCCGACGAAGATCGACGGCAGCGCGCCGGGGAAGATCACGTCCAGGAAAAGCCGGACTTTTCCCAGCCCGTAGCTGCGGCCCATCTCGATCAGGCCCGGATCGACCGACTTGATGCCGTGCAGGGTGTTGACGTACACGGGGAAGAACACCCCCAGCACCACCAGGAACACCTTGCCGGCGTCGTCGATGCCGAACCAGATGATCACCAGCGGGATCATCGCCAGGTGCGGCACGTTGCGGATCATCTGCACGCTGGTGTCGAGCAGGGTCTCGGCGCGCCGCGACAGGCCGTTGAGCAGGCCGAGCGCGAAGCCGATGCCGGCGCCGATCACGAAGCCCAGCGCGGCGCGCCGGCTGCTGGCGAGGATGTGCTGCCACAGCTCGCCGGAGCGCGCCAGCTCCCAGGTCGCCTGGCCGACCTCCAGGGGCGACGGCAGGATGGCGGTGGACAGCCACTGCAGCGACACCGCCAGCTGCCAGCCCAGCAGCGCCGCCGCTGGCAGCAGCCAGGGCAGCGCGCCGCGGGTCAGACGATTGCCGGTGCGCCCCGCGCTCACGAGGCCGCCTCGCGCACCGGCCGCTTCCAGGCCAGCGTGCCGGTATCGCCGACCGGGCCGTTGTTGAGCACACCCTGCACCACGTCCTCCGGCCGCTGCACCGGCAGCAGCGGGAACAGCAGCTCGGCCACCCGGTAGGCCTCCTCCAGGTGCGGATAGCCGGAGAGGATGAAGGTGTCGATGCCGAGCGCGGCGTACTCCTTCAGACGCGCCGCCACCTGCTCGGGGCTGCCTACCAGGGCGGTGCCGGCGCCGCCGCGCACCAGGCCCACGCCGGCCCACAGGTTGGGGCTGACCTCCAGCGCCTCGCGGCTGCGCGCCTGGCCGCGGCCGTGCAGGGCCGCCATGCGCCGCTGACCCTCGGAGTCGGACTTGGCGAACGCCTGCTGGGCAGCGGCGATGGTGGCGTCGTCCAGCCGGCTGATGAGGCGATCGGCGGCGGCCCAGGCCTCGGCCTCGGTCTCGCGCACGATCACGTGCAGCCGCAGGCCGAAGCGCACGGTCCGGCCGACCGCGGCGGCGCGCCGGCGCACGTCCTCGATCTTCTCGGCGACCGCCGCCGGCGGCTCGCCCCAGCTCAGGTACAGGTCGGTCTCGCGGGCGGTGAAGTCGTGCGCCGCCGGCGACGAGCCGCCGATGTAGACCGGCGGATGCGGCTTCTGCACGGCCGGGAACAGCAGGCGCGCGCCCTTGACTTTCTGGTACTTGCCTTCGAAATCGACGGTTTCGCCGGCCAGCAGCCGCTTCCAGACGTGGATGAACTCCTCGGTGGCGGCATAGCGCTCGTCATGGTCGAGGAACAGCCCTTCGCCGGCCAGCTCGGCGGCGTCGCCGCCGGCCACCACGTTGATCAGCACCCGGCCCTGCGACAGCCGGTCCAGGGTGGAGGTGAGGCGCGCCGCCTGGGCGGCGCTGGTCACGCCGGGGCGCAGCGCTACCAGGAACTTCAGCCGGCGAGTGACGCCGACCACCGACGCCGCCACCAGCCACGGGTCCTCGCAGGTGATGCCGGTGGGGATCAGCACGCCGGTGTAACCGAGCCGGTCGGCGGCCTGGGCGATCTGGCTCAGATAAGCGTGATCGACCACGCGGGCGCCTTCGGTGGTGCCTAGATAACGACCTTCACCGTGGGTGGGAAGAAACCAGAAGATGTTCATCGTCACAGTCCTCAATGCTGTGAGTGGGCGGTGGTTCGGGCCGGGGTCCAGTGCCAGACCGCGTCGGCGACGTTCGGCCGGGTCGGGATCAGCCCTTGTTCGTGCAGGGTGTCGGCGATGCGCTGCTGGGCGGCGATCACCTGCGGCGTGATCGGTTTCGGATCGAAGCCGGCGCGGCGCAGCGCCCGCTCCAGCACCGCCGGGGTCACGCCGCCGATCTCGCGCGCCAGCTGCTCGGCCGCCGCCGCCGGGTTGTCGATGACCCAACGGTCGATCTTGGCGAGCTCTTCGAGGATCAGCTCGATCACGTGCGGATAGCGTTCGAGGAAAGTGGATGGCGCCAGGTAGAAGCCGTGGTTGTCGACCAGCTCGCTGCCGTCCAGCAGTACGCGGGCGCCGTCGGCCTCGGCGGCGGCGTAGAAGTAGTCCCAGATCGCCCAGGCCTGGACATCGCCGCGCTCGAACGCCGAGCGGGCGTCGGACGGCGGCAAGAAGACGAGCTGCACGTCCTTGCCCGCCGTCAGGCCGGCCTGGCGCAGCGCGACCAGGGTGAAGTAATGGCTGTTGGAGCCCTTGGCGACGGCGATCCGCCCGCCCTTGAGGTCGGCGACCGACTTGATCGGCGAGTCCTTGCGCACCAGCAGCGCCTCGCTGCGCGGCGACGGCGGCTCGAAGGCGACATAGGTGGTCAGCGAGCCGCGCGCGGCCTGGCCGTAGATGGGCGGGGTCTCGCCGGTGACGCCGAAGTGCACCCGTCCGGCGTTGAGGCCCTCCAGCAGCGGCACGCCGGCCGAGAACTCGGCCCAGTTGACCTTCACGCCGTGCGGCGCCAGGCGCTTCTCCAGATCGCCGCGTGACTTGAGAATGATCAGCGTGCCGTACTTCTGATAGCCGATGGTCACTTCCTTGGGCCACTCGACGGCCCCAGCGGTGCCGGTCAGCAGGGTCAGCGCCGCGGCCAGCCAGGGCAGCAAGCGGCGCAACGGTTTGGCAAAACGACGGTTCGACATGGTTCTTGGTGGCTCCGGCCGTGCGTCAATAGGCGTTCTGGCCGCGGCCTTCGGCGAAGCGCTGCTTGCGCTTGAACTCGACCTGGACGATGCGGCCGTCGTGGATGGTCAACTCGACCGAGCCGAACCGGATCTCCGGCAGGCTCTGGCGAATTTGTCGCAGGGCCTCCTCGGTGCCATGGGGTGGTGTTAGTGAGCGAATGGCCATGAGTGCTGTGTCTCCTCGGTCCTGAGTCGCTAAGTCCTCGTCGCCGAAGGGATCGAGCAAGGGCTATGCCAGCACCGCGGCAAGCCAGAACCGGCGCGGGCTGGCAGCGTGTAGGCGGTGGTTCGCGGGCGTGTGGGCCGGGAAATGTGGCTGCTTTTGCCGTGATATTTCCTGGAAATGGATCATTTCACGGCAAGAAAAGCGCTGCGGTTATGCCATATTCGTTGGTTGGTGGCGCGTTTCCGCGGGTTGGCATGGCTTCTGCTGGAGGAGGGCTCCGAGCCAAGCTACTGGAGAGCACGCACTTGTCCGGAGTCACCGCATCGTCCGCTTACCCCAGCCGCCCGGCGGATCCGCTGCGGGCGGTGGAACGGCTTGCCGAGGAGTTCGCCGCCACCGCCGCCGAGCGCGACCGCCAGGGCGGTACCGCCAAACGCGAGCGCGACCGTCTGCGCGCCAGCGGCCTGCTGGCCCTTTCCATCCCCGAGCAGTACGGCGGCTACGGCGCCGACTGGCCGACCGTGCTGCAGGCGGTGCGCATCCTCGCCCGCGCTGATGGCTCGCTGGCCCACCTGTTCGGCTTCCAGCACCTGATGCTCGCCACCGCCCGGCTGTTCGGCCGACCCGAGCAGTGGCAGGCGCTGTACCGCCGCACCGCCTCAGAGAACTGGTTCTGGGGCAACGCACTCAATCCGCTGGATGAGCGCAGCCGCTTCCAGCGGCGCGGCGACGGCGGCGGCATCATCGACGGTCAGAAGAGCTTCTGCTCCGGGGCCGCTGATTCCGACATGCTGATCGTCTCGGCGCGCGAGGAAGGGAGCGCCCGGCTGCTGATCGCCGCCATCCCCACGACGCGGGAGGGCATCACCGTGCACGACGACTGGGACAACATGGGCCAGCGCCAGACCGACAGCGGCAGCGTGAGTTTCCGGCAGGTGGCGGTGGCGCCGGAGGAGATCCTGGACACGCCGGGGCCGCTGAGTAGCCCGTTCGCCTCGCTGCGGACCTGCCTGGCGCAGCTGATCCTGGTGAACATCTACCAAGGGCTGGCCGAGGGCGCTTTCGCCGAGGCCCGGCGCTACACCCGCAGCGAAAGCCGCCCCTGGCACGGCGCCGGCGTGGCGCGCGCGGTCGACGATCCCTACGTGATCCGCCACTACGGCGAGTTCTGGGTCGAGCTGGAGAGCGCGCGGGCGCTGGCCGACGCCGCGGCGGCCGCCTTCGAGGCGGCCTGGCGCCGGGATCTGGCGCTGACCGCCGAAGAGCGGGCGCGCACCGCGGTGGCCATCGCCACCGCCAAGGTCGCGGCGGCGCGCACGGGGTTGGCGCTGACCAGCCGCATCTTCGACGTGATGGGCGCGCGCGCCACCGCGCGCAGGTACGGCTTCGACCGCTTCTGGCGCAACCTGCGCACCCACAGCCTGCACGATCCGCTCGACTACAAGCTGGCCGAGCTGGGGCGCTGGGCCTTGAACGACGAGCCGCCCACGCCCGGCTTCTATTCCTGAGCGGGCGGCGCCCGGCGCCGACCGCGATGCCACGCCTACCGGACCACCGGCGGCCTCTCGTCATCTCCACGGAGGTTCGCTATCCATGACGATTCGCTTCGAACTGACCGCCGCCTTGCGGCGGTTCGCTTCGCGCCACCCGGCGCCGGCCCGCGGCAAGGGCCGGCGCTTGTTCGCCGCGCTGCTGACGGCGGTGCTGGGCACCGGTCTGGCCAGCGCTGCCGACAAGCCGCGCCACATCGGCCTCGACTACGCCTACTACAACCCCGTCAGCCTGCTGATCAAGGAAAAGGGCTGGATGGAGGAGGCGTTCGCCGAGGAAGGCATCGAGATCCGCTGGGTGCTCAGCCAGGGCTCGAACAAGGCGCTGGAGTTCCTGCGCGGCGGCAGCATCGACTTCGGCTCGACCGCCGGTTCCGCCGCGCTGGTCGGGCGCGCCAACGGCCTGCCGATCCGGGCGGCCTATGTCTATTCCAAACCGGAGTGGACCGCGCTGGTGACGCGCAAGGACAGCGCCATCGCCAGCGTGGCCGACCTCAAGGGCAAGCGCGTCGCCGTCACCCGCGGCACCGACCCGCACATCTTCTTGCTGCGGGCGCTGGACGCGGTGGGGCTGAGCGAGCGCGACATCACCCCGGTGCTGCTGCAGCATCAGGACGGCTACCGCGCCCTGCAGAACGGCCAGGTGGACGCTTGGGCCGGGCTGGACCCACACATGGCGCGCGCTCAGGTCGAGATCGACGCCGTGCTGTTCCACCGCAACCCCGAGCTCAACACCTACGGCATCCTCAACGTCCGTGAGGAGTTCGCCGAGAAATACCCGGTGCAGGTGCGGCGGGTGCTGGAGGGGTACGAGCGCGG
>CALGAN010000005.1 GCA_937951875.1 uncultured Alkalilimnicola sp. | reverse complement strand
CTGGCCGCCGCGCAGCAGCCCGCCGAGCCGGTCGCCTTCGTCGAGCGGCGCCGTGGGCGCCGCGGCGGCGGTCGAACTGGTCATCGTGCCGGCCGCGTCCGGGACGGCGGTCGCGACGGCGCCGCCGAGCGGGTAGTCGACGGTCAGCGGCGGGTAGCACAGGCCCGCTTCGGCGCAGCCCTGGTAGCCGGCGCTGAGCACCGCGCCGTCGCTCAGCGGGCGATCCAGCAGCAGTCGGATCTCGATCGGCTGGTGGAAAATCTGCTGCGGGCCGAAGTAGGGATCGTCCTTCTCCTCGCCGCTCGGCAGCTGCACCTGTTCGATGCGCGCGTCGCTGCTCTTCAGCTCGAAGCGCAGCTTGTCGCGGTAAAGATAGTAGCCCTCGCGGATGTCGAAGCGCGCCAGGATCTCCCGAGGGCCGCGCTGTTCGGCGCTGAACGGAAAGGCCTGCTCGGGCGGCAGCGGCTGCTGCTCGCTGGCGCCGCCGGTGATGCGGTCGAGCAGGCCGGCGCTCGCCGGCGCCGCCGCGGTCAGCAGCGCCGCCAGCAACATGATCAATAAGGTGAGGGGAGAGCGGAGGTGGCGAGCCATCATTATTTATTCGCGAGCCTTGCTATGTTCGGTCACCCAGCGCAGGTACTCGGGCAAACCCCGCTCGATTCCGACCGCGACGATCTCCGGAAGTTCGTAGGGGTGGAGGCTGCGGATTTCGCGCTCCAGCGCCGGATAGGCGGCGGCGGTGGTCTTGATCACCAACAGCAGCTCACTGTCGCGCTGGACCTTCCCCTGCCAGCGATAAATAGATGTGATCCCGGGCAGCACGTTGACGCAGGCGGCCAGCTCCGCTTCCACCAGCCGTTCCGCGATGCGCGTGGCCACGTCTGCCGAGGGGCAGGTGCAGAAGGCGATCAGGTGGCGAGTCTCCATAGCCCCTCCTCAGCTTGACGGTGCTTGAATTGTAACACCGTGACCCATACCGCATTGTCCTTCAACAGGTTCGTACTCCGCTCCCCGCCTTCGGTATGCGTTCCATCCGCTCTTGACTGGCGGATTCACCCGACTATTATTAGCACTCACTTGAGGCGAGTGCTAACAAAAAGACCGCCGAAGTCATCCGTACAACCTGCGTGGTAGCCAACCCATAGGGAGATTAGGCTCGATGAAAATTCGTCCTCTGCACGACCGCGTGATCATCAAGCGCATGGCGGAAGAGCGTACTTCCCCGGGCGGCATCGTCATTCCCGACACGGCGGCCGAGAAGCCTATCAAGGGTGAGGTGGTGGCTGTTGGCAAGGGCAAGATTCTCGAGAACGGCGAGATTCGCGCGCTGGATCTGAAGGTGGGCGACAAGGTGCTGTTCGGCAAGTACTCCGGCACCGAGGTCAAGGTGGACGGCGAAGAGCTCCTCGTGATGCGCGAGGAGGACGTGATGGCCGTCATCGAAGGCTAAGCCTCCACGCTCCACCGCAACAGATTAAGAGGATAGAGAGACAATGGCAGCTAAAGACGTACGTTTCGGCGATGAAGCCCGCGTCCGCATGATGGAGGGCGTGAACATCCTGGCCAACGCCGTGAAGGTGACCCTGGGTCCGCGCGGTCGCAACGTGGTGCTGGAGAAGAGCTTCGGCGCCCCGACCGTCACCAAGGACGGCGTGTCCGTGGCCAAGGAGATCGAGCTCAAGGACAAGTTCCAGAACATGGGCGCCCAGATGCTGAAGGAAGTGGCGTCCCAGACCTCCGACGTTGCGGGTGACGGCACCACCACCGCCACCGTGCTCGCCCAGGCCATCCTGCGCGAGGGCATGAAGGCGGTCGCCGCCGGCATGAACCCGATGGATCTCAAGCGCGGTATCGACAAGGCCGTCGCCGCCGCGGTCGAGGAGATCCGCAAGCTGGCCAAGCCCTGCACCGACGACAAGACCATCGCCCAGGTCGGCACCATTTCCGCCAACAGCGACGAGTCCATCGGCTCGATCATCGCCGAGGCGATGAAGAAGGTCGGCAAGGAAGGCGTCATCACCGTCGAGGAAGGCTCGGGCCTGCAGAACGAGCTGGACGTGGTCGAGGGCATGCAGTTCGACCGCGGCTACCTGTCGCCGTACTTCATCAACAACCAGCAGTCCATGGCGGCTGAGCTCGAGGATCCGTTGATCCTGCTCACCGACAAGAAGATCAGCAACATCCGCGAGATGCTGCCGCTGCTCGAGGGCGTGGCCAAGGCCGGCAAGCCGCTGCTGATCGTGGCCGAGGACGTCGAGGGCGAGGCGCTGGCCACCCTGGTGGTCAACACCATCCGCGGCATCGTCAAGGTTGCCGCCGTCAAGGCTCCGGGCTTCGGCGATCGCCGCAAGGCCATGCTGCAGGATATCGCCATCCTCACCGGCGGCACCGTGATCTCCGAAGAGGTCGGCCTGTCGCTGGAGAAGGCTACCCTGGATGACCTGGGTACCGCCCGCAAGGTCACCGTCGGCAAGGAGAACACCACCATCGTCGGCGGCGCTGGCAAGCCGGAGGACATCAAGGCTCGCGTCGAGCAGATCCGCAAGCAGATCGAAGAGGCGACCTCCGACTACGACAAGGAGAAGCTGCAGGAGCGCGTCGCCAAGCTGGCCGGCGGTGTGGCGGTCATCAAGGTCGGTGCCGCTACCGAGGTCGAGATGAAGGAGAAGAAGGCTCGCGTCGAGGACGCCCTGCATGCGACCCGCGCGGCCGTCGAGGAAGGCACCGTGCCGGGTGGTGGCGTCGCCCTGATCCGCGCCCAGGCCGCGCTGAACGACCTCAAGGGTGACAACCACGATCAGGATGTCGGTATCGCCATCGTGCGCCGCGCCATGGAAGAGCCGCTTCGTCAGATCGTTCAGAACGCCGGCGGCGAGCCGTCCGTGGTGGTCGACAAGGTCCGTCAGGGCTCCGGCAACTTCGGCTACAACGCTCAGACCGATCAGTACGGCGACATGACCGAGATGGGCATCCTGGATCCGGCCAAGGTGACCCGTTCGGCGCTGCAGAACGCCGCCTCCGTGGCTGGTCTGATGATCACCACCGAGTGCATGGTCGCCGAGCTGCCGAAGGACGAGACCCCGGCTGGTCCGGCCGGCATGGGCGGCATGGACATGATGTAATCCGGCCGTTCAAGCCGAACTCGAAAAGCCCCGCGCAAGCGGGGCTTTTTCTTTTGGACGCTCGCTTTCCTCGTGTGCCGTCGCTTGGGCTAGGCAGAGCGATCGTCCCCTACGTTCCCTCCCCCTCGCGGGGGAGAGCGTAGCGAGGGAGTCGCCAGGGAGAGGGGGACAAATCAACCGCGAAGCGCAACGACAGATCCGGTTCCGCAGGGTGTGCGGGCCTAGTGACCAGTGTTGCTGCAGGTCGGTACGTCTGGCTGCCCGCCTCCACTTTCACGGAGGCAAGCCCCCCCGCCTTCGCGGGGGCGGGGGTTACGCGGGCATGGAGAGGGCGCGCCTCAGCGCCTGGCGCTGGCCCAGGTCTGATACAGCGCCAGCAGGATCAGGATCGGTATGAAGAACTCCAGCGGCTCTTCCAGCGCGGTTTGCAGCCGCTCGACCCACTCTGGAACGCGCACGCCGTAGTCGACCTCCAGCACCGACACCGAACGGTCCACCACCTTGGTGAACGCCAGCAGGACGAAAGTGCAGGCGATGGAGATGGCCGGCGGGCTGCGCCGCAGCAGGCCCTGCAGGAACGGCCGCAGGTAGCAGGCCAGGTAGTAGATGACCAGTGCGAAGATCAGCAGCACCACCGCGCCGGCGATCAGTTTTTCGGTCAACGGCGCGGCCGACTTCAGGTAGTAGTTGGACTTCAGCACGCTGTCGGTGGTGAAGGCCTTGTGCCAGTCCAGCTCGCGGGCGCCGAACAGGAACAGCAGCACCGCGCTCAAGGTGAACAGCTTCGGGTCGCGGCGAGCCATGAGCAGGGCGATGACCATGGCCAGCCAGTAGCCGACCACCGACCCCATCTCGAAGAAGGCGTCTTCCCGGGTCCAGTCCAGCAGGGTCGGGTAGGGCACCAGCGCCAGCATGGCCAGGCAGCCGATGATGGCCAGTATGGAGAGGACGACGGCGGCGTAGGGACTGCGTAGCGGCATGTCGCGGATCTCGTTGGTCTGTCAGGGACACGGGGCGCCAGTCTAGGGGTTGGCAGCCGGTGCCCGCCAGTGAACCGTCTACAGCCGGCGTTTGCAACTTGATAAGCTGCGACGATTGCCGACGCGAGCGCTTATGAGCCCATTCGACGCTTCTCTGGATCAGTTGCCGCCGGTGCTGCGCGAGCAGACACGGGAGTGGATCGCCGCTTTCGCCGCCCAGGCGCCGCTGCCGGAGTCGGCGGCGGTCCGGGATAGCCTGGCGCGGGTGTGGGCTTGCAGCGAGTTCGTGGCGCGCAGCTGCCAGCAGCGTCCCGAGCTGCTGGCGGAGCTGTGCGCCGACGGTGCGCTGGAGCGCGCGTACGAGCCGCAGGAGCTGCGCCGGCGGCTGGTCGGCGCGCTGGCCGGCGTGACCGACAACGACGGACTCAACCGCCAACTGCGCCGTTTCCGGCTGCGCGAGATGGTGCGGATCGCCTGGCGCGATCTGGCCGGCTGGGCGTCGCTGGACGAGACCCTGCTCGATCTCTCCCACCTGGCCGAGGCCTGCGTCGACGAGGCGCTGAAACGGCTGTACGACTGGCAGTGCGCCCAATGGGGCACGCCGCGCGGCGCCAACGGCGAGGCGCAGCGGCTGGTGGTGCTGGGCATGGGCAAGCTCGGCGGCGAGGAGCTCAATTTCTCCTCCGATATCGATCTGATCTTCGCCTTCCCCGAGCACGGCGAGACCGACGGCGCTCGCGCCAAGAGCAACGAGGAGTTCTTCGTCGCCCTGGGGCGCAAGCTCATCGCCACCCTGGACGCGCCCACGGCCGAGGGGCGGGTGTTCCGCGTCGACATGCGGCTGCGCCCGTACGGCCAGAGCGGACCGCTGGCGATGAGCTTCGGCGCCATGGAGGCCTACTACCAGAATCAGGGCCGCGAGTGGGAACGCTACGCCCTGATCAAGGCCCGGGTGGTGGGCGGCGACTACGCCCGGGGCGAGGAACTGCTGGCCACGCTGCGGCCGTTCGTGTACCGCCGCTACATCGACTTCACCGCGCTGGAGTCGCTGCGCGACATGAAGCAGCTGGTGATGCGCGAGGTCAGCCGCCGCGGCATGGAGGACAACATCAAGCTCGGCCGCGGCGGCATCCGCGAGATCGAGTTCATCGGCCAGGCTTTCCAGTTGATCCGCGGCGGCCGCGACCCGCGCCTGCGCAATCGGCGCATTCTGCCGGTGCTGCACTATCTCGGCCAGGAAGGACAGCTGCCGGCGTTCGCCGCCAACGAACTGATCGACGCCTACGCCTTCCTGCGCCGCACCGAGAACCGCCTGCAGGCGATCGACGACCGCCAGACCCATGAGTTGCCCACCGACGAGCGCGGGCAGGCGCGGCTGGCGTTGGCCATGGGCTACGACGACTGGGGGCAGTTCCTCAAAGCCTTGGAAGCTTGGCGGCGTAAGGTGCAGGCCCATTTCGACACGGTGTTCGTGGCGCCCCAGGCGGAGAGTCCCGACGGCGCCGGCGCGCTGGCGGTGGCTGACGTCTGGCTGGCCGATCTGGACGAGGCGCAGGCGCTGCCGCTGCTGACCGACGCCGGCTTCAAGGAGCCGGAGGCGGTGTGGCGCCAGCTCAACGGCCTCAAGCACAGCTCGGTGAGCCGGGCGTTGAGCGCCAACGGCCGGCGCCGGCTCGACCAGCTCATGCCGCTGCTGCTGGCGGCGGCTGGGCGCAGCGCCAATCCGGACGCGGCGGCGGTGCGGCTGCTGCCGCTGATCGAGGCCATCGCCCGCCGCACCGCCTACCTGGCGCTGCTGGTGGAGAACCCCATGGCGCTGTCGCAGCTGGTGCAGCTGTGCGCCGCCAGCCCGTGGATCGCCCGCTATCTCACCCGCCATCCGCTGCTGCTGGATGAGCTGCTCGACCCGCGCACGCTCTACACCCCGCTGGGACGGGAGGAGCTGGCGGCGGATCTGCGCCAGCGCCTGTCGGGCATCGCCGAGGACGACCTCGAGCAGCAGATGGAGATCCTGCGCCAGTTCAAGCACGCCAACACCCTTAGGGTAGCGGCGGCGGACATCAGCGGCGCGGTGCCGCTGATGGTGGTCAGCGACTATTTGACCTACATCGCGGAAACGACCTTAAAGGCGGTGGTGGAATTGGCCTATCGCCAGGTCGCCAAGCGCTATACGCCGCCGATGCCGCCCGGCCACGAGGCCGAGACGACGCCCGGTTTCGCGGTGATCGCCTACGGCAAGCTCGGCGGCATCGAGCTCGGCTACGGCTCCGACCTGGACCTGGTATTTCTGCACGCCGACGATGTCGACATGGCCGAAGCGCAGGTGTTTTATGGTCGGCTGGTGCAGCGGTTGATCCATATCCTCTCCACCGCCACCCCCGGCGGCGTGCTCTACGAGGTGGACACCCGCCTGCGGCCGAGCGGCAAGGGGGGGCTGCTGTCGACCACGCTGTCGGCGTTCGCCGCCTACCAGCGCCAGGAAGCTTGGACCTGGGAACATCAGGCGCTGGTGCGGGCCCGCGCCGTGGCGGGTGACAGCCAGCTGCAGGCCGGCTTCGAGGCCGTGCGCCGGGAGATCCTTTCGCGGCGGCGCGACGCCGATCGGTTGCGCGCCGAGGTGCGGGAGATGAGGCAGCGGCAGCTGCAGGAGAAGGGCAGTCGGGACCCCGCCTGGTTCGATCTCAAGAACGACCGGGGCGGTATCGCCGATATTGAATTTATGGTCCAATATGGCGTTTTGTCACGGGCGGCGGACCATCCGGCGATGCTGCGCTGGCCGGACAACATCCGCCTGCTGGACGAGTTGAGCCACGCCGGCTGGATCAGCTCCGAGGATGCCAGGCTGCTTGCCGACGCATACCGAGCCTACCGCTCCCGGGTACACAAGCTAACCTTGCGGGAAGAGCCGAGCCGGGTGCCGGCCGCCGAGTTCGCGGAGCTCCGAGCCGCCGTTACGACGCTCTGGCAAAGGCTGATGGAAATCTAATCCGTAGCGTACGGCTGCCGATGCGCAGCGCCGACGCCGGGAAACCGAAACCGTATCTAAGGAGACTGCCCAAATGGGTATGGAAGATCGCGACGGCGTCATCTGGTTCGATGGCCGTTTCCTTCCCTGGCGCGAAGCCAAGGTTCACGTGCTCACCCATACGTTGCACTACGGCATGGGCGTATTCGAGGGTATCCGAGCTTACGAGACGCCCAGGGGCACCGCGATCTTCCGTCTCAAGGAGCACACCAAGCGGATGTTCGGCTCGGCCAAGATCCTGGGCCTGGACATCGGCTACAGCGAGGACGAGATCAACCAGGCGATCATCGACACGGTGCGCGAGAACAAGCTCGCCAGCGCCTACATCCGGCCGATGAGCTTCTACGGCTCCGAGAGCATGGGCATCCACGCCAAGGGCCTGAAGGTGCACACCATGGTCGCCGCCTGGCACTGGGGCGCCTATCTCGGCGCCGAGGGCATGGAGCGCGGCATCCGCGTCAAAACCTCGTCCTTCACCCGCCACCATCCGAACATCACCATGGTGCGCGCCAAGAGCAACGGCGCCTACATGAACTCCATGCTGGCGCTGCAGGAAGTCTCCCGCCAGGGCTATGACGAGGCGCTGCTGCTCGACACCCAGGGCTTCGTCGCCGAGGGTTCGGGCGAGAACTTCTTCATGGTCCGCAACGGCGTCATCTACACGCCGGAGCTGACCTCGGCGCTGGAAGGCATCACCCGCGACACGGTGATCAAGCTGGCCCAGGAGATCGGCATCGAAGTGCGCGAGAAGCGTATCACCCGCGACGAGGTCTACCTCGCCGACGAGGCGTTCTTCACCGGCACCGCCGCCGAGGTGACGCCGATCCGCGAGCTCGACGACCGTCCCATCGGCGCCGGCCGCCGCGGTCCGATCACCGAGAAGCTGCAGTCGATGTACTTCGATCAGGTGCAGGGCCGCCGCGACACTCACCCCGAGTGGCTGACTTACGTTAAGTAAACCGGAGGCCGCCGTGCCAGATCCGCAAACCCACGATCGCACCGACCTGATTCAGCCGAACGCGGCCAGCCGCTACGAGATCGGCATTCAGGACCTGCCGCTGTCTTGCCCGATGCCGGGCATGTATCAGTGGAACTCTCACCCCAAGGTCTACCTGCCGATCCACGAGACCGGCGAGGAAAAGTGCCCGTACTGCGGCGCGACCTACGTGCTCAAGGGCTGGGATCCCAACAATCTGGAGATCCAGCGCCGCGGCAAGCGTCAGGCGGTGAAGTAACGCCCAGCGCGCCGGGACGCCGTCCCGGCGCGCCGTCTCGACCCCGACGGGGTCGTTACCGTCCCTCCAACCCGGGCGCGCCCAGCGCGGCGAGCCTTTCCAGTACCGATTCCACGCTGATGGCGGCCATGCCGCGGGCTTGTAGGCCGTGCAGGATGGGGTCGTGCGTCAGCGGCGCGGTGGCGCCGAACAGCCCCAGGCAGGGGACGTCGGTGGCGGCGGCGACGTTGAGGATGCCGGTGTCGTTGCCGACGCAGTAGTCGCACTGGCGCAGCGCCGCCGCCGAGGTCAGCACCGACGGTTGGGTGAGCGCCAGGACTTGCGCCCGCCGCTCGGCCGGCAACCGCTCGACGATGGCGGCGGCCATGTCCCGCTCGGCCGGCCCGCCCAGCAGCAGCACGCCGCAACCGCGCCGGGTCAGCGCTTCGGCCAGGGCAGCGAAGCGTTCCGACCCCCAGTTCTTGGCCGGCTCCGAGGCGCCGATGGCAAGCGCGTAGCGGGGGCGCGGCAGGTCGGCCAGCAGTTCGCCCTGCCGCTGCAGCTCATCACCCGGTACGGTCATTTTCGGCACGACGGGGGCCGGCACCAGGCCGTGGGCCACGGCGAAGGCGCTCGCTTCCGGATATACCCAGCTGCCCTGGCCGCGATAGGGCTGGATATAGGGCGGCAGGTTGAGGAACAGGCGCTCGCCGGCGCTGAAGCCGAAGCCGGCGCGCTTAGGGATGCCGGCCAGCAGGGCGAGGATGGCGTAGCGCACCCGGCTGGAGAAAATGTAGATCCGCTCGAAACGCTGCCGCCGCAGTTCGGCGACGAAGGCCAGCTGCCCGCGCAGCCCTTCGTGCCGGCCGCGCCGGTTCTCGCTCTTGCGCGGCTTGTAGTCGTACTCGATGACCTGCTCCACTGCCGGCTCGCCGGCCAGCAGGTCGGCGGCGCGCGTGGACGGCCGCGCGATCACCGTCACCCGGCCGCCGGCGCTGCGCGCGGCGATGGCGCGGATGTAGGGGATGTGCCAGACCAAATCCCCGATGCCGCTGCGATGATGAACTATGGCAGTGCGGGGGAGCGCGTCCGATCGCGGTTCGAGTCGCGGCGACATGGTGGTTCCTGATTCGTGTACAAGGCGGGAATTATCGGACTTCAGCGGCGTTCCGAAGGTGACAGAGCGCACCCGCCGGCAGCGCCAGGGTCAGCGCCAGGGCGACGGTGCCGGGGCTGGTGCCGAACAGGCCCTCGGTCATGGAGAACATGGCGGTGCCGAGCGTCGCCAGCAGGCCAAACAGGGCGTGGAAGCGCTCCTGGTCGTCGCCGGCGCGGCGCAGACGGGCATGGAAAAAGCGCCAGCTCAGCAGCCAGAAGGCGAGCACGGCGGTGCCGCCGACCAGGCCGCCCAGCGCTAGGCTACTGATGAGCTCGTTGTGCAGGTTGGCCATGAGCAGGAAGTCGGGCGGCATCTGCCCGGCCGCCACCGCCGCCTGCCGGTATTCGCGGTAATTGGCGATGCCGATGCCCAGCCAAGGATGGTCACCGAACCGCTCCAGCCCCCAGCGCCACATCGCCAGCCGTATGCCGATGGAGGACGTGATCGCCGCGTCCTCGGGCGCCGCCATGACCACGCCGATCTCGCGGACGCTTTCGCCCAGACGCGCGCGCGCCTCGGGCGAGGCGCTCAGCGCCGCGCCAGCGCCGGCCAGGAGCAGCAGGCAGAGCAGGAGGCGGCGTGCCAACGTCAGCCGCGGCAGGGCCAGGAACACGAGCAGCACCGTCAGCGGTGGAATCGCCAGCCAGCCACCGCGGGTGCCGGATTGCAGCGATGCGTACAGTCCGGCCGCCGCGGCGATCAGCCCGGCGACGACGTGCAGGGTGCGAGCGCCGTTTCTTCCCCGCAGGCAGAGCGCGCCGGCCAGGGCGACGAAGCCGAACAGTAGCGAGAAATTGCCGAACGGCACGGCGTTCCAGCGGCCGTGGGCGCGCGGCAGCCCCTGCACCTCGGTGTAGTAGAAGGCGACCGCCGCCGCGCTCAGCGCACATGCCACCACGCTCCAGAACAGCGCGTCGCGGGGCAGGCCGATCCGGCTCAGCCAGAGCACCACCAGCGCGCCGATCAGCAGCCGACTCGGTCGCTCCAGCAGGCCCGGATCCCAGCCGTGGACGGCCATGTTCAGCAGGTAGGCCAGCGGCAGGATCGCCGCCAGCAGCAGGAACTCCCGCTCCGAGCGCTCCAGCCGGCGCTGGGCGATCAGCCGCGCCAGGCCGGCCAGGGCGAGCGGTACCGCCAGCCAGGCCGCCAGCCGGGGCGCGAGCATGAGCAGCGCGAGCGAGCCGCAGGCGCAGACCGCGGTGACCGCGCGCAGCGGCCGCGTCCCCGCACCGGTGGCAAGCGTCGGGCTCATGCGGAGGGGAACTCGACGGCGAACGAGGCGAAGGCGGCCGCCATGGTGGCGCGCTCGGCGTCGGACTTGAAGTTCACCGCGTCCCAGCCGAAGGCGGCGATGCGCACGCCCTCGCCGTAGATCTGGCGGGCCAGCAGCAGCGCCGACGAGCGCACCCCGACCACGATGTCGTAGCGCTCCCGGCTCATCCATAGCTCCAGCGGCTCGTCCAGCGTCAGTTCCTGGTAGTCGGGATGGCCGAGTTCGCCGTTGGGATCCTTGGGATGGCGCTTGTAGCTGATGTCGGTGACGCCCTGCGCTCTGAGCCAGTCGCGGATGCGGGCGGTGACCGCATCCCGCTGCGCGGGGCTCATCAGCCCGGCGCCCACCAGCGGTTGGCCGATCACCAGGGCGCGGGGCGCGCCGCCGGCGCACTCGCGCTGCGGACGCGCATCGACCAGCGGCGGCAGCACCACCACCTTGTGCGCGGGGTATTCGTGCGGCAGGCCGGACAGCACGTAGATGCGGTCGCAGAACGGCGCGTCCGAGCCGATGCGGTCGCCGCCGAAGCACCAGTAATCCAAGCGCGGGTCGGCTAGCCGGCGCAACTTGCGCAGGTACTGCGCGGCGCGCTTGAGCGGGGAGAGCGGATAGCGGCGCATGCTGATGACGCCGTCCGGCAGGATGCGGGCGTGCATGACCCGGGCGCCGCAGAGCTTGGGCAGGGCGCGCAGGAAGTAGTTGATGGCCTCGGTGTCGAACACCGCGCTGTGGATGTGCAATTCCTCGCAGTGGCCGAGCAGATCGGCCACCAGGCGGATGTTGCGCTGCAGGCGCCGATGGCGGCCGAACGGTCCCGGCTCCGGGAACAGCCGCGGCCAGGGCATGTAGCTGGCCGCGTCCCACTCGTCCGGCCGGATCATGGGATCCAGGCCGGGCTTGTACCAGACCAGAACCTGCCGCGCGCCCGCCTCGAAGTGGGTGGCGATGCGCTTGGCGGCCAGATACTGGAGCGGGGAGGCGATGAAGTAGAGCGCCGTTCGCTTCGACCGGGTCGGGCCGGGCGAGGCCGGCGCCGGTTCCGCGCTCGGTGCGCGCCGGTCGGATGACGGATTGCCAGGACTACTCATGCAGGCGGTCTGTATTCGGGTACGAGGCCGATAGGCAAGGGTTGCCGGCCGAGTTCGTTGTCGGCGCCGCCGGCGGCCGTGTGAAGTATCGTCCGACGAGGTCGGACGGCCGGTCAAGCCTGAGGTGCGGAAGACGCTGGGGAATATCTCTACGCGTCTACGCGACGGCCTCGCCCAGGACGGCCCGATAAACCGCCATGTTTCCCGCCGCCATGGCGTCGATCGAGAACTCCATCTCGACCAGCCGCCGCCCGGCCGCGCCGAAGGCGCTTCGCAGCGCCGGGTCGTCCAGCAGGCGGATGGCGCGCTCGGCCAAGGCGGCGCTGTCGCCGGGCTCGATCAGGTAGCCGTTCACGCCGTCGCGCACCGCCTCCGGTATGCCGCCGGCGCGGGCGGCGACGATGGGCACGCCGCAGGCTGCGGCCTGCAGCAGCGACACGCCCAGCCCTTCCATGAACGCCGGGTGTACCACCAGGTCCAGGCAGGGCAGGATGCGGTCCAGGTCGTTGCGAAAGCCGGGCAGCTGCACCCGCTCCGCCAGACCGCGCTCCTCGACTAGCTGGCGGTACGGCTCCAGCAGCGGACCCTGCCCGAACAGCAGGAAGCGGGTGCGCGGATGGCGGGCGAGTATGGCGGGGATGGCGTCGAATAGCGTCTTGTGGCCTTTGCGCTCGATGAACTGGGCGATCATGGCCACCGCGAGCTCGTCCTCGGCCAGGCCGAACTCGCGCCGCAGCCAGGCGCGGTCGCCGCCCGGCCGGTAGCGTTCGGTGTCCACCGAGCTATGCACGCACACCACGTGCTCCGCCGGCACGCCCTCGCTCAGCAGCACCTGGCGGATGCCGTCGGAGATGGTGATCACCTTGGCGTACAGCCGGTATTTGCGCCGCGCCCACCAGGCCGGCTCCGGGTTGTCCACCCGCCGCGACAGCACCGCCGGCACCCGCGCCAGCCGCGCGGCGATGCCGCCGAGCAGGTCGGCGCCGCGCCGGCTGTGCAGGTGGATCAGATCCGGCCGCTCCTCGGCGATGACACGCCGCAGGCGGCCGATGAAGGCGAGGTCGGCGTCGCCGCGGATGGGCACTTCGCGCACCCGTATGCCGGCGTCCCGCGCCGCCTGACCGACCGCGCTGCCCGGCGGGCAGATCAGGACGTGCTCGCCCGGGAGCGACTTGAGCCGGCGCAGCAGGAACACGACCTGCAGCGCGCCGCCGTACAGATGCATGCCGGATTCGACGTGCAGCACTTTCATGGTGTAGCCAAGACCCGTTGCGCGGCGGCGAGCACGCCGGCGACCGTGTGCGCCGCCATGCAGTCGAAGCGGCCGTCGCAGGTGGGGTGGCGGCGGCACGGCGAGCACGGCAGCTGCTCGTACAGGATGACGGTGCGCGCGCTGCGCGCATCCCGGTAAGGGCGGGTGGAGCCGAACAGTGCCACGGTGGGGATGCGCAGCGCCGTGCCCATGTGGGTCAGTCCGGTATCGACGCCGATCAGCAAGCTGGCGTCGGCGATCACCGCCACGGTTTCGTCCAGCTTCAGCCCGCCGGCGAGGTTGATCAGCCCGGGCGCCTGGGCGGCGATGCGCGTCGCCGCCTCGGTGTCGCCGGGGCCGCCCAGCAGCACGGGCGTGAGCCCTTGTTGGGCGAGCTGCCGTGCCAGCTCCGCCCAGCGCTCCTCGAACCAGTGCTTCTGCGGGCGGGTGGTGAACGGGCAGAGCGCGGCGAAGCGGCCGGCCACGCCGCCCGTCCGCAGCTTGGCGCGGGCAGCAGCGCGCGGTTCGGCGCCCACCGCTAGATCGAGCCGGAAGGCGTCGTCCGGCGCGCCCAGGTAGCGGGCCAGATAGCGGTACTCGGAGCCGATCGGCTTGTCGCCGTCGTCCGGCGGCACCACTCGCTCGGTCATCAGCAGGTGGCTGCCCTCGCGGGCGATCAGCCCGAGCCGGCGCGGCGCGCCGCTCAGCCACGCCCACACCGCGCTCTTGAGCAGCCCTTGGGCATCCAGCACCAGATCGAAGCGCCGCGCGCGCAGCTCCCGGCGGAAGGCGCGCAGCCGCCGCCATAGCTCCCGATAGCGGCGCTCGCGCCACAGGGCGCGCCACTCGCCGCGCGGCCAGACGATCACTTCGTCCAGACCGGGATTGTGCTTGAGCAGGGGGGCGGCGGCTGGCTCGACCAGCCAGCTCAGGCGCGCGTTCGGGTAGCGCTGCCGCAGCGCCGGGATCAGGCCGGAGGCCATCACCACGTCGCCGATGGCGGACAGGCGGATGATGCAGATTCGCTTGGGTTCGCGGGCGTCGTTCATCGCCGGAGCGCGGTGGCTTGGTAGATGGCCGCAGTGCGCCGCACCATCTGGGTGTCGGTGAAATGGTCCAGGTAGCGCTGGCGGGCGTTGCCGCCGAGGCGCGCCGTCAGTGCCGGATCGGTGGCGAGGGCGTCGACCGCCGCCGCTAGCGCGGCCGGATCCCCGGCCGCGACCAGCAGCCCGGTCTCCCGATCGGCCACCACCTCGGGAATGCCGCCGACCGCCGGGGCGACGATCGGCAGGCCGGCGGCGGCTGCCTCGATCAGCGATAGGCCGAGGGCCTCGCGGCGGGAGCCGGCGATGTAGGCATCGAACGCCCGCAGCAGGAGCGGCACGTCGGCGCGATAGCCCAGGAAGCGGACGCGCGGATCGCCGCCGGCCCGCTGCACCACCTCGGTGCCGAACGGCGTGTTCGGGTCGCCCGCCAGGTACAGCCGCACGTGCTCGGGACAGCGCCGGATCGCCTCGACCAGCAGATCCTGCCCTTTGTCGCGGATGAAGCGGCCGGCGTTGAACAGCGCGAACTCGCCCGGTGCGATGCCCAGCTGCCGCCGCAGCTCGGCACGGTCCGGTCCGGGCGGAATGTCGGGAATGCCGTTGTGGATCAGGCTGATCGTGGCGTCGTCGTAGCCGTACTCGCGCAAGGCTGCCTGCACCGCCGCCGACACCGCGATGATGCGCGCGCAGCGGCGCATGTGGGTGCGGGCGGTGGTGGCATGGGCGGTGGCGATGGCGCGTGCCCTGCCGGCCCAGCGCGCCGCCTGGCCGGCGTAATGCGCGCCGCGAATCAGGTGGCCGTGGACGATGTGGGCGTCGCGGCGGCGCAGGATCCGGATCAGCCGTACCAGCGAGTGCAGGTCGAACAGGCCGGACATGCGCAGGTGGTCCACGGGAATCCCATGCCGGGCGCATTGCTCGGCCAGCCAAGAGTCGGCCGGGCCGGCGTAGCTCACCTCGTGGCCGAGCGCCGCCAGGCCGCGCATCAGGATCAGCGCGTGCGACTCGGCGCCGCCGTAGCCGTGGCTGTGCAGGACGTGGACGACCCGCAGCGGCTCCGCGGGGGCGACGGCGCGGTTAGGCATAGGGATCGGCCGTTTTCCGGTCCTTGCGGGCGTGCTTCATGTGCAGCTTCCAGAAGTAGCCCGGCAGCGTGTCGCCGTAGGAAATGGCCTTGCGCGGAATCTCGAAGGCGTTGTCGGCGGTGTTGGCGGCGCCGCGGATGCAGGTCAGTCCCAGGCGGTAGCCGGCCTCGATCACCGCGTCGCGCACGCGCAGGTCGTAATCGCCGTAGGGATAGCAGAAGTCCGGCACCGCTTCGCCCAGCACGTCCTCCAGCATCGCCTTGCTGTCGAATACCTCGCGGCGGATCGCCGCCGCGTCGAGCTGCGACAGCCGCAGGTGGTTGACGCTGTGCGAGCCGAAGCTCACGCCCTCGCGCCGCAGCGCGCGCACGGTCTGCGCTGTCATCAGCGGTGCACTGTGGCCGCCGTCGTCGAGCCAGTAGGCCGGCTTCCCCAGATGGCCGGCGATCAGGAACACCGTGGCGGGAAAACCGTAGCGGCGCAGGATCGGCCAGGCGTACTCGCGGAAATTGTCGTAGCCGTCGTCGAAGGTCAGTACCACCGGCCGCGGCGGCAGCGGCTCCTGCCCGAACAGGCCGCGGTAGGCCTGCTCCAGCGAGATCACCGAGTAGCCGAAGGCGTGCAGGTACCACATCTGCGCGGCGAAGCGGCGGACGTGGCAGTAGCCCGCCCGGTGGGCCTTCGGCGAGGCGAAGCGGCCCACCTGGTGGTACATCAGGATGGAAACCGGCGGATGGGCGGCGATAGCGGTCATGATTCGCCCCGGGAGCGGAGGATGCGCGCGACGATGGCGCTGGTGGAGCGGCCTTCCACGAACGGCAGGATCTTCACCTCGCCGCCGCGCGCCAGCACCGATTCATGGCCGGCGATCTGCTCGACGCGGTAGTCGCCGCCCTTCACCAGCACGTCCGGCCCGACCCGTTCGATCAGCCGCGCCGGCGTGTCCTCGCTGAACGCCACCACCCAGTCCACCGAGGCCAGGCCGGCCAGCACGGCCATGCGGTCTTCCAGCGGCACGATCGGACGGCTGGGGCCCTTGAGGCGCGCCACCGAGGCGTCGTCGTTGACCGCCACGATCAGGCGGTCGCCCAGCCGCTTGGCCTGTTCGAGATAGGTGACGTGCCCGGGGTGGAGGATGTCGAAGCAGCCGTTGGTCATCACCACGCGCTCGCCGCGGCTGCGTGCCAGCGCCACCTGGGCCAGCAGCTGCTCTTCCTGAACGACCCCTTGGCGGAAGTGGGACGGTTGCGGCGCGCTGATCGCCTGCTGCAGCTCGGCCAGGCTGACGGTCGCCGTGCCCAGCTTGCCGACCGCGATGCTGGCGGCCAGATTGGCCAGCGCCGCCGCCGCGGGCCAGGGCTCGCCGGCCGCGGCCGCGCCGGCCAGCACGGCGATCACGGTGTCGCCCGCGCCGGTGACGTCGTAGACCTCCTGCGCCAGGGCCGGGATGTGCAGCGGCGGTCGGCCGCGCTCGAGCAGCGTCATGCCTTCCTCGCCGCGGGTGATCAGCAGCGCCTCCCAGCCCAGCCGTTCCACCATGGCCTGGCCCTTGTCCACCAGCTCGGCCTCGCTGCGGCAGGGGCCGGCGGCGCGCTCGAACTCGCTGCGGTTGGGGGTGAGGATGGTGGCGTCGCGGTAGACCGAGAAATCGGCCTGCTTGGGGTCGATCAGCACCCGCTTGCCGGCGGCGCGCGCGGCTTGGATCAGCTCCTGCACCGCGAACAGCGCGCCCTTGCCGTAGTCGCTGAGCACTACCGCGTCGACGCCGTCGAGTCGCTCCCGGAAGGCGGACAGCGGCAAAGCGGCGCTGGCGTCGGCATCGTCCTCGAAGTCGAGCCGGATCATCTGCTGGTGGTGGCTGATCACCCGCAGCTTGGTGATGGTGGCGCGCTCGCGGTCGCGCAGGAAGGCGCAGGCCACGTCGGCCTGACGCAGCAGCCGTTCGAGGATGTCGGCCGGCTCGTCCTGCCCGACCCGGCCCATCAGCTCGACCCGCGCGCCCAGCGCCGCCAGGCCGAGCGCCACGTTGGCCGCGCCGCCGGCGCGGTGTTCGGTCGCCTTGACGTTGACCACCGGCACCGGCGCCTCCGGCGAGATGCGGGAGGTGCTGCCCTTCCAGTAGCGGTCGAGCATGACGTCGCCGGCGACGAGCAGGCGGACACGGGAGAAGTCGGGGATGCGCATCGTGTTCTGGTCTCTACGTGGGCCTAGCCTAGCCGGTTGCCGGGCGAGGCGACAAATGTCGCGTCAGGAGTGCGCCGCCTCCTGCTCCTGCGAGAACTGCAGCCGGTACAGCCGGCTGTAGATGCCGTTCTTCGCCAGCAGCTCCTGATGGGTCCCGATCTCGGCGATGCGGCCGCCGTCGAGCACCACGATCCGGTCGGCGTTGAGGATGGTCGATAGCCGGTGGGCGATCATGATCGTGGTGCGGCCGCGGCGCAGATTGTCCAGCGCCGCCTGCACCGCCCGCTCCGATTCGGTGTCCAGCGCCGAGGTGGCCTCGTCCAGCAGCAGGATGGGCGCGTCCTTGAGCAGGGCGCGGGCGATGGAGAGGCGCTGGCGCTGGCCGCCGGAGAGGCGGGCGCCGTTCTCGCCGATCGGGGTGTGCAGGCCCTGCGGCAGCTTGTCGATGAACTCCATGGCGTGCGCCGCCTCGGCGGCGCGGCGAATGTCCTCTTCCGACACATCCGGCCGGCCGTAGGCGATGTTGGCGGCGATGGTGTCGTTGAACAGCACCACGTGCTGGGTCACCAGTCCGAGGTTGGCGCGCAGCTCGGCGAGCTTGAGGTCGTTGATGTCGATGCCGTCGAGCGTGATCTTGCCGCTGCTGGGCTGGTAGAAGCGCGGGATGAGCGCCATCAGCGTCGATTTGCCGCTGCCGGAGGCGCCGACCAGGGCCACGGTTTCGCCCGGCTTGATCTCCAGGTTCACGCGGTGCACCGCGTCGCTCTCGGCGTTCGGGTAGCGGAAGGAAACGTCGTGGAACTCGAGATGGCCTTTAGCGCGCCGGATGCCATCCTGGCCGTGGTCCGGCTCGACCGGCGTGTCGAGCAGCGCGAACACGCTGCCGGCGGCGGCCAGGCCGCGCTGCAGGTGCTCGTTGACGTTGGTCAGCCGCTTGATCGGCGACAGCAGCATGGCGGCGGCGCCGAAGAAGGAGACGAAGCCGCCGACGGTGATCTCGTCCTGCTGGGATTGCAGCGCGGCGTAATAGATGATGAGCGCCATCGCCAACGCCACGATCGACTGCACGATCGGGCCGTTGGCGGCGGAGGTGGCCACCACCTTCATGAAGTTGCGGCGCACGCTGTTGGCCACGCCGAAGAAACGCTGCGATTCGTAGCGCTCGCTGCCGAAGATCTTGATTTCCTTATGGCCGCCGATCACCTCGTCGAGCACGTCGGTCATGCTGCCCATGGAGTTCTGCTGGGCGCGGCTGAAGCTGCGCAGACGGTGGCTGACCGTGCGGATCACCACGGCGATCACCGGCAGCACCAGGAAGAACGCCAGCGACAGCCGCCAGTTCTCGTACAGCATGTAGCCGAGCAGGCCGAGCACGATCAGCGAGTCCTTCACCAGGGTGATCAGCGCCACGGTGACGATGGGGCTGAGCTGCTGTACGTCGTAGGTGAGCTTGGACAGCAGCGAGCCGCTCGGTTGGCTTTCGTAGAAGCTCGCCGGCATGTGCAGCAGCCGGTCGAACATCTGCACCCGCAGGTCCAGCACCACCCGGTGCGCGACGTAGTTCAGGGCGGTGGTGTGGATGTAGTCGGACAGGCCGCGGACGATGAACACGCCCACCAGCAGCAGCGGGATGAGCCAGGCGCTGGTGGCGTCCTTGGCGACGAAGCTGCCGTCCAGCAGGAGCTTGGTCAGTGCCGGCACGGCCGATTCGGCGGCCGAGTACACCGCCATGGCCACCAAGCCGCCGACGAAGATCTTCCAGTACGGTTTGACGTAGCCCAGCAGCCGCAGATACAGCCCACGGCGCTGCTCGGGCGGCACGGGAGGCAGGGCGGGCCCGGCTTTGATCTTGGACATCAGGCGATAATGATCCGATTGGTTGCGGTCGCAGTGTCGAGCCGGCGGAAACGACGGTCGCGATCGGCCCGGCGCGGCTCGGGCGGCTGGCGGTGCGGCAAGGCGACGCTGCTCACGGCAAAGCCTGTCAATGGATAGCGCTGCGCGAGTATAGCAAACGGCGTCGGCCGGGCCGTGTTATGGTTGGCGCAACTCGCGATTCGATCCCGGATTTTCGCCCGCCGATCCATGCGCTTCGTCTATAACGCCCTGCTCTATCTGCTGCTGCCGTTCGCCTTTTTGCGGCTGTTGCTGCGCAGCCGGGCCAATCCCGCCTACCGCCGGCGCTGGGGTGAGCGGCTGGCGTTGTTCCCGCCGCTGCCGCGTGCCGGCGCCATCTGGGTGCATGCCGTGTCGGTCGGCGAGACCGTGGCGGCGGCGCCGCTGATCGAGGCGCTGCTGGCGCGCTATCCGAAGCGGCCGCTGCTGGTCACCACCACCACGCCGACCGGCTCCGAGCGGGTGCGGGCGCTGTTCGGCGAGCGCGTTTGCCACGTCTATCTGCCCTACGACCTGCCGGGGGCGGTGCGCCGCTTCCTCGACCGCGCCCGGCCGGCGCTGGGGCTGGTGATGGAAACCGAGCTGTGGCCCAACCTCTACCGGGAAGCGGCGCGGCGCGGCGTGTCTATGCTGCTGCTCAACGCCCGCCTGTCGCCGCGCTCGGCGCGCGGCTACGGCCGCATCGGCGGTTTGGTGCGCTCCACCCTGCGCTGCCTGGACGCGGTGGCGGCGCAGTCGCCGGCCGACGCCGAGCGCTTCCTGGCGCTGGGGGCGGCGCCGACGCAGGTGAGTGTCACCGGCAACCTCAAGTTCGATCTCACCCTGCCGCCGGACCTGCCCGCGCAAGGCCGGGCGCTGCGCGCCGAGTTGGGGGCGGAGCGCCCCGTCTGGATCGCCGCCAGCACCCACGAGGGCGAGGACGAGCAAGTGCTGGCCGCCCACCGCCAGGTGCGGGCGCAGCGGCCGGAGGCACTGCTGATCCTGGTGCCGCGCCATCCGGAGCGCTTCGACCGCGTGGCGGCCTTGTGCCGCGAGCAGGGGCTTACGGTCGCGCGCCGCAGCCGCGACGAGCGCTGCGCACCGGACACCACCGTATACCTGGGTGACACCATGGGCGAGTTGCTGCGGCTGTACGCCGCCGCCGACCTGGCCTTCGTCGGCGGCTCCCTGGTGCCGACCGGCGGCCACAACCTGCTGGAGCCGGCGGCGCTGGGGCTGCCGGTGCTGACCGGGCCGCAGGTGTTCAATTTCCGCCAGATCACCGACCTGCTACTGGAGGCCGAGGGCGCGCGGGTAGTCGCCGACGCCAAGGCGCTGGCGGCGGCGGTGTCCGAGTTGCTGGACGACACCGATATCCGCCGGCGCATGGGCGAGCGCGCGCAGGCGGTAGTGGCCGCCAACCGCGGCGCCTTGGACCGCTGCTTGGCGCTGGTCGCCGAACGCTTGCCGCCGGCGGCTTGAGGGGACTGCGGCCACGCCTGGCGCGCATCGCCGGTCCATGCGCGGAACCGGGCTAGCGTATGCACGCATCTTGGGATTTTGGTTGGGTTTCTGGATGCCCGCTTGCGCGGGCATGACGACTCAGAGCTCTGTCAGAGATATGTGTGCATGCGATAGCCCCTCGCTGCGCTCTCCTCCGCGAAGGGGGCTGGCCGACGTCCTGCCAAGTTTCGGTTAGCGCGTACTGGGAGAACGCTCTCGGCAGGAGTGTGCATACGTTATGCCGGGGGCAGGAGAGGAGCGAGAAGCGGCCGGCTTCGCCTCTTTGCGGCGCGCCGCTTGGCAGCGGGGATGCTCAGTACTGCGGCACGCTCGGGTCGACTTCCCGCGACCAGGCGTCGATGCCGCCGGTGAGGTTGTAGACCTGGCTGAAGCCGAGCCGGTCGAGGTATTGCGTCACCTGGGCGCTGCGCATGCCGTGGTGGCAGATCACCACGATTTCAGCGTCCTTATCCAGCTCGGCGTGGCGGGCGGGAACCTCATGCATGGGCATGAGGGTGGAGCCTTCGATGTGGGCGTGTGCGAACTCCCAGGGCTCGCGCACGTCCAGCAGCAGGGGCGCGGCCTCCTGTTGGAGGCGCTGCGCCAGTTCTTGGGGGCTTAGCGATTTCACTAGAGTGCGAACGCCACGGTCCGCGGGGCGTTGATCAGCGGTTCGATGTAGGTGTCGAACAGGCTCTGGGTGGCCCATTGATCCTCCGCGACCCGGGTGATCAGCAGCACTTCGTTCAGCATGCCCAGGCCCTGGCCGACCGCCAGCACCAGCCGCCCGCCGATGGTCAGGCTCTTGTGGAAGCCCTGGTGCAGCTCCGGCAGCGAGCCGGTGACCACGATCACGTCGTAGCGGCGGCCGTCGTCCCAGCCCTTGGAGGCATCGCCCACTTCCAGGGTGACGTTGCTGACGTTCTGGGCGGCGAGGTTGCGCGCGGCCAGCTCCTTGAGGTCGGCGAAGTATTCGACGCTGGTGACGTGCGCCGCCAGCTGGGCTAGGCAGGCGGTGACATAGCCGCTGCCGGTGCCGATCTCCAGCGCCTGCTCGGAGGGCTTGACGTCCACCGCCTGCAGCATGCGCGCCGCCACCTTCGGTTCGAGCATGTACTGGCCGTTCGGCAGCGGGACCCGCAGGTCCATGTAGGCCATGCCACGATACCGCTCCGGCACGTAAGCCTCGCGCGGGACGTTGCGGATCACCTCCAGCACGCGTTCGTCGAGGACTTCCCAGGTCCGGATCTGCTGCTCCACCATGTTGAAGCGCGCGCGTTCGAAGTCGAAATTGCTCATGGCTATGCCCGGTGTAATGCGTGAGACCTGCTCGGTCGCCCTGACACGGCAGGGCCCGATCCGGCGAATGGTCGGTATGGATCGATCCATGAAGGGTATTGGCGGCGGCGGCCGCGCAAGCGCGTAAAGCGTAAGGGCTTTCGCACTGCCAGGCAAGCAGCGGCGGTCGCGCTTGAAATACCGGGCCGGGGCTGTAACCCTTTGGGACTTGGTTCGCGGCTCGTCGCCGCCCCTTCCAGAATTCTTTCCGATCAGCGGGAGGACTGCGCCAGCATGAGCGCCACTTTCGAAGCCCTACGTAGCAAGACCGGTGCGCTCGATCCGGAGATGCTCCGGCCGTTCGCCAATTCGCGAAAGGTCTACGTCGAAGGGTCGCGGCCCGACCTGCGGGTGCCGATGCGCGAGATCCGCCAGTCCGATACGCCCTCGGCGTTCGGCGCCGAGAAGAATCCGCCGATCTACGTCTACGACACATCCGGCCCGTACACCGACCCCAACGTCGATATCGATCTGCGGGCGGGCCTGCCGCCGCTGCGGGAGCGCTGGATCGAGGAGCGGGGCGACACCGAGCGGCTGCCAGGGCCCAGCTCCAGCTACGGCCGGGCGCGGCAGAACGATCCGGCGCTGGCGCACCTGCGCTTCGAGCACATCCGCGCGCCCCGGCGCGCCAAGCCGGGCGCCAACGTCACGCAGATGCATTACGCGCGGCGCGGCATCATCACGCCGGAGATGGAGTTCGTCGCCATTCGCGAGAACCAGCGCCTGGAGCTGTACCGCGATACGCCGCTGTTCCGCCGCCACCGGGGCCAGGCTTTCGGCGCCACCATTCCCGAGGAGATCACGCCCGAGTTCGTGCGCCAGGAAGTGGCGCGGGGACGGGCCATCATCCCGGCCAACATCAATCACCCGGAATTGGAGCCGATGATCATCGGCCGAAATTTCCTGGTGAAGATCAACGCCAATATGGGCAACTCGGCGGTCACCTCCAGCATCGAGGAGGAAGTCGAGAAGATGGTCTGGGCCACCCGCTGGGGCGCGGACACCATCATGGATCTGTCCACCGGCAAGAACATCCACGAGACCCGCGAATGGATCATCCGCAACTCGCCGGTGCCCGTGGGCACGGTGCCGATCTACCAGGCGCTGGAGAAGGTCGGCGGCAAGGCCGAGGAGCTGACCTGGGAGATCTTCCGCGACACCCTGATCGAGCAGGCCGAGCAGGGCGTGGACTACTTCACCATCCACGCCGGTGTGCGCCTGGCCTTCATCCCGCTCACCGCCAAGCGCGTTACCGGCATCGTCTCCCGCGGCGGCTCGATCATGGCCAAGTGGTGTCTCGCCCACCACAAGGAGAATTTCCTCTACACCCACTTCGAGGAAATCTGCGAAATCATGAAGGCCTACGACGTGGCCTTCTCGCTCGGCGACGGCCTGCGGCCGGGTTCGATCGCCGACGCCAACGACGAGGCGCAGTTCGCCGAGCTCAAGACGCTGGGCGAGCTCACCGAGATCGCTTGGCGGCATGATGTGCAGGTGATGATCGAAGGCCCCGGCCACGTGCCCATGCAGCTCATCAAGGAGAACATGGACAAGCAGCTCGCGGGCTGCCACGAGGCGCCGTTCTACACGCTCGGGCCGTTGACCACCGACATCGCCCCGGGCTACGACCACATCACCTCGGCCATCGGCGCGGCCATGATCGGCTGGTTCGGCACCGCCATGCTCTGCTACGTCACGCCCAAGGAGCACCTGGGGCTGCCGAACAAGCACGACGTGCGCGAGGGCATCGTCACCTACAAGATCGCCGCCCATGCCGCTGATCTCGCCAAGGGCCATCCGGCGGCGCAGATCCGCGACAACGCCCTGTCCAAGGCGCGCTTCGAGTTCCGCTGGGCCGATCAGTTCAACCTCGGTCTCGACCCGGACAAGGCGCGCGAGTTCCACGACGAGACCCTGCCCAAGGAAGCGCACAAGCTGGCGCACTTCTGCTCGATGTGCGGGCCGCAGTTCTGCTCGATGAAGATCACCCAAGAGGTGCGCGAGTTCGCGCAGGCCTCGGGCATCACCGACACCCAGCAGGCGCTGGAGGCCGGCATGCGGGAGAAGGCGGCGGAGTTCGTGCGCCAGGGCGGGGAGGTGTTCCGGCCGGTGTAGCGCGACCGGTCCGCCCCGGGCGGCTACGATCACTCCGCCCGGGAGTGGCGCGGCAGTATGTGGGAGATGAAGTAGCGGGCGTTGCCTTCGGGGTCGCGCTGCACCGACAGCAGCACCCGCGCCGGCACCAGCGAGCCGTCCTTGCGCAGGAAGCGCTTGTTGAGCTCCACGCCCTTGAGGTTGGCGCGGGCGGCGCGGCTGCCTTCCACGGTCAGCTCCCAGTCGGCCGGATGGGTGATGTCGCGCGACTTGAGCTCGCGCAGCTCCGGCTTGCTGTAGCCGAGCATGTCGCACAGCGCCTGGTTCACCCGCAGCAGCTGGCCGCTGTAGGCGTCCGCCAGCAGCATCGGTGTCGCGGCGTTCTCGAAGGCGCCGCGGTACATCACCTCGCTCTCGCGCAGGGCGTCGACCTCGGTCTGGCGTCCCGAGGTGTCGCGCACCACGCAGAGAATCTCGGTGGCCGCGCCCGTTTCCTCGTCCTGCAGCATCCTGTTGTGCGCTTCCAGCCAGGAATAGCCGCCGTCGGCGCGCCGCACCCGGTAGCTGGACAGGTAGTTGCCGGGATTGGCCAGGGCGAACTCGTGGGCGTGGCGGGTGCGGTAGATGTCGTCGGGGTGAAAGAAGTCGTAGATCGAGCGGCCGCTCATCTGCTCGGGCTGCCAGCCGAGCAGCCGCGTACAGCTGGGCGAGACGTAGCGCACCCGGCCCTCGGCGTTCAGCAGCAGGATCATGTCGGGGGACGACTCCACCATGTGGCGCCAATGGAGCGCTTCGGCGTCTTGAGTCTGTTCCTGCGGCGCGGGTGTGTGCGTGACCGGGGTGACGGCCGGTGCTGTCGGATCGCGGCGGCGTAGCAGCGGCATGACCACCAGTGTGGTGAGCGAGGCGCCGGCCAGCAGCGTGAGCACGCTCTGGCCCCAGGGGGAAACCGTGTACGGCTGGGACGGGCGCAGCGTCACCAGCCAATGCCGGCCGCCGACCTCGAGATGGCGGATCAGGCCAGCGTCGTCGGCGCGCTCGTCGGGCGGCGGGCGGCTGTCGAGCATGGCGGCCGGGTTGCCGGCCAAGTCGCTGCTATAGAGCAGGATCGGCAGGCTGCCGTCGGTGATGTCGTGCACCTGCACGGCCAGCCCGGTATGGTACCCGTGTTCCCGCAGCTGCTTGATCAGGGTCGGGACGCTCAGCCGGAGCGAGATCAGCCCGATCGGCTCGGCCGGTATCGGCTTGTTGCGTATCGGGCCGACGATGACCACGCCCGGCTCCGGCTGGTCACCGGCGTCGATCGTCACACGGGACGAGACCACCGCCGAGGCCGTGCGCGCCGCCGACGTCAGCAGGATCGGGTCGATCACGCCGTCTGGGGCCGCTGCGCCTTGCCACTGTGCGGCGGTGGTTTCCAGCCGCCAGGTCGGTCCGTCTCGACGCAGGCGCAGCCGCTCGCTGTAAACGGGCGGGCTGGTATCAGGCTGGCGCGGCGACCAGACGATGGTGTCGATTTCCGGGCGGTCGCGGGTAACGGCGTCGGCGAAAGCGTGAAATTCCTTGTCGCTCACGTCCTTGGGCGCCAGGAATATGCTGCCGAGGTAGTACGGCAGGCCCAGCAGCCGATCCAGTTCCAGGCGCATGATGCGCAGCCAGCGCTCGCCGGCCTGACGGAACCGTGACTCGGCGCGCTCGGCTTCCCAGCCGTGAACCAGGGCCGCCAGCTGCGCGCTCAACGCCAAGCCGAATACGGCCGCCGCCAAGGCAGCGAGTCGACGGCGACAGGGCCGAGAGTGTGTTTCGGGCGCGGAAGCCGTTGGTGAATGCAAGGGGTCCATCCCAACCAACCCGCTAGGGCATTCCCTATGTTAGGCGCCGGGTGAGGCAATGCCAACCTCACCGCCGCGGTTAACGTTTTATTGTGCCTGGATCCACCGCGAAGTCGAAGGAATCGGAAAACAGCTGTCCGGGCTGCGCGCCGTGCGCCAGGAAGGCATCGCGCGCCGCCGACACCATTGCCGGTGGACCGCTCATATAAATATCGAAACCCGACAGGTCTGGGTAATCCTGTAGCAGCGCTTCGTGGACCAGGCCCGTGCGGCCCTCCCACCGGTCCTCGGCCATTGGTTCCGACAACACCGGAGTGTAGCGAAAACCAGGCCGATTCTCGGCCCAAGCGCGCGGCAGCTGATCGAGATAGAGATCGCGCTTGGCGCGCACGCCCCAGAAGAAGTGTATCGGACGCATATCGCCGACGTGGTTGGCCTGCTCGATCATGCCCTTGAGCGGGGCGAAACCGGTGCCGCCGGCCATCATCAGCACCGGCCGCGGCGAGTCCTCCCGCAGGTAGAACTGGCCGAACGGCCCCTCGATGCGCAGCAGCGCGCCGGGCTGCATTTCCTCGAACACGTAGCGGGTGAACTGCCCGCCCGGCACCAGGCGAATGTGCAGTTCCAGGAACTCATCGTCGTAGGGCGCGTTGGCGAGCGAGAAACCGCGCCGCTTGCCGCCGGGCAGCAGGATGTCGATGTACTGTCCGGCCAGGAATTGCAGCCGTTCGGTGGCCGGCGTCTTCAGATAGAGACGGCGCACGTCGTGCGAGAGCTGCTCGATGCGCGCCACCCGGCAGGGTAGCTTGCGCGGCGGCAGATCCGAGGCCTGGCGCACCTCGCGCACTTCGATGACCAGATCCGTCTCAGGACGGGCCAGGCAGAACAGAGCGCGGCTGGCCGCCAGGTCTTCCTGGCTCAAGGCCGGAGGCGGGCTGCCCTGCGGGTAGCTGACCCGCCCTTCGAGCACGCGGCCGATGCAGCTGCCGCAACTGCCGCCGCGGCAGCTATAGGGGATCATCAACCCCTGACGGAGCGCCGCGTCGAGGATGCTCTCGCCCTCGTTGACGGTAAGGGTGTGCCCGCTGGGCCGAAGGCTGACTCGATAACTCATGACTAAGGTCCGCCACACGAGAAACCGGGCATTCTCTCGTTTTACGCGGCGCTAATAAACCCACTGTGCCTCAGTCGATCCCTAGCTCCGGCCAGAGCGCGTCGACCCGGGCCTTGACCTCCGGGGTCATCACGATCGGCCGACCCCACTCCCGGCTGGTTTCGCCCGGCCACTTATTGGTGGCGTCGAAGCCGATCTTCGAGCCCAGGCCCGAGACCGGCGAGGCGAAGTCGAGATAGTCGATGGGAGTGTTCTCCACCAGCACGGTGTCGCGCGCCGGGTCCATGCGGGTGGTCATGGCCCAGATCACGTCTTCCCAGGAGCGGGCGTTGACGTCGTCGTCGCAGACGATGATGAACTTGGTGTACATGAACTGGCGCAGGAAGCTCCACACGCCGAACATCACCCGCTTGGCGTGGCCGGGGTACTGCTTCTTCATGGTCACCACCGCCAGGCGGTAGGAGCAGCCTTCCGGCGGCAGGTAGAAGTCGACGATCTCCGGGAACTGCTTCTGCAGGATCGGCACGAACACTTCGTTGAGCGCCACGCCGAGCACCGCCGGCCCGGCCGGTGTAGGTGCTGTGGTAGATCGGATCGCGGCGCTGGGTGATGCGGTCGATGGTGAACACCGGGAAGGTGTCCACCTCGTTGTAGTAGCCGGTATGGTCGCCGAACGGGCCTTCCGGCGCGGTATCGCCGGGGTGGATGTGGCCTTCCAGTACGATCTCGGCCCGCGCCGGCACTTGCAGGTCCAGGCCCACGCAACGGGTCAGCTCGGTCTTGGCGCCGCGCAGCAGGCCGGCGAAGGCGTACTCCGACAGGGTGTCGGGGACCGGGGTCACGGCGCCGAGAATGGTGGCCGGATCGGCGCCCAGTACCACCGCCACCGGGAACGGCTCGCCCGGACGCGCCTGCTGCCAGTCGCGGAAGTCCAGCGCGCCGCCGCGGTGCGCCAGCCAGCGCATGATCACCCGATTGCGGCCGATCACCTGCTGGCGGTAGATGCCGAGATTCTGCCGCTCCTTGTGCGGGCCCTTGGTGACCACCAGCCCCCAGGTGATCAGCGGGCCGGCGTCGCCCGGCCAGCAGGTCTGGACCGGCAGCCGGCCGAGGTCCACGTCGTCGCCCTCGATCACCTGCTCCTGACAGGGCGCATTGCGGATGGTCTTCGGCGCCATGTCCAGCACTTTCTTGAACAGCGGCAGGCTATTCCAAGCGTCCTTGAGCCCTTTGGGCGGCTCCGGCTCCTTGAGGAAGGCCAGCAGCTTGCCGATCTCGCGCAGCTCGGATACGTCCTCGGCGCCCATGCCCAGCGCCACCCGCCGCGGCGTGCCGAACAGATTGGCGAGCACGGGTACGCGGTGGCCCTGGGGGTTCTCGAACAGCAGCGCCGGGCCGCCGCGCCGCAGCGTGCGGTCGCAGATCTCGGTCATCTCCAGGTGCGGGCTGATCGGCTGGCGAACGCGCTTGAGCTCGCCATTGCGCTCTAGCATGTCGATGAAATCGCGAAGATCGGCGTAATGCATCGGCTGGCTGTCGTGCTGGCTGAATTGGGCTGGCTATTGTAGGCCCTAGGCGCCGTCGCCGCTCGCGACTACGTTGCCGGGGCCGTCAAGCCGCCGAAGTCCGCCACCGCTGGCGCGTGGTCGGACGGCCGCTCCCAGCCGCGTGGCTCGCGGTCGATGTGGCTGGCGGTGCAGTGCGCGGCCAAGGCGGTACTGGCGAGCACGTGGTCGATGCGCAGGCCGCGGTTGCGGCGGAAGCTGTTTTGGCGGTAATCCCACCAGCTGAAGGTCTTCGGCTCCTGCGGGAACAGCCGGAAGGTGTCCTGCAGGCCCAGGGCCAGCAGATTCTGAAAAGCGGTGCGTTCCGGCTCGGAGAACAGCACCTGTCCTTCCCATTCCGCCGGGTTGTCCACGTCCTCCGGCTGGGGGGCGATGTTGAAGTCGCCGACTACCGCCAGCAGCGGGTGGCGGGTGAGCTCGTCGCCGAGAAACGCGTGCAGTTTGGCCAGCCATTCCAGCTTGTAGGCGTATTTGTCGCTGCCCACCGCCTGGCCGTTCGGCACGTACAGGTCGATGAAGCGGATGCCGCCGGTGGTGCAGGCGAGCACGCGCCGCTGCGGATCATCCAGTCCGGGCAGGTCGGTAACGACCTCGGTGATCGGGTAGCGGCTGAGGACGGCGACGCCGTTATAGGTCGGCTGGCCGGAGACCGCCACTTCGTAGCCGAGCGCGCGCAGCGGCTCGAACGGAAAGTTGTCGGCGGTGCATTTGATTTCCTGCAGTCCCACCACGTCCGGCTGCGCCTTGTTGAGCCAGTCGATGAGCTGAGGAAGGCGGACTTTGATGGAATTGACGTTCCAGCTGGCGAGTCGCATCGGTTTTCCGGTCGTTTGACGGATCAGCCCGGCGGGGTGGCCGGGGCGTGCCGGTAGGATGCCGTGCCGTGCGCGATAGCGCCAGCCTGGGGCGGCGCTGGTCAACCGAAGGCAAAACTAAAAAAAGTAAGGCCTATCCCAAACAAGAGATATGAGCCAGTTCACCAATTAGGATACGCTGATGCAGCTAAGTGGCCGATCCTGGGCTTAAGCAATATCGACAACGATCTTGGGGGGGAGCATGGCATCGCGAGGTGGGGTGTGGCTTGCCGGCGTCTTCAGCGCGTCGTGCGTTCTGGCGCTGGCCGCCTGTGGCGGAGGCGGCGGTGGTAGTGGGGACGGTGGCGACGGAGGCCGCGGCGCGTACGCGGTCAGCGGCACCATCAAGGTGCTCAGCGCCACCGCCATCGATGGCGACGTCAACGATCCGGCGGCACCGCGCATGCCGAACAATACGTTCGCCCAGGCGCAGCGGCTGGTTCCGCCGGTCACCGTGGGCGGCTACGTCAATCAGCCGCGTGCTGGCGCCCCCGGCGCCTCGTACGCCGACGGCGATCAGATCGACATATATCGGGTCGATTTGAAGCGCGGTATGCGCCTGTCGCTGCATATCGCCAGCGAGGACATCGGCGCCGACGATCTAGACCTGTTTTTGTTCAGCGTCGATAACACCGACGATCCGCTCGATTGGTCCGCGGGCGCGACTACGCAGGTCGAGTCTCTCACCGTTCCCGCCGATGGCAGCTATTACGTGGCGGTATGGGCTTACAGCGGGGCTGCCAACTACGTCCTGAACGCGAGCATGCCCGGTTCGGCCGATTTCGATGCGGGCGGCCTGCGCCTGAGCGATCCCTTCGTGCCCGGTCAGGTGGTGGTCAAGTTCAAGGACGGCGTGGGTGCGCGGGCGGCGACGCGCGAGGCCGAGATGGCTGCCCTTGGCATGAAGCCGCTGGCCGGCGCCGCTGGGCGGGCGCAGTTGTTCACGCTGGAGGGCGAGGCGCTCGTTCCGCGCCGGCTGCCGCGGCTCGGCGGCAAGCAAACGGCGGTGGATCAGTCTCTGCAGGCCAAGCTGCGGACCTTGGAAGTGATCAAGGAGCTGAGCCGGCGGCCCGATGTCGAGTACGCCGAGCCCAACTACATCCGTCAAGCGTATCGGGTACCCAACGACGAATACTATGCCTTGCAGTGGCACTATCCGCTGATCAATCTGCCGCAGGCCTGGGATCTGAGCATCGGTGCCAGTGTGGAGCCGGTGGTGGTGGCGGTGATCGACTCCGGCGTGCTGATGCGCCATCCGGATTTGCGGAATCGGCTGACCGATGACGGTTACGACTTCATCAGCGATCCACAGATCGCCCGCGACGGCGACGGCATCGACCCCGATCCGGACGATCCGGGCAATTCCTATTCGGGCCGTAGCTCCTTCCATGGCACGCACGTGGCTGGCACGGTGGCGGCCGATACCAACAACGGGCAAGGCGTGGCCGGCGTGTCCTGGGGGGCGAAGATCATGCCGTTGCGCGTGTTCGGCGTGGGTGGAGCCACTCACTACGACATGCACCAGGCGCTGCTGTATGCGGCCGGTCTGGAGAACGATTCCGGGCGTCTGCCGCGGCGCAAGGCCGACATCATCAATTTGAGCCTCGGCAGCTATACGGCGTCGCAAGCCGAGCAAGAGGTGATCCGGCGGGTGCGCGAGGCCGGGGTGATCGTCGTCGCCGCGGCCGGGAACCATCACACCGATATTCCGGTTTATCCCGCCGCCTATGAGGGCGTGGTTTCGGTCGGTGCGGTGGGCCCGGCGAAGCGCCAGACGTTCTACTCGAATTTCGGTCCCACCATCGATGTGGTGGCCCCGGGTGGGGATATGCGCGGCGACCTCAACGGCGACGGCTACCCCGACGGCGTACTCAGCCTCACGGGCATCGAAGTGAACGGCGGGCTGAGCTACGGTTACATCTTCTATCAGGGTACGTCCATGGCCGCGCCCCATGTGGCCGGGGTGGCGGCCCTGATGAAGGCGGTGTGGCCGGCGATGGGGCCGGAGGAGTTCGATTTGGCGCTGGCCAGCGGCGCCATCGTCGAGGATCTGGGATTGCCCGGCTGGGATGAGCTCTACGGCTACGGCTTGATCGACGCTTATAAGGCGGTGGTCTACGCCAAGGCGCAGGCCAATGGCGAGGCGCCGGCGCAGCGCGTGCTGACCGCCGCGCCGCGCATGCTCAGTTTCGGCGCGTTGACCGAGCAGCTGCCGCTCACCATTCGCGGCGTCAACGTCAGTGACGTCCGGGTTCGCGCCAACGTGCCGTGGCTTAGCGCGGTGGCAGTGCCGGCCGCGGTCGACAGCGACGGCCTGGGCCGTTACCTCGTCTCGGTGAATCGCACCGGCCTGGCTGAAGGCGCTTACCGTGGCGAGATCGTGTTCACGTCCCCGGACGCCATTTCGGCAGTGGTGCTGGTGACGATGCAGGTGATCGACCCGGATCGGCCGGGCGATGCGGGCTACCACTACGTGCGGCTAATTGATGCCGACGATCCGAGCCGGACGGTGGCGGAGCTGGGGCTGACGGCGCAGGCGGGGGAGTACCGCTTCCGTTTCGAGGAGGTGCCGCCGGGCCGTTACTACCTGGTGGCCGGGACGGACAACGATAACGACGGCCGTATCTGCGGGCCGGGAGAGGCCTGCGGTATTTACGGTAGGGACGGTGAGCCGGCCGTGCTGGTCGTCGACCGCGACGCCGCGGGCGTGGATTTCATCACCGGCTTCGATCCTTCGCGAGAGCATTCCTGGGAGGGCTGGCTCGCTGCGCTGCGCCGCCATTGACACGGGTCTGCTTGCCGGAGCGTGTATAGCACTGTTACTAATCAACGACAGGGGGAAGCGTAGGGGCAGATGATCTCCCAGCCTGCGAATCGTCGGCCATCCGGTCAAACCGGGTCGGCGGCTCGTCGTGACGGGGTACGCTGCGAGATTCACGGGAGGCCATGAGGCCCTCGTAGCGCTCACGGACGAGCCTTGAACCGGCATGCGGCGCTTGGCCGGGTGTCGACAACTCAGGGGCGGCGGGTGCGCGTGTAGCCCGGCTGCCGATAACAACTGGTTCGGAGGTTTGCTGTGGGGATCATGTCGAGGGGGAACGGCGCCAAGCTGGCGTTGGCTCTGGCGGCTAGCATGTCGTTGGCCGCCTGCGGCGGCGGAGGAGGTAGCGGTAGCGGCGGCGGTGGTGGCGGCGGGGAAACCGGGGCGGCCGCTGCCGGTGTTGCCAGCAAGGGCATATTGATCAACGCCCTGATCAGGGCATACGAGCTCGATGCCAACGGTCAGCGCTCCGCGCCGTTGGGCGAGGCCACCACCGATGAGAAAGGCGAGTACACGCTCACCATCGGCGGCAACTACAACGGCGGGCCGGTGCTGTTCGAGCTCGTCACCACCAACGACACCAGCATGGTCTGCGACGTGCCGGCCGGTTGCGGCGGCGCGTCGTTCGGTCAGACCGTGCCGCTGAACGACAGCGAGTTCCGGCTGCAGGCGATCGTGCCGCAAGCGGCCAAGGGGCAGAGCCTGAGCGTGCAGCTCACGCCATTCACCACCATGGCGGCGCGGCGCGCGCTGAACGATGCGCGCGGCGTTACCGCCGAGGCGGTGGCCGAAGCCAACTCGGAAATGAGCTATGTGCTCGGCGTCAGTGTCCTGTCCACCAAGCCGGCCGATCTGACCAAGAGCGATCTGTCGGACGATGCGAATGCCGCCACCTACGCCGCTTTCCTGGCCGGCGTCGGCAGCCTCGCCTTCAAGGAGGGCGGCGCCGCGAGCCAGATCGTCGAGAATCTGGCCGCGAGCTTCGAGGACGGCAAGTTCGACGCCACCGACCCGGTGACGATCCAGGCCCTGGTGGAGGCCGTGCGCGAGATCGCCAACGCGCCGCAGCTGCAGGACAAGCTGCCGCGCAAGGTCAAGCATACCCTGGAGGTCATCGAAAGCGAGATCGCCGAGGATGGCAGCTACGATCCTCAGCCCAGCTCGGTCGCCAACGAGGACGCGCTGGCGAAGGGCAAGGACCTGGTGCAGCAGGCCCGCACCCTGATCCGCTCGGTCGCCAAGCTGGAGGATCCGCTCGTTGCCCTGGGCGTCGACGCGCATACCGCCAACGTGATCGTCAGCCAGGAAGTGGCGGCGATGTTCGAGCTGGTGGGCCAGGTTGCCAGCATCGTGGTGCTGGAAGGCGAAGAGATCGATCCGAACACCTCCATGGTGTACGAGCTGCGCGACAGCGAGGGCGGTCGGTTCGGCCTGATCCGGATGACCTGGGTCGAGGATGAGAACGGCGAGCACATCGAGGTCAAGTCCGAGGAGATGCCGGACGGGCTGGAGATGTGGCTGCACGTCTTCACCGATCTCCGCGCCACCGAAGGCCACCAGGGCGAGCCGGTCGAGGTCCAGTCCATTACGGCCGCGATCAGCGGTCAGGTGGGGAACGGTGCCGCCACCTTGGCGCTCAATAGCCTCTCGTTCGTGATGAAACTGAAGGAGCCGGTGGTCATCGATCCGGTCGAAGGCGCCATCATCGGCGATCCGCGCCTCGATACGGCGTCGCTGACCGGCATGGTCAGCATCGTGGCGCGCGATCCGGGTAATCCGAACGCCGAGCCGCCGGTCGAGCCGCTCCAGGCGAGGTATTATGGCGGCGTCCGTCTGGAGGCCGTTGGCCTGGAGCTGCCCAATGCCGAGCACCGGATCAGCATCCAGTCGATCCGGCTGGGCGGCGGCTTCGAGAGTTCGCGCAGCGGCGTGGTCCAGGGGGTGGTGGCTCTCGACGTCGAGAACGCCGCGACCTTCGACACGCTGGGCTATCTCAAGCACGAGCGCGTGATCGACGTCTACAAGGAGCTCCCGGTCGACCAGGAGGTCTTGGCCATGGCCGAACAGGCGAGCACCATGGCCGGCGCCGATCAGCTGAGCTACTTCTGGTACAGCTGGTACGGCTATGACGGTAGCCCGATGACCGAGGTCTGGTACAAGGCCGATGGCCGTTACACGGGGCAGTCCTGGCCGGGCGATCCGCTGGGCGCCGTCGACTACGTCACCGACCGGCTGAAGAGCGAGTTCACCACCCCCAGCGGGGCGGAGCCCGAAGTCAGCCATGTCTACATGAGGTACTACAGCGAGGAAGTGGTGGGCGACGCCGGCGTGACGGTGATCGGCGGTCGGGTCGACATCGGCAGCTTCGAGAACGCCGAGTACTTCCTGCGCGGCACGATCAGCGTCACGCTCGACCTCAAGCTGACCGGCCATCCAGAGGCCACGGTCACGGCCACGCTCGGCCGCAGCGAGTACGACAGCCGCGATGTGCTGGTGACCTTCCGCCACGGCGGCGACCGGTGGACCCTGTCGGCGCGCAAAGTCATCGGCAAGCAGCTCGATAGCGTCGACATCACCAGCGCGACCGGCGTGACGATGACCCTGGTTCCGAACTGGGAGAATACCCAGGGCCAGATCGGCGTCGTGAAGGTCGATGGCGAGCAGGCGGGGCGCATCGAGGCCACGGACAACGGCCTGGTGCTGCTGCGCTGGAGCGACGGCTCGTTCGAGTCGATCCGCTAAATGCGCAAGGCGTTACGCGCTATCGAGGGGCGGCATTGGCCGTCCCTCTTTCTTGCCTGGATCATGCTGCTGTGCGCCGACCCGGCGAGCGCGGACGGCTGGCGCCCTTATCTGCGCACCGAGGCCATGGCCTACAGCGAGCCGGTGCCGATCGAGCCGGCGCTGGACGACTGGGAGGGGCGGTACGCATCCGGCGGCGAACACCAGTGGGCGCACTTATGGGTGGAGGCCGGGGCGCGCAACGACCGCTGGAGCCTAGGCGCACTCTACCGGCGGGAGCTGGATCTGCGTTTCAGCGAGGACACCGCTGAGCTCTACTACTACATCCGCAACGACCTCGATCTGCCGACGGAGCGGCAGTACCGGCTGGCGCTGACCGGCTACCATTTCGAGCTGGCCGGCGCGCGCGTCAGCCGTCATTTTCAGCTTCGGCCGGGGTTGAGCGCCACCGTCGGCGCCTCGCTGTTCACCGCCTGGGGCCTGCAGTACGGCCGGCTCGAGGGAACCGCCGTAGCCCGCAGCGAGCGCGAGTACGCCTATCAGGGAGAGGTCGACTACCAGTACGAGCGCGACCGGCTGTTCGACCGCGACAGCGATAAGCCAACCGGCTTTGGCGCCAGCCTCGACCTCGCGGTGCACTGGCGGGAACCGGGGGTGTTCGCCGTCGACCTCGCGGTGATCGACGCCCTGGGCATGATCCGCTGGCGCGATGTGCCGTATACGGAAGCCACGGTGAACTCCGAGCAGGTCGGCGTGGACGACGACGGCTTCGTCAAGGTCGAGCCGGTGCTGACCGGCTACGAAGGCTACCGCAGCCGCTTCGACCAACGGCTCAAGACCCGGACGCAGCTGAGCGCCGCCGCCGCGGTGGCGGGCGGTGTATGGGCCGACGCCGAGCTGATGTGCCGCCCGCACCAGTGCCTGTACGGCATCGGTGGCAGCGTGGCCGGCGTGCGGCTGCTGTACTGGCCACAGTTCGACGGGGTGGGGCTGCGAGTCCGCTGGGGGCGGCTCGTGGTCGACTTCAGCGCCGACGCACTCAAGCTCAACCAGGCTCACGCCATGTTCCTCAGCATCGGCTACGACCTGCCGTAGCTGAAGCTAGCAGAGCGCTCGCCCCCTACGTTCCCTCCCCCCTCGCGGGGGGCGAGGGAGCGGGGACAAACAAGCCGCGAAGCGCAACTTATTGACTGGCAAAGTCTTGGCCGCCGCACGTTCCTGCGGGTCGTGCGAGACCGTGGATGGCACTGGAGCTCGTCCTTGGAGTTCTGGATGCCCGCCCCCGCTTTCGCGGGGGCAGGCCTTTCGCGGGCATGACGACGCAGGGCTCCCTCGACTCAGAGCCTCGTCACAGAGGTGCGCATACGACAGCCCGAAACCGGGCAAGTATCGGCGAGGGCCATGCCCAGTCGGGAATCGGCACAGCCCGCGCCCTCGGGCACGAGCGGTCCGCTCGTTCGCATGCCCTCGCGCGGCTTATGCCGCCAGCCCTGTATGCCGCAGCAGCGCGTCGATGGTCGGCTTGCGGCCGCGGAAGGCTACGAACAGTTCCATAGCGTCGCGCGAGCCGCCCTGCTCAAGGATGTTGCGCAGGAAGCTCTCGCCGGTCTCGCGGTTGAAGATGCCTTCCTCCTCGAAGCGCGAGAAGGCGTCGGCCGACAGCACCTCGGCCCACTTGTAGCTGTAGTAGCCCGCCGCATAGCCGCCGGCGAAGATGTGGCCGAAGCTGTTGGGGAAGCGGTTGAAGGCCGGCGGCTGGACCACCGCCACCTGCTCGCGCACTTCCTTGAGAATGTCGTAGATGCGCCCGCCGCGCGCCGGGTCGTATTCCAGGTGCAGGCGGAAGTCGAACAGCGCGAACTCCAGCTGGCGCACGGTCTGCATCGCCGACTGGAAGTTCTTCGCCGCCCGCATGCGCTGATAGAGCGCCTCGGGGATCGTCTCGCCGGTCTGGTAGTGGCGGGCGAACAGATCCAGCGCCTCGCGCTCCCAGCACCAATTCTCCATGAACTGGCTGGGCAGCTCCACCGCATCCCAGGGCACGCCGTTGATGCCCGACACCGCGGCCACGTCGATCTTGGTGAGCATGTGGTGCAGGCCGTGGCCGAACTCGTGGAACAGCGTCTCCACCTCGTCATGGGTGAGCAGCGCCGGCTCGTCGCCCACCGGCGGCGTGAAGTTGCAGGTCAGGTACGCCACCGGCAGCTGCACGCCGACCGCCGTGCGCCGCCGCACCCGGCACTCGTCCATCCAGGCGCCGCCGCGCTTCTTCTCGCGGGCGTACAGATCGACGAAGAACTGACCGCGCACGTTGCCCTGCTGGTCGCGGATCTCGTAGAAGCGGACGTCCTTGTGCCAGGTGTCGACGCCGCTGACCTCGGCGATCTCCAGGCCATAGAGCCGCCGCACCACCTCGAACAGACCCTGGATGACGCGGTTCACCGGGAAGTAGGGCCGCAGATCCTCCTGCGACACCTGATAGCGGCTCTGGCGCAGCTTCTCCGAGTAGTAGCCGATGTCCCAGGCCTGCAGCTCGGTGGCGCCGAACGCCTTGGCGGCGAATTCCTTCAGCTCGCGCAGTTCCTCCTCGGCCTTGGGCTTGGCGCGGGCGGCCAGGTCGTTGAGGAAGTCCATCACCTCCCGGGTCGAGCCGGCCATCTTGGTGGCCAGCGACAGCTCGGCGTAGTTGGCGAAGCCGAGCAGCTGCGCCTTCTCATGCCGCAGCGCGAGGATCTCCTCCATCAGCGGCAGGTTGTCCCACTTGCCGGGATTGGGGCCGATCTCCGAGGCGCGGGTGGTATAGGCCTCGTACAGCTCGCGCCGCAGCTCGCGGTTGTCGGCGTAGGTCAGCACCGGGTAGTAGGACGGGAACTCCAGATTGATCAGCCAGCCCTGCAGCCCCTTGCGCTCGGCGTTCTGGCGGAAGTTGGCCTTGGCGGTGGCGGGAATGCCGGCCAGCTCGGCCTCGTCGGTGACGAGCTTGCTCCAGGCGTCGGTGGCGTCCATCACGTTCTGCTCGAACTTCGCCGACAGCTCCGACAGCCGCTGGTTGATCTCCTTGAAGCGCCGCTTCTTGTCCTCGGGCAGCGACACGCCGGCCAGCTTGAAGTCGCGCAGCGCATCCTTCACGGCTTTCTGCTGCGCCTGCGACAGCCGCGCGAACTCGGGCGAGTCGTGGATCTGCTGGTAGGCGCGGTACAGCCGCTCGTTCTGGCCGATTTCGGTGCCGTACTCGGAGAGCTTGGGCAGGCAGGCGTTGTAGGCCTCGCGCAGGGCGTCGGTGTTGACTACCGAGTTCATGTGCGACACCGGCGACCAGGCCTTGCTGAGCCGGTCGGAAGCCGCCTCGAACGGCTCGATCAGATTCTCCCAGGTGTAGCTGCTGTGCTTGTCGAGCAGCTCGTCGAGCAGCTTGCGGTTC
>CALGAN010000004.1 GCA_937951875.1 uncultured Alkalilimnicola sp. | reverse complement strand
GCGCCTCTCGCACCGCAGCAGGGACGCGCATTCTACACCGCACCGCCCCGTTGTCAATACCCTCTTTCGAGAGCCCCGCAGCCACTTCGCGACAGCCTCGGATCGAGCGGCAGGCCTATTTTCCGCCCCCTCTCGACCCGCTCCCGTACCGACTTTCGGGCTCTGCCGGAAGCCGCTTGCGGGAGGCGTCATCAACGAGGCGCGAACTTTGCCACAACGGCGCGGGCGATGCTAGCCCCCCGATGAAAAATTTTTTTCGTCGGCCGCCACCGACCGGGCGGCGGACGATGATTGCAGATCGTACCGCCCGGACCAATCATTAGGGTCTACTACATACCAACTGAACAACGGCATGCCCGAACTCGTACAGCGATTGCTCAAGCGCGCCAACCAGATCATTCTCGGCAAGGAGCGCGCGATCCGCCTGGCGGTGACCTGCGTTCTCGCGCGGGGCCACTTGCTGATCGAAGACCTGCCCGGCGTCGGCAAGACCACGCTGGCTCATACGCTGGCCAAGCTGTTCGGGCTGCAGTTCCAGCGCATCCAGTTCACCAGCGACCTGCTGCCCGCCGACATCCTCGGCGCGTCGATCTACGACCGCGACAGCGGGCATTTCCGCTTCCATCCGGGCCCGATCTTTTCGCAGGTGGTGCTGGCCGACGAGATCAACCGCGCCACGCCGAAAACCCAGAGCGCGCTGCTGGAGGCGATGGAGGAAGGCCAGGTGACCAGCGATGGCGTCACCCGACCGTTGCCCTCGCCTTTTTTCGTCATCGCCACGCAGAACCCCGACACCCAGATCGGCACCTTTCCTCTGCCGGAGTCGCAGCTGGATCGTTTCCTGATGTGCCTGGCGCTGGGCTACCCGGACCGCGACGCCGAGCGGGCGCTGCTGCGCGGTAAGGACCGGCGCGCGCTGCTCACCGAGATCGAGCCGGTGCTCGGCCCGGACGAGCTGCTGGCGCTGCAGGCGCGGGTAGCGGACGTACGCGTGGCCGACGCCCTGCTCGACTATCTGCAGGCCCTGCTCGATCACACCCGCAATTGCGGACGCTACCGCCACGGTCTGTCGCCGCGCGCGGGCCTGGGCCTGCTGCGCGCGGCGCAGGCCTGGGCGCTGGTGGATGGCCGTGAGGCGGTGCTGCCCGAGGATCTGCAGGCGGTGTTCCCAGCCGTCGCCCAGCACCGGCTGATCGCCGTCGGCGAGCACGGCGGGCGCAGCCACGCGCGCGATGTGGCGGAAATCCTCGAAGAGGTCGCGATACCCTGATGCGGCCGACGGCGGCTTGGCGCCAGTGGTCACGGCGCTGGCTATTCAAGGGGCTGGATGACCGCGCGGGCGTGGTGGAACTGCGCTATCGGCGGATCTACATCCTGCCGACCCGAGCCGGCCTGCTGTTCGCGCTGCTGCTGACGGTGATGTGGCTCGGCGCCGTCAACTACGGCAACAGCCTGCTCTTCTTGCTGGTGTTCCTGCTGGCCGGCCTGGCGCTGGTGGCGATCCTACACACCTTCCTGAACTTGCTGGGACTGCGTCTGACGCCGCTGCCGCCGGCGCCGGTGTTCGCCGGCGAGACCGCGGTCTTCCCCTTGCTGGTCGAGAACCCGTCGAGACGGGCGCGGCTGGCGGTCGGCATTGCCCATGACGGCGAACAGCAGGATGCGGTGGACCTGGCGAGCGCCGCCATGGGCCGGCTCGCCTTCCGCCTGCCGACCTCGCGGCGCGGCTGGCGCGAATCCGAGCGGGTCGCCATCCAGACCAACTTTCCCACCGGGCTGTTTCGGGCCTGGACCTGGCTCGATCTGCGGCAAAAATGCCTGGTCTATCCGCACCCGGAGCAAGGCCCAGTGCCGCTGCCCGCTAGCGGCGGTGAGGGCTCTGCGGGCGCGCGTCAGGGCGACGGCGACGAGGACTTCCAGGAACTGCGCCGCTACCGGCCGGGCGATTCCCTGCGTCATGTGGCTTGGCGCGTGGTGGCGCGCGGCGGCGAGCCGCAGACCAAGCGGTTCGCCGGCGGCGGCGCCCAGGCGCGGCTGTGGCTGGACTGGCACGCGCTGCCGCATCTCGAGCCCGAGGCTCGCCTGTCGCGCCTGTGCCGCTGGGTGCTCGACGCCGAGGCGAGCGGCTTGCGCTACGGCTTGCGACTGCCGGGCGTCGAGATCGCACCCGACCACGGCGCCCATCACCGGCATCACTGTCTGAAAGCTCTGGCACTGTTCCCGACATGAGCGCCCGCCCCCGCCAGGATCCGCTGCTGCCACTGGGCACGCTCGCCACCCTGCTGCTGGGCATGGGGCTGGTGGCCGTTCCCCACCTGCTGCGCATGCCGCTCTGGATCACCGGTCTGGTCGTGTTCTGCGGCGCCTGGCGCCTGTTCGCCGCGCTCCGCGGCGAGGCGCTGCCGCGGGCGTGGCTACGCGCCTTGCTCACGGTCGCCACCGCGGCCGGCATCTTCGCCAGCTTCGGAACGCTGCTCGGCCGCGATGCCGGCACCGCGCTGCTGCTGGCGATGACCGCGCTCAAGCTGCTGGAAATGCGCCGCAAGCGCGACACCTACATCGTGCTCTATCTCGGCTATCTGCTGATCGGCACGCAGTTCCTGTTCGATCAATCGCTGGCGATGGCCGGCTACCTGCTGCTGGCGGTCTGGATCATGACCGTACTGCTACTGTGCGCGCAGCGGGCGCCGGCCCGCCCCGAACCCTGGCGGTACGCCGGGCGCGCGGGAGTCATGCTGCTGCAGGCGATCCCGTTCATGCTGGTGCTGTTCCTGCTGTTCCCGCGCCTGTCCGGGCCGCTGTGGCGCTTGCCGGCCGATGCCTATGGCGGCGTCACCGGCCTGAGCGAGACCATGGAACCCGGCAGCATCAGTCAGCTCAGCCGCTCCGACGAGGTCGCCTTCCGGGTGGATTTCGCCGGCGAGGCGCCGCCGCCCGAGCAGCGCTATTGGCGCGGCCCGGTGCTGGAAGCCTATGACGGGCGCGTCTGGGCGCGCTGGGAACGTCCCTCCCGGCTGCCGCCGGCGGCGGCGCTGCTGCACGAGCCGGCGGTGGCTTATAGCGTCATTCTGCAGCCGCATCACCAGCACTGGCTGTTCGCCCTCGATCTGCCCGCGGCGGCGCCGGCCGGCAGCTTCCTGACCACGGCGGCGGAGTTGCGGTCGCACCGCCCCATCCACGATCCGTACCGCTACGAGTTGCGCTCCCACCCGAATTTCCAGCTCGACCGGGCGTTATCGCCGGCGCACCTCAGCCAGAATCTCAGTCTGCCGCCGGATGCGCACCCCCGGGCGCGAGCCCTGGCCGCACAGTGGCGGCGGCAGACCGGCTCCGATCGGGAGCTGCTGGAGCGGGCAGTCGCTTACTTCAGGTCGCAGCCGTTCGTCTACACGCTGACGCCCCCTGCCCTGCTCAGCGATCCGGTCGATGAGTTCCTGTTCGAGACCCGGCGCGGCTTCTGCGAACACTATGCCAGCGCGTTCGCGGTGCTGATGCGCGCCGCCGGCGTGCCGGCGCGGGTGGTCACCGGCTATCAGGGCGGGCAGATCAATCCGCTGGGCGGTTACATGATCGTACGTCAGGCCGACGCCCACGCCTGGACCGAGGTATGGCTGCAAGACCGGGGCTGGGTGCGGATCGACGCCACTGCGCTGGTTTCGCCGGCGCGCGTGGAACAGGGTGTGGGATCGGCCATTCCCGCGGGCGAGCCCCTGCCGCTGATGGCGCGCCCGGAAGCCAACTGGCTCAAGCGGCTGCGGCTGGGATTGGACGCCGTCAACACCGGCTGGAACCGCTGGGTCCTGGGCTATGGCCCGGCGCTGCAGCAGCGTCTGCTGGGCAGCGTCGGCCTGAGCGACTGGCAGCGCATCGCGGCCGCCCTGGCCGCAGGCATCGGCGCCTTGCTGGCGCTGCTGGCGGCGATCATGCTGATAGGCCAACGCCGTCCCGGCACCCCGCCGCCGGCGGCGCTCTACCAGCGGTTCTGCCGCAAGCTGGCCAGGCGGGGGCTAGCTCGCCGCCCGGGCGAGGGGCCGGTCGATTTCGCCGCGCGGGTTCGGGCCGAGCGCCCGGATCTCGCGGCCCAGGTCGACGACATCACCCGACTGTACGTCGCCCTGCGTTACGAGCAGCAATCCTCGACCGACGGGATACAGCAGCTGCGACGCTTGGTCGGCCGATTCAAACCGTAGCGCGACCAGGCTTTGCCGTTGAAACCGGAGCACTAGCCCTCAAGGAGCAGTCCATGCGCACCGTGCAGATTATCGCCCATCGCGGCTACCGCGAGCGCTATCCGGAGAACAGCCTCGCCGGGTTGGAAGCCGCCATCGCCGCCGGTGCCGACGCGGTCGAGCTCGATGTCCAATTCTGCCGCGACGGCACGCCGGTAGTGCTGCACGACATCGACCTGCGGCGCTTGACCGGCCAACCGGGCCAGTTGCTGGAACTGGACCTGGAGCAGCTGCGGGCCTACAGCGCGCACGAGCCCGAGCGCTTCGGCGAGCGCTTCCGGCCCACGCCCATCGCCACCCTGGAGCAGGTGGTCGAGCGGCTGGCACGGCATGCCGATGTCACCCTGTTCGTCGAGATCAAGCGCGACAGCCTGCCCATGCACGCCATCCCGGCCGGCGTCGACCGCGTGCTCAAGGCCTGCCGCCCGCTGGGCGACCGGCTGGTGCTGATCAGCTTCGACGACGGCGTGCTGCAGCAGGCGCGCTCGCTCGACGACGTCGCCGTCGGCTGGGTGCTATCCGACTGGAACGAGACCCAGCGCGAGCGGGCCGAGACGGTGAAGCCGGACTACCTGTTCGTGAGCGACGAGCAACTGCCGCCGGCGCCGACGAAACCGTGGCCCGGCCCGTGGCGCTGGGCGGTGTACGAGGTCAACGAGCCGGCCGCCGCTCGGGCTCTGATCGAGCGCGGTTTCGATGCGGTGGAAACCGCGGCGGTGGAAACGCTGGCACGAGCGCTGAAATCTTGAACGTGGGCTGACGGATCGGCCAGCGGGCGGCGCGATCCGTCGCAGCGGACCTTCAAGCGGCGCTTGCCTTGGAGACGTTGCGCGAATGCAGGCGGTCCTGACGCTCGGCCACCTCCCGGACGCCGGGCCGGGCCGCCAGCTGCGCCAGCGTGATGCTGTTGAGGAAGTTGTAGATCTGGTTGCTGAGGTCGCACCACAGCTCGTGGGTCAGGCAGCGGGCGCCGTTCTGGCAGTTGCCCTTGCCCTTGCAGCGGGTGGCGTCGACGTTCTCGTCGACCGCGGTGACGATGTCGGCGACCGTGATCTTTTCCGGCGGCTGCGCCAGCCGGTAGCCGCCGCCCGGCCCCCTGACGCCAGTGACCAAGTCATGCTTGCGCAGCTTGGCGAACAGCTGTTCGAGGTACGAGAGCGAGATACCCTGGCACTTCGAAATGTCGGCTAGCGTCACCGGTCCGAATTGCTCGTGCAGGGCGAGATCCATCATGGCGGTGACCGCGTAGCGGCCTTTGGTAGAGAGTTTCATACGAAGCGACCGGGCTTATTCCCCACCGCAATACTAGGGATTACCTATAGCCGGGCGCTCGAATCAGGTCAAGCGGAGATCGGTCGTGTCACCCGAAAGCTATGTCCCTCGCCCAGGCAGTAGCGCAGCCAGCGATTGAGGAAGCGGTTCACTTCCCAGCGCCACTCCAGGCTGCGCGGATCCGGCACCAGGCCGCCCTTCCACAGTCGAAAACGCGCCAGCTCGGCGCTGGGCAGCACCTCGGCGGTGCGCGCGTCGTGGTAGACCCGCACCACCATGTCCGGACAGAGCTGCGCTTCGTCGTCGCCGTCGAAACGATGGGTCAGCCGCAGCGTGCTGGTATAGGGGCAGCGCTCGAGAATGTAGAGATGGAGATCGGCGGTTCCCGCCACGCGCGACACCGCGGCCCCCGGCAGGTGGTCCAGCTCCGGTACCAGCCGCCGGATGTAGATGTAGTTGTTCTCGTACAGCTCCATGAGGCTCGCAAAACTGCGGGCCGGAGCGTCGAGCGCGGTGTCGCGGGTTAGGAAAATCATGTCCGGACTATACCACAGCATCCTGGCGCGACCGTTGCCGATGTCTCACGGCTGCAAGTCGTCCTCGCCTATGGAAAACCAACAACAACTTTAATAAAGTCGCCGCTTCAATTTACGTTCGTGGAGGATCGTGGTGGCGATCTCCTCGATCGACATGGTCGTCGTGTTGACGAACGGAATGCCCTCACGGCGGAAAATCGCTTCCGCGCGGGCAACTTCATACTGGCATTGACTGGCCGAGGCGTAGCGGCTGTTGGGACGGCGCTCGAAGCGAACCTGCTGCAAGCGCTCCGGCTGGATGGTCAGCCCGTACAGCTTGGCCCGGTACGGCTCCAGAAGCTTCGGGAGCCCTCCGTCCTCGAGATCTTCTTCGGTCAGAGGATAGTTGGCGGCGTAGATGCCGTACTGCAAGGCCATATAGATACAGGTGGGCGTCTTGCCGCTGCGCGAGACGCCCACCAGGATCACATCCGCCTGCTTGTAGTGATGGGTGGTGACGCCATCGTCGTGGTTCAAAGCGTAATTCATGGCGTCGATGCGGATATCGTACGTGGTATTATCGCGCAGCCCGTGCGAGCGACCGACCATATGGCTGGACGGCATCTTGAGCTCTTGTTCGAGAGGCGAGATGAAAGTCTCGAAAAAATCGAACATGACGGCATTCGCCGACCTGAGGATGCTGCGTACCTCGGTGTCGATCACCGTGCTGAATATGATCGAGCGCTCGCCGTTGGCCTGGTTGGCTTCCTCGATCTGGCGAAGCGCCAGGCGGGCGCGCTCGGGGGTGTCGACGAAGGGCAGCGTGATCTGCTCCATGTCGACGTCGAACTGGGTGAGCAGGCTGTGACCGAGGGTCTCGGCGGTGATGCCGGTACGGTCGGAAACGAAGAAGACGGTGCGCTTTCTGGACATCGGCGGGCCATGCAGAGTGGATTGGCGCCGGTGGCGGCGATGCGTAGGCATGCGGCCGCGGCGTATGATCCGTCGGATGCTAACGGAATTTTGGGGGTAGGAGAACACGGCTTCGCCGTGCCGGGTTCTCCTTACTTGTTTTGCCCGCTCGTGCTGAAAGCGCGGGGGGCGGTGGCTGCTCTCGCGCACTAAGGGAGAGACGACGTTGCAAGACTATGTGATTTGGTTTGACGCCCTGGGTATGCACGATGTAGACCGGGTTGGCGGCAAGAACGCCTCCCTGGGCGAGATGATCAGCAACCTGGCCAGTGCCGGCGTGCAGGTTCCGGGCGGATTCGCCACCACGGCCGCCGCCTTCTGGGATTTCCTCGATCAGAGCGGCTTGCGTGAGAAGATCAACGCCGAGCTGAAGAGCCTGGACGTCGAGGACGTCGACGCCCTGGCCGCTTGCGGCGCCAAGATCCGCAAGATGATCGTCGAGACGCCGTTCCAGCCGCGTCTGCGCGACGAGATCGTCAAGGCCTACGAGAAGCTCGAGGCCAGCAGTCAGGGCGAGGGCTCCTACGCGGTGCGCTCCTCCGCCACCGCCGAAGACCTGCCCGACGCCTCCTTCGCCGGTCAGCAGGAAACCTTCCTCAACGTCAAGGGCCTGGACAACGTGCTGGAGGCCATCCACCACGTGTTCGCCTCGCTCTACAACGACCGCGCCATCGCCTACCGCGTGCACCACGGCTTCGAGCACAGCCAGGTGGCGCTGTCGGCCGGCGTGCAGCGTATGGTGCGCTCCGACATCGGCGCCTCCGGCGTGATGTTCACCATGGACACCGAGTCCGGCTTCCGCGACGTGGTGTTCATCACCGCCTCCTACGGCCTCGGTGAAACCGTGGTGCAGGGCGCGGTCAACCCCGACGAGTTCTACGTCCACAAGCCCACGCTGGAAGCGGGCCGCCCGGCCATCGTCCGCCGCAACCTCGGCGCCAAGGCGATCAAGATGGTCTACAGCGGCGAGGCCGGCGCCGGCCGCTCGGTCAAGACCGTCGACGTCGACGAAGCCGACCGCATGCGCTTCGCCCTCACCGACGAGGAAGTGCTGCAGCTGGCCCGTCAGGCGCTGATCATCGAGAAGCACTACGGCCGCCCGATGGACATCGAGTGGGGCAAGGACGGCCAGGACGGCAAGCTCTACATCCTGCAGGCCCGCCCCGAGACCGTGAAGAGCCGTGACGCCGGCCAGGTTCTCGAGCGCTTCCAGCTCAAGGAGCGCGGCAAGGTGCTCGCCACCGGCCGCTCCATCGGCCAGAAGATCGGCGCCGGCAAGGCGCGAGTGATCTCCGACATCAAGCAGATGAATCTGGTGCAGCCGGGCGACGTGCTGGTCACCGACATGACCGACCCCGACTGGGAGCCGATCATGAAGCGCGCCAGCGCCATCGTCACCAACCGCGGCGGTCGCACCTGCCACGCGGCGATCATCGCCCGCGAGCTGGGCATCCCGGCCGTGGTCGGCGCCGGCGACGCCACCGAGCGCATCAAGGACGGCCAGGAAGTCACCGTCTCCTGCGCCGAGGGCGACACCGGCTACATCTACGACGGCTTGCTGCCGTTCGAGCGCAAGGAGATCTCGCTCGACAACATGCCGCCGCTCGGCTTCAAGATCATGATGAACGTCGGCAACCCCGACCGCGCCTTCGACTTCGCCCATCTGCCGAACGCCGGCGTGGGCCTGGCGCGACTGGAGTTCATCATCAACCGCATGATCGGCGTGCACCCCAAGGCGCTGCTCGAGTTCGACAAGCAGCCCGAGGACCTCAAGCAGGTGATCCGTAAGCAGATCGCCGGCTACAAGGATCCGGTGTCGTTCTACGTCGAGAAGTTGACCGAAGGCATCGCCACCCTGGCCGCGGCGTTCTCGCCGAAGCCGGTGATCGTGCGCATGTCCGACTTCAAGTCCAACGAGTACGCCAACCTGATCGGCGGCCAGCAGTACGAGCCGCACGAGGAGAACCCGATGATCGGGTTCCGCGGCGCCTCGCGCTACGTCTCCGAGGACTTCCGCGAGTGCTTCAAGCTCGAGGTCGAGGCGCTCAAGAAGGTTCGCAACGAGATGGGCCTGACCAACGTCTGGGTCATGATTCCGTTCGTGCGCACCGTCGAGGAAGGCAAGAAGGTCATCGAGCTGCTGGCCGAGAACGGCCTGAAGAAGGGCGAGAACGGCCTTAAGGTCATCATGATGTGCGAGCTGCCGTCCAACGCGGTGCTGGCCGATCAGTTCCTGGAACACTTCGACGGTTTCTCGATCGGCTCCAACGACCTCACCCAGCTCACCCTGGGTCTGGACCGCGACTCGGGCCTCATCGCCCACCTGTTCGACGAACGCAACGACGCGGTCAAGGTGATGCTGGAGATGGCGATCAAGGCCGCCCGCAAGGCCGGCAAGTACGTCGGCATCTGCGGCCAGGGCCCGTCCGACCATCCGGATCTGGCGCGCTGGCTGATGGAACAGGGCATCGAGAGCGTCTCGCTCAACCCGGACACGGTGGTCGAGACCTGGCTGTACCTGGCCGGCGAGCAGCCCTCCAACTAAAGCCCGCCGCGACCGCGGTTGGTTCCGAGAAAGGCGCCCCTGGCGCCTTTCTCTTTTGTGCCTGACGGGCACGGCTGGCGCCGATGCCTCGCGTTGCCGTTACGGCACCGCTACTCTTATGGCCTCCAGCCGCGATCCGCGGCCGGCGCCACTGATCTCGAATGGTAACGAGGGAACGACATGGCCGAACTCAATCTACCGTTGCTGCTGGAACCGCAGGAGCTGCAGGCACATCTCGGCGACCCGCGACTGTTGATCGTCGATCTCAGCGAGCCGCCGAACTACGGCGCGCGCCATGTGCCGGGCGCGGTCAACCTGCCCTACCAGGCCATCATCCGCGCCGAGCCGCCGGTCATGGGCCTGCTGCCTACCGAGGAGCGGCTCAGCCAAGTGCTGAGCGCGATAGGGCTGAGCGACGAACGCCACGTCGTGGCCTACGACAGCGAGGGCAACGGCCGCGCGTCGCGACTGCTCTGGACCCTGGACGTGCTGGGGCACCCGCATTTCTCGCTGCTCAACGGCGGCCTGGCCGCCTGGATGAATGCCGGCCTACCGGTGGAGTCCGGCAACGTGGCGCCGCAGCGCTCACAGTATCAGGCGCGAATCCGGCGGCCGGAGGCGCTGGCGGATCTGGACTACGTGCGCGAACGGCTGGGTCGGCCGGATGTGGTCATCCTCGATGCCCGCACCGCCGGCGAGTACAACGGCAGCGATCGGCGCGCCACGCGGGCCGGCCACATTCCCGGCGCGGTCAACCTGGACTGGATGCACACCATGGATCCCGCCCGGGATCGCCGCTTCCTGCCCGACGAGCAGCTCAAGGCGATGCTTACCGAGCTGGGCGTGACGCCGGACAAGGAAATCATCACCCACTGCCAGACGCATCACCGCTCAGCTCATACCTACGTGATGCTCAAGCACCTAGGCTTCGACAAGGTCCGCGGCTACGCCGGGTCGTGGTCGGAATGGGGTAACCGGCAGGACACGCCGGTCGAGACTTGAGAAATGTCGCGCGACCGTCCGCCCTCCCGCGCCGGCAGCGAGGGCGGACGCGACTCAATCGTCAATGTGGCGCATTATGAACGGCGTCACCACCACCGACAGCAACACCGCGGCGGCGTAATCGCGCTCGACGCCGAGGTTGGCGGCGACATCGCTGGGCAGGTTGGCGAACACGCCGAGCAGCACCACCGCCGCCATGTACACCGGTCGCCATTGGAAGGTGAGCAAGGCCAGCAAGGCCGAGGAAAACAGCGCCAGGTACGGCGTCATCTGAATGCCGAGGTATTCGAGGATGTTGTCCTCGCTGGACACCATCACCACGAAAACCGGCAAGAACACTGCCAAAAAGCGCAGCGCGATTCCCATGAATCCCCCCGCACACATCCTGGTGTTAAGCGCCTATTCAATAGCTTAGATGTGCCGCGGCGGCAAGCGGGCACCATCGGGCCGGCCTGATGGCGCGCCCGCGGCTCGAGCGCGCCCTAGCCCCTGGAAAATAGGCTCCAACCACCCGGCGTTTTAGCAGGCTTTGCTCACCGGAACGTGGACGCCGGTCACATTCAGCCGACATCCGGCAACGCGCACTTGAGGAAATGCTCGCGGTAGAAGCGCAGCTCGGCGATGGACTCGCGGATGTCGTCCAGCGCCAGATGGGTGCCCTGCTTGCTGAAGCCGCCCAGGATATCGGGCGCCCAGCGCTTGACCAGCTCCTTGAGAGTGCTGACGTCGATGTGCCGATAGTGGAAATACTGCTCCAGGTTCGGCATGCAGCGATGCAGGAAGCGCCGGTCCTGGCAGATGCTGTTGCCGCACATGGGCGATGCCTTGGCCGGCACCCACTGTTGCAGGAACGCCAGGGTCTGCCGCTCGGCCTCCGCCTCGTCGATGGTGCTGCGGCGCACCCGGTCGATGAGGCCGGACTTGCTGTGCTGCGTCTTGTTCCAGCTGTCCATGGCGTTCAGCACCTCGTCCGGCTGGTGAATGGCGAGCACCGGCCCCTCGGCGAGGATGTTCAGCTGACTGTCGGTGACGACCGTGGCAATCTCGATGATTCGGTCATTGTCGGTATCCAGCCCCGTCATCTCCAGGTCGATCCAGATCAAGTTGTCGGGAGACTGCTGCACCATCGATTCTCGCCTTTAGCTAAGATAGCGGTCGTTCATCAAGAGAAGTCGCAGTTTAGCGGGACATTCCCCCGCTGTCTCGCGGCGAGCCTCATCCACGGCGAACATATGGTCGAAACAATCAGCGGGCGAGTGGTCATCGCCTACAGTCAGGACAGCCTGGTCGAGTCCGCGGACGGCACGCTCTATCGCTGCCAGAGCCGCCGCAGCGTCGGCAAGCCGGTCTGCGGCGATTACGTGCGCTTCACCGCCAGCGGAGCCGACAGCGGCGTGTTGACGCAGATCGAGCCGCGCCGCAACGTCATCGCCCGCCCGAATTTCCGCAACGAGCTGCGGCCCATCGCCGCCAACGTCGATCTGATGGTGGTGGTGGTGGCGCCCCGCCCCGCCTTCGAGCGGATACTGATCGACCGCTATCTGGTGCTGGCCGAGCAGTTGGACGTCACCGCACTGGTGTGGGTGAACAAGCTCGATATGCTCGCGCCGGCGCAGCAGCGCGAGCTGCTCGATTCGCTCGCCGTCTACCGGAAACTCGGCTACCACGTGCTCGGCGGCAGCACCGTCAGCGGCGAAGGTATCGCCGAGTTGCAAAACGCGCTCGCCGGCCGGACCGCGATCCTGGTGGGACAATCTGGCGTGGGCAAGTCCTCGCTGGTGAAGCGCCTGATTCCCGATATCGACCTGCGCATCGGCGCCCTCTCCGACGCCAGCGGCCTGGGCCGGCACACCACCACCGAGACCACTCTGTATCACCTGCCCGCAGGCGGCAGCCTGATCGACTCGCCGGGCATCCGCACCCTGCGGCTCAGCCACCTCGATCCGCAGGCGCTGCAAGCGGGTTTCCGCGAGATCCGCGAGCTAGCCGCCCGCTGTCGCTTCCCGGACTGCCGTCACCGGGGCGAACCGGACTGCGCGGTCGCCGGTGGCGGCGTCGATCCCGAGCGCCTGCGCAACTTTCACCTGCTGCTCGACACCGAGGCAGGCAAGGCCTGAAGCCGCTAGCCGGGTGGCCAGCCCAACGCCCGCCCACCCAGCACGTGCACGTGGAGATGCGGCACCAGTTGGCCGCCGTCGCGGCCGCAGTTGATCACCGTGCGATAGCCGGCGTCGGCGACGCCTTCCAGCTCGGCCACCCGCTTGGCCATCAGCAGCATCTGGCCGACCAGCTCGGCGTGCTCCGCTTCCAGGGCGTTGAGGCCGGCGATGTGCCGCTTGGGAATCACCAGCACGTGCACCGGCGCCATGGGATTGATGTCGCGGAAAGCCAGTACCTGGTCGCTTTCCACCACCACCTCGGGCTTGATCTCCCCGGCGACCATCCTGCAGAAAACGCAATCCTGCATGCCCTTCCCTCCATGCTCGGAGCCTCGACGCCCCGCCACCGGGGCGGAAGCGCTCAATAGCTGAGGCGCCCGGCGAAAGCGCGCGACAGCGTGCCCCGATCGACGTATTCCAGCTCGCCGCCCAGCGGCACGCCGTGGGCGATGCGGGTGGCGCGCACGTCATGGCCGCGCGCCATCTCGGCGATGTATTGCGCCGTGGCCTCGCCCTCGACGGTGGGATTGGTGGCCAGGATGACCTCCCGCACCTCGCCCGCCGCCAGGCGCGCCTCCAGACGGTCCAGCCCCAACTCGGACGGGCCGATGCCGTCCAGGGGCGACAGATGTCCGCCGAGCACGAAATACAGGCCGTTGAAGTCGGTGGCCTGCTCCAGCGCGTAGACATCGGCCGGCGACTCCACCACGCACAGCAGCGAGCGGTCGCGCTTGGGATTGGCGCAGATGGGGCAGACTTCGTCCTCGCTAAGCAGCCGGCACTCGGCGCACTCGCCCACCGACTCCACCGCGCCGATCAGCGCCTCCGCCAGCCGCCGGGCGCCGGGGCGGTCGCGCTGCAGCAGGTGCAGGGCCATGCGCTGCGCCGACTTCGGCCCGACGCCGGGCAGGCAGCGCAGCGCCTCGATCAAGGCCTGCAGACGCGGCGTGAAGGCCATCGGCACCAGCCTTTAGAACGGCATCTTCAGGCCGGGCGGCAGCGGCAGGCCGGCGGTCATCGCCGCCATCCGCTCCTGGGTCTCGCGCTCGAGCTTGCGCACCGCGTCGTTGACCGCGGCCGCCACCAGATCCTCGACCATCTCCTTGTCGTCCTTGAACAGCTCGGGGTCGATGGTCACCCGGCGCAGCTCGTGCCGCCCGGTCATGATCACGGACACCATGCCGCCGCCGGCCTCACCCGTGACCTCCATGTTGGCGATCTCTTCCTGCATCCGCTGCATGTTCTGCTGCAGCTTCTGCGCCTGCTTCATCAGGTTGCCGATGCCACCCTTCATGAGCTTTCCTCGTTCGCTGGCCCGTCCGGGCTCTCTATCTCTAAATGGGTTCTATGGAACCGGGTATGACCTCCGCCCCAAAGACCTCGCGCATGGCTGCGACATTGGGGTCGGACTCTATGCTTTCCACGGCCTGGCGCTGGCGCTCGGCGCGGGCCTGCTCGGCCAGCTCGGCCGGCGTGAGTCCCTGCTGCGCGCTGATCTCCACCACCAGTTTGAGCGGCCTGCCGAAATGCTTGCCCAGCGCCGCTTCGATGCGCTGTTCGAGATTCTCGCTGCGCAGATGGGCGTAGGACGGATCCAACCGCAGCGTCACCCGGCTGTCATCCATCCCACCCCATTCGCAATGCATGGCCAAGCCCTGCGCCAAGCCCCGCAGGCCGAGTTGGGGCAGCAGCGCGGCCCAATCGACCTCGCCGCCGGCCGCTTGGGCGGACGGCGTAGCCGCGGGCGCCGGCACCGGGGCGGGAACCGGCTCGTGAGCCGCCGGCGCGACCGCGACGGGCGCTTCGCTGCGCGCCGCGGTCGCGGGCATCGCCGCTGGCGCGGAACGAGCGGCACCGGTGGTCTTGGGCAGCGTGGCGGCGCGCGGCGCGCCGCCGTCGCTGTCGGCCGGACGGAACGCCAGCATGCGCAGCAGGGTCATCTCGAAACCGCTGCGCGGATCCGGCGCCAGCGGCAGGTCACGGCGGCCCATCAGGGCGATCTGGTAGAACAGCTGCACATCCTCGGGCGCCAGGCGCCCGGCCAGGCCTTGCATCCGATCCAGGCCGACCGTGTCGCTATCCACGGCGTCCGGCACCACCTGCAGCAGCGCCAGCTGATGCAGCACCGCCGCCAATTCGGCCAGCGCGTCGGCGAAATCGGGAGCGCGCTCGGCCATGCGCGCTACCACACCCATCAGCGCCGGGCCGTTCTGATCGGCCAGCGCCTCCAGCAGCTCGAACACGTGATCGCGCTCGATGCTGCCCAGCATGTTGCGCACTTCCTCGTAGCGCACCGCACCGCCGCCGAAGGCGATCGCCTGATCGAGCAGGCTCAGCGCATCGCGCATGCTGCCGTCGGCGGCGCGCGCCACCTCGGCCACGCCCTCCGGCTCGAAGACGATGCCCTCCTTGCTCAGCACGTTCTGCAGGTGGTCGCGGATCAGCGCCTGCGGCAACCGCTTGAGGTTGAACTGCAGGCAGCGCGAGAGGATGGTCACCGGCACCTTCTGCGGGTCGGTGGTGGCCAGCAGGAACTTGACGTGCGGCGGCGGCTCCTCGAGGGTCTTGAGCAGCGCGTTGAAGCTGTGGTTGGAGAGCATGTGCACCTCGTCGATGAGGTACACCTTGTAGCGGCCGCGGGTGGGCGCGTATTGCACGTTGTCCAGCAGCTCGCGAGTATCCTCGACCTTGGTGCGGGAGGCCGCGTCGACCTCGATCAGGTCGACGAAGCGGCCCTGGTCGATCTCCTGGCAGGTCGGGCAAGTGCCGCACGGCGTGGAGCTGACGCCCTTATCGCAGTTCAGGCACTTGGCGAAGATGCGGGCGACGGTGGTCTTGCCGACGCCGCGGGTGCCCGTGAATAGATAGGCGTGATGGAGACGGCCGCTGTCGAGTCCGTTGATCAGGGCGCGCAGCACGTGCTGCTGACCGGCCATTTCGGCAAAGCTGCGCGGTCGCCACTTGCGGGCGAGTACCTGATAGCTCATCGGCGGACGGGATCCCGGACTGACTGACGAACCCCGGATTCTAGCATCCGGGTGGGGTCCATTGAACGCCGCCCGTCTTCGGGCGGGCAGAAAATGGAGGCGGACGACGCCAGCCACACCCCGGCGCCCGAATCTGCTGCTGCCGCTGCTCCCTTCCGGGCCTGACGGGGTTCACAACATATCGTCGCGGGGGGACCGACGCCGCCGCCATTGATCGGCCGGCGACGCCAGCGGCGAGGCGCTGGCTCTCGGCACGCTCGCCGCCTGGGCGGCGAAGCCGTTTACGGAAAGTGGCGGAGAGGGAGGGATTCGAACCCTCGGTACGCTTGTGACGTACACACACTTTCCAGGCGTGCTCCTTCAACCACTCGGACACCTCTCCTGGGAATCTGCGGCTTCCGGTCCGCAAGGACGCCAAAGGTTATACGAGAATCGCGCGGCGTTCAATCGCGCGAACCGCCCGGACCGTAAAAAGGCACCGGAAACGGCGTGACCTTGCCCTTGGCCTCGCTGATCTTGCTCTGGCCTTCCTTCTCGACCTCGTCGATACGGACTACGGCGTGCATGGGGATGAAGGTGCGCTTGACCCCCGAGAACTCGTTCTTGAGCCGCTCCTCGCTCGGATCGACCACCACCTGGGAACGCTCGCCGAAGGTCAGTTGCTCGACTTCGATGAAACCGAACAGACCGCTATGGGACACCGACTTGGCGTAGATCTCGTAGACCTGTCCTTGATTGAAAAAGATGATCTTGTAGATCCGCTGTGCGGGCATGCCTAGCCTCTCGACGATGCTGCCAGTCTTCGTGACCGGGCCGGCGATATTACCACGTTCATTCCACCGCTTGGCCGCCGACGATGGTCACCAGCACCCGGCGGGTGCCGCCGTCCAGACGATGCTCCCACAGGTATACCCCCTGCCATACCCCGAGCGCCAGCCTGCCGGCGGCGATCGGCACGGTCAAGGAAGTCTGGGTGAGCACGCTGCGCACGTGCGCCGGCATGTCATCCGGCCCCTCCTGATCGTGCTCGAACAGCGGGTCGCCGTCCGGCACCGCGCGTGCGAACCAGCGCTCCAGATCACGCCGCACGGCCGGATCGGCGTTCTCGCAGACGATCAGCGAGGCGCTGGTGTGCTGAATGAACAGATTGCACAGGCCCTGCTCGACGCCGCTGGCCCTCACCCGCTCCGCCACCTGGCGGGTGATGTCGTAAGTCCCCCGTCCCCGGGTGTGCACCTCGATCAGTTGCTGATACATGACGCTTTTCCGATCCTCGCCGCCGGCGAATAATGCGGCTGTCCCTTAGACGCCGCAACCTTGCAGGATTTCCATGTACGCCTGGGAAGGACGTCCGTTCGCCGACATCGCCCGCCTCTGCGCACGCCGCGATCCGCGCCGCTACCCAGTCGGCATGGCCACCGCCGCGCCACGGGAGGACACGCCGGTGGTGCTGCAATGGTTCCGCGATCCGTCCGAGCTGGCGGCCTTTCTCTGGCGGATGGAGCCGCAGCGCTGGGGCCTGCGCGGACCAACGCTGGCCGAGTTCAAGATGCGCAGCGAAGCGGCCCTGGTGCCAGTCCCGGTGCTGGGCCTTACCGAGCCGCTACGCCGCGGCTACAACGCGCTCAGCCTGCCGCACTTCGGCGTGGTCTGGTGGGGGTCCTGGCCCGAACTGACCGCCGCGGCCGACGGCTGGCCGAGGCAGGTGGTGGCGGCCTATCGCCAGATCGGCGAGAACGCTATGCCAACCGCCGTCGGCGCCGACGAGGCCGATCGGTTCCTCGCCTATCTGCGGGCGCACTATCTGCCGTCGGAGTCGTCGGCCAGCGGCTCGTCCTCCCCTTCCAGCGGCGGAGCGTAGCCGCTCATCGCCAAGCCTTCCAGGAACGCCTCCAGCAGCTTGTCGCTGCACGGCCGGTAGTGCTTGTTGTCGGGCTTGCGGAACAGGGCGTTGAGTTCGCCCTTGCTGAGCGCGATGTCCGACTCGGCGAAGATGGCGTGCATGTCCTCGTCGTGCAAGTTGAACGCCACGCGCAGCTTCTTGAGGACGGTGTTGTTGGTGATCGGCGTCTCCAGCGGCCGCGGCGGGCGGCTGTCGTCCCGGCCGCGCAGGTGCACGATCAATCCGTCCAGGAACTGCGCCAGGAATTCGTCGCTGCACCGCTGCGCGCCCGGCTGGTCATGATGGCGCAGGAGCCGCTCGACCTCGGCCGCGCTCAGCCGGGCCCCGGCCAGCGCGGCGATCTCCGCGATCCGCGCCGGGCTCGCTTCGAGTATGTTGCGCAAGGTGCGCAGGATGTCGTTGTTGCGCATGGCCTCCTCCGCCGGCCGTCGATCAGGCCGGCCATTTTCCAGCATCGGCGGCCACGCCGATAGCGGTGGCTGCGGCCAGCCCGATTTTGCCCGAACCGGAACTCCCGGGTAGGATCGGTGCGACCGCCATGCTTCGACCTATCACAACAAGCGATCCCGCGGAGTTCGGTTTTGCCAAGTTCAGTTCAGCCCGCCGTTCACAGCTACTACTCGCAACGCCTGCGTCTCAACTACGTCACCTGGGGTGATCCGTCCAAGCCGCCGCTGCTGCTGCAGCACGGCATGCGCGATCACTGCCGCAGCTGGGACTGGGTGGCGCAGCGCTTCTGCCGCGACTGGTACGTCATCGCCCCGGATCTGCGTGGCCACGGCGACAGCGATTGGGCGGTGGGCGGCGACTACAGCATGCTCGGCTTCGTCTACGACCTGGCGGAGCTGATCCGCCAACTGGGGCTGGCGCCGCTGACCATCGTCGGCCATTCGCTGGGCGGCAACGTCACGCTGCGCTACACCGGCATCTATCCGGAGAACGTGCGCAAGCTGGTGGTGATCGAGGGACTGGGTCCGTCGCCGAAGATGCTGGCCGAGGAGGAAAGCCGCGGCGTGGCGGCGCGGCTGCAAGGCTGGATCGAGGACCGGCGTCGGACCGCCATCAAGCCGCCGCGACGCATGGCCAGCTTCGACGAGGCGCTGGCGCGGATGCGCGCCGCCAATGCCCGGCTCAGCGAAGCGCAAGCCCGGCATCTGACCGAACACGGGCTGCGCCGCAACGAGGACGGCACGTTCAGCTGGAAATACGATCCGTTCCTGCTGCCGCGCCCGCCGTACGACCTGCCGGCCGAGGAACTGCACCGGTTATGGGCGCGTGTGGCATGCCCCACCCTGCTGATCTACGGCAAGGACAGCTGGGCCTCCGACCCGACCCGGGACGGCCGCGTCAAGCATTTCCGCAACGCCCGCGTGGAGCTGCTGGACGACGCCGGCCACTGGGTGCACCACGACCGCTTCGAGCGGTTCTGCGAGCTGCTGGAGGAGTTCCTCTAAGCGGCCGCGCGGCGGCGAGCCGCCCCTCGCGCTCCCCCGGCCCGCCGCGTCGCGGCGGCCGGGCGGCAATCAGCCGGCGCCCAGGCAAGCGGCGGCAAACTCGCGCAGCAGTTCGTCCAGCGGCCGTGGCCGGCCGAACACGTAGCCCTGGGCGTAATCGACCCCCAGCTCGCGAACGCTGGCGAACACCGTCTCGTCCTCAACGTACTCAGCGACGGTGCGCGCGCCGAACTCGCGCGCCAGCGCTTGGATGGAACGGACGATGGCGCGGTCGCTGGCGCTGTTCGGCAGCTCGCGCACGAAGCCGCCGTCGATCTTTACGTAATCGACCTTGAAGTGCTTCAAGTAACCGAACGACGACAAGCCGCTGCCGAAGTCGTCGAGCGCGATGCCGCAGCCCAGGGCGCGCAGCCGCTCGATCACCTGCCCGGCGGCGGTCAGATGGGTGACAGCGGCCGTTTCGGTGATCTCGAACCGGACCCGCGCCGGCTCCAGCGGCGAGTTCATCAGCAGCGCCTCGATGAATGGCAGGAAAGTCGGATCGTTGAGCGATTGCGCCGAGAGGTTGATGGAAACGGTCAAGCCCGGCACCGCCGCCAGCCGGGACGCCTTCTGTTGCAGCGCTTCGCGCAGCACCCAGCGGTCGACCTGGGCCATCAGCCCGAAACGCTCGGCAGCGGGAATGAAAGCCGTCGGCGCGATGACGCCGCCCTTGTCGTCGGCCATCCGCAGCAGCAGCTCGACGTGGCGCCGGCAATCGCCTTCCGGATCGCAGGCGACGATCTCCTGCGCGAACAGGCGAAACCGGCTGGTGTCCACCGCGTCGCGGATGGTGGAGGCGACGATCAGCTCGCGATGGTGCTGCTGGGCGTCGCTGTGCTCCGACAGATAGACCGACACCCGACCGCGACCGCCGGTCTTGGCGGCATAGCAGGCCACATCGGCCTGCGCCATCACGTCGGCCACGTTGGCCGAGCTGTCGGACGACAGCCGGGCGATGCCGATGCTGGCGCTGATGTCGTAGCTGCGCCCGCGCCAGCGGAAATTCAGATTCTCGATACGGTCGATGAGCTTGTGGGCGATCTGCTCGGCCTGCTCCACCGTGCAGTCCAGCAGCAGCAGCGCGAACTCGTCGCCGCCTAGCCGCGCCAGTACGTCGGTGCTGCGCACCTCGCGCGCGAGCGCCTGCCCCAGTTCGTAGAGCAACGCGTCGCCGACGGCGTGGCCGGCGGTGTCGTTGACGATCTTGAAGCGATCCAGGTCGATGAAGCACAACACGTGCGACCGGCCACCGCCGGTCTGCCCCCGCTGCACCGCCTGCAGCCGCCGCTCGAACTCGAAACGGTTATACAGGCCGGTCAGCGCGTCGTGGGTCGCCTGGTAGCTCAGCTGCTGCTGCAGCGCGCGGGCTTCGGTGACGTCCCAGCAGGTGCCGATCAGCAGCCGCGGCCCGTCCGGCGAGAAGCGAAACACTTTGCCCAGCATGCGCAAGTGATGGATGCTGCCGTCCGGCCAGACCACCCGCCGCTCCTCGTCCACCGCGGAAATCCGGCCGTCCAGCAAGGCCGGCAGCAGGCCGCGCATCTGGCGCCGGTCGCCCGGATAGAGCACCTCGTACATCCGCTCCAGGGTCATGGGCGCGCCGTCGGGCATCAGCCCCAGCAGCTCGTACATGCGGGCGTCGCAGGTCACGATACCGCTGTCCAAATCGGCCTCGAAGATGCCCACGCCGCCGGCCTGCACCGCCAGCGCCATGCGCTCGGCCTGGCGGCGGCGCTCCTGGGCGGCGAGCTTCTGTTCGTGGATGTCGCTGGTGACGCCGATGGCCCGCAGCGGGCTGCCATCCTCGCGTCGGGCCACGATCTTGCCGTGGAAGCGAATCCAGCGATATTGACCATCGGCGCAGCGAATCCGGCTCTCGCCGCCGTAATCGTCGGCCTGCTCACGGAACAGGCGGCGGGTTTCCTCCATCACCTTGGCGCGATCGTCCGGGTGTATCCGATCGGACCAGTGATCGGCGGTTTCCCAGCAGCCACGCGGAGGGAACCCGTACAAAGCGCAGGATTCGGGCGAGTGGTAGATACGGCGGCTGGCAATGTCCCATTCCCACACCCCCTGCCCGCTGTTGGCCAGGGCCAGCCGCAGCCGCTCCTCGCTTTCCTTGAGCCGCCGCTCGGAAGCCACCTGCGCGGTGATGTCGCGGGTAATGCCGACCACGCCCTGGATCTGGCCGTCTACCGTGTACGGGAAGGCCGAGATCGAGCCATAGCGCTCCTCGCCACCACGCGCCAGCAAGCGCGCCTGCAGGTATACCGGCTCGCCGGCCAGGCAGCGCAGGAAATACTGCTGCAGCAACGCCTGGTCCTCCCGGGGGATCAACATCAGGAACGACCGGCCGATGATCTCCTCGCGCCTGTAGCCGCTCAGCCGCAGCACCGCGTCGTTGCAGGAAGTGAAGCGGCCGTTGCGGTCGAGGCTGTATACGGCGTCCGGGTTGGCCTCGAACAGCGCGCTTTGCGTCTGCATCAGGACGTTGGCCGCCAGCAGATCCTCGACCACGCTGGCCAGATCGCGCAGCCGTTCCCGCAGCGCCTGCGACAGCTCCAGCGGGCGCCGGCCGAACACGCACAACACCCCGATGCCGCCGCTTTCCGGAGCGCGCAGCGGATAGCCGGCATAGAACCCCACGCCCTCGGCGCCCAGCGTCCCACCATCCTCGATCACCAGCGGTCGCTCGCTGCCGATGACCTGGCGGCACAGCGGCAGGATGGCCGTCGCCTGCTCGGCGGCCACGCCCGCCAGCGCCTTGAAGTAAAAGCGGCCGTAAGCCGCTCCGCTCCAGCCAGCGTCGCCCCCCAGCTCCCGCACCAACGAACCGTCGCAATCGGCGAAGACGATAGCGGCGGCATCGACACCGCAAAATTGCGCGGCGACGCGGGCGATCCGCTGGCACGGTTCGTCCGCGGCAGCGTCGAGCCTTCTCAGTCGACGGACGGAAGCAATATGTTTGGCGTCCGACATCATTGTTCATCTGAGCCGCCGGGCCACCGCCCTTTGACTGTCGGCTCGCCTCTCCTTAACCCGTTGTCGTTCCTATCCCATACCAGCATTCCGGCACGATCCCCCGATATCCCAATCGTGACGGTGTTTGGCTTGGGGCGTAAATCACGATCCTTGCATGCACGCGTGCCACCTGCAACGTCCATCGCACGGCCTGGCGCACGGAATGGCCGCTACCGAATGGCCTAGAGCGTGATAGCCCCCCAAGATCGACGATACAGCCTGCCGTGCAGCACGCCGGAAGGCAATCGTTTGCTGCGGAGATGGCGCCGGCATCCATGGCGCAACAGGATCGGCCGCGGCGAGCCAGATACTATGGGCGGGAGAAACGAGGTATGCGCGGCAGCGGCCGAGACGGCCCGCGGGCGGCCTCGGCCGAGTACGAATCAGACTTCAGGCGGGACGCACCAGCGCCAGCATCTCGGCCACGCAGGCCGGCTTTTCGGCGCCTTCGAGCTCGACAGTGGCCTGCCAGGTCACCAGATAACCATTGTCCTTCTTCTGCCAATCGGCCAGCACCGCCCGCAGCCGCAGCCGACTGCCGACCTGCACCGGGTTGAGGAAGCGAACCCGGTTCAAACCGTAGTTGAGGCTGGACGCCACGCCGGGCAGCGACACGACCTGCGGCATCAGACCGGCGATCAGCGACAGTGTGAGGAAGCCGTGGCCGATGGTCTTGCCGCCCGGCATCTCGCGCGCGGCGCGCTCGGTGTCGACATGGATCCACTGGAAGTCGCCGGTGGCCTCGGCGAAGCGGTTGATGCGGTCCTGATCGATCAACAGCCAGTCGGACACGCCGACTTCCTTGCCCTTGAGCTGCTGGAGCCTCTCTTCGAGTACGTTCATGGGTTCCTCCTGGATCTTAGGAGTTGTTGTCATAGAAAAGCGGCGGTGCTCCCCTGAGGGAACGCCGGCCGCCGAAAAGCGGAAGGACCGCGCGAGGCGGCCCTTCCGAAACCACTAGGCGCTCAGCAGCGCGTCGCTGACCTTGGACAGGTGGTGATCGGCGTCGCCGAACAGGATGTTGATCATGGTCAGCCGCTTGAAATAGTGGCTGATCGGCATCTCGTCGGTGACGCCCATGCCGCCGTGCAGCTGTACCGCGCCCTGCCCCACCGCCCGCGCCGACTGGCCGACCAGGACCTTGGCCGCCGACACCTTGTGGCGGCGCTCGGCCGGGTCGTCGGTCTGCTGCGCCTTGGCGGCCGCCAGGATGGCCATGGAGCGCGCCTGCTCGGCGGCGATCACCATGTCCGCCATGCGGTGCTGCAGCACCTGGAACTTGCCGATCGGCTGGCCGAACTGCTTGCGCGTCTTCAGGTACTCCAGGGTCTGCTCGTTGGCGGCGTCCATCGCCCCGACCGCCTCGGCGCAGAGCGCGGCGATGCCCAGGTCGATGGCGCGCTCGATCAGCGGCAGCGCCTTGCCTTCCTCGCCGATCAGGGCATCGGCGCCGACCTGCACGTTCTGGAGCTTGATCTCGGCCGCGCGCTGCTCGTCCTGGGTCCGGTAGCCGCGGCGGCTGACGCCGGCGGCGTCGGCATCGACCAGGAACAGCGAGATGCCGTCGGCGTCACGCTCGCCGCCGCTAGTGCGGGCCGAGACGATCAGCTTGCCGGCCTGCTCGCCGTGCAGCACCACGCTCTTGGCGCCGTTCAGCACGTAGCCGTCCCCGCGCTTCTCGGCGGTGGTGGCGACCTTGCTCAGGGCGTAGCGCGAATCCACCTCGTAGTGGGCGAACGCCATCAGCAGCTCGCCACCGGCGATGGCGGGCAGCAGCGCTTCCTTCTGTGCCTGGCTGCCGGCGTCGCGGATCAGCCCGCCGCACAGCACCACGGTCGCCAGATAAGGCTCGACCACCAGGCCGCGGCCGAAGGCTTCCATCACCACCAGGGTGTCGAAAGCGTTACCGCCCAGGCCGCCGAACTCCTCGGGGAAGGTCACCCCGAGCAGGCCCATCTCCGCGAACGTCTTCCACGCCTCGGGGCTGTAGCCGACCTCCGAGGCCACGATCTGCCGCCGCTTGTCGAAGGTGTAGTCCTTCGCCACGTAACGGCGGAGCATGTCCTGCAGCTGCTGCTGTTCTTCGCTCAGATTGAAGTCCATGCCGATAACCCCTTACAGCCCCAGGACCATCTGGGAAATGATGTTGCGCTGGATTTCGTTGGAACCGCCGTAGATGGAGAACTTACGGGTGTTGAAGTAATCCATCGCCGCCGGTACGGCGTGCAGCGCGCCGACCAGCTCGCCGCTGTAGGTCGGGTCCAACGCCTCGGGCAGGTACGGCAGGGCGGTATGGCCGCATGCCTGCATGGCCAGCTCGTACAGCGCCTGGCCGATTTCGCTGCCCTTGATCTTGAGCAGCGAGGCCTCGGGGCCGGGGGCCTTCTTGTGGCCGGTGGAGAGCACCCGCAGGCAGGTCATCTCCAGGGCCAGCAGCTCAACTTCGACCTGGGCCAGCCGGTCGCGGAAGCGGGTGTTCTCGATCAGCGGCCGGCCGTCGTCGCCCTTCTCAGTGCGGGCGATTTCCTTGACGCGGCGCAGCAGGGCCTTCCAGGCGCCGACGTTGGCCTGGCCCGTACGCTCGTGGCCCAGCAGGAACTTGGCGTAGGTCCAGCCCTTGTTCTCCTCGCCGACCAGGTTCTCGACCGGCACCTGGACGTTGTCGAAGAAGATGTCGTTAATCTCGTGCTCGCCGTCGAGCATGATGATCGGCCGCACGGTGATGCCGGGCGACTTCATGTCGATCAGCAGGAAGGAGATGCCCTGCTGCGGACGGCCCTCGGTGCTGGTGCGCACCAGGCAGAAGATCCAGTCGGCGTGGTGACCGAGCGTGTTCCAGGTCTTCTGGCCGTTGACGATGTAGTTGTCGCCGTCGCGCACGGCGCGGGTCTTGAGCGAGGCCAGGTCGGAGCCGGAACCGGGCTCGGAGTAGCCCTGGCACCACCAGTGCTCGCCGGAGAGGATGCGCGGCAGGAAATAATCCTGCTGCTCGCGGCTGCCGAAGGCCATGATCACCGGCGCCACCATGCGCAGGCCGAAATCGAGCTGGCGCGGCGCGCCGGCGGCGGTGCACTCCTCGTCGAAGATGTGCTGCTGGATGGCATCCCAGCCGGTGCCGCCGAACTCCTTCGGCCACATCGGCGCGCCCCAGCCGCGCTTGTAGAGGATCTTCTGCCAGCGCACGGTGTCGTCCTTGCTCAGGCGCAGCCGGTTCTTGACCTTGTACGCGATGTCCTCGGGCAGCTCGGCCCGGATGAATTCGCGCACTTCCTTGCGGAACGCTTCTTGTTCGGGTGTGTAATTGAGGTCCATTTGGTGAGCTCGCTGTTAGGGTGGACGATGGACGCCCCCGCCCGCGCCGCTCGCGCCTCGGTTCAGGCAGTTTTGTTTTAAACGCCTTGCCGGACAGCCGGCGGCTGGTTTGCTCTTATTCCCTCCCCCTTTCCGGGGGAAGTTTCAGGGCGCGGCGGCGCCGTTCCCTGCTCCTCCTGAGCGCGTGCGCCGCCGGCCGAAACCGACGGCGTTGCACGCGGAATACGCGGCGCGGGATTCCCTCCCGCGCCGCAAAGCCGGGCTTAGACGACCTCGAACAGGCCGGCGGCGCCCATGCCGGTGCCGACGCACATGGTCACGACCACGTACTTGGCATTGCGGCGCTTGCCCTCGATCAGGGCGTGACCAGTCAGACGCGAGCCGGAGCAGCCGTACGGATGCCCCAGGGCGATCGCGCCGCCGTTGACGTTGAGCCGATCGTCGGGGATGCCCAGCTTGTCGCGGCAGTACAGCACCTGCACCGCGAACGCCTCGTTGAGCTCCCACAGATCGATGTCGTCGACCGTCAGACCGTGGCGCTTGAGCAGCTTGGGCACCGCGAACACCGGGCCGATGCCCATCTCGTCCGGCTCGCAGCCGGCCACCGCGAAGCCGCGGAAGATGCCCAGCGGCTGGAGGTTGCGGCGCTGCGCTTCCTCGGCGCTCATCAGCACGCACACCGAGGCGCCGTCGGAGAACTGGCTGGCGTTGCCGGCGGTGATCACGCCACCCGGCATCGCCGGACGGATCTTGGACACGCCCTCGAGCGTGGTGTCGGGGCGGATGCCCTCGTCCTTATCGACGGTGACCTCGCGGGTCATCATCGCGCCGGTGGCCTTGTCGGTGGCGCCCATGACGGTCTTCAGCGGCACGATCTCGTCGTCGAACTTGCCGGCCGCCTGCGCCGCCGCCGCCCGCTGCTGCGAGCGCACGCCGTACTCGTCCTGCGCTTCCTTGGAGATGTTGTAGCGCTTGGCCACGGTCTCCGCGGTCTGCAGCATGCTCCAGTACAGCGCGGGCTTGTTCTCCTTCAGCCACTCTTCCTGGATGTACTTGGTGTTGACGTTGGCCTGCACGGTGGAGATGGACTCCAGGCCGCCGGCCACCAGGATGGCGTCCGGGTTCTGCTGGATGTAGCCCGCCGCCTGGGCGATGGTCTGCAGGCCGGAGGAGCAGAAGCGGTTGACGGTGACGCCCGCCACGCTCACCGGCAGGCCGGCGCGCATCGCCGCCATGCGGGCGACGTCGTTGCCCTGCGCGCCTTCCGGCAGGGCGCAGCCCAGGATCACGTCCTCGATCTCGCCGCCTTCGAGCTTGGCGCGCTCCAGGGCGTGCTTGATCACGTGCGCGCCGAGCACGGCCGGATGGGTCATGTTGAAACCGCCGCGCCAGGACTTGGCCAGCGCGGTACGGGCGGTGGAAACGATCACTACCTCAGTCATGTGTCTCTCCTGGTGTCGGGACGGCGCACCGCCCCGCACGAATCCTTAGTTGAACGTCTTGCCTTCGGCGGCCAGCTTGGCCAGCAGCGGCGCCGGCTGCCAGAACGCGGAATCGGTGTGCGGGTTGCGGGCGAAGCCCTCCATTGCGCGCACCACGTTCATGAGACCGACCATGTCGGCGTACAGCATCGGGCCGCCGCGGTGGATCGGGAAGCCGTAGCCGGTCAGGTACACCAGGTCGATGTCCGAGGCCCGCTGGGCGATGCCTTCCTCGAGGATGCGGGCACCCTCGTTGACCAGGGCGAACACGCAGCGCTGCACGATCTCCTCGTCGGAGATCTTGCGCGGGGTGATGCCCATTTCCTTGCGCGCCTGCTCGATCACCTCGTCCACCACCGGATCGGGCAGCGCGGTGCGGCCCTCGTAGCGGTAGTAGCCGGCGCCGGTCTTCTGGCCGAAGCGGCCCATCTCGCACAGCCGATCGGCGATGATGGCGCGCGGGAAGTTCGGGTTCTCGGCGTACTTGCGCTTGCGGATGGCCCAGCCGATGTCGCCGCCGGCCAGGTCGGACATCTTGAAGGGGCCCATGGCGAAGCCGAACTTCTCGATGGCGTTGTCGACCTGCTGCGGGCTGGCGCCCTCGTTCACCAGGATCATCGCCTCGCGGGCGTAGACGTTGATCATGCGGTTGCCGATGAAGCCGTCGCAGACGCCGGAGACCACGGCGGTCTTCTTGATGGTCTTGGCGAGCTTCATGGCGGTGGCCAGCACGTCCTTGCCGGTCTTGTCGCCGCGGATGACCTCCAGCAGCTTCATGACGTTGGCCGGGCTGAAGAAGTGCAGGCCGATGACGTCCTGCGGCCGGCTGGTGAAGCTGGCGATCTTGTTGACGTCCAGGGTCGAGGTGTTGGTGGCGAGGATGGCGCCGGGCTTGCAGACCTCGTCCAGCTTCTTGAACACGGTCTCCTTGACGCTCATCTCCTCGAACACCGCCTCGATCACCAGGTCGACGTCCTTGAGGTCGTCGTAGGACAGCGTCGGCTTGAGCAGGCTCAGGGCCTTGTCGGCCTTGTCGCGCGAGGTCTTGCCGCGAGCCACGCGATCCTCGTAGACCTTGCGGATGTTGGCGACGCCGCGGTCCAGGGCCTCCTGCTTGGTCTCCAGGATCACCACCGGAATGCCGGCGTTGAGGAAGTTGATGGAGATGCCGCTGCCCATGGTGCCGGCGCCGATGATGCCGACGCTCTTGATCTCACGGGTGGGCACGCTGTCGTCGATGTCCGGGATCTTGGAGGCGGCGCGATCGGCGAAGAAGATGTGGCGCAGGGCGCGCGACTCGTCGCTCATCATCAGCTGAGTGAAGCACTCGCGCTCGACCTTCATGCCCTCCTCGAAGCTCTTGAACACCGAGGCCTCGACCGCGTCGACGCACTTCAGCGGCGCCGGGAAGTTCTTGGCCATCTGGCTGATGCCGGTGCGAGCCCACAGGAAGAAGGCCTCCGGATGCTCGTGCTCGACCTTCATGTCGCGCACGCGCTTGATCGGGCGCTGCTCCTCGATGACCTTCTCGGCCAGCGCCAGCGCGTCCTGCAGCAGGTCGCCCTGGGAGAACTCGTCGAACAGCTTGGTGCCCATGAACATGCCGGCCGGTACGCTCTGGCCGGAGACGATCAGGTTCAGGGCCGGCTCCAGACCGATCAGGCGCGGCAGACGCTGGGTGCCGCCGGCGCCGGGCAGCAGGCCCAGCTTGACCTCGGGCAGCGCCACCTGGGTGTCGGGCTTGGCGATGCGGAAGTGACAGCCCAGCGCCAGCTCCAGACCGCCGCCCATGCACACGCCGCCGATCGCGGCGATCACAGGCTTGGTGGTGGTGTCGAGGTAGTTGATGACCGTGAGCAGGTTCGGCTCGGCCGTCGCCTTCGGCGTGCCGAACTCGCGGATGTCGGCGCCGCCCGAGAAGGCCCTGTCATTGCCGATGATGACCACGGCCTTGACGTTGTCGTCGGCTTCGGCCTGCTTGATGCCGTCGACGATGCCGCGGCGCAGTTCGTAGCCGAGGCCGTTGACCGGCGGATTGTTCATGCTGATCACGGCCACCCTGCCGTGCACTTGGTACTGGGTGCTGCTCATGTTCACTCCTACATCACTCAGCTGACTTATCGGTGCCGATGTACGCGGTGTCGCGCCACTCTGATCGAACGACGACCTCAGCGTAGAAAAAACGACCGCGACAGCCCCTCACCAGCGGCCTCCGTCGGTCGCGCTCCAAACCCACACCCAAGCCGGACGGCCGAAGCGGGCTTTATGTTTCAAACAGATACGGTTGACTTATTACCGTACACATGTGCATTGTGTGAACATACACTAGTGCATCCGGGATACCCCGTCAACGCAGGAATTCGTAGCGCCATGTCCCAGCCCAAAGCGCCCGCGCGGCGGCGCCGCAAATCGGCCGACAAGGAGCAGCTCAGTCGTGACGACTGGTTGGACGCCGCCGCCGCGGCCATCGCCGAGGGCGGATTCGACAACGTCCGCATTCTGACCCTGGCCGAACGCCTGGGCGTCACCCGCGGCAGTTTCTACTGGCATTTCCAGGACCACGCCGACCTCGTGGTGAGCTTTCTCGAGCGCTGGCGCGACCGCCGGCTGCGCGAGTTGAATTATTTGCGGGTCAATGGCCCGGATTACGAGGGGGATCTGCGCCGCATCCTGCATCTTTTGCTCAGCGAGGTGGCGCGCAACCTGCGGCGCATGCGCATCGAGCTGGCGGTGCGCGACTACGCCCGCCGCGACGAGTTCGCCGCCAAGATCGTGGCCGAGGTCGATCAGGTGCGCATCAACCAGAACATCGCGCTGATCGAGAAAATCACCGGCGATTCCGAGAAGGCCCGCGACCTGGCGCTGCTGCTCTACGTCAGCACCATCGGCAGCCAGCTGGTGCTGGCCGGCCCGACCGGCGATCCCGACACCATCAGCCGCATGGAGAACCTGATCGCCGAGATCGTGCTGGAGCGCGACCGCGCCAAGCAGCCCTGAGCGCCGCCGGTACGCGGTCGGCGCCCTCATTTATCGGCAAGGAGACGCCGGCGCCGCCGTGTTGCCGTCCGGGCGCGCCGGCGCCATGCTCAACGAAATGGGCGTGCCAGGACTCGGACCATGATCACCAGCTTGCTGGACACCGATCTTTACAAGTTCACCATGATGCAGGCGGTGCTGCATCACTTCCCCGGCGCCCAGGTCGAGTACCGCTTCAAGTGCCGCACCGAGGGCATCGACCTGCGGCCCTACGCCGACGAGATCCGCGAGCACGTCGCCGAGCTGTGCCGGCTGCGCTTCACCGAGGACGAACTGGCCTACCTCGGCAGCCTGCGCTTCATCAAAAGCGACTTCGTCGACTTCCTGCGGCTGTTCCACCTGCAGGAGCGCTACATCGACATCGACGCCTCCGGCCCGGAGCTGACGATCGTCATCCGCGGGCCGTGGCTGCACACCATCCTGTTCGAAGTGCCGGTGCTGGCCATCGTCAGCGAAACCTACTGCGCCCGCCGCTACCCGCGGCCGAACTACGCCGAAGGCATGGCCCGGCTCGACGCCAAGATCAATCTGGTGTCCTCCTTTCCCGGCGGCGAGGACTTCCGCTTCACCGACTTCGGCACCCGCCGCCGCTTCTCGCTGGCCTGGCAGCGGCAAGTGCTGGAGCGGCTGAAGGCAGCGCTGCCGACGCAGTTCGTCGGCACCAGCAACGTGCTGCTGGCCAAGGAGCTGGGGCTGACCGCGGTCGGCACCATGGCGCACGAGTTCCTGCAGGCCTGCCAAGCGCTCGGGCCACGCTTGCGCGACAGCCAGAGGTTCGCCTTCGAGACCTGGGCCAAGGAGTACCGCGGCGACCTAGGGATCGCGCTGTCGGACGTGGTCGGCATCGATGCCTTCCTGCGCGACTTCGACCTGTACTTCTGCAAGCTGTTCGACGGCGCCCGCCAGGATTCGGGCGATCCGTTCGAATGGACCGAGAAGATCCTCGCCCACTACCGCGCCCATCGTATCGATCCGCGCACCAAAACCTTGATCTACAGCGACGCGCTGACCATGCCGCTGGCGCTGCGGATCTACGAGCGCTTCCGCGGCCAGGCGCGCCTCGGCTTCGGCATCGGCACCCATCTCACCAACGACCTGGGTCACCCGCCAATCAACATCGTCATCAAGATGACCCGCTGCAACGGCCAGCCGGTGGCGAAGATCTCCGACTCGCCCGGCAAGAGCATGTGCGACGACGAGACCTATCTGGCCTATCTGCGCCAGGTGTTCGAGCTGCCACCGGCCTCCGCCGGGCGCTGAGCGCGGCCGCCGCAACCGACAGTCGCGCGAACAGACCCGAATGGGTTACCGTTTGCACACTCGTCTCGGGAAGCACCCTGCAGTCAACGAATAACAAGAATCCCGATCTATTCAGGAGGACCTACATGAGCCGTACGGCCAAGGCAGTCGTCTGCCGCGAGTACAACGCGCCGATCCAGGTGGAGGAGATCCGGGTCGACCCGCCCAAGCGCAACGAAGTCACCATTCAAGTCAAGGCCTGCGGCGTCTGCCACAGCGACCTTTCCGCCGCCACCGGCGTCATCACCTATCCGCCGCCGGTGGTGCTCGGCCACGAGGCCGCGGGCGTGGTGGTGGAAGTCGGCGAAGGCGTCACCGGCCTGAAGGTCGGCGACCACGTGGTCACCACGTTCATCTCCATGTGCGGCAAGTGTCGGCAGTGCTCGCGCGGCCGGCCGGTGCTGTGCGACAACGCCGGCAAGGCGCTCTACCACCTGCCGGACGGCACGGTGCGCACCTATGACAGCGAAGGCAAGCCGCTGAACGTGTTCGGCGCCTGCGGCGTGATGGCGGAGTACGCCACCATGCACGTCGACAACCTGGTGAAGATCGATCCCGACGTGCCGCTCGCCAGCGCCGCCCTGGTCGGCTGCGCGGTGATGACCGGCGTCGGCGCGGTGTTCAACACCGCCCAGGTCGAGCCCGGCGCGCGGGTGGCGGTGTTCGGCGTCGGTGGCGTCGGCCTGAACGTGATCCAGGGTTGCCGCATCGCCGGTGCCGAGACCATCATCGCGGTCGACACCAACGAAGCCAAGCTGGCGCTGGCGCGGCAGTTCGGCGCCACCGACACCATCAACGCCGCCGACGACAAGGAAGTGGCCAAGAGTATCAAGAAGCTCACCGGCGGCGGCGTCGACTACGCCTTCGAGTGCATCGGCTTCGGCGAGACCGTGGCCCAGGCCTACAACTCGCTGGGCCGCGGCGGCACGGTGGTGGTGCTGGGCGTGGCCAAGCTGTCGGATCAGACCAGCTTCCGCACCTTCACCCTGCCGGCCGACGAGCGCACCATCAAGGGCAGCTGGCTGGGCTCGGCGCGACCGCAGTACGACTTCCCGCGGCTGCTGGCGCTCTACCGCCGCGGCAGCCTGAAGCTCGACGAGCTGATCACCCGTACCTACCGCATTGACGACGCGCCTCAGGCCTTCGAGGACCTCAAGGCCGGCCGCAACGCCCGCGGCATGATCGTATTCGACTAAGGAGGAGAGAAGCGCATCATGAAGAGCTACGACAAGGTATTCATCGACGGCCGCTGGCAAGCCTGTCCGAGCGACACGATCGAGGTGTTCGAGGCCGGCACCGGCGAGGTGATGGCCACCATCCCCGGCGCCCGCGCCGAAACCATGAACGAGGCGGTGCAGGCCGCCCGCCGCGCCTTCCCGGCCTGGTCGCAGACCTCGCCGGAAGAGCGCGCCAAGTACCTCAAGGCACTGCATGAGCAGCTGGTGGCGCGCAACGAGGAGCTGGCGGTCACCATCACCCGCGAAGTGGGCATGCCGATCAAGCTGTCGCGCATGATCCAGGCCGGCATGCCGGCCAACACCGCCGCCGTCTACCTGCGGCTGCTGGGCGAGTTCAAGTTCACCGAGACGCTCGGCAACTCGGAAATCCAGTACGCGCCGGTGGGCGTGGTCGGCGCCATCACGCCGTGGAACTACCCGCTGCACCAGATCCTGCTCAAGGTCGCGCCAGCGCTGGCCGCTGGCTGCACCGTGGTGCTCAAGCCCAGCGAGATTGCGCCGATCAACGCTTTCATGCTGGCCGAGATGATCGAGGCCATCGGTCTGCCGCCTGGGGTGTTCAATCTGGTGTCCGGCGTCGGCCCGGAGGTGGGCAACGCCCTCATCAACCACCCCGAGGTCGACATGATCTCCTTCACCGGCTCGACCCGCACCGGCCGGACCATCGCCCACGCCGCCGCCGAGACCTTCAAGCGCGTGGCGCTGGAGATGGGCGGCAAGTCGGCGTCGGTGGTGCTGGACGACGCCGACCTGGAAGCGGCGGTCAAGGGCACGGTCAGCAACTGCTACCTCAACTCCGGCCAGACCTGCACCGCCCTCACCCGCCTGCTAGTTCCCGCCGCGCTGCACGACCAGGCCTGCGAGATCGCGGTGGCCGCCGCCGCCAAGATGACGCCGGGCGACCCGCTCGACGAGAACACCCGCCTCGGCCCGCTGGCCTCGGCCATGCAGCGCGACAAGGTGCGCGACTACATCCGCATCGGCCAGGAGGAAGGCGCCAAGCTGTTGATCGGCGGCGCCGAGCCGCCCGAAGGGCTAGAGCGCGGCTACTTCGTGCGGCCCACCGTGTTCGGCAACGTGCGGCCGGACATGCGCATCGCCCAGGAGGAGATCTTCGGCCCGGTGCTAAGCATCATCCCCTACCGCGACGAGGCCGAGGCCATCGCCATCGCCAACGGCACCATCTACGGCCTGTCTGGCGCCGTCTGGTCGGCCGACAAGGAGCGCGCCAAGCGCGTCGCCTCGCAGCTGCGCACCGGCCAGGTGATCGTCAACGGTGGCCGCTTCAATCCGGAAGCGCCGTTCGGCGGCTTCAAGCAGTCCGGCCTGGGCCGCGAAGCCGGCAAGTGGGGCTTGGAGGAGTTCCTGGAGCCGCGCTCGCTGCAGTTCTAAGGCTCCCCGACGACTCCGGTCTTTCCGCCCCTCTCCCGGTCCCCGGGGGAGGGGTTTTTCTTTGTCTGCCCGCCCGTTCGGCGGCCCCATACACATCATCTAGTCACAATATGCTTACTAACTACCTGACCGAACATACGGAAAGACCGTTATGCACAAAAGCTGTGGATAACTCTGTGGGAAAAATTTGGAAATGCGTCCTTTGTCCATGCCGGACAAGCCTTTTCCGGCGCTGATCAGATTCTCGCCAATCCAGCAAAATACATAAAAATCAAACAATTACACAAAAGACTAGAACGACGGTCGGCTTACCCCCTCCCTCCGGGCGGCTAGCAGGCGGGATGTGCATATGTCAACGGCTTGACTACGCCGCGACGACGTGACAGAGCCCGGGAGCGGCGTCGGCGGCGCTTGCGGCGGCCGGTCCGCCACCCCAGTAACAGCTGGCTCAGGGAGGAGCGAACGATGACCGCGCATGGCGATACCGGACTCGACTCCCGCCGCTCGCTGACGGCCGGGCTGCTGATCGGCCTCGGGGCGATGGCGGCGGTCGACGAGATCGTCTTCCACCAGCTACTCGGCTGGCACCATTTCTACGACCGGGCGACCCCGGCGATCGGTTTGCTCACCGACGGCCTGCTGCACGCGTTCGAGCTGCTGGCGATCGTCGCGGGCTTTTTCCTGCTGACCGAGGTCCGTGCCCGCAGCGCCCTGCTGCGGCGCGCCGCCTGGGCCGGCTTCTTCCTCGGCGCCGGCGGCTTCCAGCTGCTGGACGGCCTCCTCAACCACAAGGTGCTGCGCCTGCACCAGATCCGCTACGGCGTCGATATCCTGCCGTACGACCTGGTCTGGAACCTGGCCGCGCTGCTGCTGATCGCCGTCGGCGCGCTGCTGGCACGGCATCTCTCCGCGGCCGCCGGCCGCTGACCGGCCGGCGATGACGCACGCCGATCCGGCGCTCGGCCCGCTGCCGCTGCTGCTGGCTCTGCTCGCCCTCTACCTGGCCGGCGCGGTCCGACGGCGCCGCGCCGGGCGCGGTTGGAGCGGCCGCCGCTGCGCCGGCTTCGCGCTCGGCGTGGCGCTGATGGCCTTGGCGTTCGCGCCGCCCGTGGCGCACTTCGCCCACCACGACCTACGCGGGCACATGCTGCAGCATCTGTTGCTGGGCATGTTCGCGCCGCTACCGCTGACGCTGGGCATGCCCGGATCGCTGCTGCTGCGCAGCCTGCCGGCTGCCGCGGCGCGCGCCGTGGTGACCATGCTGGCATGGCGGCCGGTGCGCCTGCTGATCCACCCGGTCACGGCGCTGGCGCTGGACATGGGCGGAATGTACCTGCTCTACCTCACGCCGCTGTACGCCCTGAGTCTAGAACGGCCGCCGCTGCACGCGCTCATGCACGTGCATTTCGTGGTGTCGGGCTATCTGTTCACCTGGGCGGTCGCCGGCTGCGACCCGGCGCCGCACCGCCCGGGGCTGCGGTTGCGGCTAATGGTGCTGTTCCTCGGCACGGCGGCGCACGCCATCCTGGCCAAGCTGATGTACGCCTTCCACTGGCCGCGCGGCACGCCGCACAGCTTGGAGGAGATCCAGGCGGCGGCGCAGTGGATGTACTACGGCGGCGACCTGGCGGAGCTGCTGCTGGCGGTGGCGTTCTTCGCGCTCTGGTTCGAGCGGCGGGCGGGCGCGGCTTGCCGGCGGCAAACCGTAAGTCCGTCGCGATGATTGGCGTCCTACGCCCTCCACAACCGCGCCGCCAGCCCCGAGCCGCGCTGGGCATCGGTCTGCACGCCGCGGCGGAACACACTGTCACGTCCCCAGATGGCCACCTGGACCTTGGCGCGGGTCACGCCGGTATACAGCAGCTTGCGGTTGAGCACGCGCGAATCTTCGTCCGGCAGCACCAACAACACGCGCTCGAACTCCGACCCCTGGGTCTTGTGCACGGTCATGGCGTACACAGTCTCGTGCGCCGGCAGACGCGCCGGGTGCAGGCGGCGGATCGAACCGTCGACCTGCGGGAAGCACACCCGCAGCCCCTCGGTATCCGGCAGGACCAGGCCGATGTCGCCGTTGAACAGCCGCAGGTTGTAGTCGTTCTCGGTGATCATCACCGGCCGGCCGGCGTACCACGGTCCGCGCGGGCTGATCAGACGCGCCGCCGCCAGCGCGGCCTCGATCTGCTGGTTGAGGGTGTCGACGCCGGCGGGGCCAGTGCGGTGCGCGCACAGCACCCGGAAGGCGTTGAACGAGGCGAATACCCGCTCGGCGTCCACCCCTTCCGCCATCGCCTCGAGGTAGGCCCGGTAGCCGTGCACCACCGCCGCCGGCAGCTCGCGCGCCAGCGCCGGGCCGGTCAGCGACCGCCATGACAGCTCCGGATCGTCCGATTGCAGCAGGCCGAGCGCCTCCTCGGCCCGACCGTCGTTGATCAGCTGCGCCAGCCGGCCGATGCCGCCGTCGCCGCGGAAGCGCCGGCTCTCGCGCAGATAGACGATGGCGTCCGCCACCGCCGGCACCGGCCCCGGCGCCGCCGGCACCCGCTCGCCGCTGAGCGCCGCCAGCCGTTCGGCGAACGGCGCCGAGTAGCCGGCCTCGCCGGCGCAGATGTCGCCGAGCACCGAGCCGGCCTCGACCGAGGACAGCTGATCGCGGTCGCCGAGCAGGATAAGACGCGCGCGCGGCGGCAGCGCGTCCATGAGCTTGGCCATGAGCGCCAGGTCGACCATGGAGGCTTCGTCCACCACCAGCACGTCCACCGGCAGCGGGTTGTCGCGGTCGTGGCGGAAGCGCGTTGAGTTCGGCCGCACACCCAGCAGGCGATGAAGGGTGCCGGCCTGCTCGGGGATGGCGGCGCGGGTGGCGTCGTCCACCGGCAGCGATTGCTTGGCGAAGCGGATCGCTTCCTGCATGCGCGCCGCCGCCTTGCCGGTGGGCGCGGCCAGGGCGATCGCCGGCGGCCGCTGCGGATTCTGGCCGACCAGCAGCGCCAGGATGCGCACCACGGTGTAGGTCTTGCCGGTGCCGGGACCGCCGGAGATCACCGCGAACTGCCGCAGCACCGCGGTCGCCGCCGCCACCTTCTGCCAGTTGACGCGCTCCGGCTCGGCTGGTCCGAACAGATCCCGCAGCTGCGCCGCCAGCCGCCGCTCGTCCACACCGTCCGCCGGCCTGGCGCGTGCCAGCACGGCCTCGGCCACGCGCTGCTCGTAGGCCCAGTAGCGGTACAGATACAGCCGGTCGTCGGCATCGAGGATCAAGGGCTTCCAATCACCAGGCGCGCCCACCAGCGGGCTCGTCCGCAGCGTTTGCAGCCATGATTCGCCGGTGTCGCCAGCCGCCGCCAAGGCGCGCAGATCGAGGCAGCTGTGCCCCTCGCGCAGGGCGCGGCTGGCGTAGGTCGCGGCCACCCGCACTGCCTGGCAGCCGCCGTCCAACCGCTCCAGCAAGCGGCCGAATTGCAGGTCGATGGGCGCGAAGTCTTCGCCCGACAGCTCAGACCACATCGCTCACCTCCCCGACCAGACCGGTGCGCAGGTAGCGGTCCAGCCCCTCGATCAGCGCCCGGCTGGGGCGGTCGTGGAACACGCCGCTGCGGCTGCCCTGCTCCGGATCCATGCCGCGCAGGAACAGGTAGTACACCCCGCCGAAGTGGTGCTCGTAGTCGTAGTCCGGCAGCCGCGCGCCGAGGTAGCGGTGCAGGGCCACGGTGTAGATCAGGTACTGCAGATGGTAGTCCCGCGCCGCCATGGCCTCCGCCACCTGGGTCAGGCCGTAGTCGGCCTGGGTCGGGCCCAGCCAGTTGGACTTGTAGTCGATCAGGTAGTAGCGCCCGTCGTGCTCGCACACCAGGTCGATGTAGCCCTTCATGAAACTGCGGCCGTAGCCGAACTGCAGCCGGCCTATCCGCTCCTTGACGGCGACCTCGCCAAGAAAGCCATGCGCGCGCAGCAGCCGCCCCAGCGCCGCCGGCTCCAACGCCCGCACCGGATAATGGAATTCGAGCTCGTCCAGCCGCCGCCCCCGACCGACGTCGCGCAGCCGCAGCCCCCGGCCGTCCAACGGTGTGGCCAGCACCCGGCGCACGTTGTCGGCCACCACCTCGGTCCAACCGGGATCGAAGCCGTAGCGCTTGAGCATGCGCGTGCACAGCTGCGCCAGCGCCTGCTCGTCGTCGCTGGTGAAGTCCCAGTGCTGATAGATGCTGTGCAGGCAGCGGCCGGGCCGGCCGCCGCGCGGGAACGCGAAGATGCCCTCGCCCGCCGCCGCCAGCGCGGCTCCCGGCTCGGCATCGTGATCGGGCTGCTCGTCGCCGGCGGAACCGCCGCGGCTGGCCAGCGCCGAGAAGCTGGTGATCCACCAGCCGCGCGCGAGGCTGCGCTCGAAGCGGCGGGGC
>CALGAN010000003.1 GCA_937951875.1 uncultured Alkalilimnicola sp. | reverse complement strand
CCGCGAGTCGACTCGCTACTCTTGCACGTCCGGCGCTTCTCGTCGGCGCCGCGAGATGAATTTTGCAGGGCCGACTAAGTTGTCATCATTTGGGAAGGAACCGAGATGAAGTTCGCAATCATGGGGTGATAGTCGGCGGTGGGTCCTGGCCGGCTCGGCCTGCGCTTCGGAAGGCATCCGCGTGGCGGAAAGCCGCCACGCCGACGCTGATCACGGCGTGGTCAGCGATGGTGATCGCGAAAGTCAGGGAAGGCGCAAGCGGCGAGACGTCAGCCGATGCGTTGAGCGACTCGGTGCAGACGATCTACGCCCATGCCGCCGGTGAGTCGTCCATACGCGCTATATCGGCGCGCTGGGCCGTCGAAGCCCGTGTGCGGAGGCCGCGCGCCTCCGCTCTCAGCCGCTGCGCAGCAACTCCTCGACCAGCTGCTCCAGGTGCTTGAGCGTATTGCACACCCGGACCTGATGGCAGGCGGTGGCCAGCAGCGGCATTTCCGAGTCGCCGTATCCCCAGCCGGAGCGCGGCTCGGGATTGAGCCAGATCACCTGGCGCGCCCGCTGATAGACCTTGCGCAGCGTGACGATGCCCGGATCGCCGTAGTTGCTGCGGGCATCGCCGAGGATGATGACGGTGGTGCGGTGGTCGATGTCGTCCAGGGCGATGCGCTCGAAGTCGGCGAAGGAGCCGCCGTAGTCCGAGGAACGGTCGCCCAGGCGCTTGAGCGTCAACGCCACCGCCTCCTCCAGCGGTCGCTGCTCGAACAGCTCGGTGACCTCCTGCAGGGAATCGGAGAAGGCGAACGAGCGGACCTTGGGCAGGGTCTCGCTGACGCTGTAGATGAACATCAGCAGAAAGCGCGCCACCGCCGCCACCGAGCCGCTGACGTCGCACAGCACCATCACCCGCGGCCGCTCGCGCTTGACCCGCCGCCATTGCGGCTCGAACGGCACGCCGTCGTAGGCGAGCCCCGCGCGCAGCGTGCGGCGGAAATCGAGCTGGCCGCGGCGCGCCTTCTTGCGGCGGCGATCGTTCATGGTGACCAGGCGCTTGGCCATGCGCCGCACCAGCTCCTGCATGTCCTGGTAGTAGGCACGGTCGACCGCGGACAGCCGCTGCTGCGGCAGGCGCTCGCGCATCCAGCGCTTGGTCTCGGGGTCGGCGAACAGCCCAATCTGGCGCTCGACGTAATCCCGCGCCCGCTCCAGCAGCAGCAGACGGCCGCGCTCCAGGCGCCCGGCGGTATCGCGCTCGGCATCGTTCCCGGCCGCCAGCCGGGCGATGTCGGCGTTGAGCTCGCGCAGCCCCATGGCCTCGGCGATGGCCATGGTGTAGCGGCCGCGTTGGGTGAAGCTGACGATCTGGTTCGCGCCCACTTGCTGACCGGCCGCCGCCACCGCCACGTTGAGCGCCGCCCAATCCTGCCGCAGCAGCTGCTCGCTCAAGGGGCTGAGCCCGGCCGGCGGCGCCGTCGTCTGCTCGTTCTGCCGTTCGGCCGCGACCAGGTCGGCGGCCTGCGCGGGCGCCGGCGGCTCCTCGTCGACCAGCTCCTGGAACGCGAAGAAGCGCTCGAAGCAGCCGTCGAACAGCGCGCGCTCCTCCTCGGTCTTGGCCAAGGTCGTGCCGAGGGCGGCCTTGAGCAGGGTGCGGTCGCCCACCCCCACCCGATGCACGGCGTGATGGGCATCGATCACTTCCGAGATCGACGCCCGCACCCCGGCCGCGCGCAGCACCCGGATGAAATCGGCCAGGGTCGCTTCCACGACGCTTACCCCAGCTGCGCCAGCAGGCCGGGCAGGTCGCGCCGCACCGCCTCGACGTCGTCCCGGTGCTTGAGGATGACGCTCAGGGTCTGCTGCACCAGCTCCCGCTCCAGCTTGTCGGCGTGCAGCAGCACCAGCGTACGCGCCCAGTCGATGGTCTCGCTCACCGCCGGCACCTTGCGCAGATCCATGGCGCGCACCTTCTGGATGAAGGCCACCAGCTGGTCGCGCAGCGTCTCCGAGATGCCGGGCACGCGCGACTGCACGATGCGCCGCTCCAGCGCCGCGTCCGGGAAGCCGATGTACAGGTGCAGGCAGCGGCGGCGCAGCGCCTCGCCGATCTCGCGGTTGTTGTTACTGGTGAGGAACACGATGGGCGTGCTGACCGCGCCCACCGTCCCCAGCTCGGGGATGGAAATCTGGTAATCGGAGAGGATCTCCAACAAGAAGGCCTCGAATTCGTGATCGGCCTTGTCGACCTCGTCGATCAGCAGCACCGAGCCTCGCTCGGCGCGCAGCGCCTTGAGCAGCGGCCGCGGTTCGAGGAAACGCTCGGAGAAGAAGCTGTCGTCGTACTGATGCAGCCGATCCATGGCCTGCTCCAGCCCGACCGTGCCCTCCAGCACTTCGCTCAGCTTCTCGCGCAGGATCTGCGTGTACAGCAGCTGCTTGCCATACTTCCACTCGTACAGCGCCTTGCTCTCGTCGAGCCCCTCGTAGCACTGCAGGCGAATCAGCGGCAGGTCCAGCAGCGTCGCCGTGGCGCGCGCCAGCTCGGTCTTGCCCACGCCAGGCGGGCCTTCCACCAGGATGGGCTTCTCCAGTTCGCGGGCGAGGTAGACGGCGGTGGCGATCTCGCGATCGCAGATGTAGCCGCCTGCCTGAAACTTGTTCTGCAGTACGGCGATGGCGTCGACGGCTTGGGATTGCGGCACGGGTGACTCCTGAGGCGGGTACAACGAAGCGCGAGGCGCTCGCCGATTGGAGCATTTGCCGCCACGCGCGGCAAGCCAGAACGTGCGGTCTTGCCCTAGTCGCGAGGCGGCACCATCAATCGAAACGATTGGCTGGCACCGAACACGACGAAAGGAAGGAGAAGTACATGCCGAGCGTCCAGACCAACGGTATCCGCATCGAGTACGACACCTTCGGTACCACCGACGATCCGGCACTGCTGTTGATTCACGGCTTCCGCACCCAGCTGATCGGCTGGGATCCGGCCTTCTGCCAGGCCCTGGCCGACCAGGGTTTCTTCGTGATCCGCTTCGACAACCGCGACATCGGCCTGTCCTCGCGGATCGAGAACGCACCCAAGCCGGACCTGATCGCGGCGCTGCGCGGCGATTTCTCGTCGGCGGCGTACACCCTGGCGGACATGGCCGACGACACTGCCGGCCTGCTGGAGGCGCTCGGCCTGGAGGCCGCACACGTGGTCGGCGCCAGTATGGGCGGCATGATCGCCCAGCTGCTGGCACTGCGGCACCCGCAGCGGGTGTTGAGCCTGTGCTCGATGATGTCGACCACCGGCGATCCGCGCGTCGGCCGCGCCACGCCGGAAGCGCGGATGGTGCTGATGCGCTCCTACCCGGACGACCGGGAGGGCTACATCCAGGCGGCCATGGCCACCTGGCGCCTGATCGGCTCGCCGGGCCTGTTCGACGAGCGCAAGGCCCGCGAGCGCGCCGCCGCCTCCTACGACCGCAGCCACGATCCGGACGGCCCGATGCGGCAGCTGCTGGCGATCATGGCCACGCCCGACCGCACCGAACAGCTGGCGCACATCCGCGTGCCCACCCTGGTGCTGCACGGCGCGGCCGATCCGCTCATCGACCCCAGCGGCGGCGAGGCCACGGCGCGGGCCATTCCCGGCGCGCGGCTACGCATCATCGAAGGCTGGGGCCACGACCTGGCACCGCAGTTCTGGCCGATCCTGATCGAGGAGATCGTCGCCAATGCAAACTCCGCCCGACGCCCGGCTCGCGCCGTCGGCTGAAACCGCGCCGTCAGGCGCGGGAATGGCTACGGATAGTCGTAACTGACCTTGCAGCCGATCAGGGCGAGCGCGTCGTAAACGGTATTCATTCCACCGTCCTCGTCGGTCTCGAAAGCCACGTGGATCGAGTAGGTGTAGCGGTCGTTGTCCACCTTCACGTAATCGGGCACGTCGTACACAGTCGCTTTCAGGATCTGCACGCGATCGGCGGCGGTATTCACGCTGGCACCGGTGACAGCCAAGTCGATCTGACGCCGGTTCTCGAACGTGCCGCGCTTCAGGGCGATCCTTGAGATCTGCTCGCGATCGCGATAGTCGCGAACGGCGCAGGAGAAACCGGTGATCGTGGCTCCATCCGGCAGAGATATCCCCGCCGCCGCGTAGCAGGCTCTGAGCGTCCCCATGAAGTAGCCGCCCTGAGCGGTCGAGGTCTGGTAACCGCAATAACTCGAATTGCTGCCGGTGGAGCGGAAGGCGTCCGCCCCGACCGACACCACGCCGGCCTTGGCGAACTTGCCGCAACTGACGCTGCCGTCGGCATGGATGGCGGTAATGGCGCTGCCGACCTCGCAGCCCTCGCTCACCCGCTCCTGCTTGGTGTTTTCCACGGAGGACAGCCGCGCGTCGTTGTCATCGACCGCGCTCTTGATCGCGTTGAAGTTGGCGTTGACCTCTTCGGCGCGCGCCGGCGTGCCGGCGGTGAAACTGGTCAGGCCCGATACCTTGCCGGCGAGAGCGCCAGAGCTAGCCAAGGCGCACGCCGCGAACACCGCGGAACTAAGAATTCGCTTCGTCATTTTCCATCCCCCCCTGAATACCTTTCCTAGGCCCAGTTGTCGCGGTTCCATACCATTTCATTCCATTGGTTCCTTGCCGGAGCCGGATTCTCAGGCTCTGCGGTTCCGCCGTCTCCTCCGCCTCCGCCGCCTCCGCCGCTGTCAGCACCGTCCGGACTTCCCCCGCCACTGCCGCCGCCCCCACACCCGGCCAGGGCCACGCCGATAAAGGCGAGAAATGCCATCCATCGTAGTGTTCTCTTCACTGCCGCCTCCCTCCAGCCACATCCCGCCGACGCGGCCAAGCGCCGCAACGAGATCATTTCCGCCACAGAGCGTAGGTATAATCTACGAGTTAGCGCGCTCAGATGAAATGGGGTGGCGAGTTTTCGCGCTATTTCGGGCGAAAAGCAGGTCGACGGTAGCGAGCAATTAATTAGCTGGCTATATAAGAATTATTTAAATTAATGAATTAGCCAGCCGCCGCAGGCGCAACCCGCCAAATCGCGGTCGGCTTGGCGCGCCTAGTGCAACCGCGTTCAATCCGGCCGATACATCCGAAACCGCAGTTTCTCGTCTATGCCGAAGTAGTCGGCCGCGCCGCCGCCGCGCAGCACCGGCTCTGCAGCAGCGGTGTCGTAGATGCCATCCTTGAGCAGCGCGCGGGTGATGTGCACCCCCACCACCTCGCCGAGCACTAGCCAAGTGTCCACCTCGGCGCCGTCGGCGCGCCGCAGCTGCACGATCTGGGTCAGGCGGCACTCGAACGACACCGGGCTCTCCGCCACTCGCGGCACCTGGATCAGCCGCGACGGCGCCGGCGTCAGGCCGGTCAGCGCGAACTCGTCAACCTCCGGCGGCACCTGGGCGCTGGTCTGGTTCATCGCCTCGGCCAGCGGCCGCGTCACCAGGCTCCAGCCGAACTCGCCGGTAGCCTCGATGTTCCGCACGCTGTCTTTGTAGCCGATGCTGGAGAAGCCGATGATCGGCGGGTGGTAATTGAAGGCATTGAAGAAGCTGTAAGGCGCCAGGTTCAGCACGCCATCGGCGCCGCGCGAGGAAATCCAGCCGATCGGGCGCGGCGCCACCAGAGCGTTGAACGGATCGCGCGGCAGGCCATGGCCCTGCCGGGGCTCGTAGAAATAGATGTCGTCCGCCATGCACGGTCCTCGAAGCTGCATTGGGAACCGCTAAGCTACCCGCCCGCCGCGGCTGCCGGGAAGGGTCGTCGTCTTTGTAGGCCTCTTCCGGTTAATGAGTGCATACGGTCGCCCTCACGGGGGAGGGAACGTGCGGGCCGCCGTCCTGCCAAATGTCGAGGTCAGGCGGCGCAGACTTCTTCTTACCCCTCTTCCCTCGCGAGAGAGGGGCCGGGGGAGAGGGGGAACGAACAAACCGCGAAACGCCACCGTCGCGGCCAATAGCCCGCGGTTATATTCGGACATGTAGGGGCGCGGCCCGGTCTCGGCTAACATCTGCCCCTGCGGCGGCGGAACCCTGCTCCCCTCGCCGGGTCCAATTCCGCTCCGCCCCCGCGTTGTCGTCGTTTCATCGGAGCCCGCTCACGCCTCATGTCCGACTCCATCCGCATCAAGGGCGCTCGCCAGAACAACCTCAAGAATCTCGACCTTGAACTGCCCTTGGGCGAGCTGATCGTGGTCACCGGCGTATCCGGCTCGGGCAAGTCGTCGCTGGCGTTCGATACGGTATACGCGGAGGGCCAGCGGCGCTATGTCGAAACCTTCTCGCCCTACGCTCGCCAGTTCCTCGACCGCATGGACCGGCCAGCGGTCGAGCGCATCGAGGGCATTCCGCCGGCCATCGCCATCGACCAAACCAATCCGGTGCGCAGCTCGCGCTCCACGGTCGGGACGATGACCGAGCTCAACGACCACCTGAAGCTGCTGTTCGCCCGCACCGCCGAGCTCTACTGCCGCGGCTGCGGCAAGCGCGTGCGCAAGGACACGCCAGACGGGATCTATGCCGAGCTGCTGGCGCGGCTGACCGGCGGGCGCGTGATCGTGACCTTCGACGTGCCCGTGCCCAAGCGCATGAGCACTGACGAGATCCGCGCCGAGCTGGAGAAGCAGGGCTATACCCGCATCCACTCCGCTGACGACGCGCGCGTCGAGGTGATCCAGGACCGGCTGCGGGTGGAGCCCGCCAACCGCGGCCGTCTGATCGAGGCACTGGAGACGGCGCTGCGGCTGGGACGCGGCCGGGTGGCGGTGTACCCGCTCAACGAGGCGCGCGAGGCGGAGGCGCCGCTCAAGTTCTCGGCCGATCTGCACTGCGCCGACTGCGACATCGCCTACGCCGAGCCCAACCAGAGCCTGTTCTCGTTCAACTCGCCGGTGGGCGCCTGCGAAACCTGCCGCGGCTTCGGCCGCACCATGGGCATCGACTACCGGCTGGTCATCCCCGATGAGTCGCTCAGCCTGCAGGATGGCGCGATCCGCGCCTTCTCCGGGAAGGTCGGCAGCGAGTGCCAGCGCGATCTGCTGCGCTATGCCCGCGCCCGGGGCGTGCCGGTGGACGTGCCCTGGCGCGAGCTGTCCGAGGAGCACCGCCGCTGGGTGATCGAGGGCGAGGGCAAGGGTTGGGAGCGGGCCTGGTACGGTGTGGCCAAATACTTCGAGTACCTGGAGAGCAAGAGCTACAAGATGCACGTGCGCGTGCTGCTCTCCAAGTACCGCTCCTACGACACCTGCAAGGCCTGTGGCGGCGCCCGGCTCAAGCCCGACGCGCTGCTCTGGCGGGTGGGCACGCTCGACGACTCGGACGCTGTGATCGAGCGCCACGCGCGCTTCCGCCCGGTCGGCAGCCGGCTGCCCGAGGAGGCCTTCCTGAACCTGCCGGGCCTGTCGCTGCACGACGTGATGCTGCTGCCGCTGTCGCGCCTGCAGACCTTCTTCGCGCGCGTGCACCTGCCGGCGCCGCTGGACGAGGCGGCCGAGGTCCTGCTGGAGGGCATCCGCGCGCGGCTGCGCTACCTCTGCCAGGTGGGGCTGGGCTACCTGACCCTGGACCGGCAGTCGCGCACCCTCTCCGGCGGCGAAGTGCAGCGCATCAACCTCACCACCGCGCTCGGCACCTCGCTGGTGAACACCCTGTTCGTGCTGGATGAACCGTCGATCGGCCTGCACCCGCGCGACATCGGCCGCATCAACGAGGTCATGCTGCGGCTCCGGGATGCCGGCAACAGCCTGCTGGTGGTCGAGCACGACCCGCAGGTGATGCTGGCCGCCGACCGCATCATCGACATCGGCCCGGGCCCCGGCGAGCATGGCGGACGCATCGTGTTCAACGGCAAGCCCGCGCAGCTGCTCGAATCCGACTCGCTCACCGCCCGGTACCTCACCGGGCGCCGCAAGGTGGCCGCCGAACGCACGCCCCGCCCGGCGCCCGAGCGCTGGCTGGAGGTGCTGGGCGCGGCCGAGCACAACCTCAAGAACATCGACGTCCGCATACCGCTCAACCGTCTGGTGTGCCTTACCGGCGTGTCCGGCTCGGGCAAGTCCACCCTGCTGCAGGACGTGCTCTACAACGCGCTAGCCTCGCGCAAGGGCCACCCGGCCGAGCAGCCGGGCGCGCACCGCGCCATCGTCGGCGACGAGCTGATCGACGACGTGGTACTGGTCGACCAGAGCCCGATCGGCAAGACCGCCCGTTCCAATCCGGCCAGCTACGTCGGCGCCTTCGACGCCATCCGCAAGGCCTTCGCCCAGGCGCCGGAGGCCATCGCCCGCGGCTACACCGCCGGCACCTTCAGCTTCAACGCCGGCAACGGCCGCTGCCCCACCTGCGCCGGCACCGGCTTCGAGCACGTGGAGATGCAGTTCCTGTCGGACGTCTACCTGCGCTGCCCGGACTGCGACGGCACGCGCTACCGCCCCGAGCTGCTGGAGGTGAAGCTGGCCCCGTCCGCCGGCGTCGACGCCGACCCGAAATCCATCGCCGACGTGCTGGCGATGACCGTCACCGAGGCCTGCGCCTTCTTCCGCGACTATCCCGAGATCATCCGAGGCCTGGAGCCGCTACAGGCGGTGGGCCTGGGCTACGTGACCCTGGGCCAGCCGGTGCCGACCCTCTCGGGTGGCGAGGCGCAGCGCCTGAAGCTGGCCGGCCACCTGGCCGAGAGCGCCGACAAGCGCAACCGCAAGAAGCTGCTGTTCCTGTTCGACGAGCCGACCACCGGCCTGCACTTCGAGGACGTGCGTGTGCTGCTCGGCGCCTTCGAGCGGCTGCTGGCTGAAGGCCACTCGCTGCTAGTGATCGAGCACAACCTGGACGTGATCGCCGCCAGCGACTGGCTGATCGACCTCGGCCCCGAGGGCGGCGACGGCGGCGGCGAGCTGCTGTTCGCCGGCCCGCCGGCCGAGATCGTGCACTGCGAGCGCAGCCATACCGGTGCCGCGCTCCGAGATTACGGCGCCGTTGTCGGCGGCCCCCGCTCCCCTGCTCTCTCTCCCCTCGCGGAAAAGGCAGAGCCCCGTGCGGTGGCGGAAGCCCCATCCCGGTACGCCCCCGACCACGCTATCCGAATCCACGGTGCCCGCGAGCACAACCTCAAGAACATCGACGTGCGCATCCCGCGCGAGAAGCTCACCGTGATCACCGGCCTGTCCGGCTCCGGCAAGAGCACCATCGCCTTCGACATCCTGTTCAACGAGGGCCAGCGGCGCTACCTGGAGTCCCTCAACGCCTACGCCCGGCAGTTCGTGCAGCCGGCGGCGCGACCGGACGTGGATGCCATCTACGGCATCCCGCCGACCGTGGCCATCGAGCAGCGCACCAGCCGCGGCGGCCGCAAGAGCACGGTCGCCACCATGACCGAGCTGTACCACTTCCTGCGGCTGCTGTTCGTCAAGCTCGGCGTCCAGTACTGCCCGGACTGCCAGGTGCCGATCGAGGCGCAGAGCCCCGAGGCCATCCTCGCCCACATCCTGCGCCACCATCGCGGCGAGCGCGTGCAGCTGCTCGCGCCGCTGGTGGTGGCGCGCAAGGGCTATTACACCGACCTGGCCAAGTGGGCCGCCGGCAAGGGCTTCACGGAGCTGCGGGTGGACGGCGAGCGGCTGCCGACCGCCAACTGGCCGCGGCTGGACCGCTACAAGGAGCACGACATCGACCTGCCGGTCGGCGAGCTGCCGGTCGAGCCGCAGCACGAGGAGGCGCTGCGCACGCTGCTGAAGCGGGCGCTGGAGTACGGCAAAGGCGCGGTTCGGCTGCTCGCCGCCGGCGGCGAGCGCCTGTTCTCCACCGAGCGCGCCTGCCCGAGCTGCCACCGCAGCTTCCCGGAGCTGGATCCGCGCCTGTTCTCCTACAACTCCAAGCACGGCTGGTGCGAAGAGTGCTACGGCACCGGCGAGCTGCTGATCGGCTTCGATCCCTCCCAGACCGGCGAAGAGGCCGTCTGGCACGAGCTGGACGGCGAAACCCGCCCCTGCCCCGCCTGCCGCGGCAAGCGCCTCAACCCCACCGCGCTGGCGGTGCGCTTCCACGGCCGCTCGATCGACGCCTATACCGCGCTGTCGGTCGAGCAAGCGCTGGATCTGTTCGACGCCCTGCAGCTCGAAGGGCGCGAGCGCGAGGTGGCGCGCGACATCCTGCCCGAGTTGCGCGCCCGGCTGGCGTTCCTGAAGGAAGTGGGCCTGGGGTACCTGAGCCTCGACCGCGCCGCCCCGACCCTGTCCGGCGGCGAGGCGCAGCGCATCCGCCTCGCCGCCCAGCTCGGCTCAAACCTGCAGGGCGTGTGCTACGTCATGGACGAGCCCACCATCGGCCTGCACCCGCGCGACAACCGCATGCTGCTCGACACCCTCGCCCGCCTGGAGGGCAAGGGCAACACCATCGTGGTGGTGGAGCACGACGAGGACACCATCCGCCGCGCCGAGCACGTCATCGACCTCGGCCCCGGCGCCGGCGTGCGCGGCGGCCAGGTGGTGGCGGCCGGCACGGTGGCGGAGCTGCTGGCCAACCCGGACTCCGTGACCGGGCGCTATCTCGCTTCCCCGCTGCGCCACCCGCTGCGCGGCCGCCGCCGCGAGCCCGCCGACCAATGGCTGCGGCTGCGGGGTGCGAACCTGCACAATCTCAAGAACGTCGACGTCGCCTTCGCGCTCGGCCGGCTCAACTGCGTCACTGGCGTGTCCGGCTCCGGCAAGAGCAGCCTGGTGCGCGGCGTGCTGCAACCCAACCTCAAGCGGCTGCTCGACGGCCGCGGCCGGGCCGAACTCAGCCACTGCCGCGCGCTCGACGGCTGGCAGACGGTGGACCGGGTGCTGGAAGTCGACCAGACCCCGATCGGCAAGACCCCGCGCTCCTGCCCGGCCACCTACATCGGCTTCTGGGACGACATCCGCAAGCTGTTCGCCGGCACCGAGGAAGCGCGCCTGCGCGGCTACGGCGCCGGGCGGTTCTCGTTCAACACCGCCGACGGCCGCTGCCCCGGCTGCGAGGGCCAGGGCATGAAGAAGATCGAGATGAGCTTCCTGCCGGACGTCACCGTGCCCTGCGAGCTCTGCCATGGTGCCCGTTTCACCCCGGAGACGCTGGCGGTACGTTACAAGGGCCGCTCGGTCGGCGAAGTGCTGGCCATGAGCGTGGACGAGGCGGTGGAGTTCTTCGCCCCGGTGCACAAGGTGCACCACGCCCTCAAGCTGCTGCAGGACGTCGGGCTCGGCTACCTCACCCTGGGCCAGCCCAGCCCCACCCTGTCCGGCGGCGAGGCGCAGCGCATCAAGCTGGTGAGCGAACTGGCCAAGGCCCGCCCCGACCTCAAGGGCCGCAAGCCGCCGCACACGGTGTACGTGCTCGACGAGCCCACCGTGGGCCTGCACATGGCCGACGTGGAGAAGCTCATCCGCGTGCTGCACCAGCTCGTCGACCTCGGCAACACCGTGGTGCTGATCGAGCACAACCTCGACCTCATGGCCGAAGCCGACCACCTGATCGACCTCGGCCCCGAGGGAGGCGACGGCGGCGGCCAAATCGTCGCCGCCGGTACGCCGGAGCAGGTAGCGGCGTGCGACACCCACACTGGCCGGGTGCTGCGGGCGTTTCTGGCGGAACGTCGGCCGACAGCCGAGGAAGCGGCGACTTGAGGCCCGCGCCGGTCGCCGCGCGCCAAACAGGACCGGCGCCCCCTCGGTTTTGCACGAGCTGTCCGGCAGCTAGTCCTCTTGCGCCCCAGCGCCGGCTCGTCCGATCCAGTCTCTAAATAGAGCGCCGATGCGCCGCCGCGATCGCGATCGGCGCAGCCGCAGCCATCGGCGGACTGGCCATCTCACGGTCCGCCCGCTTCCAGGAGATGATGGCGTATTTCGTTTACATCCGAAGGGAAAAGCGCACGCCGGAAGCGGCGGATCGCTTCCTGCGGGAAAGGATTCCCGATTACGACCGATCGCTCGCCTCTCGCTCGCGCGGCGCACCGACGCCAATCCCCAGGCGGGCCGCACGAACCGTGCGGCCCGCCCGCCGGATGAGCCCCCGGTTCAGTCCAGCAGCGCGAACTTCAGCACGAACAGCGCAGCCACCGTCAGCAGCGCGACGTTGAGCTGGGAGAAGCGGCCCGCCGCCAGCTTGACCGCCACGTAGGTGATGAAGCCCAGCGCGATGCCGTCGGCGATGGAGAACGCCAGCGGCATGCCCAGCGCCGTGACCAGGGCCGGCGCGGCGTCGGTGACGTCGTCCCAGTCGATGTGCGCCAGGCTGGCGGTCATCAGCGTCGCCACGTACAGCAGCGCCGGCGCGGTGGCGAACACCGGCACGATCGAGGCCAGCGGCGCCACGAACAGCGCCAGCAGGAACAACGCGGCCACCACCACCGCGGTCAGGCCGGTGCGGCCACCAGCGGCGATGCCGGCGGTGCTTTCCACGTAGCTGGTGGTGGTGGAGGTGCCCAGCGCCGCGCCCGCCATGGTGGCGGTGCTGTCGGCCATCAGGGCGCGGCCCAGGCGCGGCAGGTTGCCGTCCTTGTCGAGCAGGCCGCCGCGGTGGGCGACGCCGATCAGGGTGCCGGTGGTGTCGAACAGGTCCACGAACAGGAAGGCGAAAATGATGCTGACCAGCCCGATGTCGAAGGCGCCGGCGATGTCCATCTGCAGCAAGGTGGGCGTGAGGCTCGGCGGCAGGGAAATCAGGCCCTTGTACTCGACCAGGCCCAGCAGCATGCCGATGACGGTGATGACGATGATGCCGATCATCACCGCGCCCATCACCCGCCGCGCGGCCAGCGCGCAGATCAGCACGAAGCCCAGCGCGGTGAGCAACGCGGCCGGCGTCGAGATGTCACCCAGCGTCACCATGGTGGCCGGGCTGGGGACGACGATGCCGACGTTGCGCAGCGCGATCAACGCCAGGAACAGACCGATGCCGGAGGCGATGCCCAGGCGCAGGGTCTGCGGAATGCTGTTGATGATCCACTCGCGGATGCGAAAGATGCTCAGCAGGAAGAAGCAGACGCCGGACAGGAACACCGCCCCCAGCGCCACCTGCCAGCTATGGCCCATTTGCCCTACCACGGTGTAGGTGAAGAAGGCGTTGAGCCCCATGCCCGGCGCCAGCGCCACCGGATAGTTGGCGAGCAGCCCCATGACCAGGCTGCCCACGGCCGCGGCCAGGCAGGTGGCGACGAACACGGCGCCGTAGTCCATGCCGGTTTCCGACAGCATGGCGGGATTGACCACGATGATGTAGGCCATGGTCAGGAAGGTGGTGAAGCCGGCAAGGACCTCGGTTCTGATGTCGGTGCCGTGCGCTTTCAGTTGGAATAGTCTGTCCAGCATCGAAGTCTCGTTTGCGTGATTGTGAAGGCGGCATGACATAGAGCCCCCGTCCAAGCGCCGGACACCCCGGGGCTTGGCAGGAGGCTCTCAGCCGTTCGCTGATTTTCCTATACCAGGCGGCTCTGACGTAACACCCCGCTGGCCACTTGGCCATACTTTCCCCGCGCCCGCCGATTGCGCCCGTGGGCGCGAGCGTGGACACTCAGAGCTTTCCGCTTCGGTCGGAGAACGTCCTTGGCGATCGTCAGCAAGCTGCCCAACGTAGGCACCACCATCTTCACCGTGATGTCGCGCCTGGCCGCCGAGCACGGCGCGATCAACCTGTCGCAGGGCTTCCCGGATTTCGACGGGCCCACGCCGCTGCTGGAGCGCGTGGTCCACTACCTGACCCACGGCCATAACCAGTACGCGCCCATGGCCGGCGTGCCGGCGCTGCGCGAGCAGATCGCCCGCAAGGTAGCCGAGCTGTACGGCTGCGCGGTCGATCCGGAGACCGAAGTCACCGTCACCTCCGGCGCCACCGAGGCGCTGTTCTGCGCCATCACCGCGCTGGTGCGCCCGGGCGACGAGGTGATCATGTTCGACCCGGCCTACGACTCCTACCAGCCGGCGGTCGACCTGTGCGGCGGCGTGAGCCGGCGGCTGCCGTTGCTGCCGCCCGACTTCAAGCCCGACTGGCAGCGCCTGGCCGACGCGCTCAACGACCGCACCCGGCTGATCATCATCAACAGCCCGCACAACCCCACCGGCACGGTGTGGAGCGCCGAGGACATGCTCACCCTGCAGGCGCTGGTGCGCGACCGCGACCTCTACCTGCTCGGCGACGAGGTCTACGAGCACATCGTGTTCGACGGCCGCCGCCACGAGAGCCTGCTACGCTACCCCGAACTGTACGCGCGCAGCCTGGTGGTGTCGTCGTTCGGCAAGACCTACCACACCACCGGCTGGAAGATCGGCTACTGCGTGGCGCCGTCGGCGCTGACCGCGGAGCTGCGGTGCATCCATCAGTACGTGACCTTCTGCAGCAACACGCCGATCCAGCTGGCGTTGGCCGACTACATGCAGCAGGCGCCGGAGCACGTGCGCGAGCTGCCCGCCTTCTACCAGGCCAAGCGCGATCTGTTCTGCCGTCTGCTGGCGGGTTCGCGCTTCCGCTTCACGCCGGCGGCCGGCACCTATTTCCAGACCCTGGACTACAGTGCCATCAGCGACGAGCCCGACCGGCGCCTGGCGGAGCGGCTGACGCGCGAGCGCAAGATCGCCTCGATCCCGATCTCGGTGTTCTACGAGCGGCCGCCGCAGGGCATGCGGCTGCTGCGCTTCTGCTTCGCCAAGGACGACGCCACGCTGACGCGCGCCGCGGAGATCCTATGCAGCCTCTGACCCTGAGCCTCGTTCAAGCCGCCCCGCACTGGCATGCGCCCGAGCGCAACCGGGCGATGTTCGACGAATGGCTGGCGCGGGTGCCGGCGGACAGCCAGCTGGTGGTGCTACCGGAGATGTTCGCCACCGGCTTCACCATGGACTCGGCCGAGGTCGCCGAGCCCATGACCGGCCCCACCGTCGCCTGGCTGCGCGAGGCGGCGGCGCGGCTCGGCAAGACCCTCTGCGGCAGCCTGGCGATCGCCGATGGCGGTCGCTACTACAACCGCCTGTTCTGGGCGCAACCGGACGGCACGCTGCGCCATTACGACAAGCGCCACCTGTTCCGCATGGCCGACGAGCACCGGCATTACGCCGCCGGCGGCCCGGCGCTGACGGTGGAGCTGGCTGGTTGGCGCATCCGGCCGTTCGTCTGCTACGACCTGCGCTTCCCGGTGTGGCTGCGCAACCGCGGCGACTACGACCTGCTGCTGGGTGTCGCCTCCTGGCCGGCGCCACGCCAGCTGGCCTGGAACACCCTGCTGCGGGCGCGAGCCATCGAGAACCTCTGCTGCGTGGTGGGCGTCAACCGCGTCGGCCGCGACGGCAAGGGGCTGGACTACCGCGGTGGCAGCGCGGTCTATCGGGCCGACGGCGAGACGATGCTGGAAGTGTTCGATTGCGAGGGCGTGTTCACCGTCACTCTGGATCCGCAGGCGCTGCGGAGCTGGCGCGAACGCTTCCCCGCCAACCTGGACGCCGACCGCTTCGAGCTGCGGGACTGACCATGGATCCGGATTCGGTCCGCCACCGCCGCTCGGCCGGCGACGGCCATGGGACCGACGTGGCGCTGGTTCGCGCCGACGACCTCGACCTGATGGCGGTGGCGCGGCTGCGCCGGCTCGGCCCCGGCGCCCGCGCCCTGGATCTGGGCTGCGGCCACGGCGGCCAAGCCGTCCGCATGGCCGAGACCGGCGCCACCGTGGTGGCCTGCGACCTGCACGACTTCGCCGCCGCCATCGCCCAGCGCGCCGCCGGGCTCGCCAATCCGCCGATCTTTCTGCGCTGCGACGCGCGCGCGCTGCCGCCGGACTTCGGCGGCGGCGAGTTCGACGTGGTGATCAGCCAGCGCATGATCCACTACCTGCGCTTCGACGAAGCCGTGGCGACACTGCGCCGGTTGCGGGCGCTGATGCGCCCGGGCGCCCGGCTGTACTTGTCGGCCTCCGGCCTGCGCTCGGAACTGGGCGAGGGCTATCCGCACCGCGACCTGCCCCTGGAGCGGCGCTTCGCCCCGCTGAGCGAGCCGATGCGGCGCAAGCACCGCATCCACCCGCCGGTATGCCTGTACGAGCGAGATGATCTGGCGCGGCTGCTGACCGATGCCGGCTACCGGGTGGAAGCGCTGTTCGTCTCCCCGTTCGGCAACGTCAAAGCCGCGGCGGCGCTGGACTGACGCTCAGACCTTGCGGCCCAGGCCCATGCCGGGCGCGTTCGGGTCGAACTCGGCGAGCAGGCGGATCGACCGGCCCATGTTCTCCGCCCGCAGATACCAGGCGTCGGCCAGCGCCGGCGGCAGGTGCTCGTCCAGCGTGGCGCGGAACAAGGCCAGCCAGTCGTCCACTAGCCGCGGCTCGATGCCCAGCGCCAGGTGCACCGGCCCGACCCGGTACTGATCGTCGCGGTAGGCCTCCCCACCCAGGCTGATCCACCAGAAATGGGTGAGCCGCGCCTTGTGCTCGGGCCAGTCCCGCACCCGGGCGAACGGCTCGGCCAAGGTGGGATGGCGCTGGATGCGGTCGTAGAAATCGTCCACCACCGCGGCGATGGCCGGCAGACCGATGGCTTGGTGGGTATCGCGCTGACGCTCGCTCATGGCGGCCGCTCCTGGGCAGGCAAACCAGAGCCGACTATAACAGCCCGCGGCTCAGCGCGCCGCCAGCGCCCGCGCCCGCAGCTGACCGCAGCCGCCCTCGACGTCCTGGCCGGCGGAGTGCCGCAGCTTGGCGAGGATGCCGCGCTGGTGCAGATAGCGCGCCATGGCCGCCGCCCGCTCCCAGGATGGCCGCCGGAAGTCCAGGCCGTCGACGCTGTTGTAGGGAATGAAGTTCATCACCGCGTACTTGCCGGTGAGCAGGCGGGCGATGGCTTCCAGCTCGTCGTCGCCGTCGTTGATGCCTTCCAGCAGGGTCCACTGGTACTGGATCGGGTAGCCGGTGGCGCGGGCGTACTGCTCGGCGAGCTCCACCAGCTCCTCCGGATCGAGCTTGGGCGCGCGCGGCAGCAGGCGGGCGCGCAGCTCGGCGCGGGTGGTGTGCAGCGACAGCGCCAGCGCCGGCTTGACCTTGCCCTGCGGCAGGCGCTCGAACACCCGGCGGTCACCGACCGTGGAGAACACCAGGTTCTTGTGGCCGATGTCGCCCTCGGTGCCGAGCAGCTCGATGGCCTCCAGCACGTTGTCCATGTTGTGGGCCGGCTCGCCCATGCCCATGAACACCACCTTCTTCACGAAGCGCTTGCTGCGCGCCAGCGCCACCTGGGCGACGATCTCGGCGCTGCCGAGCTGGCGCAGCACCCCGCCCTGGCCGGTCATGCAGAACACGCAGCCCACCGCGCAGCCGACCTGGGTGGACACGCACACACCGTCGCGCGGCAGCAGCACGCTCTCCACAGTCTGGCCGTCGGCCAGCTCCACCAGCAGCCGGGCGGAGCCGTCGGCGCTGGGGTGCTCGGAGCGCAGCCGCGCCAGCCGGCCGAACTCCTCGGTCAGTTCCGGCAACGCCCGGCGCAGCGCCAGCGGCAGGTAATCCTCGGCCCGCCAGGGACCACTGCCCAGGGGCTGGGCGCGGCTCCAGGCGCGCAGGATCAGCGTCTCGTGGCAGGGCTTGGCGCCGAGGGCGCGCAGGCGTTGGCGAAGGTGTTCGATGCGCATAACGCGGCGAATGCTAGCACCGTCGACGCGCCGCCGCATGGCTTTCCGCGGCCGCGAACGGCGAGTCCCGCTGCGCGAGTTACACTCTCGGCCATTCCGGACCGACGAGGCTACCGATGAGCACCCTTCTTTTCTGCGGCGACCCGCACGGCCGCTTCGAGCAGATCGACCGCGTCGCCCGCGAGCAGCGCCCGGCGGCCCTGATCCTGCTGGGCGACTACGACCTCACCCAGCCTCTAGAACAGGCGCTAGGCGAAGCGGCGGAGCTGACCGAGGTCTTCCACATCCACGGCAATCACGACACCGACAGCGAGGCGGCGCACGACTTCCTCTGGCACTCGGCGCTGGCCGACCGCACCATCCACGGCCGGGTGGTGGAAGTGGCGGGGCTGCGCATCGCCGGCCTCGGCGGTGTATGGCGAGCCAGCGTCTGGGACGGCCACAGCGGCGTGATGCGCTACCGCAGCCGCGCCGACTGGCTGGCGCGGGAACCGCAGAGCGCGCATTGGCGCGGCGGTGTGCCGTTGCGTCACCGCTCCAGCGTCTGGCCGGAGGACTACGAGGCGCTGGCGGCGTTGCGGGCCGACGTGCTGGTCTGCCACGAGGGACCGTCGACCCACCGCTTCGGATGCGCGCTGATCGACGAACTGGCGCGGACGATGGGCGTGCATACCATCGTGCACGGCCATCACCACGACGACTACGTCGCGCAGCGCCGCGATTTCAGGGTGATCGGCGTTGGCGAAGCCGGCGTGACCGCACTCGACGGCACAGTGCTGGTACCGGGGCGCTGAGCGGCGCAACCCGTGCGCATCTCCTGGTTGCGACGATCGTAGGCGCACATCCCTGACGTGGCTCTGAGTCGTCATGCCCGCGCAGAGCCTGCCCCCGCCGGGTCGATCTGCGCCAGCGCTTCGCGGATGAGTTCGACCCGGTCGGGCCGCACCAGGCGCGCGACTTCCTTGCCCTGGGCGAGAAAAATCAGCGTCGGCCAGAGCTTGACCCCGAAGCTGCGCCCCAGGCGTCGGCCGCGGCCGTCGGCGACCTTGATGTGGCGCACGGCGGGGTGATCGGCGAAGGCCTCCCGCAACAGGGGCTGGGCGGCGCGGCAGTAGCCGCACCAGGCGTTGCCGAACTCCACCACCACCGGTTCCCGCATCGCATCGATCTCGGCGCGGGTCGGCTCGACCTCGGCATATTCGTCATTCATCGCCATGAGTCGTAAACCTATGGTTTCGCGGCGATATCGCCATGCCCAAGCATCTGACGGCCGCAATAAAGACAGTCGGTACCTGACGACAAGGAATCAAGCATATTACGCTTTGGCGCGCGCAGCCCGGTAACATGCGCGCACTCGATCATCCAAAGCCGCCGGAGTCTCCCGCATGCCCATTCGAGAGATACGCCATCCGCTGATTCGGCACAAACTCGGCCTGATGCGCCGCGCCGACATCAGCACCAAAAACTTCCGCGAGCTGGCCCAGGAAGTGGGCGCCTTGCTCACCTACGAAGCGACCCAGGACCTGCCGCTCGAGCAGTACACCATCGAAGGCTGGTGCGGGCCGGTGCAGGTGGAAAAGATCGCAGGCAAGAAGATCACCATCGTCCCCATCCTGCGCGCCGGCATCGGCATGCTGGACGGCGTGCTGAGCCTGATCCCGAACGCCAAGGTCAGCGTGGTCGGCCTGGCGCGCAACGAAGAGACGCTGCAGGCGCACACCTATCTGGAGAAGCTGGTGCCGCAAATCGACCAGCGGCTGGCTCTGATCGTCGATCCGATGCTGGCCACCGGTGGCACGATGATTGCAACGATCGACATGCTCAAGAAAGCCGGCTGCCGTGAAATCCGGGCCCTGGTACTGGTGGCGGCGCCGGAAGGCATCGCCGCGGTCGAGCGGGCGCATCCGGACGTGACCGTGTTCACCGCCTCCATCGACGAGCGGCTGAACGAGCATGGCTACATCCTGCCCGGCCTCGGGGATGCCGGCGACAAGATTTTCGGCACTAAACAGAAGGAAGACTAAACATGCGGCAATCGATGCAGGAGCCGGTCTGGCGACAAGCGTTGGCCGGCGCACAAATGCTGTTCGTGGCGTTCGGCGCGCTGGTGCTAGTGCCGCTGATCACCGGCATGGATCCGAGCGTCGCGCTGTTCACGGCCGGCATGGGCACCCTCATTTTCCACCTGATCACCCGCAATCAGGTGCCGGTGTTCCTCGCGTCGAGCTTCGCCTTCATCGCGCCGATCCTGGCCGCCAAGGCCGACTTCGGCCTGCCGGCGACCCTGGGCGGTATGGTCGCCGCCGGCTTCGTCTACGTGGCGCTGGCCACGGCGGTCAAGCTCAAGGGCACCGACTTCATCGACCGGCTGCTGCCGCCGGTGGTGATCGCGCCGGTGATCATGTCGATCGGCCTGGGCCTGGCGCCGGTGGCCGCCAACATGGCCATGGGCAAGGCCGGCGACGGTAGCGCCCAGCTCGTGCCCTACGAAACCGCGCTGATGATCTCGCTGCCGGCCCTGGTCACCACCCTGATCGTGGCCGTGGCCGGGCGCGGCATCTTCCGCCTGGTACCGATCCTGGCCGGCGTGGCGGTCGGCTGCGTGCTGGCCTGGCTGTTCGGCGCCATCGATGTCAGCGGCGTGGCCGCCGCCCCCTGGCTGGCCGTGCCCAACTTCGTCGTCCCCGAGTTCCACTGGGGCGCCATCCTGTTCATGATCCCGGTGGCGATCGCGCCGGCCATCGAGCACATCGGCGACGTGCTCACCATCGGCCACGTCACCGGCAACAACTACTTCAAGAAGCCCGGCCTGCACCGCACCCTGCTGGGCGACGGCCTGGCGACCTCGGCGGCGGCGCTGGTGGGCGGTCCGCCCAACACCACCTACTCGGAAGTCACCGGCGCGGTGATGCTCACCCGCAACTTCAATCCGCGCATCATGCTGTGGGCGGCGGGGTTCGCGATCCTGCTGGCGTTCGTCGGCAAGTGCAACGCCGCGCTGCAGAGCATCCCGGTGCCGGTGATGGGCGGCATCCTCTGCCTGCTGTTCGGCGCCATCGCCGTGGTCGGCCTCAACACGCTGGTGCGCCATCAGGTCGATCTGAGCGAGCCGCGCAATCTGGTGATCGTCAGCGTCACGCTGGTGTTCGGCATCGGCGGCATGGTGATCGGCGCCAGCGACATCAGCCTCAAGGGCATCGCCCTGTGCGGCGCGGTCGCCATCGTCCTCAACCTGCTGCTGCCCGGCCAGAGCAGCTGGCGCAGGAAGGCGGCACCGGCCGAAGCCGGCTAAGCGCCGCCGCGTCCCGGCGCCGGCTAAGGACGCACCGGCGCCGGGACGCTCCCGGCCATGCATGGAATTCATAGACTCCATGCGGCCGATTCATTTGCCCTCTTTCCCGCGCGCAAGCAGTCTGAATACAGCGATCGCCCGCCCACGCAGGCGCGGCGACGACGGTTCCGTGGACCGCCGCCAGGCGGTGTCCGTGGCCGGACTGCTATGGAGGAGAGAGAGCGAATGTCCGAATTTCCCTGGCTGAAATCCTATCCGCCCGAAATCCGCTGGGACATCCAGCCGGTGGGGCATCCCGTCTATGACGTGCTGGAACAGTCGGCGCAGCGCTGGCCGGAGCGCACCGCGCTGGTGTTCCAGGGCGCGCGCATCAGCTACCGCGAGCTGGCGGCGCGGGTGGCGCGCTTCGCCAAGGGCCTGCAGGCGCTGGGGGTGAAGCCCGGCGTGCACGTCGGCCTTTTCCTGCCCAACACGCCGCACTACGTCATCGCCTTCATGGGCATCCTGCGCGCCGGCGGCACGGTGGTGAACTACTCGCCGCTGGATGCCGAGCGCACGCTCGAGCACAAGATCGAGGACAGCGAGACCGACATCATGGTCACGATCGACCTCGATACCTTCTACCCGCAGATGGCGCGCCTGCTCGACCGGACTCGGCTGCGTAAGATCGTGGTCGGCAGCCTGAGCGACGTGCTGCCGGCCGACGCCGAGCTCCCGCAGCTCGGCCGCCGCGTGCAGCCGGCCGCTGACGACCGGCACACGAGCTTCGCCGCCCTGCTCGACAACGACGGCGCGTTCACCCCCTACCCCATCGACGACCCGAACCGCGCCATCGCCGTGCTGCAGTACACCGGCGGCACCACCGGCGTGCCCAAGGGGGCGATGCTCACCCACGCCAATATCAGCTGCTCGGCCGCCCAGCTGGCCGAAGCGGTCAGCCAGAGGGTGGTGCCGGGGCAGGAGCGGCTGCTGTCGGTGCTGCCGCCGTTCCACATCTACTCGCTGATGATCAACAACGTGCTGGCCCAGCGGATCGGCGCCGAGATCTACCAGCACCCGCGCTTCGACGCGCAGGCGGTGCTGGAGGAGATCCATAACAGCCGCATCACCATGTTCCCGGCGGTGCCGACCATGTTCATCGCCATGCTCGCCCACCCGGAGCTGCGGCGCTACGACCTGTCGTCGCTCAAGTTCTGCAACTCGGGCGGCGCGCCGCTGCCGCTGGAGGTGCAGCAGCGCTTCCAGGAGGCCTCCGGCTGCCGGGTCAAGGAAGGCTGGGGCATGACCGAAACCAGCACCACCGGCACCTTCACCCCGGATGGCGCGCCGTCGAAGCCGGGCGCCTGCGGCATCCCGGCGCCGGCGGTGAAGCTCAAGATCGCGCCGCTGGATGGCTCCGAGGGCAGCCTGCCGCCGGGCGAGCGCGGCGAGCTCTGCATCTCGGCGCCGTGCGTCACCATCGGCTACTGGAAACGGCCGGACGCCACCGCCGAGTCCACCACCGCCGACGGCTATTTCCGCACCGGCGACGTCGGCTACCTGGACGAGGACGGCTTCCTCTACATCGTCGACCGCACCAAGGACATGATCCTGTGCAGCGGCTACAACGTGTACCCGCGCGTGATCGAGGAAGCCATCTACGAGCACCCGGCGGTGGAGGAAGTCTCGGTGATCGGCGTGGCCGATCCGTATCGCGGGCAATCGCCCAAGGCCTTCATCAAGCTCAAGGCCGGCGCCACGCCGTTCACGCTGGAGGAACTCAAGGAATTCCTCAAGCCGCGGCTGGGCAAGCATGAGATGGTGCAGGCCATGGAGCTGCGCGACTCGCTACCGAAGACCCCGGTCGGCAAGCTCTCCAAGAAAGAGCTGTACGAAGAAGAAAGACAACGGGCGGCGAAGGCCTGAGCGCCGGCTCGGCGAGAGCGGGCGGGGATCGCCGGGTCGCCGCCCCGCTCTCGACGTCCCGCCGCCGCTCCGGCTAGTCTGGCTCGCATAACGCATAACAACGACAAGGGAGGAGGGATCGATGACACAGACCGAGCGCGATTTCGTTCCGATCACCACCCCCGTGCGCTAGGCACGGCCGGTTGCCGCCTGCCGCACACCCAAGCGGGCGGGCTGCGGCCGCGCCCGCGTCATTGCCAGGTACGAGGGGATACGTCGATGCCGTCAACCGTGACTACCGATCGCCGCGAGCTGTGGCTTGCGGTGCTCGCCTGCGCCGGCGCCCTGCTGGTGGCGCACGTGCTCGGCCGTTTCATGTTCACGCCGCTGCTGCCGTTGCTCATCGCCGACGGCATGCTCACCCTGGAGCAAGGCGCGCAGCTGGCGACCTGGAATTACATCGGCTACCTGGCCGGCGCGCTGCTGGCGCTACGCTGGCACCACCCCGACACCCTGCGACGCACGCTGACCGTGGGGATACTGGCCAACGCCGCCCTGACCGCGGCCCAGCTGGCCACCGCCGACCCGTTCGCGCTGCTGGTGCTGCGCACGCTCAACGGCGCCAGCAACGGCATCGTGTTCGTGCAGGCGCCGGCGCTGGTGCTGGAATGGCTGACCCAGCGCAGCAAAGCCCAGCTGAGCGGCTACACCTACGTCGGCGTCAGCATCGGCATGGTGCTGACCAGCCCCATGGCGCAATGGCCCGCCGATTGGCTGCACGGGCCTGAGCGCTGGTTGCCGGCGGCGGCGGTGGCGGTGCCGGTGGCGGTGTGGAGCGCGTTCTATCTGCGCCGGCTGGAAGTGCCGGCGCCGCCGCCCCAGCCGGCCGGCGACCGCTCCGTGCCGCTGTTCGACCGGGCCAGCACCCCCCTGTTCCTCGCCTACGGCGGCGCCGGGCTCGGCTACATCCTGCCGATGACCTTCCTGCCGGTGCTGGCGGTCGAGCAGCTGGAGCCTGGCGATCGGCTGATCGAGACCGTCTGGTTCTGGGCCTCGCTGGCCTCGGTGCCGGCCTTGTGGCTGTGGAACGGATTGGGCGCGCGCTGGGGCGACCGGCCGGCGCTGATCCTCAACTACGCGGTGCAGCTATTCGGCATGATCGGCCCGGTGCTGTGGCCCGGCCATCTCGGTATCTGGCTGTGCGCCCTGCTGGTCGGCAGCGCTTCGCTCGGCACGGTGGTACTCAGCCAGCGCCTGGCGCGCATGCTCCAGCCCCATCAAGGCCCGCGCCTAGCGGCGGCGCTGATCGCGCTCTGGGGCCTGGCGCAGTTGACCGGCCCCTGGCTGGCCGGACAGTGGCTGCGGCTGGGCGGATCGCTCACCAGCACCTGGTGGATCGGCATCGTCGCCCTGGCCTGGGGCTTGCTGTGGAGCTTCGCGGTACCCGATCCGGCCGCCTGGCACAGCCGGCGCAACGCGGCGGCGGCGGGTTGAGGATCGCTGTTGCGCTTCGCCGTTTATTTGTCCCCCTCCCCTCGCGGGAGAGGGGCTGGAGGTGAGGGGGACGAACCAACCGCGCAGCACCGCAACACTTATCTCTCCCGGCCGGGCGATACCGAAGATCGCCCCTGGACCCCGCTCGTCCCAGCCCTGACCACACACAAAAAACAAGGCGTGCCGACCGGCACGCCTTGTTTCGTGGTCCGCCGCGCGGGCGCCCTTATTCGAAGGGCTTCGGCCGCGGGGTGTCGTTGGTCGACGGCGGCAGGATCGGCATGGTGAAGGTGGGCTGCTCGCCGGTCAGGGTCTTGAGGAAGGCGACGATCTTGTCGATCTCGTCCTTGGCCAGCTTGCGGCCGAGCTGCAGACGAGCCATCACGTCCACCGCCTCTTCCAGGGTCCAGTACGCGCCGTCGTGGAAGTACGGATAGGTCAGCTCGACGTTGCGCAGGGTCGGCACCTTGAACTTGAAGCGGTCAGCGTCCTTACCGGTGACCGCCGCCACGCCCTCGGCCGGGTTCTTGGTCTGGTACGGTTCGACCAGGCCCATCTTCTGGAAGGAGGCGCCGCCCACGGCCGGACCATAGTGGCAAGCCACGCAGCCGATCTCCTTGAACAGCTTGTAGCCCTCCAGCTCCTTCTGGGTCAGCGCCTCCTTGTCGCCGAGCAGCCAGCGGTCGAAGCGCGAGAACGGCGTCACCAGCGTCTCTTCGAAGGCGGCGATGGCATCGGTCACGTGATCGATGGTGATCTTGTCAGTGCCGTACACCGCCTTGAACTCGGCGCGGTACTGCGGAATGGAGCGCAGCACGTCCACCGCCAGGGTATGCGTGAAGGCCATCTCCTTGGGGTTGGCGATCGGGCCGGCGGCCTGCTCCTTGAGGTTGGCGGCGCGGCCGTCCCAGAACTGCGCCAGGTTCAGGCTGGAGTTCAGCACGGTCGGCGAATTGATCGGGCCTTCCTGCCAGTTGTGGCCGATCGAGGTAGGCAGGTTGTCGCTGCCACCCATGCTCAGGTTGTGGCAGGAGTTGCAGGAGATGAAGCCCGACTTGGACAGACGCGGGTCGAAGTACAGCTTCTTGCCGAGCTCGACCTTGGCCGGGTTGGTGACCTTGGCCGGCAGGATCGGCTGAATCGGCTCGTTGTTCGGCGTCATGGCCGCGGCCGATGAGCCGACCAACATCCCCACCCCCAAGAGCAGCGCTTTAAGCTTCATCGCTCGATACCTCAATTTATGACCGGCCCAAGACCGGTCTCTATTTGGAACTTTCGGGTAGCCTAATGCCCACGTCACGGGCGGCGTTGACCTGTATCAAGACAGCGGCGCCGGGCGGCCGCGCCGACGCTTGCGGCACGCACCGAAAGGTGCTTCATTCCTGCCATGCCCCGTCGCCCGCTCGCGCCGCCGCGGCGTACCCCGGCGATCGGTCGTGTCGCGGGCCGTGCGCGACCCGCCCAGGGAGGCATCCCGCCATGCCGTCCGCCGCCCCCATCGAGGAACGGTCGGTGGCAACGCCATACCGGTCTCGCAGGAAAGGCGACCGCGCCCGTGCGGCCATTAAGGAGTGAAGGAGGAGGAGAACCGATGAACGCCCAGCCCGAACCGCGCTTCCCCATGGCCGAGCGCGCCTTGGCCGTTACCCACGAGGTGTTCAACCAGCCGCCGCCGCTGGAGAACTACAACGTCTACCTGGCCGACCTGGCCTTGCAGGAAGCGGTGCGCCGCAACGGCGCGGACTGGGCCGAGCGGGAGCTCATCGAGTTCGGCGCCCTGGCCGGTCGCGCCGACATCATCGAACTGGGCTTCCAGGCCAACGAGAACCCGCCGCAGCTGTTCACCCACGACCGCTTCGGTCACCGTGTGGACTTGGTGAAATTCCACCCGGCCTATCACGAGCTGATGCGCATCGCCCTGGAGCACGGCCTGCACAGCTCCCCCTGGACCGACCCGAAACCCGGCGCCCATGTCGCCCGCGCCGCCAAGTATTACCTGCACACCCAGGTGGAGGCCGCGCACGGCTGCCCGGTGACCATGACCTTCGCCGCCGTGCCGACCCTGCGTCATCAGCCCGACCTGGCGGCGGCCTGGCTCCCCAAGATCACCGCCCGCGCCTATGACCCGCGCAACGTGCCCGACGGCGAGAAGCAGGCGGTAACCATCGGCATGGCCATGACCGAGAAGCAGGGGGGCTCGGACGTGCGCGCCAACACCACCCGCGCCTACCCGCTCGGCGCTGGCGGCCCGGGGCAGCCCTACGAGCTGGTCGGCCACAAGTATTTCGTGTCGGCGCCGATGTGCGACGCTTTCCTGGTGCTGGCGCAGGCGCCTGGCGGGCTGTCCTGCTTCCTGCTGCCGCGCTGGCGCCCGGACGGCAGCAAGAACCCGCTGCAGATCCAGCGCCTCAAGCGCAAGATGGGCAACGTCGCCAACGCCTCCAGCGAAACCGAGCTGCGCGGCGCCCTGGCCTGGATGGTGGGCGAGGAAGGCCGCGGCGTGCGCACCATCATCGAGATGGTGGCCATGACCCGCTTCGACTGCATGATCGGCTCCTCGGCCGGCATGCGCCAGGCAGTGGCTCAGGCCCTGCACCACTGCCACCACCGCAGCGCCTTCGGCGAGCGTCTGGATAAGCAGCCGCTGATGCAGAACGTGCTCGCCGACCTGGCGCTGGAGAGCGAGGCGGCGCTGGCCTACACCCTGCGCGTGGCCCGCGCCCTGGACCATCAGGACGACGAGCACGAGCGTCTGCTGGCGCGCATCGCCACCCCGATCGGCAAGTACTGGATCTGCAAGCGCACGCCGAACCACGCCTACGAGGCCATGGAATGCATCGGCGGCAGCGGGGTGATGGAGGATTGCATCATGCCGCGGCTGTTCCGCGAATCGCCGGTGAACGCCATCTGGGAAGGCAGCGGCAACGTCCAGTGCCTGGACGTGTTGCGGGCCATGAGCAAGGAACCGGCCACGGCCGAGGCGTTCATGGCGGAGCTGGCCAAGGCGCGCGGCGCCGACGCCCGCTTCGACCGCTTCGTCGAGCGGCTGCAGCGCGACCTGCGCAGAACCGACGAGCTGCCGTACCGCTCGCGCGATCTGGTCGACCGCCTGGCCCTGGCGCTGCAAGGGGCGCTGCTGATCCAGGCCGGCAACGCCGCGGTCGCCGACGCTTTCTGCGCCGGACGGTTGGACGGCGGCGACGCGCGCAACTACGGCACGCTGCCGGCCGGCGTCGACTGCCAGGCCTTGATCGAGCGCGCCCGGCCGCGACTTTGAAGCGGCGGCCGCCGGAACAACGGCGCCGCCGCGCCGACCATTGCCCGCTCAACAACACTAATGCTTTGGAGTATCTAGCATGCGCCTGACCAACACCTTGCTGCTCGCCGCCGGCCTCGCCTGCGCCGGTTCCGCTCTCGCCTCCGACGCGGCGGTGGAGTACCGCCAGAACCAGATGAAGGTGCTGGGCGGCCACATGGGTTCGATCGTGGCCCTGGTGAAGGGCGAGGTGTCGCACCCCGATCAGCTGGCGCTGCACGCCCAGGGCCTGGCCGCCACCGCCGCCCTGACCGAGGCGGTGTTCAAGGAGAAGGCGATGAACGGCAAGAGCGCCGCCAAGCCCGCCATCTGGGACGACTGGCAGCGCTTCGCCGCCAGCTCCGCCAGCTTCACCCAGGCCGCCGACAAGCTGGCCGCGGCCGTCGCCGCCAACGACCAAGGCGGCATCCGCGCGGCGCTGGCCGAGGTCGGCAAGGCCTGCAAGGGCTGCCACGACGACTTCAAGAACAAGCGCTAAGCGGCGCCATGAACGCCCCCGTCAAGCCCGCCCGGACGCGGATCTGGGATCTGCCGGTACGCCTGTTCCACTGGCTGCTGGTGCTGCTGGTGGCGCTGCTGTGGTACACCGGCGACGTCGGCGGCCTGGACCTGAGCCTGCCGCTGCCCGGCGGCCGCTCGCTGTTCCTGGCCAACATGGATATCCACATGCTGGCCGGGCAGGCCGTGCTGGCGCTGGTGCTGTTCCGCCTGCTGTGGGGCGTGGCGGGGTCGACCACCGCGCGTTTCAGTGCCTTCGTGCGCGGCCCCCGGGCCGCGCTGGCCTACCTCAAGGCCGCGCTGCGCGGCGAACCGCCGCTCACCCTGGGGCATAACCCAGCCGGCGGCCTGATGATCGTGCTGATGCTGGCGCTGCTGCTGGCGCAGGCCGTCACCGGCCTGTTCGCCAGCGACGATCTGTTTTCTGAAGGGCCGCTGGCGCATCTGGTCGGCAGCGACGCGTCGGGGCGACTGACCGAGCTGCACGGCTGGCTGTTCAAAGCCTTGCTGGCGGCGGTGGCGCTGCACGTCAGCGTGATCGTGCTCTATCTGCTGCGCGGCAAGAACCTGATCCGCGCCATGATCACCGGCTACGCTCCGCTGCTGCCGGACGGGGCGGCGGCGTCCCTGCGCTGGGCGCCGCTGTGGCTGGCGGCGCTGCTGCTGGCGCTGGCCGCGCTGGCGGTGTGGGCGCTGCGCTTGCTGTAGCCGCCGAGCGGGCAGCCGCGGCGCTCAGTGCCGCCGCGTCTGGCCGACCGGCGTCAGCAGGAACGCCCGCTGGCGCCCGTCGATGAGAGCGCTGCCGACGATCTGGCCGCGGTCGTTGATATCCTCGGCTTCGAGCAGCACCGTGACCGGCTTGAGGGGATCGTCCGGCTCGATCAGCTCGTTCAAATCGCGCAGCCCGAACCCCGGCTGCCACAGCGTGGCGCTCGTGCCGTCCGCCGTGTAACCGTAGCCGACCACCTGGGTGCGGTTGTTGATGGCGTTCGCCCGGCTGAAGTCGAGCCCTCCGGACAGGTCGCCCAAGTCGAGCATCTTCCCCCGCTGCCACAGGAACGCGTGCATCCCGGTGGCGACGTAGCTGCTGCCGACCACCTGACCTAACAGGTTGATGTCGTAGGCGATGCTGCCCGATAGCCCGCCGGGCAGATCGCCAAGATCGATGACCTCGCCGTGCTCCCACAGCACCGCGCGCACACCATTCGCGGAATCGACCGCGCCGACCACCTGGCCCAGGTCGTTCACCGCCCGGGCGCTGCCGCTGGCCAAGCCGCCCGGCAAGGCATCGAGCACCATCTCCAGCCCCAGCCACCACAGCACCGGCCGGCCCGCGTCGGCGCCGACCACCATGCCCCAGTTGTTGACGTCGTAGGCCGTGCTGTAGATGCCCTCGCCCGGCGGATGCGGTTCGCCGAGGCGCACCATGCTGCCGTGATACCACAGGAACGCTTGATAAGGGTTGGCGATCTCGTCGCCGACCGTGCCGACGATCCAGCCGAAATCATTGATGCCGTAAGCGAAGCTCTCGCCGGGCAGCCCCTCCAGGAGCAGCATGTTGCCGTCCCGCCACGAGAACGCCCGCTCGCTGGGATAGCGGGAAGTGCCGGTGATGCCGGTCACCCAGCCGCCATTGTTGATGGCCCTGGCCGAACTGGTTTCCGTGCCGGGCTCCACCCAAGGGGGCGTCAGCGCTCCGAGGTCGGTGATGCGATAAGTCGGCGCTTGTCCCGCCATGCAGGGCAGCGCGAACAACATAGTGGCCGCAGCGAAGCACGGGTGGGCAAGTCTGATGCGGTCCATGCAGCTCTCCCTCCAGCATGGGTGTTGTCGGTTTCCGCGTGCGCGGATTCGCTGAGGCAGATGCAGTGAGACTTGGTCGGGACACCGCGGCGGGAAGCCGCCGCTCTAGATCAAACATATGCCGCGACCGAGTCAGCGGCCATCCGGAAAACCCCCGGCATCGCTAGCCCGATCGGACCATTCGACCGGCGCCCACAGGAAAGTTTTTCTTAGCCTACACAAGCAATGGCCGGCCAGCTATCTATCGGACAGGGCTTCGTTTTGGGCTTTGTTTTCGTGCGCCAATTCAGGTTTTTGTCAATAGCTTGATTTAGGCTAACGCGCATTCCCGGCCGCCGCTCCGGCGGCTTCGCACCGTTGCCCGCCCCGCCAGCGACACGAGGCCTTCATGACCGACCGCATCCTCCATGCCGGACTGCGCAATCGCCGCATGTCCGCCGACAACGCCGCCGCTCTGATCAAACCCGGCATGACGGTCGCCATGAGCGGCTTCACCGGCGCCGGCTATCCCAAGGCGGTACCGCAAGCGCTGGCGGCGCGCATGGAGAGGGCCAACGAAGCCGGCGAACGCTTCCGCATCCGCGTGCTCACCGGCGCCTCCACCGCGCCCGAGCTCGACGGCGTGCTGGCCAAGGCGCGGGGCATGGAGCTGCGCCTGCCCTACCAGTCCGACCCTACCCTGCGCGAGCGCATCAACGCCGGCGAGCTGGACTACATCGACATGCATCTCAGCCATGTGGCCCAGCACACCTGGTTCGGCTTCTTCGGCAAGCTCGACGTGGCGGTGATCGAGGTGACGGCCATCCTGGAGGACGGCCGGCTGGTCCCCTCCTCCTCCGTGGGCAACAACAAAACCTGGCTGGAACAAGCCGACCACGTCATTCTCGAGGTCAACCGCTGGCATCCGGCCGAGCTGGAGGGCATGCACGACATCTACTACGGCACCGCCCTGCCGCCGGAGCGCAAGCCCATCCCGCTGCTCAACCCCGACGACCGCATCGGCGAGCCGTATCTGCGCTGCCCGCTGGAGAAGGTGCTGGCGGTGGTGGAGACCGACGCGCCCGACCGCAACTCGCCGTTCAGCCCGCCGGACCAGACCTCGCGGCAGATCGCCGGGCACCTGCTCGACTTCCTCGCCCACGAGATCAAGCGCGGTCGACTCGGGCCACGGCTGCTGCCGCTGCAGTCGGGCGTGGGCAACATCCCCAACGCGGTACTGGCCGGCCTGGCCGCCGGCGGCTACCAGGATCTGAGCGCCTTCACCGAGGTCATCCAGGACGGCATGCTCATGCTGCTCAAGGAAGGGGTGCTGCGCGTGGCGTCAGCCACCTCGTTCTCGCTCAGCCCGGTCGGCATCGAGGCGTTCTATCGGGACCTGGCGTTCTACCGCTCGCGCATCGTGCTGCGGCCGCAGGAGATCTCCAACCATCCGGAGCTGGTTCGCCGGCTCGGCTGCATCGCCATGAACGGCATGATCGAGGCCGACATCTACGGCAACATCAACTCCACCCAGGTCGCCGGCAGCCGCATCATGAACGGCATCGGCGGCAGCGGCGACTTCGCCCGCAACGGCTATCTGTCGGTTTTCATGTCGCCGAGCACGGCGAAGAACGGCGCAGTCTCCAGCATCGTGCCGATGGCCAGCCACGTCGACCACACCGAGCACGACACCATGGTGATCGTCACCGAGCAGGGCCTGGCCGACCTGCGCGGACTATCGCCCAAGCAGCGGGCGCGGACCATCATCGCCAACTGCGCCCATCCCGACTACCAGCCGCTGCTGCAGGACTACTTCGAGCGCGCCTGCCACCGCAGCTACGGCCGCCATACCCCGCACCTGCTGGACGAGGCGCTGTCCTGGCATCAGCGTCTGATCGAAACCGGCAGCATGCTCGGCTGAAAACGCGGGCGCACGGCGGCCCTTGGGCGGGCATCGACGATGCCCGCCGCCCGCGCGCTAGGCCCCCATGAGCTCCCTGGCCAGCGCCTCGAACGCCGGATGGGTGATCGGATCGTTGGCCGGATTGGCGGCGATCGGGTGCGAGGCGTAGCGCGCCACGGTCAGCTCCGCCGCCGGGTCGATATAGATGCGCTGGCCGTGGATGCCGCGCGCCTGGAACACACCGTGGTCGCCGCCGGACACCCACCACATGTGGCGGTACGAATAGCCGGGCAGCGTCGGCCAGCCGGCGCGGGCGAACAGCTCGCGGTCGCCGCCGCGGCGAATGTCGGCCACCACCGTGGCCGGCACGATCTGGCGGCCGTTGAAGCGGCCGTCGTTGCGCATCATCTCGCCAAAGCGGGCCAGATCGCGCAGCGAGGTGTTCAACCCGGCGCCGCCCACCTCGGTGCCGATGCTGTCGACGACGAAATAGGCGTCGTGCTCGGCGCCCAGCGGCTGCCAGATCCGCTCCGACAGCAGCCGCGCCAGCGACTTGCCCGACACACGGCGCACGATCCAGGCCAGCACCTCGGCGTTGACCGTCTTGTAGCCGAACACCTGGTCGTGCTCGCCTTCCTTGCGCACGGTCTTGAGAAAACCATAGATGGTGTCCGGCCCCTGATAGCCGCCCGGCCGCGGCAGCAGCCCGGCGGCCAGCGCGTACTGCTGCACTTCGGCGGCGGGATCGACGTAATCCTCGGAGAAGCGCAGGCCGACAGTCATGTCCATCACCTGGCGCACGCTGGCGTCACCCCAGGCGCTGGCGGCGAGTTCCGGGATGTATTCCGTCACCGGCGCGGCCGGATCGAGCTTGCCCTCCTCGGCCAGCATCGCCCCCAAAGTGCCGACGAACGACTTGGTGACCGACATGCCGATGTGCGGCAGCTCGGGCTCCAGCGCGCCGGCGTAGCGCTCGTAGATCACCCGGCCGCGGTGCATCACCAGGATGCCATCGGTATAGGTGGCCGCCAGCATCTCGGCCCAGGTCATGCGCCGACCGTCGGCCAGGGCGAACTCGAACGAGTCGAGGTCCTGCTCGTCCCGAGGCAGCGCGCTGGCCGCGCCTGACCCGCGCCAGACGTTGACGGTCGGCATCAGCTCCCGGTAGTGGCTGAAGGTCCAGCGCGTCTTGGGAAAGGCCCGGCCGCCGAGGTCGAAGCGGATGATCTTGTCCGGCGGGGGCGGAAAACCCTGCATCAGCCCGAGCCGCCGCGGGTCGGACGCGGCCGCGTCCAGCGGATGCGCGGGAACGGCGCCCGGCGCGGCCGTGGGCACCTCGGCCACGGCGGCCTGGGTGAGCTTGCTATCGGTTGGTTTCATGGCTGGCGCTCCCTGGCGGCGGGTCGTCCAAAGCCCTCCTACGGCCGGCCGTCGCCGCCGCGACTGTCATGACTACCGCCACTTGTACCGTCTTTCCGCGGCGCTTGTCTGCCCCGGCACTGGGAGCTTCCCTGACGGCCCCTGCGCGACAATCGAAACAAAACAAAGCAATAACAACTACTTAAAACCAATCATGAGCGTCGAGACACCCGCCGTCGGCAACCTAACGATAGGTTCGATCTTTTCTGGGCTGTTTCGATCGAGTTATTTCATGCATTCACCATACTTGATTTAGATCAACGTCGCCGTGTGAAACGGCAGGCACTCTTGCTTCCTGCAAGCGGGATCAAACGGGGCTGGAGCGCCTAGCAGCAAGTTTAAAGATGTATTCTGGAGAAATCTAATGAAACTTCATGTCGCACTCGCCTTAGCCGCTCTTGCCCTCGCTTCCAACGGCACCGCCCAGGCCGCCGGCGACGCGGCCGCAGGCAAGGCCAAGTCGGCCATCTGCGCCGCGTGTCATGGCGCCGACGGCATCGCCATCGCGCCCATGTACCCGAACCTGAAGGGCCAGCAGGCCGCCTATCTGGTCAAGCAACTGAAGGATTTCCGTAGCGGCACCCGCAACGATCCGGTCATGAGCGCGCAGGCCAAGCCATTGAGCGACCAGGACATCGAAAACCTGGCCGCTTACTACGCGAGCCTGAAGTAGGCGCAAGCGAGGCAGCCATCCGGCTGCCTCATTTTTTGTGATTCACACATTGGGCTCGAAGAGATGCGTATCGGGCGATGGGCTTCTTTTGCCTGCTGTCTACTGATCCTGCTCGGCTTGAGCGGGGCGACGCAGGCCGCTCTCGATCTCAACCAGGCTCGCCAGGCTTTTCCCGCCGCCAGCCGTCTCACACCTCCCGAAGGCGAGCCGCCGGCTAGCGCGGTCTACGCCGACGACCAACTGCTCGGCTATGTGTTCGAAACCGTGGCGATCGCGCCCATCCCGGCCTATTCCGGCAAGCCGGTGAACCTGATGGTGGGCATCGACCTGCAAGGCCGAATCACCGCCGCCAAGGTGCTGCACCACGAGGAGCCGATCGTGCTGGTCGGCATTCCCGAGCAGAAGCTGCAGGACTTCGCGGACGCCCACATCGGCGCCCACGTCAACGACACGGTGCGCATCGGCGTGCGCAGCGATGAGCACGCGCGCGGCGTGGACGCGATCTCCGGCGCCACCGTCACCGTGATGGTGGTGAACCAGACCATCATGCGCGCCGCCCGCACGGTGGCCGCCTCCCGCGGCATCGTCGCCGCCGTCGCCGAGCAACCCCGTGCCACCGTACGCCAGGACGTGTTCGCGCCGGCCGACTGGACCGCGCTCACCGGCGACGGCAGCGTCCGGCGGCTGCACCTGACCCGTGGCCAGGTCGACGCCGCCTTCGTCGGCACCGCCGGCGAAGGGATCGACAACACCGCCCCGGACCAGGTCGACGATACCTTCATCGATCTCTACTACGCCTACCTGAACGCGCCCACCGTCGGCCGCAATCTGCTCGGCGACCGCGGCTACGAGCAGCTCATGGCCGAGCTCAAGCCTGGCGAGCACGCCATCGCGGCGATGGCCTACGGACAGTACTCGTTCAAGGGCTCCGGCTATGTGCGCGGCGGCATCTTCGACCGCTTCCAGCTCAATCAGAACGGCAACGTCATCTCCTTCCGCGACCTGGACCACTACCGGATCGGCGACCTTTACGCCGCGGGCATGCCGGAATTCACGGAGATGGACGTATTCCTGATCCGCGACAAGGCCGAGTTCGATCCGGGCTTGCCCTGGCAGGTCGAACTGCTGGTCCGTCGCCAGACCGGCCCGCTGAGCAGCATCTTCGTCAGCTTCAGCGGCGACTATCAGCTGCCCGAGGCCTATCTCGACCGGCCGGCGCCGGTGCAGCCGGAGCCGCTCTGGGTGCAGGTCTGGCGCGCCAAGGCTTTCCAGATCGCGGTGCTGCTGATCGGCCTGGTCACCCTCACCGCCATCCTGATGTTCCAGGAAGCGCTGGTGCGGCGGAAACGGCTGCTGCGCTGGGTGCGCCACGGCTTCCTGATCTACACGCTGTTCTTCATCGGCTGGTACTCGCTGGCGCAGCTGTCGGTGGTGAACGTGTTCACCTTCATCGGCTCGCTGATCCGCGGCTTCAGCTGGGACACGTTCCTGATCGATCCGATGATGTTCATCCTCTGGAGCTTCGTGGCGGCCACGCTGCTGCTGTGGGGCCGGGGCGTGTTCTGCGGCTGGCTGTGCCCGTTCGGCGCGCTGCAGGAGCTGGTCAACGAGATCGCTCGCAAGCTCAAGGTCAAGCAGCTAGAGCTGCCGTTCGCGGTCCACGAGCGGCTGTGGGCGGTGAAGTATCTGATCCTGCTGGCGCTGTTCGGCATCTCCCTGCATTCGCTCGGCCAGGCCGAGCGCTACGCCGAGATCGAGCCGTTCAAGACCGCCATCACCCTGCGCTTCCAGCGCGAGTGGGGCTACGTGTTCTACGCCGCCGCGCTGGTGGTGGTGTCGATCTTCAACCGCAAGTTCTACTGCCGCTATGTCTGCCCGCTCGGGGCCGGTCTGGCCATCCCGGCGCGGCTGCGGCTGTTCGACTGGCTCAAGCGTCATCGCGGCAGCTGCGGCACGCCCTGCCAGATCTGCGCCAACGAGTGCGAAGTTCGGGCCATCCATCCGAACGGCCACATCAACGCCAACGAGTGTCATTACTGCCTGGACTGCCAGGTCAGCTACTTCGACGAGCACAAATGCCCGCCGATGATCAAGCGCCGTCAAAAGCGCGAAAAGGCGACCCGCATCGCCACCGACTCCGGCACCGGCAAGCCGGTGTTCATCCCGAAGACCGCTGTAGCAACACCCACGTCCCAGAGCGAGGACTAATCCCATGACCGAAAAGAAAGACAACCCCTCCGGCATCAGTCGGCGCAAGTTCCTGGGGGTAACCGCCGCCGGCGTCGCTGGCGCGAGCCTGGCGGGCGGGCTCGGCGCCAGCCTCATCGGCCAGGCCCAGGCGGCCTCCGGCAAGAAGGGCCCGGAGGGCAACAAGGTCCACATCGCGCCCGGCGAGCTGGACGAGTACTACGGCTTCTGGAGCGGCGGCCATAGCGGCGAGGTGCGCGTGCTGGGCGTTCCGTCCATGCGCGAGCTGCTGCGCATCCCGGTGTTCAACGTCGAAAGCGCCACCGGCTGGGGCATCACCAACGAGAGCAAGCGCGTCCTCGGCGACGGCGCCAAGTTCCGCAACGGCGACACCCACCACCCGCACGTGTCGATGAAGGACGGCCGCTACGACGGCAAGTACCTGTTCATCAATGACAAGGCGAACACGCGCGTGGCACGTATCCGCCTTGACATCATGAAGACCGACAAGATCACCACCATTCCCAACGTCCAGGCCATCCACGGCCTGCGGCTGCAGAAGGTGCCGTACACCAAGTACGTGTTCGCCAACGGCGAGATGCCCATTCCGCAGCCCAACGACGGTCGCGATCTGGACAACCCGGAAAACTACTGGACCATGTTCAACGCGATCGACGCCGAGACCATGGAAGTGGCCTGGCAGGTGATCGTCGACGGCAACCTCGACAACCTCGACGCTGACTACACCGGCAAGTACGTCGCCTCCACCTGCTACAACTCGGAAAAGGCGGTGGACCTGGCCGGCGCCATGCGCAACGAGCGCGATTGGGTGGTGGTGTTCAACGTCCCGCGCATCGAAGCCGCCGTCAAGGCCGGACAGTACAAGACCATCGGCGACTCCAAGGTGCCGGTGCTCGACGGCCGCCATGGTTCCAAGCTCACCGCTTACATCCCGGTGCCGAAGAACCCGCACGGCCTCAACACCTCGCCAGACGGCAAGTACTTCATCGCCAACGGCAAGCTCTCGCCGACCGTGTCGATCATCGCCATCGACCGGCTGGATGCGCTGTTCGAGGGCAAGTACAAGGACCCGCGTGAGGTGGTCGTCGCCGAGCCGGAGCTGGGCCTCGGTCCCCTACACACCACCTTCGACGGCCGCGGCAACGCCTACACCACGCTGTTCCTCGACAGCCAGGTGGTGAAGTGGAACATCGAGGACGCCATCAAGGCCTACAACGGCCAGAAGGTGAACTACATCCGCCAGAAGCTGGACGTGCACTACCAGCCGGGCCACAACCACGCCAGCCTCACCGAGAGCCGTGACGCCGACGGCAAGTGGCTGGTGGTGCTGTGCAAGTTCTCCAAGGACCGCTTCCTGCCGGTCGGCCCGCTGCGTCCGGAGAACGACCAGCTCATCGACATCTCCGGCGACGAGATGAAGCTGGTGCACGACGGCCCGACCTTCTCCGAGCCGCACGACTGCATCCTGGTGCGCCGCGACCAGATCAAGCCGCTGAAGGTGTGGCAGCGTGACGATCCGTTCTTCGCCGAGACCGTGGCGATGGCCAAGAAGGACGGCGTCAACCTGGAGACCGACAACAAGATCATCCGCGACGGCAACAAGGTCCGGGTGTACATGACCTCGATGGCGCCGCAGTTCGGCATCAGAGAGTTCAAGGTCAAGCAGGGCGACGAAGTCACGGTGGTGGTCACCAACCTCGACCAGGTCGAGGATCTCACCCACGGCTTCTGCGTGGTCAACCACGGCGTGCAGATGGAGGTCGGCCCGCAGCAGACCTCGTCCGTCACCTTCGTGGCCGACAAGCCGGGCGTGTACTGGTACTACTGCAACTGGTTCTGCCACGCGCTGCACATGGAGATGAGCGGCCGGATGCTGGTGGAAAAGGCCTAAGGCCGTAAGAGGCGGCGGGCCATGCGCGGCCCGCCGCCTTTCCTGTGAGTGACATCGTGCGCCCTGCAGTTCGTTTCTGCTTCACCGCCCTGCTGCTGACCGGATTCGGGCGGCTCGACGCCGCGCAATTCACCGCGACGCCGGGCCAGCCGCTGCAGCCGCTGCTCGCGCAGGCCGCTGCCGGCGACGAGCTCCGGCTGCCGGCCGGCCGCTATTCGGCGCCGCTGCGGATCGACGTGCCGCTGCGCCTGGTCGGCGAGCCGGGCGCGGTCATCGACGCCGGCGGCCACGGCCACGCCATCGAGGTGAGCGCGTCCGACGTCGAGATCCGCGGTCTGACCATCGCCAACTGGGGCCGCGACCTCAACGCCCTGGATTCCGGCATCTTCGTGCACCGCAACGCCGAGAACGTCCGCATCGTCGACAACCATCTGCGCGGCGCCGGCTTCGGCATCTGGTTGGACCGCGCCCGCGGCGCCCGGATCGTCGGCAACCGCATCGAGGGCGATCCCTCGATCCGCTCCCAGGACCGCGGCAACGGCATCCAGCTCTACAACGCCAGCCACACGCTGGTGGAGGACAACCACATCTGGCAGGTGCGCGACGCGATCTACATCGACGTCAGCGACCACAACGTGCTGCGCGGCAACCGCATGCACGACCTGCGGTTCGGCATCCACTACATGTATTCCATGGACAACCGGGTGGAACACAACCGCACCTGGGCCACCCGCACCGGCTACGCGCTGATGCAGTCCAAGCGCCTGACCGTGATCGGCAATCAATCCGAGAACGATCAGAACTACGGCTTCCTGATGAACAACATCACCCACTCGGTGGTCCGCGGCAACCGGGTGAGCCACGTCCGCAGCGGCGGCAACCTAGAGAGCGACGCCCACATCGCCGGCGCCGAAGGCAAGGCGGTGTTCATCTACAACTCGCAGTTCAACGAGTTCAGCGGCAACCTGTTCGCCCACAGCGCCATCGGCATCCATCTCACCGCCGGCTCCGAAGACAACAAGGTGTTCGGCAACGCCTTCGTCGCCAACCACACCCAGGTGAAGTACGTCGCCACCCGCGAGCAGGAGTGGTCGTACCAAGGCCGCGGCAACTACTGGAGCGACTACCTGGGCTGGGATCTCGATGGCGACGGCATCGGCGACACGGTCTACCAGCCCAACGACGCCGTCGACCGCCTGCTCTGGCGGCACCCGGAGGCGAAGATCCTCATGCACAGTCCGGCGGTGCAGACCCTGCGCTGGGCCCAGCAGCAGTTTCCGGTGTTTCGTCCGCCGGGTGTGAAAGACAGCGCGCCGCTGATGACGGCGCCGGCAATCGGGGAAGACGCGCCATGACAGCGGTTATCGAATTCGAGGCGGTCGGCAAGCGCTACGTCGGCGTCGACAGCCTGAGGGACCTGAGCTTTCGCATCGGTGAGGGTGAAGTGCTGGGGCTGCTAGGCCACAACGGCGCCGGCAAGACCACCACCATGAAGCTGATTCTCGGCCTGATCGCGCCCAGCGCCGGCCGGATCAGCGTGTTCGGCGCCAGCCCGACGGGAGCGGAGGCGCGCGCGCTGCGGCAGAAGCTCGGCTACCTGCCGGAGAACGTCAGCTTCTACGAGCAACTCAGCGGCCGCGAGGTGCTGACCTACTTCGCCCGCCTCAAGCGAGTGCCTCTGCGGCAGATCGACGGGTTGCTGGAAAAGGTCGGCCTGACCCACGCCGCCGGGCGCCGGGTCAAGACCTACTCCAAAGGCATGCGCCAGCGCCTGGGGCTGGCCCAGGCCCTGCTCGGCGCCCCGCGCCTGCTACTGCTCGACGAGCCCACCACCGGCCTCGATCCGGCCGCCACCCGCGACTTCTACGCCATGGTGCGCGAGCTCAAGGACAACGGCAGCACCGTGATCCTGTCGTCGCACGTGCTGCCCGGCATCGAGCCATACATCGACCGCGCCCTGATCCTCGGCCGCGGCCGGCGGCTGGCGCTGGGCAGCATCGACGAGCTGCGAACCGAGGCCGGGCTGCCGCTGCGGGTGAGCGCGCGCGGCGATTGGCGCGACACCCCGACTCGGTGGCCGGCCGGCGTGCGCCCGCTGGCCATCGGCGCCGAGCGGCTGGAACTGGAGGTGGCGCCGCACGCCAAGATGGCGGCGCTGCGCCAGCTCGCCGCCGATTCGCGCACCCAGGATCTGGAGCTGCAGGCACCGACCCTGGAAAACCTCTACACCCATTTCTCCACCCGCTCGGAGGCCGCCGCATGAACGCCATCCTCACGGTCGCCGGCAAGGAGTTTCGTGACGGACTGCGCAACCGCTGGGTGCTGGCCATCGCCCTGGTGCTGGGATTGCTGGCGGTCGGCATCGCCTACTTCGGCGCCGCGGCCAGCGGCGCGGTAGGCTTCACCTCGCTGTCCACCACCATCGTCAGCCTCGCCAGCCTGGCGGTGTTCCTGATCCCGCTGATCGCGCTGATGCTGGCCTACGACGCGGTCATCGGCGAACAGGAACAGGGCACCCTGCTGCTGCTGCTGACCTACCCGCTCAGCCGCACCAGCCTGCTGCTGGGCAAGTTCCTCGGCCACGGTCTGATCCTGGCCACCGCCACCGTCACTGGCTTCGGCGTGGCCGGCCTAGTGATCAGCATCGGCGCCGAGGACATCGTCCTGGGCGAGCTGGTGCGGTCGCTGGGCCTGTTCATCCTCAGCGCGGTGCTGCTGGGCTGGGTGTTCGTGGCCCTGGCGTATCTGGTGAGCGTGCTGGTGAGCGAGAAATCGCGCGCCGCCGGCCTGGCGCTGGTGCTGTGGTTCCTGTTCGTGCTGGTGTTCGACCTGGTGCTGCTGGCGCTGCTGGTCGGCGCCGGCGAGCGCATCGGCCGAGAGGGACTGACCTATCTGCTGCTGCTCAACCCGACCGAGTGCTTCCGCCTGCTCAATCTGACCGGCTTTCCGGCCGCGCAGACCGCCGCCGGCGTGACCTCGGTGGCCGCCGACGGCGCGCTGCGCCCGGCCGCGCTGTTGACATCCCTGCTCGCGTGGATCGCCGTACCCCTGGCGTTGGCGGTCTGGCGCTTCCGCAACCGTCACGCCTAAGGAGAACCAAACCGTGCTACGCAGCCTCTTGCTATTGCCTTTGCTTCTGCTGCTCGCCGCCTGTTCGGACGGCCCCGAGCGCGCCGTCGCCCAGAATCCGGTGCCGATCGAGCCCGGCGACGAGTGTCACCTGTGCGGCATGATCATCGACGAGCAGCCTGGCCCGAAGGGCGAGCTTTACCTGCGCGGCGACACCGCCGCCCGCAAATTCTGCTCGGTGGCGGAGATGTTCACCTTCCTGCTGCAACCGGAGCACCGCGAGCGCATCGGCGCCGCCTACGTGCACGACGTCGCCGCCGGCAGCTGGGCCGCGCCCAACGACGATGCCTTCGTGCCGGCGCGCGAAGCCTGGTACGTGCTCGGGCACCATCAGGCCAGCAGCATGGGGCACGCGCTGGCCTCGTTCCGGCAGCGCACCGACGCCGAAGCCTTCGTCGAGGCACATGGCGGCCGGCTGTTGTCGTTCGAACAGATCGACCTGACGATGCTGACCGCGGCGCACGGCCAGCACGAGCAGCACCGGCACTGAGCACCGCCCGCGCGCCGCGCTCCTGGCAATGGCGCTGGCCTTGGATAACCCCGATCCGCCCCAAAACCTGGAATCGATCCAAGGCCGCGCGCCGGTTTGCCGGTACAATGCCCGACCGGCCGATGGCAACGCCCAGGAAACAACAATGGACAGCGTGCACTCCGTTACGGTGCGCGGTCACGGGACCGCGCCATGAGCAACCGCATCACCCTCTACGTCGGCCGGGCCCTGGAGGCCATGCTGCGCGAGCGCGTCGGCCCCACCCGGCCGCCCGCCAAGGTCATCAACACCATGGCCGACCGCTACTGCGCCCTGGTGCGGCACTATCTACCGCGGTTCAGCGCCGAGGAATGGCTGGCGATCGCCGAAGCGGCGGTGCAAGGCAATTTCACGCTGTCGGTGGCCGAGCTGAAGTCGGTGGGCGGCGATCTCGGCTACATGCTCAATGTCGACGGTCTGGCGGAGAAGCTCGGCGTGGACGACAGCCTCGGCCAGCGGCTGCGCGAGCTGAGCTTCCCCGAGCAGATCGCGCTGGCCGACTGCATCGAGCGCATCCTATTCGCCGGCGACGGCACCCCCGAAGACCGTGTCCGCCAGGCGCTGGCGGACGTCGACGCGACCTGAAGGCGCTCACCCCAGCGCGATTCCCAGCGCCAGCAGCAGCGGCGTGACCAGAACCAGCACGACGTTGAGCGCCAGGTACGGCGTCAGCCGCTCCGGCGCGTCGGCGTGGCGCCGCACCCCGCGCAGCAGCGGCAGCGCCAGCGGCGCCGGCAGCCATGCCAGCAGCGCCAGGTCGGGCAGCACGCCCGCCGCCCAGCCCAGCGCGACGGACAGATAGGTCGCCGCCACCAGCCCGGCGAACAGCGCGGCGCTCGCCGGCCGGCCGATCACGATCGGGAAGTGGCGACGCCCGGCCGCCCGGTCGGCCTCCACGTCGGGGAACTGGTTGAGCAGCAGCAGGCCGCTGCCCAGGAACAGGGACGGGAGCGAGGCCACCACGGCCTGGAGCGAATAATGCCCGGCCAGCACGTAGTAGGTGCCCAGCACCACCAGCGGTCCCACGCCCAGCCCCGGCGCCAGCAGGCATAGCCAGGGATGGCGGTTGATCCACGGGGTATAGCCGTACACCAGCGCCAGCCCGAGCAGCCCCACCGGCAGCAGCCCCGCCCCCACGGTGGCGACCAAGTACAGACCGATGGCGATCGCTACCAAGGAAGCGGCCACCCCGGCGCTCAATGCCAGCCCCACCAGCGCGGGGTTCGCCGGCAGCACGCCGCTGCCGCCGCTGAACGGCGTGCGCCGGGTGTGCAGGTCGAGCCCGCTGCGGAAATCGGCGTACTCGTTGAGGGCGTTCACCGCCGCGTGCGCCGCCAACGCCCCGAGCAGCGCCAGCCCGAGGCGACCGAGGTGGACCGCGCCGGCGGCATAGGCCGCCGCGGCGCCGAGCGATACGTTGACGGGCATGAGCAACAGGAAAGGGGCGCGGTAGATACCGAGCAAGGGCGCGATCGGAAGGTGCACGTCGTGGGTCCGGAATGAGCCATTCGGAATGGTTTGGCGCCCATAGTACCCGATCATCGCCACGCTGCCCGCCACGACTCGCAAGAGGTTGATCAAAAAGCGAAAAACCTGAACGAAAGATGCGCCCGCTCAGGAACTTACCGGCCCGCGCATGGTCTGATGACTGATACGCCCACAGGCCTAGACCAAGCCTTCTCCGAGCCTTCCGCCCGCCACGGCGGGTCCCGCCCCGACAAGGCCGGGCGTGTCGTTCGCAGCGGCTCGACGGCGACCGCTTTCCCGTTTCCATGGCGCGGCGCGCAGGCGCGCGCACGAGGTATTCCGATGGATGACAATCGCAAGAAGGCACTCAGTATCGCGCTGAGCCAGATCGAGAAGCAGTTCGGCAGGGGCGCGGTGATGCGCATGGGCGACGCGCAGACCAACCGTGAGGTCGACGTCATCTCCACCGGCTCGCTCACCCTGGATCTGGCCTTGGGCATCGGCGGCCTGCCGCGCGGGCGCGTGGTGGAAATCTACGGTCCGGAATCCTCGGGCAAGACCACGCTCACCCTGCAGGTGATCGCCAACTGCCAGAAGAA
>CALGAN010000002.1 GCA_937951875.1 uncultured Alkalilimnicola sp. | reverse complement strand
CCCGCCAGCGCGCCGCCGGGCATGAACATCGTGGACAGCAGGATGGCGAAGGCGAACGGCAGCAGCCAGAACGACCAGTTGTTCATGCGCGGCAGCGCCATGTCCGGCGCGCCGATCATGATCGGGATCATCCAGTTGGCCAACCCGGTGAAGGCCGGCATCACCGCGCCGAAGATCATCACCAGCGCGTGGTTGGTGGTCATCTGGTTGAAGAAATACGGATCGACCAGCTGCATGCCCGGCTGGAACAGCTCGGCGCGGATCACCAGTGCCATGAGGCCGCCGATGAAGAACATCACCAGCGAGAACACCAGGTAGAGGGTGCCGATGTCCTTATGGTTGGTGGTGAACAGCCAGCGCCGCAGGAAGCCGCTCGGAGGACCTTCGTGGTGCGCGTCGTGGGTGGTGGCCGTCATTACCGTAACCTCCTCGAGTGACCCTGTTAACGAGCAGCCCTGACGTCGGCCGGTTGCACCAGGTCGCCGACGTTGTTGCCGAAGGCGTTGCGTTGATAGGTGATGACCGCAGCCAGCTCCTGATCGCTCAGGTGGGCGAACGACGCCATGGCGGTACCCGCCCTACCCTTGAGCGCGACTTCCAGATGCTGGGCCACCGGGCCGGTGGCGACGGGACTGCCCTTGATCGGCTTGAAGGCGGGTGGCATGCCCTCGCCGTTGGCCTGATGGCAAGCCTGGCAATGAACCTGGTAGACCTGCTGCCCCTGGCTCATGAGTTCGTCCATGGTCAGCGCGGCCAGCGTCGGCGCCGGCTCATCGGTCTTGGCCGCCGTGTCCTTCGCGGCGGGCGGCCCCTTCTTCTCCGCCAGCCAACGCTGGAACTCTTCCTCGCTCACCGCCTTGACCACCACCGGCATGAAGGCGTGGTCGCGGCCGCACAGCTCGGCGCACTGGCCGCGGTAGACACCGGGCGTTTCAATGAGGGTCCAGGCCTCGTTTATGAAGCCGGGGATGGCGTCCTTCTTCCAGCCGAGATCGGGAACCCACCAGGAATGGATGACGTCGTTGGAGGTGAGCAGGAAGCGGATCTTCTTGCCGACCGGCACCACCAACGGCTCGTCGACGTTGAGCAGGTAGTTGTCGATGTCCTTGACGTTGCGCCCGGAGCCGAGCTGGCGCGCGTAGTTATCTTCCTGGGCCAAGGTGCTGAAGAAGGACACGCCTTCGTCGAGATACTCGTAGGCCCATTTCCACTGATAGCCGGTCACCTTGACGGTCAGATCCGGCTTGCTGGTGTCGTACATGCCGACCAGCACCTTGGTCGCCGGCACCGCCACACTGATCAGGATCAGCATGGGAATGATCGTCCAGATGATCTCGACGGTGGTGCTGTGGTGGAACTGCGCGGGAACGGCGCCCTTGGACTTACGGAACCGGATCACCGAGTAGAGGATGGCGCCGAACACCACGAGGCCGATGACCGCGCAGATCCCGGTGATCAGCATGTGCAGTCCGTAGACCTCCCGGCTGATCTGGGTGACGCCCTTGGGCATGTTGAGCTGGAGGTCGGCCAGCGCGGGATTCGCCGCCAGCAACAACCCGAACGGCAGGCCCCCAAACCATGCTGCCACTCGCTTCTTCACCACCTTCATCCCATGCAGTCTCCCATTATGAGAATCAGCACGCGCGCCCCCTCAGACACGCTCCCCCGGTGCCGCCATGGGGCCGATCAAGCGCTTGAGCCTGCGCGCCAGCTCGGCCCTTTCTTCATCCTGCAGGAACTCCCCCAGTTCAACCTCGGTGCCGCGCGATCGCAGCCGCAACCGGCTGGGATACCAGCGGTGAGTCGGCGGAACCAATGCCACCTCGGTCCAGTAGCCGTCGGAGACCCAGCGGCAGCGTCGACCGCGCCCCTGCCAGACCTCGACTCGTCCGTCCTGAAGGACGATCACCTCCTCCTGTTCGGCTCGCGTGGCGCTGACCCGCAGCGCCCACCCCAGCAGCGCGATCTCCAGCCCTGCGAACGGCAGCACCGGCCAGAACCCGGCCGCGGCGAAGGCCGTCGCGACGGTCAGGCTGGTCGCGGCGATCGCGCCAAAGGCCAGCACCGTTTGCCGCCGGCTCAACGCGACGTTGGGCCGCAATACCAGAATCCGTCTGCCGGTGACGGCATCGTGCTGATCGGCGACCACGGAGCCCCCTGTCTGCCAGATCGGTGCCGAAGTGCGGGACATGCGCTAGTCACGGCTAGCCATCTTGCCTACCCCACCCCAGCCCCCCTGGGTCCAGGCTTTAACGGCATTGTAGATGAGACATTCGGCGCGGGGAACCCCACCCGGAGAGGGATGATCACTTTTTCATGAAAAGCTGCGCCTTACGCGCAAAGCAGCGATGCGTCGATGAATTGGGCGACGGCCTCGGGCGCCGGGGGGGACAGCATGGGAATTACCCCTAGTAGGGGGGAGGGTATTTTCGAGCGCAGCGTGGCGATCAGATCCGGCGCGAGGGGATCGTCGGCGATCAGGTTGGCCACCCAGCCAGCCAGCGGCCGGCCGTCGCGCAGCAGCGCCTCGGCGCTGAGCAGGGCGTGATTGATGCAGCCGAGGCGGATGCCGACCACCAACACCACCGGCAAGCCGAGCCGGGCCGCCAGATCGGCCATGGTGTATCGATCGTCCAGCGGCACCCGCCAGCCGCCCGCGCCTTCCACCACCACCAGGTCGGCGTCCACCGCCAGCTCGCGAAAGGCGGCCTCCACCGTCTCCAAGCGGATGGGCCGGCCGGCTTGGGCAGCGGCGAGGTGGGGTGCGATCGCCGGCTCGTAGGCGTAAGGATTGATCAGGGCGTACGGGCGCGGCGCGGAGGACACGGCGCCGAGCGTGAGCGCGTCGTCGTTGCGCAGCCCGTGCTCGGTGCGCTGGCAGCCGCTGGCGATCGGCTTCATGCCCTGCACGCGCAGACCGCGGGCGCGCAGGGCCAGGATCAGGCCGGCGGCGACCACCGTCTTGCCGACCTCGGTGTCGGTCCCGGTAACGAACAGCCCGCCGGCTCTCCGCACGTCGCTCATGGCCGGCGCCGTCCGATACCGCTCAGCGGAATCCGCACCACGCCGTCCTCGTCCCGGCGCTGGCGCTTCTGCGCCGGCACCCAGGCGTGCCCGTACACTACCTCGTAGGTGGCCGGCAGCCGACCGTCGGCGCCGCGGTAGGCCTCATAAGCCCGCTCCACCGCCGCCAGACGGCGGCGGCCGGTGAGCCCGCGCGGCCGGCCGGCGGTGACGTTGTGAGCGCCGATCGCCTTGAGATCGCGCATCAGATCGTGCACGCCAGCGTAGGTCAGGGTGAAGTGCTCGACGTCCATCACCGGGTCGGCGAAACCGGCCCGCACCAGGGCGTCGCCGATGTCGTGCATGTCGTAGAAGGCGTTGACGTGGTTGTAGTCGTCGGCCGCGGCCCAAGCGGTGCGCAGCTCGCGCAGCGTGTCCGGTCCGTAGGTGGTGAACATGAGCAGCCCGCCCGGCGCCAGCACGCGCAGGAAGCCACGCAGCACCCGGTCGAGGTCGTGGCACCACTGCACGGTCAGGTTGGAGAACAGCAGCTCGAAGCTGTCGGCCCGAAACGGCAGCGCCTCGGCGTCGCCAACCACGCAGTGCAAGCGGCGGAACAGCGGCGCGCGCCGGCGCGCCAGCCGCAGCATGGGCGCGGCCACATCCAGGGCGAACACCTGCGCCTTGGGATAGCGCTTCATCAGATCGCGGGTGGCCAGGCCGGTGCCGGCCCCTACGTCCAGCACCCGCGCCGGCACCTGCCGGATCAGCTCCAGCCGCGACTCCAGCCGCTTGCCGACCTCGCGCTGCAGCACGGCGTCGGCATCGTAGCGCGCGGCGGCGCGCTCGAAGGCACGTCGCACCTGCTTCTTGTCGGGCAGATAGGGCGGCTCGGACATGGGCTTTCCTTCCGTTGTCTTCGAGCCGGGCATGTTGAGGCCGGGAGGCGGCTAAGGCAAATGCTCGGCGCGTGGCCAGCGCGGCGCTAGCTCCGCCAGCGCCTCCAGCAGCCGGTCCACCTGCTCGACGCTGTGCGCGGCGCTGAAGGTCACCCGCAGCCGGGCCGTGCCGCGCGGCACGGTCGGCGGGCGGATGGCGGTGACCAGGCACCCCTTCCGCTCCAGCGCCTGGCTAAGGGCCAACGCCGCCTCGGCGTCGCCGACCAGCAGCGGCTGGATGGGGCTGGCCGACGGCAGCAGCGGCAGGCCCAGTGCCTCGACGCCGCTGCGGAAGCGGCGCACCAGCCCGCGCAGGTGCTCGCGCCGCCAGGGCTCGGTCCGCACCACGGCGAGGCTGGCGCGGGTCGCCGCCGCCAAGGCCGGCGGCAGCGCGGTGGTGTAGACGAAAGTGCGCGCCTTCTGGATCAAGTAGTCGATGAGCGTCGCCGAACCGGCGACGAACGCGCCGAACGTGCCCAAGGCCTTGCCCAGCGTTCCCACCAGCACTGGCACCTGCTCCTGCCCCAGGCCGGCCAGCTCCAGGCTGCCGGCGCCGCGGGCACCGAGCACGCCGATGCCGTGGGCATCGTCGACCAGCAGCCAGGCGCCGCGCTCGCGAGCCAGCCGCGCCAGCGCCGGCAGCGGCGCGACGTCGCCGTCCATGCTGAACAAGCCGTCGGTGACGATCAGCTCGCGACCGACCGGCTCCGGCGCCAGCCGCGAGCGCAGATCGTCGAGGTCGGCGTGCGCGTAGCGGACCCGGCGCGCGCCGCTGAGACGGGCGCCGTCCAGCAGCGAGGCGTGGTTGAGGCTGTCCTCGTAGATCACGTCGTCCTTGCCGACCAGCGCGTCGATGACGCCCATGTTGGCCATGTAGCCGGTCGAGAACAGCAGCGCCCGCTCCCGTCCCAGGAATTCGGCGAGCTCTGCCTCCAGCGCCTCGTGCTCGGCGCGATGGCCGCTGATCAGGTGCGCGCCGCCGCTGCCGACGCCGGCGGCGGCCGCCCGCTGGAAGGCGGCCGTCACCCGCGGATCGTGGGCCAAGCCCAGGTAATCATTGCTGCAGAACACGTCGAGGCGGCGGCCGTCGGCGGCGAGGGCCACGCAGCCCTGCGTCTCCAGCGGCCGCAGCCGGCGGTACAGCCCGGCCTGACGGCGGGCGTCCAGTTTGGCGGCGAGATCCCACATGGGCGCTCAACAGGCGGCGCAGACGGGGCGCGCGACCGCGGCCTCCTCCGCCTCGAAGCGCAGTCCCAGGCGCCGCAGCAGGTTCAGATCCCGCTCGGTGTCGGGGTTGCCGGTGGTCAGCAGCTTGTCTCCGAAGAAGATGCTGTTGGCGCCGGCCAGGAAGCACAGCGCCTGCTTCTCCTCGCTCATCTCGGTCCGGCCCGCCGACAGGCGGACGTAGGAGCGCGGCATGAGGATGCGGGCCACGGCGATGGTGCGGATGAACTCGAAGCTATCCGGCGGTTCCGCGCCGGCGAGGGGCGTGCCCTCGACCCGCACTAGCTGGTTGATCGGCACGCTCTCCGGGTGGGTCGGCAGGTTGGCCAGCGTCATCAGCAGCGCGGCGCGGTCGCGGCGCGACTCGCCCAGACCGACGATGCCGCCGCAGCACACCTTCAGGCCGGCGGCGCGCACGTTCTCGAGAGTATTCAGGCGATCCAGATAGGTGCGGGTGGTGATGATGCGGCCGTAGAACTCTTCCGAGGTATCCAGGTTGTGGTTGTAGTAATCGAGCCCGGCCTCCTTGAGCGTTTGCGCCTGGTCGGCGTCGAGCATGCCCAGCGTGGCGCAGGTCTCCAGGCCCAGCGCCTTCACTTGGCGCACCATCTCGGCGACCTTGGCCACGTCCCGGTCCTTCGGGCTGCGCCAGGCGGCGCCCATGCAGAAGCGGGTAGCACCGGCCTCCCGGGCCTTGCGCGCCGCCGCCACCACCTGTTCCACCTCCAGCAGCGCCTCGCGGCTCAAGCCGGTGTCGTGGCGGACCGACTGCGGGCAGTAGGCGCAATCCTCCGGGCAGGCGCCGGTCTTGATGCTCAGCAAGGTGCTGGCCTGTATGGTATTGGGATCGAAATGCTGCCGGTGTACCGTCTGCGCCCGGTACAGCAAATCGTTGAAGGGAAGCTCGAACAGGGCCTCGACTTCGGGCAGCGTCCAGTCGTGGCGGATGGCGTCAGACTGCATGTTCTTCTCCTGGGGGTACAGCGGAGTCGAGCATGGAGTGCGCCGAAGCGGCTGTCAACCATGGATTGGTTTTGTGGTTTACAACTGGTTAAAAATTGTTCTATCGGCATTCCTGCCCCAGCCCTGCCGCCTGTGTGGGGCGGCCGGCGACCGTGACCGCTGCCTCTGCGACGGTTGCGCGCGCGACCTACCGATCCTAGGGCCGGCGTGCCCGCGCTGCGCGCTGCCACTGTCGGCCGATGCACCGCTATGCGGGCGCTGCCTGCGGCGGCCGCCGCCGTTCGACGCCGCGCTGGCGCCGCTGCGCTATGCCGCGCCGGTCGACACTCTGGTGCACGAGTTCAAGTTCCGCGGCAGGCTGGCCAGCGGCCGCCTGCTGGCGGAGCTGATGGCTGACGCCGTCGCCGAGCGGCCGCGGCCGCAGCTGCTGCTGCCGGTGCCGCTGCACCCGCGCCGGCTGCGCGAGCGCGGCTTCAATCAGGCCCATGAGCTGGCGCGGCTGCTCGGCCGGCGGCTGGGCATTCCGGTCGACGGCGAACTCGTGCGGCGGATGCGCGACACCCCGCCGCAACACGAGCTGCCGGCGAAGGCGCGCCGCGCCAACATCCGTCGCGCCTTCGCGCTGGCCCATCCACCGCCCGCCCATGTGGCGGTGGTCGACGACGTGATGACCACCGGCCAGACGGTGGCGGAGATCGCCCGGCTGCTGAAGCGCGCCGGCGCGCGGCGGGTGGAGGTGTGGGTGGCGGCGCGCGCCTAAGCGCGCGGCCGGAAAGGACGGCTCGACGACGAATCTAGGAACGCGCCGCCCTGGCGGGCGGCGCGTTGGCGCCGTGCGGCCCTAACGCAGCAGGTAGTGCAGCACCACGCCGGCGAACACGATGGCGCCCAGGTAGTTGTTGTTGAGGAAAGCCTTGAAGCAGCGCTCACGCGAGCGGTCCCAGGTCAGGTACTGCTGATAGCCGAACAGGCCGGCGGCGACGGCCACGGAGAGGTAGTAGATCGCGCTCAGCTCGGCGCGGACACCGATCATGATCAGACAGATCACCATCAGCACCTGCAGTGCGGCGAGCGCCGCCCGGTCGTACTCACCGAACAGGATGGCGGTGGATTTGACGCCGATCTTGAGGTCGTCGTCGCGGTCCACCATCGCGTACTGGGTGTCGTAGATCACCGCCCAGATCACCGCCGCGGTGAAGATCAGCCACGCTACCGGCGGCAGCTGGCCGCTCTGCGCCGCGTAAACCATCGGCACCGCCCAGCCGAAGGCGGCACCCAGCACCACCTGCGGCAGGTGGGTATAGCGCTTCATGAACGGATAGATGGCCGCCAGCACCACACCGGCGAACGACAGCATGATGGTCAGCCGGTTCATCAGCAGCACCAGGGCGAACGCCACCAGGCACAGGCCGACAAACAGCAGCAGCGCGTGCTTCGGCGGCACTTCCCCGCGCGCCAGCGGCCGGCCGCGGGTACGCTCGACGTGGCCGTCGAAATTGCGGTCGGCATAGTCGTTGATGACGCAGCCGGCGGCCCGCATCACCAGGGCGCCGACCAGGAACACCACCAGCACCAGCAGATCCGGCTTGCCCTTGGCGGCGATCCACAGGGCCCAGAGCATGGGCCAGATCAGCAGGAAATTGCCTATGGGGCGGTCCAGCCGCATCAGCCGGGCATAGGGCATGAAGCGCTCACGCCAGTGCGCGGTCGTGATATCCATGGTGATCACTCCTCTCGAGCGAATCGGGCCCAGCGCACCCGCGGCGGCCGAGCCGCCTTCGCAACCTCTATGTATAGGGGACGCCGTAGGCCAGCTCCGGCAGGAACACTTCCATCACCAGCAGCGGCCGCCCCCCGACCTCGAGCACGGAACGCCGCGCCCACAGCCGCCTGCCGCCGGTCGGCACGTCCCACTGCCGCAGCAGCCGATCGTCGGGGCCGACCTGGCGCAACTCCAGCGGCCCGCGGCGCACATCGCGGCCGGCGAACACCACGCTGCCCAGCGCCCGCGTGCCCAGGTAGCGCAACCGGCGGTGCCGTCCGCGCAGGCTGGAATGGGGCATGACGGTGCGGGCGAACACCCAAGGCGAGTGGTCGCAGCACAGCAGCACGGTACGAATCCAAGCGAGCTGCGCGGGCGGCAGCCCCAGGCGCACCGCTTCCTCGTGGGTCGGGCGCTCCCAGCGCTCGGCCAGCACCCGAACATTGAATTTTCCACCCTGGCAGGCCGCCTTCAAGCGCGCGGTGAGGGAGCCGGCTACATCCAACCACGGTTTGAGCTTGGCCGGCAGCTCGGCCTGAAGCATATGGTGGCGCGGTCGCCACGGAGTCTTATGAAAACGGGACACGTCCGCGATGCCTTGGCAAAGCCGACATTATCGCACTTGGCGGCGCCGCCATCATACCTGAGCGTAGCGCTCGCCCCGCCCCACCCAGCGGTTGACCAGCGCCTCCACGATGGCGGGCCGCTCCCGCAGCAGCCATTCGGCCACCCGCTGCACCTGCGGCAACAGGTTGGCGTCCCGGGTCAGATCCGCCACCCGGTAGCGCAGCTCGCCGGTCTGGCGGGTGCCGAGGAACTCGCCGGGGCCGCGCAGCTCCAGATCGCGCCGCGCCACTTCGAAACCGTCGTTGGTCTCGCGCAGGATGCTCAAGCGCTGGCGGGCCAGCTCCGACAGCGGCGGCTGGTACATCAGCACGCAGCTGCTGCGCACCGCCCCGCGCCCCACCCGGCCACGCAGCTGGTGCAGCTGCGACAGGCCGAGCCGCTCCGCGTTCTCGATGATCATCAGGCTGGCGTTCGGCACGTCGACGCCCACTTCGATCACCGTGGTCGCCACCAGCAGGTCGAGCTCGCCGCGGGCGAAGGCTGCCATCACCGCCTCCTTGTCGGCCGACTTCATGCGGCCATGCACCAGCCCGACCCGCAGCTCGGGCAGGGCTTCGGTGAGGCGCTGCGCGGTGGCCTCGGCCGCTTCAGCCTGCAGCAGCTCGGACTCCTCGATCAGCGTGCACACCCAATAGGCCTGCCGGCCTTCGCGGCAAGCCACCCTCACCCGCTCCAGCACCTCGTCGCGGCGCGCCGCCGACACCGCCACCGTGCTCACCGGCGTGCGGCCCGGCGGCAGCTCGTCGATGGCGGAGACGTCGAGATCGGCGTAGGCGGTCATCGCCAGGGTGCGCGGAATGGGCGTGGCGGTCATGATCAGCAGGTGGGGCTGAATGCCGTCGCGCTCGCCCTTCTGGCGCAGCGCCAGGCGCTGGTGCACCCCGAAGCGGTGCTGCTCGTCCACCACCACCAGCCCGAGGCGGCGGAACGTCACGCTCTCCTGGAATAGTGCGTGGGTGCCCACCGCCACCTGCGCTTGGCCTTCGGCGATCGCCGCCAGCATCTCCTCGCGGCGCTTGCCGGTGATCCGCCCGGACAGCCAGGCCACCTCGACGCCGAGCGGGGCGAGCCAGCGCGAGAAGTTGCGGTAGTGCTGGTCGGCCAGCAGCTCGGTCGGCGCCATCACCGCCGCCTGCCAGCCGGCCTCCACCGCCCGCAGCGCTGCCAGCGCCGCCACCACGGTCTTGCCGGAGCCGACGTCGCCCTGCACCAAGCGCAGCATCGCCTGCTCCGAGGCCATATCGCGCGCCACTTCGGCGTCGACCCGCCGCTGCGCGCCGGTGAGCTGGAACGGCAAGCCGGCCAGGAAACGCTCCACCAGCTCGCCGGTCGGCGCGATCACCGGCGCGCGGGCGCGCTCGCGCAGGGATTGGCGCAAGCGACGCATGCTCAGGTGGTGAGCCAGCAGCTCCTCGAACGCCAGCCGTCGCAGCGCCGGATGGCGGGCGTCGAGCGGCAGCGCCGACAGCTCATCGGACGGCGGACAGTGGATCGCCGTCAGCGCCTCCAACAGCGACGGCAGGCCGAGCCGCGCCCGCAGCTCCTCGGGCAGCAGCTCTTTCAACGCGCCAGGCGCCGCGGCCAGCGCCAGCGCGTCCCGCACCAGCCGGCGCAGTTGGGTCTGGTTGAGCCCCTCGGTTGCCGGATAGACCGGCACCAGCCCGGACTCCTCGGGCGCGGCGTCGTCACCGGCGAAGCGGTACTCGGGGTGGGTCATGCTCAGAGTGAGCGGCCCCGGCCGCACCTCGCCGAAGGCGCGCAGCCGCGCCCCGGGCCGGAACTGATTGAGCTGGCTGGCGTAGAAATGGAAGAAGGTGAGCGTCAGCGCCCCGGTGCCGTCGCTGACCCGCACCACCAGGCGGGTGCGCTTGCCGCGTACCACCTCGGCCAGGTCGACGGTCGCCTCGATCAGGGCGTGGTCGCCCGGCCGCAGGCTACCGATGGCCCGCACCGTGCCGCGGTCCTCGTAGCGCAGCGGCAGGTGGAACAGCAGATCCTGCACCGTCTGCAGTTCCAGCCGGCGCAGCTTCTCGGCCAAGCGCGGGCCGACGCCGCGCAGGCTCGACACCGGCCGCTCGGCCAGCGACAGCGGAGCCGCCATCGCTTCTCGCGTCAGCTTCCCAGCACCATGATGCCGTCCATCTCCACCACCGCCCCCCGGGGCAGGCTGGCGACGCCGATGGCGGCGCGGGCCGGGTACGGCTGCTGGAAATACTCGGCCATGATGGCGTTGACCGTGGCGAAGTGGCCGAGATCGGTGAGGAACACGTTGAGCTTGACGATGTCCTGTAGGCTACCGCCGGCGGCCCGGCACACGGCCTGGAGATTGTCGAACACGCGCCGGATCTGCGCCTCGATGCCGCCCTCGACCAGGTTCATGGTGGCCGGATCCAGCGGAATCTGGCCGGACAGGTAAACGGTGTTGCCGACCTTGATCGCCTGAGAGTAGGTGCCGATGGCTTGCGGCGCCTGATCGGTGGTGACGACCTCACGGGCCATGCGTGGACTCCTTCGTTAACCAATGGGTTATATGGACGCCCGCGGCCGAACGGCCGCGGCGAGGGCGGCGCACGAGCCCGGCTACGCGCGGCGCCGGGTGATCTTGACGACGCTGCTGAGGACGCGCAAGCGGCGCATCACGCGCGCCAGGTGCACGCGGTCGCGCACGGTGATGGTGAAGCGGATGGTGGTCACCATGCCTTCGCGCTCGCCCACCTGCACCTGATCGATATTGCTGTCGCAGTCGGCGATGGTGGACGCCAGCTCGGCCAGCACGCCGCGCTTGTTGACCACGTCCACCGCGATCACCACCGGGAACTCGCCCTGGACCGCGTCGTCCCACTGGACATCGACCCAGCGGTCGGGCTGATTGCGGTATTCCTTGATGTTGGGACAGTCCCGGTGGTGGATCACCACGCCGCGGCCAGCGCTGGCGAAGCCGACGATGGGATCGCCCGGGATCGGATGACAGCAGCGGCCGAAGGTGACCACCGCCCCCTCGGTGCCGCGAATCATCAGCTTCTGATTGGCGCGGGCGGCGTCCGCCGTGACCGCGTCCGCGCTGACTCCCGACAGCCGCTGCGCCACCAGCCAGGGCATGCGCTGGCCCAGGCCGATTTCCTCCAGCAGCGCGTTGAGATCGCTCACCCCCAGGCTGGCCAGCACCGGCTTGAGCTGCTCGTCGCTGAGCTGATCCAGCGACAGCGATAGCGCCGCCAGCGATTGCTCCAACAGACGCCGCCCCAGCGACACGGCGGCTTCGCCGCGCAGCCGCTTGAGGCTTTGGCGGATGGCGGCGCGCGCCCGCGCGGTCACCACGAAGTCCAGCCAAGCCGGGTTGGGCCGCGCGCCCGGCGCGGTGATGATTTCCACGGTCTGGCCAGTGGAGAGCACGGTACGCAGCGGGGTGAGGCGGTGATCGACCATGGCGGCGATGCAGCCGTCGCCGACGTCGGAGTGCACGGCGTAGGCGAAGTCGATGACGGTGGCGCCGCGCGGCAGCTTCATGATGTCGCCCTTCGGGGTGAACACGTACACCTCGTCGGGCTGCAGATCGATCTTGACGTTCTCGATGAACTCCAGCGGATTGCCGGTGCTGCGCTGCATCTCCAGCAGGCCGCGAATCCACTCGCGCGCGCGCATCTGGGCGGTGTTGCTGACCGCCTCGTTTTCCTTGTACATCCAGTGCGCGGCGATGCCGTTCTCGGCCATCTTGTCCATCTCGACCGTGCGCACCTGCGCCTCGATGCGCATGCGCCGCGGCCCGATCAGGCTGGTGTGCAGCGATTGATAGCCGTTGGCCTTGGGAATGGCGATGTAGTCCTTGATGCGGCCGGGCTTGGGCTTGTAGAGGCTGTGCAGCAGGCCGAGCACCCGGTAGCAGGTGTCGACGTCGGAGACGATGACCCGGAAGCCGTAGACGTCGAAGATGTCCTGGAAGTCCTGATTCTTGGCGCGCATCTTCTGGTAGATGCTCCAGAGATGCTTCTCGCGGCCGATCACGGTGGCTTCCACGCCGGCCTCGGCCAGCCGCTCCTCGATGGTGCGCTTGACCTGCTCGATCAGCGCGCCGCGACTGCCGCGTTGGCGCCGCAGCTTTTCCTTGAGCACCCGGTAGCGCATCGGGTAGAGCGCGGCGAAGCCGAGATCCTCCAGCTCCACGCGCATGCTGTTCATGCCCAGGCGCTGGGCGATGGGAGCGTAGATTTCCAACGTCTCGCGGGCGATGCGGTGACGCTTCTGCGGCGGCATCACCCAGATGGTGCGCATGTTGTGCAGCCGGTCGGCGAGCTTGATGAGGATCACCCGGATGTCCTTGGACATCGCGAGCACCATCTTGCGGAAGTTCTCCGCCTGCGCCTCGGCCTTGGATTTGAAATCGATCTGGGTGAGCTTGCTCACCCCGTCGACCAACTCCGCCACCTCCTCGCCGAACATCTTGGCGATCTGTTCCTTGGCGGTCGGAGTGTCCTCGATGACGTCGTGCAGGATGGCGGCGGTGATGCTCTGGTAGTCCATCCGCATTTCCGCCAGGATCTTGGCGACCGCCAGCGGATGGGTGATGTACGGCTCGCCCGACAGCCGGCGCTGACCGGCATGGGCTTCGGCGCCGAAGCGGTACGCCAGGTATACCTGTTGTACCTGCTTCGGCTCGATGTAGCTGTCCAGCAGCGAGCAAAGCTCGCTCGCTTTGCGGGCGGGATCCGTCGCGACGCTGTCGTCGGGAATAACCGGCTCGACGCGTCCCATAGGAACCTGGAGCTTACGGTTGTTCCGACTCACCGAGGGGCGGCACGCCCTCGACAGGGTCTTCACCGATCACCTGCTCAGAAACGCCTTCGTCCAGCGGCTCCTCGAGCTGGCGGTTGACGAAGCCGGCGGCGATCTCGCGCAGCGCCACCACGGTCGGCTTGTCGTTTTCCCACGGTACGAACGGCTCGGCCCCGTTGGCAATCTGCCGGGCGCGCTTGGACGCGACCAGAACCAGCTCGAAGCGGTTCGCCACGTTGCCGAGGCAGTCTTCCACGGTCACACGTGCCATATAACTACATCTCCAACACGAATTTCGGGGTCAATTCATCGATTCTAGACGCATCGGGGCGCTACCGGAAGTGCGCAATCCCGCAGCGCCTGACGACGGCGGTCAGCCGAGCAGGTCGTCGATACGCTGCTTCAGCCGCTTGACCTGCGCCTCGCGCCGCAGGCGACGCGCCCGCACCAGCGCATGCAGATCGGCCAGGGCGTGCTCGAACACCTCATTAACGATGAGATAGTCGTACTCGTCAAAGTGCGACATCTCGTTGACCGCCTCCTGCATGCGCCTGGCGATGACCTCGTCGCTATCCTGATTACGACCGCGCAGCCGCCGCTCCAGTTCCTCGCGCGAGGGCGGCAGCACGAACACCGACACCGCGTCCGGCATGGCTCGCCGCACCTGGCGCGCGCCCTGCCAGTCGATCTCGAGGATGACGTCGATATCGGCCTCGAGCGAGCGGAGCACCTGGTCGCGGCTGGTGCCATACAGATTACCGAACACGCGCGCGTGCTCAAGGAAGGCGCCCTCGGCCACCATCGCCGCGAACCGCTCCTGATCGACGAAATGATAGTGGACGCCGTCCACCTCGCCGGGTCGCATGGCGCGGGTAGTATGGGAGACCGACACGCGCAGGTCGGGAACGGCCCTCACCAGGGCGTCCACCAGACTGGTCTTACCGGCTCCGGATGGCGCCGAAATGATGTAAAGCGTTCCGCTCATGACAAATCCTGCAGCCGCCGCGCTGACTCACTCGATGTTCTGAACCTGCTCGCGCATCTGCTCGATCAACACCTTCATCTCCACCGCGGCGGCAGTAGTGGCGGCGTCGGCCGATTTCGAGGACAAGGTATTGGCCTCGCGATTGAGCTCCTGCATCAGGAAATCCAGGCGGCGCCCGACCGGCTCCGACCGCTTCAACACCCGCAGCACCTCGTCGACATGGGTCTGCAGCCGCTCCAGCTCTTCCTCCACGTCCATGCGCTGCGCCACCATGACCAGCTCCTGCTCGACCCGCCCCGGATCGGCGTTCAACTCCAGCTCCTTGAGCCGATTGATCAGCTTCTCGCGGATCTGGGCATTGACCTCCCGCCGACGGGAGCGCACCTCGACCGCCAGCTCGCCGATGCGCCTGGCGCGTTCGGCGATCAGCTCGGCCAGGCGCGCGCCCTCGCGCGCGCGGCTGTCGATCAGGCCGTCGATGGCCTCATCCAGCAGCTCCAGCGCCGCCTGGGACACCGACTCCAGATCCTGCTCCGGTTCCTTGAGCACGCCGGGCATGCGCAGCAGATCGAGCGGGCTGACCGGGGCCGCGGCGGGCAGCCGCTGCGCCAGTGCCTCGCACGCCGACACCAGCTGTTCGGTGTACTGCCAGTCGACCTCGAAACCGGCGCCGCCGGCGGCCGATTGGAAGCGCAGCGAGCACTCGACCTTGCCGCGGCTGAGCCGCGCGGCCAGACGTTCGCGCACGGCCGGTTCCAGCTGCCGCAGCTCCTCGGGCATACGCAGGTACACATCCAGGAACCGGTGGTTGATGGAGCGCAGCTCCCAGGTCAGGCGACCCCAGTCGCCCTGGCGCTCCTTGCGGTCATAGGCGGTCATGCTGCGTAGCATCTGCCTGCCCTCGGGTTGGCTGAAGAAAGGCGCCATCTTACGCATTATGCCGGAGCGAAAAAACCGGATTCGCGCCCCGGCGCGGACGGTTGTGCTAGGCTTGCCTGCCCTCACGAGCGGACAAGGACCCACTATGCGCCCAAGCGGTCGACGCTGCGACGAACTCAGACCCGTTTCCATCACCCGCCATGTCAACAAGCACGCCGAAGGCTCGGTGCTGGTGAAGTTCGGCGACACCCATGTTCTGTGCACCGCCACGGTCGAGGAGCGTGTGCCGCAGTGGCTGCGCAACAGCGGCCGCGGCTGGGTCACGGCCGAGTACGGCATGCTGCCGCGCGCCACCCACACCCGTAACGACCGCGAGGCGGTGAGGGGCCAGCAGCAGGGCCGCACTCAGGAGATCCAGCGGCTGATCGGGCGGGCGCTGCGCGCGGCGGTCAACCTGCAGGCGCTGGGCGAGCGCCGCATCATCATCGACTGCGACGTGCTGCAGGCCGACGGCGGCACCCGCACCGCCGCCATCACCGGCGGCTTCGTGGCGCTGGCCGACGCCATCAAGGTCATGCAGCAGCGCGGCCAGCTGACCGGCCGCTACCCGCTGCTCGGCCAGGTGGCGGCGGTCTCGGTCGGCATCTACCGCGGCGAGGCGGTGCTCGACCTCGACTATGCCGAGGACGCCGAGGCCGAGACCGACATGAACATCGTCATGAACGACGCCGGCGGCTTCATCGAGGTGCAGGGCACCGCCGAAGGCCATGCCTTCCGCCCCGACGAGCTGCTGCGCATGACCGAGCTGGCCAGCCAGGGCATCCGCCAGCTGATCGAGCTGCAACGACAGGCTTTGGAGCAGTGACGGCGATGCGCAAGGTAGTGTTCGCCAGCAACAACGCCGGCAAGGTTCGCGAGGTCGCGGCCATCCTGGCCGACGCTGACCTGGAGGTGGTGGCGCAATCGGCGTTCGGCGTGCCGCCGGTGGAGGAAACTGGCCTGAGCTTCGTCGAGAACGCCATCATCAAGGCCCGGCACGCCTGCCAGCACACCGGCCTGCCGGCCATCGCCGACGACTCCGGCATCGAAGTCGATCTGCTCAACGGCGCCCCCGGCATCTATTCGGCCCGCTTCGCCGGCCCCGGCGCCAGCGACGCCGACAACAACGCCCGCCTGCTGGCCGAGCTGGGCGACGCGCCGCTGGAGCGGCGCACCGGGCGCTATCAGTGCGTGATGGTGTACATGCGCCACGCCGCCGATCCCACGCCGCTGATCTGCCAGGCCAGCTGGGAAGGGCTGGTGCTGACCGCGCCCCGCGGCGACGGCGGGTTCGGCTACGACCCGCTGTTCTACCTGCCGGCGCTGGGCAAGACCGCCGCCGAACTCGACGCCTCGACCAAGAATCGTCTCAGCCACCGCGGTCAGGCGTTGCGGGCCCTGCTGCAAGCGCTGCGCGGAACCTGAGCGGCCGCCCCATGTTCCGGTTCAGCGCTCCGCCGCCGCTGGCGCTGTACATCCACCTGCCGTGGTGCGTGCGCAAGTGCCCCTACTGCGACTTCAACTCGCACGCCGCGCCGCAGGCGCTGCCCGAGCAGGCCTACGTCGACGCGCTGCTGCGCGATCTCGACGGCGAGGTGGCCGCGGTCGGCGAGCGCGAGGTGCAGTCGATATTCCTGGGCGGCGGCACGCCCAGCCTGTTCTCGCCGGACGCGATCGCCCGACTGCTCGCCGGCGTGCGCGAGCGGCTGCGCGTGGCGGCGGACGTCGAGATCACCCTGGAGGCCAATCCCGGCACGGTCGAGCAGGCGCGCTTCGAGGGTTATCGGCACGCCGGCGTGAACCGGCTCTCCATCGGCATCCAGAGCTTCGCGCCGGCGCAGCTGCGCGCCCTGGGCCGCATCCACGGCCGCGACGAGGCACTGCGCGCGGCGCAGGCGGCGCGCGACGCCGGTTTCGACAATTTCAACCTCGACCTGATGTACGGGCTGCCCGAGCAAAGCCCGGAGGGAGCGCTCGCCGACCTGGAACAGGCCATCGAGCTAAACCCCACCCACATCAGCCACTACCAGCTGACGCTGGAGCCGAACACGCTGTTCCACGCCCGCCCGCCGCGGCTGCCGGACGACGACACCCTCTTCGAGATGCAGGTGGCCTGTCAGGAATTACTGGCACGAACCGGCTACGCCCAGTACGAGGTGTCGGCCTACGCCCAGCCGGGCCGGCGCTGCCGACACAATCTCAACTACTGGCTGTTCGGCGACTACCTCGGCATCGGCACCGGCGCGCACGGCAAGCTCACCGATTGCGAGCGCGGCACCATCGAGCGCGCCTGGAAACTCAAGCATCCGCGCGAATACCTGGCCCGCGCCGGCACGCCAGCGGCGTGTGGCGGCCGCCAGCGACTGACGCCCGCCGACGCGGTGTTCGAGTTCGCGCTCAACGCCCTGCGCCTCAACGAGGGCTTTCCCCGCGCGCTGTACCACGCGCGCACCGGCCTGCCGTGGGAGCCGTTCGCCGCGCCCGTGGAACAGGCGGTGGCGCGCGGCTGGCTGACGATGACGGACGAGTGGATCCGTCCCACCACCGAGGGCCGACTGTTCCTCAACGAGCTGCTGGAGCTGTTCCTACCGCCCGACGGCGCCTGATCAGAACGGCCAGGGATCGTGGCGCAGCGCGGTGCGCACGATGTAGGCGAACACCACCAGCGCCGCGACGAACGCCGCCAGCCGTACTCCCTTACTGCGGCCGCGCTTGAGCGCCACCGTTCCCAGAGCGATGTAGGCCACCAGCGCCAGCACCTTGGCGGTGAGCCAGCCGTGCACGAACGGATACTGCCGCAGCATCACCGCCAGAGCGATCGCGCTGGCCAGCAGCACGGTATCGACGATGTGCGGCACCACTCTCACCCAGGTTCGCCGCAGCATGGGCGAGTCCAGCAACATCCAGGCGCCCCGGACGCAGAACAGGATGAGCGTGAGGGCGACCGCGGTCAGATGGATGTGCTTGATGGCGGGATACCAGGACACGCTCGGTTCGCCTCCGTGGGCAGGAATCGTCAGAAAGTTCGTGCGCAGCAACGCCAGGGAAGGATATAACGGATGGCCGTCGATTCCAGCGCTATGCTCCACCGCGAAACCGGCGCCGCCGCCAAACCGACTCGACGAACGACACCATGCCGACCAACGACAGCCGCGACCTGGAACTGCTGCTACGCTCGCACATTCCGCTGCTGGTCATCGAAACGCACGAGGAGCCGCGCGTGCTGGCGATGTTCCAGCGGCTGATCACCGCTCTGCGGCGGCCGCTCTACCACTGGAGCATCACCGAGGGGTTGCGCCGCGCCGACATCGCCGTCCCCGCCAGCGGCGACGCCAGCGATCCCGGCGAGCTGCTGCGGCGGATCAAAGCCGCCCCGCAGGGCGGCATCTACCTGCTCGCCGACTTCCACCCTTATCTGAACGACCCGACTCACATTCGGCTGATCAAGGAGATCGCGCTGGCGCACGAGCAGACGCCGCACACCTTGGTGTTCATCAGCCACGCGCTGGACATGCCCGCCGACTTGCGCCGCTACACCGCGCGCTTCGAGCCGTCGCTGCCCACGGCGGCGGAACTCGAACGCATCGTCCACGAGGAGGCGGAGCGCTGGGCCCGGCGGCAGGGCAGCGGCCGGGTGCGGACCGACCGCCGCACGCTCGACACTTTGATTCGCAACCTCGGCGGTCTCACCGCCACCGACGCCCGCCGCCTGATCCGCGGCGCGATCCAGGACGACGGCGCCATCACCGAGAGCGACCTGCCGCAAGTGATGGCCGCCAAGTACCGGCTGCTGGAGGGCACCGGCGGCCTGTCCTTCGAGTACGACACCGCCCGCTTCTCCGACATCGGCGGGCTGCCCAATCTCAAGCGCTGGCTGCAGCGGCGCCGGGACGCCTTCGTCGCCGGCGGCATCGACGCGCCCAAAGGCATCCTGCTGGTCGGCGTCCAGGGCAGCGGCAAGAGCCTGGCGGCCAAGGCCGTGGCCGGACTGTGGCAGCTGCCGCTGCTGCGCTTGGACGTGGGCGCGCTGTACGACAAGTACATCGGCGAGAGCGAGCGCAATCTGCGCGACGCGCTCAAGACCGCCGAAGTCATGGCGCCCTGCGTGCTGTGGCTGGACGAGGTCGAGAAAGCCCTGGCCCTGGGCAATGGCGACGACGGCGTATCGCGGCGCATGCTCGGCACGTTGCTGACCTGGATGGCGGAGAAGAAAGCGCCGGTGTTCATCGTCGCCACCAGCAACGCCATCGACCGGCTACCGCCGGAGCTGATCCGCAAGGGCCGTTTGGACGAGATATTCTTCGTCGATCTGCCCGACGCGCAGACCCGGCGCGAGATCTTCGCCATCCACCTGCGCAAGCGCGATCAGGACCCGACCCGCTTCGACCTCGACGCCCTGGCCGCGGCCAGCGCCTCGTTCTCCGGCGCCGAGATCGAGCAGGCGGTGGTCGCCGGGCTCTACTTGGCGCGCGAACGCCAGCAGCCGCTGGCGACGTCGCACCTGCTGGCCGAGCTGCGCCAGACGCGGCCGCTGGCGGTGGTCATGCGCGAATCGGTGGAAGCGCTGCGCCAATGGGCGGCGGAGCGCACCATCCCCGCCTGAGCGAGGTCGCTAGCGCTCGACGAACTCGCCCCACAGGTCGTGCTCGTCGGCGTCGACGATCCGCGCCTCGCGCAGCATACCGGCGGTCACGCCGGGGGCGGGCGGCAGATACACCAGACCGTCAATCTCCGGCGCATCGCCCTTGGTGCGGGCGATGATGCCTTCCTCGCCGACCTCGTCGATCAGCACCTGCTGCACCGTGCCGATCTTGGCCGCCAGCTTCTCGGCGCTGATCCGCGCCTGCAGCGTCATGAAGCGCTCCAGCCGCTCCTCCTTGACCTCCTCCGGCACCTGCTCGGCCAGGGTGTTGGCGACCGCGCCTTCCACCGGCGAGTACTTGAAAGCGCCGACCCGATCCAGGCGCGCCTCCTCGAGGAAGGCCAGCAACTCCTCGAACTCGGCTTCGGTCTCGCCCGGGAAGCCGACGATGAAAGTCGAGCGGATCACCAGCTCGGGGCAGATCTCCCGCCAGGCCTGGATGCGCGCCAGCGTCGCCTCGGTGGAGGCGGGCCGGCGCATGGCCTTCAGCACCCGCGGGCTGGCGTGCTGGAGCGGCACGTCCAGATAAGGCAGGAGCTTGCCTTCCGCCATCAGCGGAATGACTTCGTCCACGTGCGGATACGGATAGACGTAGTGCAAGCGCACCCAGGCGCCGAGCTCGCCGAGCGCGCGGCACAGCTCGGTCATGCGGGTGCGCAGCGGCCTTCCGCGCCAGAAACCGGTGCGGTACTTTAGATCCACGCCGTAGGCGCTGGTGTCCTGCGAGATCACCAGCAGCTCCTTGACGCCGGCGTTCACCAAGCGCTCGGCCTCTTCGAGCACCTCGCCCACCGGACGGCTGACCAAGTCGCCGCGCAGCGAGGGAATGATGCAGAAGGTGCAGCGATGGTTGCAGCCCTCGGAAATCTTGATGTAGGCGTAGTGGCGCGGGGTGAGCTTGACGCCCTGAGGCGGCAGCAGGCTGGTGAAGGGGTCATGCCGCGGCGGCAGGTGGGCGTGCACGGCACCGACCACTTCCTCGTAAGCGTGCGGTCCGGTGACCTTGAGCACCTGGGGGAAGCGCTCGCGAATCACTTCTTCCTTGGCGCCCAGGCAGCCGGTGACGATCACGCGCCCATTCTCGGCCAAGGCTTCACCGATGGCCTCCAGGCTCTCGTCCACGGCCGAGTCGATGAAGCCGCAGGTGTTGACCACCACCAGGTCCGCGTCCTGATAGGTGGGCACCAGCTGATAGCCCTCGGCCCGCAACTGGGTGAGGATGCGTTCGGAATCCACCAGTGCCTTCGGGCACCCGAGGCTGACGAAACCGATCTTCGCTGCTTTTTCCGAGGCCACCGATCGACCACTCCCGCGGCTTGCGACGACGCAGCCGGCGCCATATCTGATAGGAAGGCGGCACTATACGGATTTTCCGCCGCCGCGTTAATCGCTCTACTGACTATGTCCGCAGCCCGCGGTTCCACCGCGGCAGCGAAATCACCGGCTCCGCGACGCCGGCGGGAGGATCGATGCGGCAGGACGACGAGCTCGATATCGACTTCGCGGAATGGGCCGCGCTGGCCCAGCGGGATCCGCAGGCGTTCGAAGCGCGCCGGGCACGGCTGATCGAACGCTTCATCGACCAGGCACCGAGCGCGCGCCGCCACCGCCTGCGCCAGCTGCAGTGGCGAATCGACGCGGTGCGCCACACCGCCCCCAATCCGCTGGCCGCGTGCGTGCGCATCTCCAATATGATGTGGGACTCCCTGCTCGGCGAACGCGGCCTGCTCGAGGCGATGGCGCGTTTGACCGGCAGCGCGCGGCCATCGAGCAAACCGGCCAAGTCCGCGCGGGTTCTCGAATTTAGCGCACGTCGCTGAGAGGCTTGCTTGCGTCGGCGACTGCGCATATGATGGCGCCCTTTCGGCTTGCTAGCCTCGTCGTCGCCTGCAAGGTAGGTCCATGAAGAAAGACATTCATCCCGACTATCGTCCCGTGGTCTTCCAGGACCTGGCGTCGGATTTCGCCTTCCTGACCCGCTCCACCGTCAGGACCAAGGAAACCATCAAGTGGACGGATGGCAACGAGTACCCGGTCTACAAGATCGAGGTCTCCAGCAAGAGCCACCCGTTCTACACCGGCAAGCAGCAGCGCACCACGTCTACCGGCGGCCGGGTCGACCAGTTCCGCAAGAAGTTCGGCTCCATGGGCCGGGGCGCGAAGTAAAAAACGCGCTCGCTGCACCGAGACGAAAAGCGCCCTTCTCAGGGCGCTTTTCCTTTGTTCACGCTCGACAACAAAAACTTGGCCTCGTTTCGCTTTGCGGCCATGGGGTTTGTTGATACTATCCTGCGCGGCCTCGTGGAGGCCAAAACAAGCGCATCTTGGCGCCCAAACATCCGCCCGGTTCTGGTGTAGGCCCGGCAGCGATCCGTCAACGCCGACGACTAATGCCCGAGCCCAGCGCGCTTCTCTCGCCTAGAGGCCATCAGGCGTTGACGCGCCGAGGCCTGACGAGAGCGGTGCGGCCAAGTCCAGTTTCAGGAGAGCGTTCCATGTCGAAGCAGTCAGTTACGATTACCGACAACGTCACAGGCAAGTCCGTAGAGTATCCGCTCCGTCGTGGAACGCTCGGGCCTGACACCATCGACATCAAGAACCTCTACCGAGATCTCGGTTACTTCACCTACGACCCTGGCTTCACCTCGACCGCCAGCTGTCGTAGCGACATCACCTTCATCGATGGTGATCAGGGCGTCCTGCTGTATCGCGGCTATCCGATCGAGCAGCTGGCCGAGAAGAGCAGCTTCCTCGAAGTCTCCTACCTGCTGCTGTACGGCGAGCTGCCGACCAAGGAGCAGCTGGCGAAGTTCACCGACTCGATCACCAAGCACACCATGGTGAACGAGGCGATCAAGAACTTCTTCAACGGCTTCCACTACGACGCCCACCCGATGGCGATGCTCACCGCCGTGGTCGGCTCGCTCTCCGCCTTCTACCACGACAGCATCGACATCAACGATCCCGCCAGCCGCGAGCTGTGCGCGCACCGCATCCTGGCGAAGATGCCGACCATCTCGGCGGCGGCCTTCAAGCACATGATCGGCGAGCCGTTCGTCTATCCGCGCAACGAGCTCAGCTACTGCGGCAACTTCCTGAACATGCTGTTCTCGCGGCCGGCCGAGAAGTACGAGATCAACCCGGTCGCCGAGAAGGCGCTCGACCAGCTGCTGATCCTGCACGCCGACCACGAGCAGAACGCCTCGACCTCGACCGTGCGCCTGGCCGGCAGCACCGGCACCAACCCGTTCGCCGCCATCGCCGCCGGCTGCGCCGCGCTGTGGGGGCCGTCGCACGGCGGCGCCAACGAGGCGGTGCTGAAGATGCTCGAGGAGATCGGCACCGTCGAGAACGTGCCGAAGTTCATCGCCAAGGCCAAGGACAAGAACGATCCGTTCCGTCTGATGGGCTTCGGTCACCGGGTCTACAAGAACTACGACCCGCGCGCGACCATCATCCGCAAGACCTGCCACGAGGTGCTCAAGGAGCTGGGCCGCAGCGACGACCCGCAGCTGGAGCTGGCGATGCGGCTGGAGGAAATCGCGCTGCAGGACGAGTACTTCATCGAGCGCAAACTCTATCCGAACGTCGACTTCTACTCGGGCATCATCTACCGCGCGCTGGGCATCCCCACCGAGTTCTTCACGGTGCTGTTCGCCATCGGCCGCACCCCGGGCTGGATCGCGCAGTGGATGGAGATGATCACCGATCCCGAGCAGCGCATCGGCCGTCCGCGTCAGGTCTACACCGGCGCCCCGCGGCGCGACTACGTGCCGATCGAGAACCGCTAACGATAGCGGTTCCATCCGGCTCGAAAACGAAAAGCCCGGCTCCCGCCGGGCTTTTCGCTTTTCCGGGCTCCGACGAGCCGCGCGACCGATTAGCGCGCCGGCGCGCCCTCGAGGAGTTCGCGCACCACGCCGATCGAGGCGCGGTCCATGGGCTGACCATCGATGCGGCTGCGGGGCGCCTCGCGCAACCCCTTGGACGAGAACACCGCGGCGTCGACGGTGGTGTCCCCGGCCACGAAGCGGTACACCGGCGACGTCTCATAGCTGTCGCCGCCGAACCGGTACCGCCGCTCGATGACCTGATACGGAATGTGATGGTCCATCAGGAACAGGGCCACCTCCTCCGGCGCGTCGGCGAACAGGTGCAGATTCACGTCGGAATGCTCGGTGGCGGTGCCGTGCAGCACCGACCCCACCAGCCGCGGCTGGAAGCGCGCGAAGAAATCCATCGCCTCCAGCGCCACCTGCCGCAGGCGGCGCACCAACGCTGGCTGCGCCTCGCCCTGGAACAGGCGTTGATAGTCGATCAACGCCTCCTGGATCTCGCGGTTGGTCGGCAGATTGCGAGTTTCCGGCGCGCCCAGGCGCTCCGCTGCCTTGCGCTTGGCCACCAGATAATCGTGCACCCCTTCCTCGGCCATGATCTTGGCCGCTTCCTGCGTCACCAATTGACGCATGCGGGCGTCTTTGGTGGTACTCGGGCGCTTGCTCATCACGGCCTCCTCGAACGACTGGGCGTGCAACGATACAACACGATCAGAACAGCGAGCCGCCCGGCCCTTGCAGCAAGGTATCGACCCGGCCGGACGGCTCGAACGGCGGCTCGGTGCCGACCTCGAACAGCTCCGGAATGGCCGCCTCGTTTTCCGGACGCGCGCGCAAGCCGGTCTCGGGATCGATGTACAGCGTCACCAGCCGCTCCGGGATGGGGCGCTCGCGCTCCGGCACCCCCTCCAGCGCCGCCTTGGCGAAGTCCAGCCAGATCGGTAGCGCCGCCTGAGCGCCGCCCTCCCGGACACCCAGCGACTTCAATTGATCGAACCCGACCCAAACCGCCGCCACCAGCCCGCTGTTGAAGCCGGCGAACCACGCGTCGTAGTGATCGTTGGTGCTGCCGGTCTTGCCGGCCAGATCGGAGCGCTTGAGCGCGGCCGCGCGCCGGGCGGTGCCGTAACGGGTGACGTCGCGCATCATCGACTCCATCAAATAAGCGTTCTGCGCCGTGATCACCCGCTCGGCCACTCGCTCCGGCGACGCCGCCACCTGGATCGGCCCATCCAGGGCGCACTCCGGGCACGCCACCGCTGGCTGCGCCTGGAACACCACCTTGCCGTCGGCGTCCTCGATCCGGTCGATGAAATATGGCTCCACGCGGAAGCCGCCGTTGGCGAACACGGCATAGGCGGTCGCCAGCTCCAGCGGCGTGACGCTGGCGTTGCCCAACGACAGCGACAGGTTGGGCGCGAGCCGCTCGGGCGCGAAACCGAAACGCTTAGCGTGAGCCAGCGCATAGGACACGCCTATGCTCTGCAGCACCCGTATCGACACCAGGTTGCGCGAGTAGGCGAGCGCTTCGCGCAGCCGGGTCGGGCCGTAGAAGCGGCCGCTGGCGTTCTCCGGCCGCCACACTTCCTCCAAGGCCGCGTCCTGGAACACCACCGGCGCGTCGTTGACCACCGTTGCCGGGGTAAAGCCTTTGGTCAACGCCGCGGAATAGATGAAGGGCTTGAACGCCGAGCCGGGCTGACGCTGAGCCTGGGTGGCGCGATTGAACTTGCTCCGGTAGAAATCGAAGCCGCCGACCAGCGCCAGCAACGCACCGTCGCCGGGACGCAGGGCCACCAGCGCCCCCTCCACCTCCGGGATCTCCGCCAGTCGCCAGCCGCGCTCGGTCCGCTGCAGATACACCACATCACCGGCGGACAACACCTGATCGACCCGCGTCGGCAGCTCGCCGCGCACGTCGCGGCTGACGAAGCGGCCCGCCCACTCGACCGCGCTCAGACCGACCGTCTGCGGTTGCTCCTCGCCCGCCACCAGCAGCCGCGCCCGCTCGGCATCGACCGCTTCGACCAGCGCCGGCCGCAGACCGGCGACCGAGGCATACTCGGCCAGCGCGGCGCGCCGCTCCGGCTCGGTGGCGATGCGCTGCAGATCGACCCGGCCAGCCGGCCCGCGGTAGCCATGCCGCTCGTCATACGCCAGCAAACCGCCGCGCAGCGCGTCGGCCGCGGCACGCTGCAGACGCGCGTCGACGGTGGTGAACACCCGGTAGCCGGCGGTATAGGCCTCGTCGGCGCCGAACCGCGCCACCATCTCCGCCCGCACCATCTCGGCGACATAGGGCGCGTCCACCTCCACCGGCGCAGCGTAGTAGCGCGCCGTGTTGGGCGCGGCCGCGGCCTGCGCCATTTCCTCCCGACTGATGAAACCGAGCTCGTGCATGCGCCGCAGCACGTAGGCGCGGCGTTGCAGCGCGCGCTCCGGGTTGACCAGCGGGTTGTAGGCCGACGGCGCCTTGGGGAGACCGGCGATCATCGCCAGCTCGGCGAGCGTGAGCTCCTCGAGCGGACGACCGTAGTAGACCTGGGCGGCGGCGGCCACGCCGTAGGCGCGGTTCCCCAGGTAGATCTTGTTGAGGTAGAGCTCGAGGATCTGCTCCTTGCTGAGCTCGCGCTCGATCTTGAGGGCCAGGATGATCTCGTTGGCCTTGCGCAGGTAGGTCTTCTCGCTGCTCAGGAAGAAGTTGCGCGCCACCTGCATGGTGATGGTGCTGCCGCCCTGGGCGCGCTCGCCAGTGCGAACTAGGTTCCAGATTGCTCGGATCAGACCCTGATAATCTACGCCAGGGTGCTCAAAAAAGCGGTCGTCTTCGGCGGCTACAAACGCTTGCACCAGTCGCTGGGGAAACTGCTCGTACCGCAGGGGGGATCTCTTCTTCTCGCCGAACTCTGCCATTAGCGCACCGTCGCGGGTATAGACCCGGAGCGGGACTTGCAGCCGTACGTCGCGCAGCACTTCCGCCGACGGCAGCTTCGGAGCGAGAATCAGATATCCGATGCCGAGCCCGGCCGCACCTAAAAGGGCGCAGAAGAGCAGGGCCGCCGACAGCAATGACAAAACGCGCAGAGCTATTTTCATGGATGAATAACCGTGGTCCTACGGGACGGTCGAGCAGTATACCAGGGCTGTGGCCATCGCTCGCGAGACGTCGTCGACGCGTTTTTGTCGTCTTGACCTGTAGTTGAGCATGGTATTGAATGCTGCCTTAGACGTGTCTGGTGTAAGCCGACAACCTATAAGGAAAAAATAAGTGGGCCTGTTCAGGAATTCACGTCCTCCCCTCCTGGGCATCGACATCAGTTCCACCGCCGTCAAGGTCCTCGAGCTACGGCGACAGGACTCCCGCTATCGCGTGGAAAGTTATGCGGTCGAACCGCTGCCCTCGGGTGCCGTCGTAGAAAAGAACATCGCCAATGTCGAAGCGGTGGCGGAAACGTTGCGGACCGCGGTCAAGCGCTCTCGCACCAAGACCAAATTCGCGGCGGTAGCGGTTCCCGCTTCCATGGCGATCAGTAAAACGATCGCCATGCCGGCCAACCTCAGCGACGATGAAATGCACGCGCAAATCGAGCTGCAGGCCGACCAGTACGTGCCGTACCCGCTAGAGGAGGTCAACCTCGATTTCCAGGTATTGGGCCCCTCGGCGCACGATCCCAACGAAGTGGACGTGCTGCTGGTAGCCTCGCGCCGCGAGCACGTGGAGGCCCGGGTCGACGCCGTCGAAGCCGCCGGCCTCGTTCCCAAGGTGGTCGACGTCGAAAGCTACGCGATGGAGAACGCTTTCGGCCTGATCGCCAAACAGCTGCCGGGCGGCGGCCAGGACATGACCGTGGCGGTGGTCGACGTCGGCGCCACCATGACCACCCTGACCGTGATCCGCAACGAGGAAATCCTCTACACCCGCGAGCAGGTGTTCGGCGGCAAGCAGCTGACCGAAGAAATCATGCGCCGTTACGGGCTGTCCTACGACGAAGCCGGCCGCGCCAAGCGCCAGGGCGGACTGCCCGACAGCTACGAGGAAGAGGTCCTCGAGCCGTTCAAGGAAACCATGGCGCAGCAAATCACCCGCTCGCTGCAGTTTTTCTTCGGCGCCAGCCAGCACAACAGCGTCGATCACCTGCTGCTGGCCGGCGGCTGCGCGGTCATCCCGGGCATTCCCGAGCTGATCGAGCAAGTCACCGGCACGCGGACATCGATCGCCAACCCGTTCGCCAGCATGGCCGTCGCCTCCGGCATCAGGCCGCAGCGCCTGGCCGAGGATGCGCCGGCACTGATGATCGCCTGCGGGCTGGCGTTGAGGAGCTTCGACTGACATGACGCGGATCAACCTCCTACCCTGGCGCGAGGAGCGCCGCAAAGAGCGTCAGAAGCAGTTCATCGTGATGCTGGTCGTCGCCGCCCTGCTGGGCGCCGGCGTCTGGGCGGTTGGACATTGGCATTACGAAGCGCTGATCGCCAATCAGCAGCATCGCAATCGAATCCTGGAGAACGAAATCAAGCTGCTGGATCAGCGCATCGCCAAGATCAAGGATCTGGAAACGGTCAAGGCGAACCTGATCGCGCGCATGGAAGTGATCCAGCAATTGCAGCAAGGGCGGCCGCAGGTGGTGCACCTGTTCCACCAGCTGGTGACCACGTTGCCGGACGGCGTGTACCTGACTTCCGTCAAGCAAAGCGGCAACACCATCACGCTGAAAGGCGTCGCCGAGTCGAACGCCCGTATTTCCAGCTTCATGGAGAATCTGGATCGCTCCGACTGGCTCGCCGAGCCCAAGCTCGACGTAATCCAGGTCAAGGACGTCAAGAGCCGTACCGCCAATTCGTCTCCGAGCCGAATCAGCGAATACACGCTGCTGGTAAAGCAGAAAATGCCTAGCACCGCTGCGGCGAGCGTCAAAACGACCAAAGCTGCCGATAAAAAGGCCGACGCGAAGAAGAAGCCCGCCAAGAAGCGTGGCAAGTAAGGAGGCCGACGGTGAAATTATCCGATTTGCAAAATCTGGACCTCAACGACACCGCCAACTGGCCGCTGCCGGTCAAGATCGTCGCCGCCGTGCTGCTGCTCGCCGCCGTGGTCGCGGCCGGTTGGTATCTCGACTGGGACTCGCAGGCGCAGACCTTGGCCTCCTATCAGAAGAAAGAGCGGGAGCTGCGCGCGACTTTCGAGACCAAGCAGAAGCGGGCGGCCAATCTCGAAGCTTACGAGCAGCAGCTGGAAGAGATGCAGGCTTCGTTCGGCGCCATGCTGCGGCAGCTGCCCAGCAAGGCCGAGGTCGCCAAGCTGCTGGTGGACATTTCCCAAACCGGTCTGGCCAGCGGCCTCGAATTCGAGCTGTTCAAGCTGGAAAACGAAGCGCGGCGGGAGTTCTATGCCGAGCTGCCGGTGAAAATCAAAGTCCATGGCTCGTATCGCCAGCTCGCCAATTTCGTCAGCGGGGTCGCGAACCTGCCTCGCATCGTTACGTTGCACGACATTACGATCGGCGACAAAGATTCCAAGACCGGTAGGCTGAGCATGAGTCTTACCGCGAAAACCTACTGGTATCTGGACGACAGCGGCGCGGAGCGGAAGTGATGACGATACGCCAGTCAAAGCTCAGCCACGGCGCAGCGACGCCGAGAGCAGCCCTTCGAAGCCGCCGCTTCCTGGGCGGCTGCGCCGCGGTCGCCGGCGCCCTGCTCCTGGCCGGTTGCGCGCCCGACACCAGCGACCTGGACAAGTACATCGTCGAGGTCAAGGCCCGGCGCAGCACGGCCATCGAGCCGATCCCGGAGATGAAGGCGTTCGAGAGTTTCGTCTACCCCGACGATCTGGAACGCGATCCGTTCTCCGCGCCGGAATTGGTGGCGGTGCAGCCCAGCAGCGGTCCGCGGCCTGATTCCACGCGGCCGAGGGAGCTTCTCGAGGAATTCCCGCTGGATTCCCTGCGGATGATGGGAACGCTGCATCAGAAAACGAACCTGTGGGCTTTGATAAAGGACCCGCAGGGCACGATCCATAGGGTCCAGATCGGCAATTATCTCGGCCAGAATCACGGCCGGGTGACCTATATCGATGAACAGCAGGTCAAAGTGAGCGAGTTGATCCCCGATGGGTCTGGTGGCTGGATTCAACGGGAAGCCGCACTGGCCGTGAAGGAATGATTTCCGTAGGAGTCGCTGCGATGACAACAATAACCTCCACTACCCGGAGCGAATCGGCCTCCCTGCGCACGCAGGTCTTGCGCGACCGTCGGCTGCGGGTATTTTCGGCGCTCCTGTTGGCAGGCGCCCTGCTGCCCGGCGAATCCGCGTGGGCGAAAGCGCTGACGGAGATCACGTACGCCACTCAGTCGGGCAACAAGGTGGTCATCGACCTCAAGCTCGACTACCCGGCCGAGGCGCCTCAGGCTTTCACCATCAACGATCCGGCGCGCATCGCCATCGACCTGCCGGACACCGCCGCCGAACTGGCCTCGCGGCAGATCGACATCGGCATCGGCACGGTGGAAGGCGTGACTGCGGTGGAAGCCGGCGGTCGCACCCGCGTCGTGGTCAAGCTGGCGCAGCTGGTGCCTTATGACGTCCAAACCGCGGGCAACACCATCCGCCTGGTGCTGGAGCAGCCCGGCGCGAAGATGCCCGCCGCGGCCAGCAGCGCGCGGTTCGGCGTCGCCGACGTCGACTTCCGTCGCACCAATGACGGCGCCGGCCGCATCGTGGTCCAGCTGTCCGATCCCAACATGCCGGTGAACGTGCGCCAGGAAGGCGGCAAGATCATCGCCGACTTCGTCAACGCGACGGTGCCTGGCGAACTCGAGCGCCGCCTCGACGTCACCGATTTCGCCACGCCGGTGCAGACCATCGACCTGCGCCGCTCCGGCAGCAACGCGCGCATGGTGATCACGCCGACCGGCCACTACGAGCAGATGGCCTACCAGACCGGCAACACCTTCACCATCGAGGTCAAGCCGGTCACGCCCGAGCAGTTGGAACTGCGCCAGGCCCAGGAGGAGCGCTACACCGGCGAGCGGCTGTCGCTCAACTTCCAGGACATCGAGGTGCGCGCCGTCCTGCAGCTGATCGCCGACTTCACCGGGCTGAACGTGGTGGTCAGCGACAGCGTGCGCGGCAACATCACCCTGCGGCTGCAGGACGTGCCCTGGGATCAGGCGCTGGACATCATCCTCAAGACCAAGGGGCTGGATAAGCGCCAGCGCGGCAATGTGCTGCTAGTGGCGCCGGCCGAGGAAATCGCCGCCCGCGAGAAGACCCTGCTCGAATCGCAGAAGCAGGTGCGCGAGCTCGCCCCGCTGCGCTCGGAGCTGATCCAGGTCAACTACGCCAAGGCCGCCGATCTTGCCGACCTGATCAAGAGCAAGGACGCCTCGCTGCTGTCGGAGCGCGGCAGGATCAAGGTCGACACGCGCACCAACACGCTGATCGTCAACGACACCGATCAGAACCTCAGCGCCATTCGCGCCCTGGTGGCGCAGCTCGACGTCCCGGTCAAGCAGGTGCTGATCGAGTCGCGCGTGGTCATCGCCACCGACGACTTCGCCCGCGCCCTGGGCGTCCAGTTCGGCTACAGCCGCAACCAGAACGTGACCATCGGCGGCAGCGACATGGGCCTGGTCATCGGCGGCACCCAGCCCAACGGCTACACCCCGCCGAACGGCACCATCACCGGTATCGGCGTCGGCGGCAACGAGGGCCTGATCGTCGACCTGCCGGCCGCGCAATCCGGCGCCAGCCTGGGCCTGGCCATCGGCCGGCTCGGCAGCTATCTGCTGCAGCTCGAGTTGCAGGCGATGGAGACCGAAGGCCAGGGCACCATCGTCTCCAGCCCGAAGGTCATCACCGCCAACCAGAAGCCGGCCACCATCGAGCAGGGTGTGGAAATCCCGTACGAGGAGTCGACCTCCAGCGGCGCCACCAGCGTGTCGTTCAAGAAGGCGGTGCTGGGCCTGACCGTGACTCCGCAGATCACGCCCGACGACCGCGTGCTGCTGGATCTGAAGGTCAGCAAGGACAGCCGCGGCCAGGACACCAACGCCGGCCCGGCCATCAACACGCAGTCGGTGACCACCCAGGTGTTGGTCAACAACGGCGAGACCGTGGTGCTGGGCGGTGTGTACGAGCGCACCAACTCCCACACTGTGCGGCGCGTGCCGCTGCTCGGCGAGCTGCCAGTGATCGGTACGCTGTTCCGCTCCAAGACCGCGGTCGACAACCGCAGCGAGCTGCTGATCTTCGTCACCCCGAAGATCCTGAAAGAATCGCTGCAAGCGGAGTAAACTAGGTTCGCCGCTTCATTCAAGAAAGGGCCTCGGGCCCTTTCTTTTTGGGTACGCGACAGGTGAGCGAACGACGTATTTTTCTGATCGGCCCCATGGGTGCCGGCAAGACCACCACTGGCCGGCGCCTGGCCAACGCGCTCGGGCTTCGTTTCGTCGACAGCGACCGGGTCATCGAGGAACGCACCGGCGCCAGCATTCCGCTGATCTTCGAGCTGGAGGGCGAGGCCGGCTTCCGCCGTCGCGAGCGCGACGTGATCGACGAGCTGACCCAGGAGGACGGCATCGTCCTGGCGACCGGCGGCGGCGCGGTCACCACGCCGGACAACCGCGAGTTCCTGCGCAGCCGCGGCATCGTGGTGTATTTGTGCGCCTCGGTCGAGCAGCAGCTGCAGCGCACCCGCCACGACCGCAACCGCCCGCTGCTGCAGACCGCCGACCCGAAGGCGAAGCTCACCGAGCTGATGCGCATCCGCGAGCCGCTGTACCGGCAACTGGCGCATATCACCGTCAACACCGACCGCGGCAACCCCCAGCGGGTGGTGCGCGAAATCCTGCGGCAACTGGAATCGATCGCCGCGACTGGCGAGAATGGTCGGCCCGACCACGGTAACGGTTAGCCCATGCGCACACTCACTGTCGAGCTCGGCGATCGCAGCTATCCCATCCACATCGGCCCCGACCTGTTCCGCCGTGAACTGCTGGCGCCCCACATCGCCGGCCACCAGGTGCTGGTGGTGACCAACGACACGGTCGCCCCGCTCTACCTGGACCGCCTGCGGCAGGCGCTGGAGGGCTTCGACCACGACGCCGTGGTCCTGCCGGACGGCGAGCGCCACAAGACCCTGGAGACGGCGGCCACCGTCTACGACGCCCTGCTGCGCCGGCGCTTCGACCGGCAGTGCACGCTGATCGCCCTCGGCGGCGGCGTGATCGGCGACCTGACCGGCTTCGTCGCCGCCACCTATCAGCGCGGGGTGAACTTCATCCAGGTGCCGACCACGCTGCTGGCGCAGGTCGACTCGTCGGTGGGCGGCAAGACCGGCGTCAACCACCCGCTGGGCAAGAACATGATCGGCGCCTTCTACCAGCCGCGCTGCGTGCTGGCCGACACCACGACGCTCGCCACCCTGCCGCCGCGCGAGCTGCGCGCCGGAGTGGCCGAGGTCATCAAGTACGGGCTGATTCGCGACCTGCCCTTCCTCGACTGGCTGGAAGCGAACATGGCGCGCCTGCTAGCCGGTGACGATGACGCCCTGGCCTACGCCATCGAGCGCTCCTGCCGCAACAAGGCCGAGGTGGTCGGCGCCGACGAGCGCGAGGCCGGCGAGCGCGCGCTGCTCAACCTCGGCCACACCTTCGGCCACGCCATCGAGACCGAGACCCACTACGAAACCCTGCTGCACGGCGAGGCGGTGGCCATCGGCATGCGCATGGCCGCCTACATGTCCTGGCAGCTCGACTGGATCGACGAGGCCGCCTATCGGCGCACCGAGCAGTTGCTGCGGCTCGCCGAGCTGCCGCTCGATCCGCCGCCGATGACGCCCGAGCGCTTCCTGGAGCACATGGCGGTGGACAAGAAGAACGTCGGCGGCCGGCTGCGGCTGGTGCTGCTGCGGGCGCTGGGGCAGGCGGTGGTGACCAAGGACTTCGACCCGGCCGCGCTCAACCGCACCCTGGAGCGCTTCTGCCGGCCGGCGCCCTAGGAGGACCGGCGGTGTCCGTGGTAGCAGCCACCCAGATCCTGCGCGCGCCCTACGCCGCCGATCCCGCCCGCGCACGCCGGCGCTATCCGGAACCGGCGCCGCGCTTTCGCAGCGAGTTCCAGCGCGACCGCGACCGCATCATCCACTCGGCCGCGTTCCGCCGCCTGGAGTACAAGACCCAGGTGTTCGTGAACCACGAAGGCGACTGGTTCCGCACCCGCCTGACTCACTCGCTGGAGGTGGCGCAGATCGCCCGCACCGTCGCCCGCCTGCTGGGACTGAACGAAGACTTGGTCGAGGCCATCGCCCTCGCCCACGACCTTGGCCACACGCCGTTCGGCCACGCCGGGCAGGACGCTCTCAATCAGTGCATGGCGCCCTACGGCGGCTTCGAGCACAACCTGCAATCGATCCGGGTGGTGGACGAACTGGAGGAACGCTACGCCGAGTTCCCCGGCCTCAACCTCACCTTCGACACCCGCGAGGGCATCCTCAAGCACTGCAGCCGCACCAAGGCCGCCGAGCTGGGCGAGCTCGGCCAGCGCTTCCTGGAGCGCCGCCAGCCCAGCCTGGAAGCGCAGCTGGCCAATCTCGCCGACGAGGTGGCCTACAACAGCCATGACATCGACGACGGCCTGCGCGCCGGCCTGCTGACCATCGAGCAACTGGAGGAAGTGCCGCTGGTCGGTCCGCTGCTGCGCCAGGTTCGCCAAGAACACCCGCGCCTGCCACAGCGCCAGGTCATCTATCAGGTGGTCCGCCATCTGATCGAACAGCTGGTCGCCGATCTGATCGAGAGCAGCCGCGCCGCCATCGAGGAGAGTGGCGTGGCCGACCCGGACGAGGTGCGCGCCCTGAGCGAGCCGCTGATCCGCTTCAGCGAGCCGGTGCGCCGCGACCTGCGCCACCTCAAGGGCTTCCTGTTCAAGAACCTCTACCGCCACCACCGGGTCTACCGCATGGCGGCCAAGTCCAAGCGCGTGATCCGCGCGCTATTCGAGGCCTTCTTCGACGATCCGGCGCTGCTGCCCCCGCAGCAGCAGGCGCGCGCCACGGCCATGGAGGAGACGCACGGCCTGAGCGGGCGGGCGCGGGCGGTCGCCGACTACATCGCCGGCATGACCGACCGTTTCGCCATCGCCGAGTATGGCCGCTTGTTCGATCCGCAGCAGCTGCCCTGAGCGGCCGCCCGAAAAAACTTGGCAGCGGCGGCGTAGAACGATAAAATAGCCTCCCTTTTTTTCCCGAGGTGGGAGGTGAGCGCGTGGCCGACGATCGTTGAGGCCCCCACCTCATCCACCCGTCTGGCCCGCTCGCCAAGCCTCCCCGAGAAACGATTTTTCGTTGCAACAGAGGCTATTTACGTGAGCTACGCCAGCAACGCGCCGAGCCTGTATCAGCCCAGTTTCGAAAAGGATAACTGCGGCTTCGGTCTGATTGCCCACATGGACGGGAACCCCAGCCACTGGCTGGTGCAGACCGCGATCGAAGCGCTCAAACGCCTGACCCATCGTGGCGCGGTGGCCGCCGACGGCAAAACCGGCGACGGTTGCGGCTTGCTCATGAAAAAACCCGATGGCTTCCTGCGGGCGATCGCCGCCGAGCAGGGCATCAAGCTGCGCCGCAACTACGCGGTCGGCTGCGTGTTCCTGTCGCAGGATGCGGCGCTGGCCCAGCGCGCCCGCGAGGTGCTGGAGCGTGAGCTGCGCGCCGACGGCCTGGAGCCGGCCGGCTGGCGCGTGGTGCCGACCGACCACTCCGCCTGCGGCGCCGAGGCGTTGAAGACCGTGCCGCACATCGAGCACCTGTTCGTCAACGCCCCGGACGACATCGACGCCGCCTCCTTCGAGCGCCGGCTGTACACCGCCCGCCGTCGCGCCGAGAAGCAGCTGGAACCGCAGGACCCGACCTTCTACGTACCCAGCCTGTCGTCGCGGGTGCTGTCCTACAAGGGCCTGGTCATGCCGGCCAACCTGCCGGTGTTCTACCCCGACCTGCGTGACGGCCGGCTGACGTCGGCGCTGTGCGTGTTCCACCAGCGCTTTTCCACCAACACCTGGCCGCAGTGGCGCCTGGCGCAGCCGTTCCGCTACCTGGCCCACAACGGCGAGATCAACACCATCCAGGGCAACCGCAACTGGGCGCTGGCGCGCGGCCCCAAGTTCCGCAGCCCGCTCATCCCCAACATGGACGACGTGCTGCCGGCGGTGAGCACCAACGGCTCCGACTCCATGTCGCTGGACAACATGCTCGACCTGCTGCTCGCCGGCGGCATGGATATCTTCCGCGCCATGCGCATCCTGGTGCCGCCGGCCTGGCAGAACCTGGATTCGATGGATCCGGATCTGCGCGCCTTCTACGAGTACTACTCGATGCACTCGGAGTCGTGGGACGGCCCGGCCGGCATCGTGCTGACCGACGGCCGCTACGCCGCCTGCTGCACCGACCGTAACGGCCTGCGCCCGGCGCGCTGGGTGATCACCCGCGACCGCCACATCACGCTCGCCTCCGAAATCGGCGTGTGGGACTACCGTCCGGAGGACGTGGTCGCCAAGGGCCGCCTGAGCCCGGGGCAGATGTTCGCCGTCGACACCGACACCGGCGAGCTGCTGATGTCCAAGGACATCGACCAGCGCCTCAAGAGCGGTGCGCCGTACAAGAAGTGGCTGCAGAAGCACTCCAAGGAGCTGGCGTCGTCGCTGCTCGACGAGGAGGGCGTGAGCGTCGGCTTCATGAGCCCGGCGGAGCTGCTCGTCCACCAGAAGATGTTCAACCTCACCCTGGAAGAGCGCAACGACGTGCTGCGGGTGCTGGCCGAGTCGGGCCAGGAGGCGGTCGGCTCCATGGGCGACGACACGCCGTTCCCGGTGCTGTCGCGCCAGGTGCGCTCGCTCTACGACAACTTCCGCCAGCAGTTCGCCCAGGTCACCAACCCGCCGATCGACCCGCTGCGCGAACAGATCGTCATGTCGCTGGAGACCCGCTTCGGCGCCGAGAAGAACCTGTTCATCGAAAGCGAGGCGCACGCCAAGCGCATCGTGGTCGACTCGCCGGTGCTGTCGGACACCAAGTTCAACGCCCTGCTCAACCAGGACGATCCGGACTACGCCGTCGAGCGCCTGGACCTCAACTACCCGCGCGACCTCGCCGGCGGCCTCGCCGCCGCCATCGACGAGCTCTGCCAGCGCGCCGAGCAGGCCGCGCGCGACGGCAAGGCCATTCTGGTGCTGTCCGACCGCCACATCGGCAAGGACAAGCTGCCCATCCACGCGCTGCTGGCCACCGGCGCGGTGCACCACCATCTGGTCAAGGCGGGGCTGCGCTGCGACGTCAACCTGGTGGTGGAAACCGGCACGGCGCGCGACCCGCATCACTTCGCGGTGCTGATCGGCTACGGCGCCACCGCCGTCTATCCGTATCTGGCCTATGAGGTGATCGCCGAGCTGCTGCGGCAGAACGCCTTCAAGGGCGTCACGCTGTCGGACCTGTGCCGCAACTATCGCAAGGGCATCAACAAGGGTCTGTACAAGATCATCTCGAAGATGGGCATCTCCACCATCACCAGCTACCGCGGTGCCCAGCTGTTCGAGATCGTCGGCCTGCACGACGAGGTGGTCGAGCGCTGCTTCACCGGCTCGGTGAGCCGCATCCAGGGCACCAACTTCGAGGACCTGGAGGACGATCAGGAGATCCTCGCCGAGATGGCCTTCCACCCCGGCCAGGGCCTGAAGCAAGGCGGGCTGCTGAAGTTCATGCACGGCGGCGAGTACCACGCCTACAACCCGGACGTGGTGCGCGCCCTGCAAGAGGCCGTGGAGACGGGCGATTACGAGATCTACAAGGAATACGCCCGGCTGGTGAACGAGCGTCCGGCCACCGTGCTGCGCGACCTGCTCAAGCTGAAGCTGGCCGACCAGCCGCTGCCGCTCGATGAGGTGGAGCCGATCGAGGACATCCTGCCGCGCTTCGACTCCGCCGGCATGTCGCTGGGCGCGCTCTCGCCCGAGGCGCACGAGGCGCTGGCGATCGCTATGAACCGCCTGGGCGCCCGCTCCAACTCCGGCGAGGGCGGCGAGGACCCGGCGCGCTACGGCACCGAGCGCATGTCCAAGATCAAGCAGGTGGCCTCCGGCCGCTTCGGCGTGACCCCGCACTACCTGGTCAACGCCGAGGTGCTGCAGATCAAGATCGCCCAAGGCGCCAAGCCCGGCGAGGGCGGCCAGCTGCCCGGCCACAAGGTCAACGAGCTCATCGCCCGGCTGCGCTACTCCAAGCCCGGCGTGGCGCTGATCTCGCCGCCGCCGCATCACGACATCTACTCCATCGAGGACCTGGCGCAGCTCATCTTCGATCTCAAGCAGATCAACCCGCAGGCGCAGGTATCGGTGAAGCTGGTGGCCGAGGCCGGTGTGGGCACCATCGCCGCCGGCGTGGCCAAGGCCTACGCCGACATGATCACCATCGCCGGCTACGACGGCGGCACCGGCGCCTCGCCGGTAAGCTCGGTGAAGTACGCCGGCAGCCCGTGGGAGCTGGGCCTGTCCGAGGCGCACCAGGTGCTGCGCATGAACGACCTGCGCGACAAGGTGCGGCTGCAGACCGACGGCGGCCTCAAGACCGGCTACGACGTGGTCAAGGCGGCCATCCTCGGCGCCGAGAGCTTCGGCTTCGGCACCGGCCCGATGGTGGCACTGGGCTGCAAGTACCTGCGCATCTGCCACCTCAACAACTGCGCTACCGGCGTGGCCACGCAGGAGAAGGTACTGCGCCTGAAGCACTTCATCGGCTCGGCCGAGCGCGTGATGAACTACTTCAAGTTCATCGCCCAGGAGACCCGCGAGTGGATGGCGCGGCTGGGCGTGCGCAAGCTCGAAGAGCTGATCGGCCGCACCGATCTGCTCGAAGTGATGGAAGGCGCCACGCCGCGTCAGCGCCGACTGGATCTGCGTCCGATGCTGTCCGACGCCGGCGTCCCCGCCGACAAGCCGCAGTTCTGCCGTGTCGCCCGCAACGAGCCGTTCGACCGCGGCGAGCTGGCCGAGAAGATGGTGGCCGACTGCCTGCCGGCGATCGAGGCCAAGAGCGGCGGCGAGTTCCACTACCGGGTGCGCAACGACAACCGCTCCATCGGCGCCCGCCTGTCCGGCGAGATCGCCCGGCGCTACGGCAACCTGGGCATGGAAGACGCGCCGATCGTGCTGCGGCTGACCGGCTCGGTGGGCCAGAGCTTCGGCGTCTGGAACGCCGGCGGCCTGCACATGTACCTGGAAGGCGATGCCAACGACTACGTCGGCAAGGGCATGGCCGGCGGCAAGCTGGTGCTCTACCCGCCCAAGGGCAGCACCTTCAAGAGCCAGCACACCGCCATCATGGGCAACACCTGCCTGTACGGCGCCACCGGCGGCAAGCTGCTGGCGGCCGGCACCGCCGGCGAGCGCTTCGCAGTGCGCAACTCCGGCGCCTACGCGGTGGTCGAGGGCGTGGGTGACCACGGCTGCGAGTACATGACCGGCGGCATCGTCTGCGTGCTCGGCCCGACCGGCCTGAACTTCGGCGCCGGCATGACCGGGGGCTTCGCCTTCGTGTTGGATCTGGAGAACAACTTCGTCGACCGCTGCAACCACGAACTGATCGACATCCACCGGCTCTTGCCCGAGAACATGGAAGCGCACCGCGCCTTCCTGCAGAGCATGATCCGCGAGTTCGTGGCGGAGACCGGCAGCGCCTGGGGCCAGGAGCTGCTGGACAACTTCCGCGACTACGTCGGCAAGTTCTGGCTGGTCAAGCCCAAGGCGGCGGATCTCAGCTCCATCCTCCACACCCTGCGAGCCGCAGCGTAACGACGACGGGGGGACGGTGTCATGGCGAGAACAGGGCGCCGTCCCCGCAACGGAACACAGAGCAAAGTAGAACCCGTTATGGCCAACGTCTTCCAGTTTCTCGAGGTTCCTCGTCAGGACCCGGACAAGGAGCCCGCGAACACCCGTGTGCAGAAGTTCGCCGAGATCTACGGCAGTTTCAGCGCCGAGCAGGCCGCCACCCAGGCCGGCCGCTGCCTGAGCTGCGGCAACCCGTACTGCGAGTGGAAGTGCCCGGTCCACAACTTCATCCCCAACTGGCTCAAGCTGGTGGCGGAAGGGCGACTGTTCGAAGCCGCCGAGCTGTCCCATCGCACCAACTCCCTGCCCGAGGTCTGCGGCCGGGTGTGCCCGCAGGATCGGCTGTGCGAGGGCGCCTGCACGCTCAATGACGGCTTCGGCGCCATCACCATCGGCTCGGTCGAGCGCTACATCACCGACGAAGCGGTCAAGCGCGGCTGGCGTCCGGACATGTCCGGCGTCGTGCCCACCGGCAAGCGGGTCGCCATCGTCGGCGCCGGTCCGGCCGGCCTGGGCTGCGCCGACATCCTGGTGCGCAACGGCGTGCACCCGGTGGTGTACGACAAATACCCGGAGATCGGCGGCCTGCTGACCTTCGGTATCCCGCCGTTCAAGCTCGAGAAGAGCGTGATTCGCACCCGCCGCATGCTCATGGAGGGCATGGGCGTGGAGTTCCGGCTCAACACCGAGATCGGCAGGGACATCCCCTTCCAGACCCTGCTGGATGAGTACGACGCCGTCTTCCTCGGCATGGGCGCCTACACCTACATGAAGGGCGGCTTCCCCGGCGAGGACAAGGCTGGCGTATACGAGGCGCTGCCGTATCTGATCTCCAACATCAACCGCCTGCTCGGCTACCAGAAGAACCCCGAGGAGTTCCTGGACATGAAAGGCAAGCGGGTGGTGGTGCTGGGCGGCGGCGACACCGCCATGGACTGCGTGCGCACCGCCATTCGCCAGGGCGCCAGCAGCGTGGTCTGCGCCTACCGCCGCGACGAGGCCAACATGCCGGGCTCGCGCCGCGAGGTGTACAACGCCAAGGAAGAGGGTGTGCAGTTCCTCTGGAACCGCCAGCCGATCGAGATCGTCGGCGACAGCGCCGCCACCGGCGTGAAGATGGTCACCACCCGGCTGGGCGCGCCCGACCAGCGCGGCCGGCGCATGCCGGAAGTGGTGCCCGGCAGCGAGGAGATCGTCGAGGCCGACGCGGTGATCATCGCTTTCGGCTTCCGTCCGAGCCCCGCGCCCTGGTTCGAGCAGTTCGGCATCCGCCTCGACGACCGCGACCGGGTGGTGGTCGACAAGCAGCGCTTCACCGGCCAGACCTCCAACCCCAAGGTCTTCTCCGGCGGCGACATGGTGCGCGGCTCCGACCTGGTGGTCACCGCCGTGTGGGAAGGCCGCCAGGCGGCGCAGGTCATCCTCCGCTACCTCGGCGTCTGAAGCGGCGGCTTCACGGGCGGGCCTCGCGCCCGCCTGTGCTACACTCTCGGCTCCTGCCATAGTCTGCCGCGCGTGGTCATGACCGAGCTGAAAAACGACCGTTTCCTCAAGGCCCTGCTACGTCAGCCGGTGGACTGCACGCCGGTGTGGATGATGCGCCAGGCCGGCCGTTACCTCCCCGAATACCGCCAGGTGCGCGCCCAGGCCGGCGACTTCATGACCTTGTGCCGCACGCCGGAGCTGGCTTGCGAGGTCACGCTGCAGCCGCTGCGCCGCTTCCCGCTCGATGCGGCGATCCTGTTCTCGGACATCCTCACCGTACCCGACGCCATGGGCCTGGGCCTGTACTTCGGGGAAGGCGAAGGTCCGCGCTTCGAGCGTCCGGTGCGCAGCGCCGCCGACATCGCCGCGCTGAGCGTGCCCGACCCCAACCGGGAACTGGGCTACGTCATGGACGCCGTGCGGCTGATCCGCCGCGAGCTCGGCGGCCAGGTGCCGCTGATCGGCTTCTCCGGCAGCCCCTGGACCCTGGCCACCTACATGGTGGAAGGCGGGTCGAGCAAAAACTTCAGCCGCATCAAAGGCTTGATGTACGAGCAGCCCGACCAGCTGCACCGGCTGCTGGACGTGGTGGCGCGCGCCGTCACCGACTATCTGAACGCCCAGGTCGAGGCCGGCGCGCAGGCGCTGATGATCTTCGACACCTGGGGCGGCGTGCTCAACGCCCGGGCCTATGGAGAGTTTTCGCTGGCCTACGGCCGGCGCGTGCTGGAAGGTCTGCGGCGCGAACACGAAGGCCGGCGCATACCGGTGATCTTCTTCACCAAGGGCGGCGGCCTGTGGCTGGAAGCCATGGCCGATGCCGGCTTCGATTGCCTGGGTCTGGACTGGACCGTGGATATCGGCGAAGCCCGCGCCCGGGTCGGCGCCAAGGTAGCGCTGCAGGGCAACCTCGATCCGGCCACGCTGTACGCGCCGCCGGCCGTGATCCGTGAGGAAGTGGCGCGCACCCTGGCCGCCTACGGGCACGGTAGCGGCCATGTGTTCAACCTCGGCCACGGCATCCATCCCGACGTCGATCCGGAACATGCCAAGGCCATGGTGGAGGCGGTGCACGAACTGAGCCGCGGCTACCACGACCAGGCCGCCGGCGCCGGTTGAGGCCATGCGGGCCAAGGTGCTGTCATCGGGCGTCATCCCGGTCCGCCGGGATGACGGCGATTGGCTCTACCTGATGCTCCGCGCCTACCAGTACTGGGACTTTCCCAAAGGCCACACCGAAGCCGGCGAAACGCCGCTGCAGGCAGCGCTGCGAGAAGTCGAGGAGGAAACCGGGCTGCGCGACCTCGACTTCCGCTGGGGCTACGACTTCTACGAAACCGGCCCCTATGCCCAGGGCAAAGTCGCCCGCTACTACCTGGCGGAAACCCGCCAAAGCACGGTGGTACTGGGCATTTCCCCCGAACTCGGCCGGCCCGAACACCACGAATATCGCTGGATGCGCTTCGAGGAAGCCTATCGTCTGGCCACGCCGCGGGTGCGGCGCGTCCTCGCGTGGAGTCGACGGATTTTGCTCAATTCTTGAGCATTTCTAGCAATTGATTGATGCGCGTACCGTTATAAGCAAGGCATAATGCGCGCCACTCAAGTCCATGACTGCACAGGAGCCCGCCCATGGCCCGTCAGGAGCACCCTGCTTTTCCCTGGACTCGTCCCCGCCGCATGCGCGCCGATGCCTTCTCCCGGCGCCTGATGCGCGAAACCACCCTCACCGTCGACGATCTGATCTACCCGGTGTTCGTGCTGGAAGGCAGCCAGCGCCGTGAGCAGGTTGCCTCCATGCCGGGCATCGACCGTCTGTCGATCGACCTGCTGCTACGTGAGGCCGAGGAGTGCCTGGCGCTGGGTATCCCGGCGCTGGCGCTGTTCCCGGTGACGCCGCCCGAGAAGAAGAGCCTGGACGCCGCCGAGGCCTGGAACCCGGACGGGCTGGCGCAGCGCGCGGTGCGCGCCCTCAAGGAGCGCTTCCCCGAGCTGGGCGTGATCACCGACGTGGCGCTCGACCCGTTCACCACCCACGGCCAGGACGGCTTGATCGACGAGCGGGGCTACGTGCTCAACGACGAGACCGTGGAAGTGCTGGTCAAGCAGGCGCTGTCGCACGCCGACGCCGGCGCCGACGTGGTGGCCCCCTCGGACATGATGGACGGGCGCATCGGCGCCATCCGCCAGGCGCTGGAAGCCGCCGGCCACCGCAACACCCGCATCCTCGCCTACTCCGCCAAGTACGCCTCCAGCTTCTACGGCCCGTTCCGCGACGCTGTCGGCTCGGCCGCCAATCTCGGCGGCGGCAACAAGTACACTTACCAGATGGATCCGGCCAACTCCGACGAGGCTCTGCGCGAGGTGGCGCTGGACCTCAGCGAGGGCGCGGACATGGTGATGGTCAAGCCCGGCATGCCCTATCTGGACGTGGTGCGCCGGGTCAAGGACGAGTTCGGCGTGCCCACCTTCGTCTATCAAGTCAGCGGCGAGTACGCGATGCTCATGGCCGCCTTCCAGAACGGCTGGCTGAACGAACGCGCCTGCACCCTGGAGGCGCTGCTCTGCATCAAGCGCGCCGGCGCCGACGGCATCCTCACCTACTTCGCTAAACGCGCCGCCGCCTGGCTGAAAGGCTGACTGACAAGGATGGCGTCATGAAGAGCTACTTCTCGACGATCTTCGGCAACTCCCCGGTTCGCCCGCTGCAACGGCACATGGAAAAAGCGCTGCAGTGCGCGAGTGAGCTGATACCGCTGTTCGAGGCCGTGTTCGCCAAGGACTACGAAGCGGTGGCGCGCGCCCAGGAGCGGGTCGCGCAACTGGAGGACGAAGCCGACGGCATCAAGAAGGAGCTGCGACTGCGCCTGCCCAACACCTTGTTCATGCCCGTGGACCGGCGGGATCTGCTCGAGCAGCTGCGGATGCAGGACAAGGTAGCCAACAAGGCCAAGGACATCGCCGGCCTGATCCTTGGCCGGCAGATGGTGATTCCCGAGCCGCTGCAGGCGCCGTTCCGCGCCTACCTGCGCCGCTGCATCGACAGCGCCGCGCAGACCCTGAAGACCGTCAAGCACCTGGACGAGCTGGTGGAGACGGGCTTCAGCCCCGCCGAGGTCGGACACGTCATGGAAATGATCCACCAGATCGACGCCATCGAGAAAGAAACCGACCGCATGCAGATCGAACTGCGTCGCATCCTGTATAGCCTCGAGTCCCAGCTGCCGCCGGTGGATGCGATCTTCCTCTACAAGGTCATCGAGTGGACCGGGGATCTGGCCGACCACTCGCAGCGGGTAGGCAGCCGCCTGTCCCTCATGCTAGCGAAGTAAAAACGCGAGAACTTGATGGAATTCGGTACAACTTATCTCGTCCTGGCGGCGATCTTCGGCCTGTTCATGGCTTGGGGCATCGGCGCCAACGACGTCGCCAACGCCATGGCCACCTCCGTGGGCGCCAAGGTGCTCACCATCGGCCGGGCGGTCATCATCGCCGCGGTATTCGAGTTCGCCGGCGCGGTACTGGCCGGCGGCGAAGTCACCGCCACCATCCGCAGCGGCATCATCGAGGTCCAGCTGCTCAGCGGCCAGCCGGAACTGCTGGTGTTCGGCATGCTGGCCTCGCTGCTGGCCGCCGGCACCTGGCTGCTGATCGCCTCCTACATGGGCTGGCCGGTTTCCACCACCCATTCCATCGTCGGCGCCATCGTCGGTTTCGCCGTGGTCGGCCTGGGCTGGGACACGGTGCAATGGGACCAGGTCGGCGTCATCGCCGTCAGCTGGGTCGCCTCGCCGCTGATCTCCGGCGTGGTCGCCTACCTACTGTTCCGCACCGTGCAGAGCCTGATCCTCGACCGGCCGGATCCGTTCAAGAACGCCCGTCGTTTCGTGCCGGTGTACATCTTCCTGACCGGCTTCGTGATGTCGCTGATGACCCTGCTGAAAGGGCTGCAGCACGTCGGCCTGGATCTGAGCACGAGCCAGGCCTACGGCCTGTCGTTCCTGATCGGGCTGGGCATGGCGGTAGCCGGCAGACTGTTCATCAACCGCATTCCCTACGACGAGAACGCCGACCGGGAGTTCCACTACGCCAACGTCGAGCGCGTGTTCGGCGTGTTGATGCTGGTCACCGCCTGCTCCATGGCCTTCGCCCACGGCTCGAACGACGTCGCCAACGCGGTCGGCCCGATGGCGGCGGTGATCAGCGTGGTGCAGTCCGGCGGCGAGGTCAGCCAGAACGCGGGAATCTCCTCCTGGATCCTGCTGCTCGGCGGCTGCGGCATCGTCGCAGGCCTGCTGATGCTCGGCAAGCGGGTGATCGCCACGGTCGGCAAGGAAATCACCCAGCTCACGCCCAGCCGCGGCTTCGCCTGCGAGCTGTCCGCCGCCAGCACTGTGGTGTTCGCCTCCGGCCTGGGACTGCCGATCTCCACCACCCACTCCTTGGTCGGCGCAGTGCTCGGCATCGGTCTGGCGCGCGGTATCGCGGCGCTCAACCTGAGTGTGATCCGCACCATCTTCATGTCCTGGGCCGTCACCCTGCCCGCGGGCGGCCTGCTGGCGGTGGTGTTCTTCTGGCTGCTGCGCGAGATTCTGAGCTGAGGCGCGTCATGGACCGCTACGCCGTGATGGGCAACCCCATCGCCCACAGCAAATCGCCACTCATTCACGGGCTGTTCGCCCAACAGACCGGCCAGCAGCTTAGCTATGAGAAGCTGCTGGTGCCGCTGGACGGCTTCGCCGCCGCGCTCGACCAGTTCCAGCGCAGCGGCGGCAAGGGGCTGAACGTCACCGTGCCGTTCAAGCAGGAAGCCTGGGCGGCGATGGACAGCCGCAGCGAGCGGGCGCAGCAGGCCGGGGCGGTCAACACCATCGTGTTCCGCCCCGACGGCAACCGCTTCGGCGACAACACCGACGGCGTCGGCCTGGTGCGCGATCTGCGCGACAATCTCGGTGTGCCGCTGCAAGGGCGCAGCATCCTGGTGCTGGGCGCGGGCGGCGCGGTACGTGGCGTGATCCCAGCCCTGCTGGCCGAGCAGCCCGAGCGCATCGTCATCGCCAACCGCACCCCGGCCAAGGCCGAGGAACTGGCGCAGCTGTTCGCCGGTTCGGCGCCGCTGCGGGGCATCGGCTTCGACGCGCTCGGCGGCGAACGTTTCGACGTGATCGTCAACGGCACTTCCGCCGGTCTGAGCGGCGAGGTACCGCCCCTGCCGGCGGCGATCGCCGCCGACGCCGCCTGCTACGACATGGTCTACGGCGACCGGCCGACGCCGTTCCTGCGCTGGGCGCAGGAGCACGGCGCCGCGCTGAGCGCGGACGGGCTGGGAATGCTGGTGGAACAGGCCGCCGAGGCGTTCTTCATCTGGCGCGGCGTCCGCCCGGACACCGCGCCGGTCATCGCCGCGCTGCGCAACCCTGGCTGACAGGGTTGCGCGGCAGCGGGTCTAGAAGTTGTAGCCAGCGCCGAAGCTGTAATAGAAAGCACCCTCGTCGGCGCGGCTGAGCACCTCGGAAGTCCCGCCGAAGAAGATCTGATACTCCATCTGGGCGAACAGGAACGCCGCCGGCTGCACGTAGTACTTGATGCCGATCTCCGGGCCGGCGAACCAGGTACTGTCGCTGTCGTCGCCGTAGCTGATGCCGATGCTGGCGCCGATGTACGGGCGCCATTCGGCGCTGCCGTAGTGGTAGTCGGTGTAGACGCGGGTCGCTCCGCTCCAGGTCGAGCCGCCGTCCTCGCTCTTGGACCAGCTGAAGGTCTGCCGCAGGCCCACTTCCAGGTGCGGGTTGACGTAGACACCGTAGTCGCCCGTGGCGGACACCGCACCGGCATTGAATTCCCGCGTGTTACTGCCAGACCCCGACAGCGCGAGCTCCCGCTGCCCCTTGGTGAGATCCGCGGCGGCGATCGTAGGAAGAAGCAATAAGGCTGCGGCTAGGGCAGACCGTTTCACAGAAGGAATTCCCCTTAAATCCAGTGCGCGAGGGCGCGGCGTCCCAAGCAGCTCGTTTTTTGTGCTGCCACTGGTACGCTGCTCGGCACTTCGTGTCAATAGCGAACCGCCGCTCAAGCCTTCGGCAAGCCGGGGTCGGCGGTTGATGAATGATCGATTAACTGTCACTTAACTACTAGAAGATACGACAGCCAGCGCGGACGATCACGGCGCCCGCGAGGGAACCAACCCCAGCGCCGCGTGGACCAAGGAAAAGGGTGAAGACACTAAGGAGAGCCAACCGCCATGAAGATTGCGATCATCGGAGTCGACGACGCCGCGGCCGCGCTCGCGCGCCGCATGAACGGCCACGAACTGGTGTTCGGCGCTAGCGAATCGATCATGGCGGACACCGAGCGGCTGGTAGCCGAGCTGGACCAGCCGGTGCCGATCACCGCGCTGCGGGAGGCGGTCGACACCGCCAAGGTGGTGCTGCTGGCGCTGCCGCCGTCCGAGCTGGGCGAGGTGCTGGAAGAGCTGGGGCCGCTATCCGGCAAGCTGGTGCTGGAAGGCGCCCATTCCTGGGGCGCGCTGGCAGCGGCCGACGCCACGCACTGACCCTCCGCCTCCGCCGTCAATCCGGATAGATCACCAGCCGCCGCTGCGGCTCGCTGCCCTGGCTCTGGGCATTGAGCCGGTGCGCCACCGCCACCCGATGCTGCAGGCGGCGCACCACCGCCGGGCGGGGCGCTAGCTCGATCGGCGCGCCTTCCTCGCGCACCCGTCGCACCGCCTCCTCGGCCTCGCGCAGCGCTTCCTTGACCTCGGCCTCGGCCACGCCGGGCACCATGTTGAACACCGACTGCAACAGCCGCCGGATCTGCGCCGTGGTGTTCTTCTTCACCACGTGGACCGGCAGCCCCGCCAGCTCGACCATGCGCTGCAGGCGCTGGTCGTCGGCGCGGGAGCGCAGCGTCACCACCATGTCGGCCCACTCCGCGCGCGCCACCGTGCGCGCCTCCAAGCGCAAATCGCGGATAGCCCGCTCCACCGAATCGCGGCTGATGGCATAGCAGTAAATGCCGATCGGCCGCGGCCGGTCGCGCTCGCCTCGACGCGGCGGCATATCCGCCTCGTCCGCGTCCGGCGGGCTCTGCGCCTCCCCAGGCGACGGCCGCTCGGCCGCCTCGGCGCCGGAAGCGCCGCCGAGGCTGGACACCCGCCGCTGCCCACCCGGCGGCATGCCGCGCAGCAGCTTGTCCACCGCCAAGGCGGTATTGGGGTGCACGATAAGCTGCTGCCGGTCGAGGATCTCCACCACCACATCGAAGGTGGGCGCGTACTTGCGCTCGCTCACCGTCTTCTGGGTGCGCCGCAGCCGCGCCTCCTCGTCGGTCAGCGTCACGGTCTGTACCCCGCCGACCAGATCCGCCAGCGTCGGGTTGGAAACCAGATTCTCCAGAGTGTTGCCGTGGGCGGTGCCGATCAGCTGCACGCCGCGCTCGGCGATGGTGCGGGCGGCGATGGTCTCCTGACTGGTACCGATCTCGTCGATGACGATCACCTCCGGCATGTGGTTCTCCACCGCCTCGATCATCACCGCGTGCTGGGCGCTGGGATGCGGCACCTGCATACGCCGGGCGCTGCCGATCGCCGGATGCGGCACGTCGCCGTCGCCGGCGATTTCGTTGGAGGTGTCGATCACGATCACCCGCTTGTTGAACTCGTCGGCCAGCACCCGCGCCATCTCCCGCAGCCGGGTGGTCTTGCCCACCCCCGGCGGGCCGAGCATGAGCACGCTCTTGCCGGACTCGATCTGATCGCGGATGTCGTCGATGGTGCCGAACACCGCTCGCCCCACCCGCAGGGTCAGGCCGATGATCTCGCCCTTGCGGTTGCGGATGCAGGAAATGCGGTGCAGCGTGCCCTCGATGCCGGCGCGGTTGTCGGCGCCGAACTCGCCCACCGAGCGCACCACGCCGTTCAGATCGTCGCGGCTGATCGGCCGCTCGGCCAGGGTCACCGCCCTGCCCGGGAAACGGGCCTGGGGTGGACGACCAAGGTCCATGACGATTTCCAGCAGGTCATGCAGATCATGACTGCGCAGGCGCTCGCGCAACGAAGGCGGTAGGGTCGCCAGCAACAGATCCAGGTCGTCGGTTTGAGTCTCGGTCACGGTTCGCTCGCCGGGCAGTCACGGAAATAACGGCCCGCGGCTGCCGCCGGGGCCGGTCCTTCGAGCAGTCTGCCGTGCCGGCGCCGCGCCGGAAAGAGGCCCGGCGTACGGACACGGTCTGGGAACTCGTGCGCAAACTCGGCGATCCGCCGCAGCCGCGACCGGCGGACGTCACCCGTTTGGCCGCATTCTCCGCTCCCCCTCTCTACAGTGAGCCCTCCAGCGCCGCTCGGTCCGAGACTCGGCACCGCGCCGGCGCGCACGCCGCACGACACGCAGGAATACGTTGCATGCCTCGATGGCCGATCGCCCTTCACCTCGCCGCGCTCACGCTCGCCCTGCCCGGCCTCGCCGCCGCTGGCTGGCGCGCGCAGGGCGGCGCCACGGCGGGCGAACTCGCGCAGTCCGTCTACCTGGGCGCCGAGCTGCCGCTGACCGGCGATGCCGACCGCGGCCTGGTGCAGCGCATCCGCCTCGGCTGGCAGAGCTACGGCTATGACGCCGACGGCACCGCCATCGACGTGCGCGCGCCGGACGCCGCCTACGCGCTCGGCTACCGCAGCGACGGCGACGCCGGTCGTTGGGCCGCCTACGCCGGCCTGCGCTACCGCGACGTCGAACAAAGACCGGCCCGCCCCAAGAGCGAGGCGGGCGAGGAGCCGCTGCAGCTGGGCCTGCGCTTCGAAGGCGAGCTGCGGCTCGCCCCGGGCTGGCGCGCCGGCGGCGACCTTACCACCTACCCGTCGAGCAAGGGCTATATCGCGCACGGCCGTGTGCTGCGCGAGATCGGCGGCGGCCTGGCGCTGGGGCCGGAGCTGGGCATGGAGGGCGACCGGGACTACAGCGCCCGGCAGCTGGGCGTGGTGGTGGACGGCCTCAAGCCCACGCCCAACCTGGACATGGCAGCCAAGACCGGCATACAGCGCGACGACGAGGGCGAGCTGGGCTGGTTCGTCGGGCTGGAGTTCTCGCGGCGGTTCTGAAGCGCCCGCACCGAGGCAGGGCTGCGGCACGGGCGGCCCCTCAAGCCCGCAGACACTCCTCCTCGCCGCGCGCGTCCACCGTGTAGAGCACCACCGGCCGGCGCCAGACCTTGTGCACATACTCCAGCACCCGTTGCGCCCGCTGCGGCTCCAGGCCGCGCCCGTCGCTCTTGTAATCGTGGCGCAGCACCAGCGTGCCGTCGGCGCGCAAATCGTCCACCAGCACGCGCGGCGCGCCGAAGTTGTACTTCGGCGCGAGGATGGCCTCGTGCAGCTCGTGCAGGTTGGACTCGGTGACCCGCACCTCGCCGTCGCGCTTGGCCTCGTACACGAACAGATCCAGATCCTGAGCCAGCTCGGCGGTGAGGTAGTTGCGGATGAAACCGAAATCGTCCTCCTCCTTCATCACCTGACGAGCGCGCTCGATGCCGTAATCGGCCACCACCCGCTCCCAGATGTTGAAGCCCAGATGGTAGGGATTGATGGCCAACACGATCTGCTTGTCGGTGCCGTAGGGGCGGACCACGTCGGAGTGGGTCTTCATGGCGTTGAGATAGAGCTCGTTGGGCAGGAAGTCGGCTTCGCGCAGAATGCGCGCATGCCAGTACGAGGCCCAACCCTCGTTCATGATCTGGCAGCTGAACACCGGCTGGAAGTAGAACGACTCCTCCCGCACCGCCAGGAAGATGTCCCGCTCCCAGTCCTCCAACGCCGGGCCGTAGCGGGCGATGAACCAGAGCAGGTCGGCCTCCGGATGAGGCGGCAGACGCTGCTCGACCACCGGCGGCGGCTTCGGTCGCACGCCGTCGGCCTCGCCCGGCAGCAGGCCGAACCGACTCTGGAACTCGTCCCGCGGCGGCGTCTCGACCTGCTTCTTGGGCGGCGGGTAATCGGGACGGTTGATCGGGTAATGCGTGTCGATGTGCTGCTCCAGCGCCAGCGCGGCGTCGAGCACGGCCTCGACCCGGCGCTGGCCGGCGATTTCCACCGCCTCGTCGATGCGGTGGGCGTGGGCCGCGGCCTGCTCGACGATGTGATAGCCGGCCTGCCGCTGGCTGTTCACGAACAGCAGGTTGTTGTGGGAGAAATCGGCGTGTCCCAGCACGTGCGCCGTGACCAGGCAGTTCTCCTCGAGGGTGTTGTTGTTGACCAGGTAGGCGCGGTTGGGGTTGCCGGGGAACACCACCTCGAAGATGCGCGAGTGGCCCATCTTGTGCTGGACCATCTGGTAGATCCAGCGCACCCCGAAAGACCAGTGCGGCATGCGCACCGGCAAGCCGTACACGGCGACTTCCATCATGAAGCTGGGCGGCACCAGCTCGAAATCGACCGGGTAATACTCCAGCCCCAGCTCCTTGCCCAAGGCCTCGATGCGGGTGACGTACTCTTGCAGCTTCGCCGGCATCAGGCGACCTCCTCGGCCTGGCGGGTGAAGAACGCTTTGATCGCTGGCCAGATATCGGCCTCCGAGGCGATGGCGTAGCTGTCGCAGGGCGCGCCCTGCTCCTGCAGGCGGCGGAACAGCACGCCGACCTCGGTGTTGAGCCGCTGGTGGTGCCGGCCGGACACCTCGGCGTAGCCCAGGAAATTCATCCGCGGCACCAGCGCTTCCAGCGCGGCGCGGGCGCGGTGGCGATCCTCCATGAAGTTGTCGCCGTCGGAGGCGTAGAACAGGTAGCTGTTGTAACGGCTCGGATCGTAGCGCTCGGCGGCGATCTCGATCGCCTTCTGCAGCGCCGCCGAGGACTGGGTGCCGCCCTCGCCGTGCACCTGGAAGAACTCCTCCTCCTGGAACTCCCAGGCCTCGATGGTGTGGGCGATGAACACCGTCTCGACCTTCACGAACTGGCGGCGGATGCCCTGCAGAGCCCAGAAGAAGAAGGTCTTGGCGAGCTTGCGGCAGTACTCGTCCATGCTGGAGGAAACATCCAGCAGGAAGAACACCACGGCGTTGGTGGTCGGCTGCTGGCGCTTGACCAGCTGGCGGAAGCGCAGGTCGTCGTTGGTGATGGGCACCGCCGATTCGCCCTGCACCGCGCGCCGCTTGACCGCCTGCTTGATAGTGCGGCGCCGGTCCAAGCGCGAGCGCGCGCCTTTCTTGTCCCAGCCCTCGCGGATGTAGTCCTCGATTTCCAGCTGCGTGCCGTCGCGCGGCTTCAGATTGGGCAGCTGCAGCTCCTCCCACAGCCAGTCCAAGATGTCGTCCACCTTGAACTCCATGACGAAGCTGACGCCGCCCTCCTCGTCGCCGCCGCTGCCCGAGCCGCTCTCGCCGCGCCCCTGGTTGGGCCGCATCAGCACGTCACCAGGGCGAACCTTGCCCTGCCCCGCGCCCTTCTGTTGCTGCGGGTTGAGCAGACGGAAACGGTAATGCTCCATGAATCGCACCGGCACCTGCACGGTGCGGTTGTCGGGCCGGGTGAGCACGTCGGAGTGGGCGATCAGATCGGGAAGCGCTTTGTTGACGGCTTCTCGGACTTTCTCGTTGTGGCGCAGCCAATCCCGCGTACCACGGGAAAACAGATCGTACCAGCGGTTGCCATGCTCGCCGGCGAGGGTATCAGACAGGCTCATTCACCGGCTCTCCCCCCAGGATCACTCCTGGGACAATAGGGTCGTCACGTAGTTGAGCGCCTCGCGCGCGCTGTGGTGGTCGTAGCCGTACTCTTTGATCAGCCGCTCCTCGACCGCCGCGATCTTCTCGCGAGCCTCCTCGTCGGGACGGGCCACGGAGGTCACCAGCCGCAGCACGTCGCGCCGTTCCTCGAACAGATACTTCTCCACCGCCTCCTTCAGCCTGCTGTGGCTGTCCAGAGTGAACTTCTCGCCGCGCTTGAACGCCACCATCGCCTTGCGCACCACCTCCTGGCGGAAGGACAGCTTGCCGGCGTCGGAGACGTTGATCTTCTCCTCCACCGAGCGCAGGAAGCGGGCATCGGGCTCGCGCGACTCGCCGGTGATGGGGTCGATGACCTCGCGCTTGTCCAAGGAGGCCTCGACCTCGTCCAGGTATTTGTCGAGCAACGCCTGCGCCTCTTCCTCGAAGGAGGCGAACAGCGCCTTGTGCACGTCCTCCTTGACCCAGTGGTTGTAGAAGTCCTTGCGCACCGTCACCAGGAAATCGACCCAGGCACGCTTCTGCTTGGGGTCGATGCGGGCGTCGGACTCGATGGCGTCCTTCAACGTGATCAGCACCTGCATGCTGGTCAGGCTCTTGGCCTCGCTGGCGGAGATGGCGTTCGATAGCGCGTTCACCACGAACCGCGGCGAAATGCCGGAGAGGCCCTCGTCCGGCGCCTCGGCGCGGATGCGCTCCACGTCGGCGCTGGTGAAGCCCTCCACGTCCAGGCCGGCATACAGCTTGGCCTTCTTGGCCAGATCCAAATCCTCCCGCTCCGACGGCTTCAGCCTGGAGAGCACCGCGAACACCGCCGCCACCTCCAGCGCGTGCGGATCCAGGTGCACCGAGCGGAACGTCGGCGCGGCGGCGATCAACTTGCGGTAGATCCGCGCCTCGTCCCGATAATTCAAGGTGTAGGGCACCTGGATGATGACCATGCGATCCAGCAGAGCCTCGTTCTCGGTCTCCTGCAGGAACTTGCGGAACTCCGCCAGGTTGGTGTGGGCGATGATGGTCTCGTCCAGATAGATCAGCGGGAAGCGCGAGACCTTGACGTTCTTCTCCTGCGTCAGGGTCAGCAGCAGGTAGAGGAACTCGCGCTTGACCTTGAGGATCTCGATCATCTCCAGGATGCCGCGCGAGCCGGCGTAGACCGCGCCCGACCAGCTCCAGGCGCGCGGGTCGCCTTCGTCGCCGTACTGCGAGACCTTGGACAGGTCCACCGAGCCGATCAGGTCGGCCAGATCGGCGGTAGTCGGGTCGTGCGGGGCATAGGTGCCGACCCCGACCCGGCCAGCCTCGGAGATGAAGATGCGCTCGACCGGCATTTGCATGAAATCCCGATCGAACTCGTGTTCGAGACGGCTCTGGCAGTAGGGGCAGAGCTCGCCCACCACCTCGACGCCGTAGGTGTCGCGGAACTCGGAACGCAGGCTGTGGGGTATCAGGTGCAGCGGCGTCTCGTGCAGCGGGCAGCCCTTGATGCCGTACAGCGCCCCCTCCTCGGTATGGCTGTACTCCTCCAGGCCGCGCTTGAGCAGGATCACCAGCGTGGACTTGCCACCGGACGGCGGGCCCAGCAGCAGCAGCAGGCGCCGGCCCACCTCGGAGCCGGCGCTGGCGGCCTTGAAGTACTCCATGACCCGCTGCAGCGGCTTCTCCATGCCGAACAGATCGTGCGAGAACAGCCGGAACTCATCGCCCTCCCCTTCCGGGTTCTCATGGCGGCGACGCCAGCACAGCATGTCCCACAGGTACTGGTGGCTGGTGCGGCTGACCGCCGCGGGATCCTTGACGACGATCTCCTCCAGGAAAGTGCTGAAGGTGCCCTCCCAGTACTTCGCCTGATGCTCCTTGGTGAAGTTCACCAAGGAGTCCAGGAACTTGCGGTGCGCGCCGCCGCTGTTGCCTTGGAGACTCATGTGACACCCCTCGTGCGTCCGCCACCCCGCCGGGCGGCACGTTCATCGGATCTACGACTAGGTCGGTCGCTCTCGGGCTGGATGACGCCCCGGCGAGAATCGTTCTATGGGCGCAAACGCGCTCCCATTTAGAGATGGGCCCGGCAACTGCGGACATAAACGGGGTCCGGCACGCGACCGCGATATTCTCGCTTTAGGGCAGCCACCAGCTCTGCGCTGTACCTTCCCGGAGCACGAACGGGCGGCTACGGTCCTGCGGCCATACCGGCACCTGCTGCGACGCGAGCCATCGGAACAACCCTCACCGACCACGCCCAACCCTGTTCGGCAGGGCGCACAACGCCCGCCGGTCGTCTCCAACTTGTTGAGATAAGGTCGGGCGCCGCCGCTTCAATGCGGCGCCGGCTCAGCGGCGGCGGTCGCCGATCTGACGGGCCGGGGCGCCGGCCATGATGGCGTAGGGGGGAACGTCGCGGGTGACCACGCTGCCCATGCCGATCACCGCGTGGTCGCCGATGGTCACGCCGTCGGTGATGCCGACGTTGGCGCCGATCCAGACGTCGCGGCCGATACGGATGCCGCGCGAGGTCACCGGCTGCTCGGCCACCGGCCGGTCGAGGGCGATGCCGTGGTTGAAGGCGTAGATGGTGACGTTGTGGGCGATGCGGGTACCGTCGCCGATGACGACGCCGCGGGCGCCGCCGTCGATCGAGGTGCGGTGGTTGATGCTCACACCCGCCCCCAGCACCACCGGTCCGTGCAGGAACACGTCGGCGGCGATGGCGCAGCGATCGCCGATCACCACCGTGCGGTTGGGCTCGGCGAAGATCGCCGCCTCCGGGGCGATGAAGCAGTCTTCGCCGATCACCACGGTCTCCAGCCGCCGCAGCTGCTCCTGCACCTCCTGCTGCCAGGCGCGCGCCCACGCGCGGTGCGCGGGCTTGAGCGAGTAGTACAGCCACGGCATCCAGGACAGGCGCTTCTTGTGCTGGGCGCGATAGTACTCGAGCGGCTCGCTCATGGCTGGCGGCGGCCTCCCTGGCCGTGCCCGGTCGGGCGGGATGGGATCGAGAAGCGGACGCGATGCATGGGTTTTCTCCGGCTGCGCGCAAGGATACGCGGCCACCCGGGCCGGCCTCCAGTGGCGCGCCCGACCGCCTATTGCACCGCAACACCGGACCGTACTATGTTCGAAGGCATGATCGACCTTGCCGTTTCCCGCCAGCGACTGTGGTGGGGCCTTCCGGCCCCCGGCAGTCGTGCGTGTTGATTTCCGAACGGTTCGATCCAGCACTCACCACACGGCCGCGGGCACCGTCTGCGGCCGTGGTCGTTTCGGCTGCCGGCGGGCCCGCCTTGACCACCAAGGAAGCCCAATGCCCAGCCGACATTCCCGCCGTCTCAGCAGCCGCCTCATCGGTTTCCTCCTCACCGCCGGCGGCGCGGTGCTGTTCTCGCTCAAGGCCATCGTCGTCAAGCTGAGCTACCACTATCCGGTCGACGCCGTCACCCTGCAGACCCTGCGCATGGTGCTGGCGGTGCCGATCTATCTGCTGGTAGCGCTGTGGCTGCTGCGCGGCGAGCGGCGGACCGCGCTCAGCGCCCGTCAGTGGCTGGCGGTGGCGGCGCTCGGTCTGTGCGGCTACTACCTCGCCAGCATCCTCGACCTGATGGGGTTGCGCTACGTCAGCGCCGGGCTGGAGCGGCTCATTCTCTACGTCTACCCTACCCTGGTGCTGCTGTTCGGGTGGCTGCTGTTCGGCCGGCGAGTCCGGCCGGCCGAGCTGGTGGCGGTCGCGGTGTGCTACGCGGGCGTAGCCGTGGTGTTCGCCGAGGATCTGCGCCTGTACAGCGCCGACGTGCTGCTGGGCGGGCTGCTGGTGTTCGGCAGCGCAGCCGCCTACGCCTTGTTCATGGTCGGCAGCGGGCGGCTGATACCGGCCGTCGGCGCCATGCGCTTCACCTGCTACGCCATGACCGCCGCCGGCATCGGCGTGACCGCGCACTTCCTGCTGGCGCGGCCGCTCGACGTGCTGGCGCTGCCGGCGCCGGTGTACGGCCTGAGCGCGCTCCTGGCGGTGGCCTGCACCGCGGTGCCGTCCTTCATGCTGGCGGCCGGCGTGGGGCGTATCGGCGCCGAGCAGGCGGCGCTGGTGGGCATGGTCGGACCGGCCTCGACCTTGGTGTTCGGCTATCTGCTGCTGGATGAGCCGATCACGCCGGTACATCTGCTGGGCACGGCGCTGATCCTGGGCGGGGTGATCTACCTCGGCCTGGACAAGCCCAAGCCGGCGCGGGCCGGATCGGCCGCGTAGCGGCCCGCCGCGCGCGCTCAGAGCAGGGTCATCTGCCCGGAAACGACGTTGCGCAGCCGCTCGCGCAGCGGGCTGCGCCGCGGGAAATGGGCGCGCAGGAACTCCATCTGGTCGGCGAGGATGCGGCGGCCCTGCAGGTACACGTACTCGGCGTGGGTCGGCACGAACGGCACCGCCAGCAGCTGCATGCCGCATTCCTCGGGCTCGCGGTTGCCCTTGTAGTTGTTGCAGCGCTTGCAAGCGCTCACCACGTTGCTCCAGACGTCGAGGCCGCCGCGGCTGATCGGCCGCACGTGGTCGCGCGACAACATGCCCTCCGGGAAGCGGCCGCCGCAATACATGCAAAGATGGTCGTCGCGGCGAAACAGCGCTTTGTTGCTCAGAGGCGGGACATAGTCGGGATTGGCGCGCAGCGAAGCCTGGATCGCGCCTTCGGTGGCGATGATGGAATTCAGCTCCAGCACGCTGCGACGACCGGTAACGGCATTGATGCCGCCGCGAATGCGATAGAGCAGCCGACCGCAGGTGTAAGCCACCTGCTCCAGGTAGTACAGGCGCACCGCTTCCTGGTAGTCGATCCACTCCAGCGGCATGCCCGAGACATCCGTCCTAAGGATCTGGTGCTCTAGGCTCGGCACGATGCTCTCCATGTCTGATCATGGCCGACGCTCGCCTTAGCTTATTCCAGGTTTGCCCATAAAAGGCAATTATGCGGGCATATAAATATCGCCTCGCATCGAGCCGGCCGGCCCTCCATTAAATATGGGACGCCACCGCCCGGACCGTAACCCGCCGGCCGTCGCCGACGCCGCGTGCGCCGCCGCCGGGGCGCGCAAGGCTCAGGCGAGCTATCCCTTTGAAAACACTCCCTGCTCGCCGCGCCGCCCAGGGTCCGCGGCCAGCGCCGCGCCCGACGCGCCGCCGCCGCACCCCCGCCCCGGGAGGGCCCGGCGGACCGCCCTTTTCCTGCGATAGCGCTAACTTAGCATCCCGTATCGGTACAGGAACGCTTCCAACATGCCTCGTTGTTCCGGTAGTATCGCCCAGCCTGTCGCTCCGGCCGACAAAGGGCGCAAAGAGTAAGGAACAAGTTGACTCGGGAGCCGCCGGGTTGTCGCGTTCGTTACTTTTCAATCGGCCGGCATCGGCTAACGATGCACAAGCGAAACTAATCCGTTCCACGATTGGGCGGCGGACCAACTGATCTATTGGGGAGGAGCGTATGCCTCTGACCATAGGCGTACCAAAAGAAATATTTCCGGGCGAGAAGCGCGTAGCGACCGTCCCTGACGTGGTCGAAAAACTGATCAAGCTGGGCTTTGCGGTCACGGTAGAGACCGGCGCCGGCGATGCGGCCAATTTCAGCGACGAAGCCTATCGCGCGGCCGGTGCCCAGATCGCCCCCGATGCCGCCAGCTTGTACGGCAGCGTCGATTTGATCCTGAAAGTGCGCGGCCCCTCCGCCGAGGAAGTGGCGCTGATGCGCGAAGGCGCGACCCTGATCAGCTTCATCTGGCCGGCCCAGAATCCGGAGCTGATGCAGCAACTGGCCGCGAAGAAAGCCACCGTGCTGGCGATGGACAGCGTGCCGCGCATGTCGCGCGCTCAGAAGATGGACGCGCTGTCGTCCATGGCCAACATCGCCGGCTACCGCGCCGTGATCGAGGCCGCCCACCACTTCGGTCGCTTCTTCACCGGCCAGATCACCGCCGCGGGCAAGGTACCGCCGGCCAAGGTGTTCGTGATCGGTGCCGGCGTCGCCGGCCTCGCCGCGATCGGCGCGGCTTCCGGCCTGGGCGCGATCGTGCGCGCCAACGACACCCGCCCCGAAGTGGCCGACCAGGTTCGCTCCATGGGCGCCGAGTTCGTGGCCGTACCCTACGAGGAGGAAGGCAGCGGCACCGGCGGCTACGCCAAGGTCATGAGCGAGGGCTTCCAGAAGGCGCAGCGCGAGGTGTTCGCCCAGCAGGCCAAGGAAGTCGACATCATCATCACCACCGCCCTGATCCCGGGCAAGCCGGCGCCGAAGCTCATCACCGCCGAGATGGTGCAGTCGATGAAGCCCGGCAGCGTCATCGTCGACCTGGCCGCCGAGCAGGGCGGCAACTGCGAGTTGACCGTGCCCGGCGAGGTGGTGGTGCGCCACGGCGTCACCATCATCGGCTACACCGACCTGCCCAGCCGCCTGGCCAAGCAGTCCAGCACGCTGTACGCCACCAACCTGCTGCGCCTGCTCGAAGAGCTGTGCAAGAGCAAGGACGGCACGATCAACGTCAATATGGAAGACGAGGTGATCCGCGGCGCCACCGTGATCAAGGACGGCGAGATCACCTGGCCGCCTCCGCCGCCCAAGCTGTCCGCCGCTCCGGCCCAACCCGCCAAGCCGGCGGCCGCCGCGCAGCAGGCGCCCAAGGGCCACGGCAAGCCCAGCGGTCCGACCCCGGCCAAGAACATCGCCATCCTGTTCGGCCTGGGCGCGCTCGCGTTCCTGCTGATCGGCCTCGGCGCGCCGGCCTCGTTCCTCGGGCACTTCACGGTGTTCGTGCTGGCCTGCTTCGTCGGCTACATGGTGGTGTGGAACGTCACGCCTAGCCTGCATACGCCGCTGATGAGCGTCACCAACGCCATCTCCAGCATCATCGTCATCGGCGCGCTGGTCCAGATCGCCCCGCCGTTGAACGAGAGCATGGCCAACGGTCGCCCCGGCGGCTTGATCGCCGCTCTGGCGGCACTGGCCATAGCGCTGACCGCGATCAACATGTTCGGCGGTTTCGCCGTGACCCGGCGCATGCTGGCCATGTTCCGCAAGTAATACCTGGGGGGCGAAACAATCATGTCTTACGGTCTAGTCACCGTCGCCTACATCGGGGCGGCCATTCTCTTCATCCTCAGCCTCGGCGGCCTGTCTCATCCGGAGACGGCCAAGCGCGGCAACCTCTACGGCATCGCCGGCATGACGCTGGCGGTGCTGGCCACCGTGTTCGGCCCCAGCGTCACCCCCAGCGGCTTTGGCTGGATCATCCTCGCCCTGCTGGTCGGCGGCAGCATCGGCCTGTACGCGGCGCGCAAGGTGCAGATGACCCAGATGCCGGAGCTGGTGGCGCTGATGCACAGCCTGGTCGGTCTGGCGGCGGCGCTGGTGGGCTTCGCCAGCTACATCGATCCGGCCGCTGCCGCCGCCTACACCGGCGCTGAGCACACCATCCACCTGGTGGAAATCTACGTCGGCATCCTGATCGGCCTGGTGACCTTCTCCGGCTCGCTGATCGCCTTCGGCAAGCTGTCCGGCAAGATCGGCGGCAAGCCGCTGCTGCTGCCGGCCCGGCACTGGCTGAACCTGATCGCCCTGCTGGTGGTGATCTACTTCGGCTACGACTTCCTGAAGGCCGAAACCATCGAGCAGGGCCTGCCGGCGCTGATCATCATGTCGGTGATCTCGCTGCTGTTCGGCATCCACATGGTGATGGCCATCGGCGGCGCCGACATGCCGGTGGTGGTGTCCATGCTCAACAGCTACTCGGGCTGGGCCGCCGCGGCCACCGGCTTCATGCTCTCCAACGACCTGCTGATCGTCACCGGCGCGCTGGTGGGCTCCTCGGGCGCGATCCTGTCCTACATCATGTGCAACGCCATGAACCGCAACTTCATCAGCGTGATCGCGGGCGGCTTCGGCGCCGGCGCCGGCGCCGGCGCTGGTGCTGCGGGCGGCGGCAGCGAGCAGCCGGCCGGCGAGGTCACGCCGATCTCCGCGGTGGAAACCGCCGAGATGCTGCGCGAGGCCAAGAACGTGATCATCGTGCCGGGCTACGGCATGGCGGTGGCGCAGGCCCAGCACATCGTCTCGGAGATCACCCAGCTGCTGCGCGAGAAGGGTGTGAACGTGCGCTTCGCCATCCACCCGGTGGCCGGTCGCATGCCGGGCCACATGAACGTGCTGCTGGCCGAGGCCAAGGTCCCCTACGACATCGTTCTGGAAATGGACGAGATCAACGAGGACTTCCCGGACACCGACGTGGCGATCGTCATCGGCGCCAACGACATCGTCAATCCGGCGGCCCAGGAGAACCCCAACAGCCCCATCGCCGGCATGCCGGTGCTGGAGGTCTGGAAGGCCAAGACCTCGATCATGATGAAGCGGTCCATGGCCTCGGGCTACGCCGGCGTCGACAACCCGCTGTTCTACAAGGAGAACAACCGCATGCTGTTTGGCGACGCCAAGCAGATGCTGGAAGAGGTGTTCGCCGCGCTGAAGTCGGCCGCCTAAGCCGACCAGGCGATTCCCAAAAGCCGCCCTCCGGGCGGCTTTTTTATGGTGCCGACGCTAAACTGGTTCCGTCCTGGACCGAGCCAACCGAGCAATGAAAGACGAAGCCGCCAAACTCTGGACTTTCGCCGTCGAGCTTTACGATCAGGAGGAAGTCAAGGCCACCTGCCTGCGCATCCAGGCCCGCTACGGGCTGGCCATCAGCCTGCTGCTGGGCACGATCTGGGCCGGCCTGCAAGGCAAGGGCCGCCTCGGCGCCACCGAGCTGGAAGAGGCGATCCGCCGCGCCCTGGAGTGGCACCGCGACATCATCGAGCCGATGCGCGCCCTGCGCCGCCAGCTGCGGCAGCCGCCGAGCGGCGTGGAGGACGAGGGCCTAGCGGTGCGCAAGCAAATCCTGGAAGCCGAGCTCAACGCCGAGCAGATCGAGCAGCAGCTGTTCCTGCAGGATCTGCCGCCGGGCCTGCCGGTGTCGCCGCCGTCCGAGCGCTGGCGCGACGCCGCGGTCAACGCCGCGCTGTTCATGCGCAAGAGCTGCCCCCGCCCCGAGCCGGAAGCGCAGGACGCGCTGGCGCAGATCATCCACGCCGCTTGCCCGGGCACGCCGTTCGGCGATCTCTACCAGGCGATCGAATCGGCCTGGATCGTCTGCTGATCAGCCCTGCTCCAGCTGCGCCATCGCGGCGTTGAGCGCCTGCAGCCGAGCGGTATCGCCGCCCCGATCCGGGTGGTGCTGCATGACCAGGCGGCGATAGGCGCGCTTGATCTCCGCCGGCGACGCCGGATCGCTCAGCCCCAGTTCCGCCAGCGCCGCCCGCCGCGCGTCCTGGGCATGGAACCAGCGCCAGAACGAGGCCAGCATCGCCTCCACCTCCTCGCCGGTGACGGCGGTGAGATTGCGCTCGTCGAGGTAGTAAGCGCGCAGCGGATCCGGCGCGGCCAGAGCGCCCGGCTCGGCCTCCGCGCGCCGGCCGATGCGGATCGACAGGCAATGGATGTGCAGCTCCTCCCCGGCTGCCCGCAGCCGTTCCTGCAACAGGTACAGGCAGTGGAACAGCCGGAAATGGGTCCGGTACAGCGATTCGGGCCGCTGTAGATCGGCACCGGCGAACGGCGGAATCCCGCGCTGATCGAGGCGGCGCAGCAGTTCATATTCGGACAGCCCCGCTGGCCGGGCGCGCAGCTCCTCCAGCAACAGGCTCAGCAGCGATTCGAGCGCGGAAGCGGTAAGATCGGACATCGTTCCAGTATAAGTGTCCGGCGAAACCGCGGCTCGATCGAAGCCACATTTATGCACATCGCCGTCCGGCCGAGCCTCATGGCGGCGCTTGCTCGGGGCGGCTCGCCCGTCGCTTTGGCAAGCGATTGTTTTCAAAGAGCATCTGGCGGGCCACCAGGGGTGTATGCGAAGCGCTGAGCCGGATCGCACAGCCGACCTGCGGCCATGGACGCACCGCATTCGTCCACAAACTTATCCACAGGCTGTTGTGCATAACAGGGAATTTTCGAACCGCGGCGCAGGGTTACTTTTAACATGCTAAGAAACTACTTCAAGCGGACCGCTCGCCCCGCCGCCGGGAGCCGGTGATGATCGAAGTGCGCCACATCGTGCAGGTGGCGGTGCCATCACCGCTGCCGAGGCTGTTCGATTATCTGAGCGACGCGCCGCTCGCTCCCGGCTCCCGGGTGTGGGTGCCGTTCGGGCGCCGCCGCCAGGTCGGCGTCGTGGTCGGCAACGCCGACGATAGCTGCATCGACCGTCACCGCCTCAAGCCGGTCGAGGCCGTGATCGACACCGCGCCGCTGATACCAGCGGAGCTGCTGGAGTTCGCGCTGTGGGCCAGCCGCTACTACCACCACCCGGCCGGCGAGGTGCTGCAGACCATTCTGCCGCCGCCGCTACGCCAAGGCGCGGCGGCGCAGCCGGTGCAGAGCGTGCGCTGGCGCCTGACCGCCGCCGGCCGCGCGGTCAATCCCGACGAGCTGGCGCGCCGCGCGCCCCGCCAGGCCGAGCTGCTGCGCCAGCTCGCGCTCGGCGAGCTGAGCGACGACCGCGTCGCCGCCAACGGTGCCCGCGCGACGCTGCGCAGCCTGGCCGAGAAGCACTGGATCGAAGCCGTGCATTCGCCCAGCTACGGCCTCCTGGACGGCCAGGGCGACGCCGAGCCGCTGCCGCTCACCGAGGCGCAACGCGCCGCCCGCGACACGCTGCGTGGCGCCCACGGCTTCGCCTGCCACCTGCTCGATGGCGTCACCGGCAGCGGCAAGACCGAGGTGTACCTGGAAGCGATCGACGCCGTGCTGGCGCAGGGGCAGCAAGCGCTGGTGCTGGTGCCGGAGATCGGCCTCACCCCGCAGCTGGTGGCGCGCTTCGCCCACCGCTTCCGAACGCCGATGGCGGTGTTCCACTCAGCGCTGTCCGACCGGGAGCGGCTCAACGCCTGGCTGGCGGCGCGGGACGGCGCGGCCCGCATCGTCATCGGCACGCGCTCGGCGGTGTTCACGCCACTGGCGCAGCCCGGCCTGATCATCGTCGACGAGGAGCACGACCCGTCGTTCAAGCAGCAGGACGGCTTCCGCTACTCGGCGCGGGATCTGGCGGTGGTGCGCGCCCGCCGCCTCGACATCCCGGTGGTGCTGGGCTCGGCCACGCCGTCGCTGGAGAGCCTGTTCAATGTCGCTCACCGCGGCTATGTGCATCTCAAGCTGCCCGAGCGCGCCGGCAGCGCCGGCATGCCGCGGGTACGGCTGCTGGACATCCGCGGCCAGCCGCTGCAGGGCGGGCTGAGCCAGGCGCTGCTGGCGCAGATGCGCCGGCATCTCGACGACGGCAACCAGGTGCTGATCTTCCTGAACCGGCGCGGCTTCGCGCCGACGCTGCTGTGCCACGACTGCGGCTGGGTCGCCGCCTGCGCGCGCTGCGACGCGCGCCTCACCCTGCACTTCCGCGACAACCGCCTGCGCTGTCACCATTGCGGCCACGAGCGGCCGGCGCCCAGCCAGTGCACCGTCTGCGGCAGCGCGGAGCTGCGGCCACTGGGCCAGGGCACGGAGCGGATCGAGGAGGCGCTGCGCGCGCACTTCCCCGACCTGGGCCTGGTGCGCATCGACCGCGACAGCACCCGCCGCAAGGGCGCCATGGCCAAGCTGCTGGCCAGTGCGCATAGCGGCGAGGGCCGCATCCTGATCGGTACGCAGATGCTGGCCAAGGGCCACCACCTGCCGCGCGTGACGCTGGTCGGCATCGTCGACGCCGACTCGGGCCTGTTCGGCAGCGATTTCCGCTCCACCGAGCGGCTGGCGCAGCTGATCGTGCAAGTGGCCGGCCGCGCCGGCCGCGCCGACCGCCCCGGCGAGGTGATCCTGCAGACCCATCACCCGGAACATCCACTACTGCACACCCTGCTGCGCGACGGCTACGGCCGTTTCGCCGAGGCACTCATGGAGGAACGTCGCCAGCTGGGCCTCCCGCCGTTCGGCTCGCTGGCGCTGCTGCGCGCCGAGGCGGTGCAACCGGCCGCACCGGCGGCGTTCCTGGAGGAGGCCCGCCAGCGGGCCGAGGCGCTGGGCGTGCCGGGCGTACTGCTGCTCGGGCCGGTGCCGGCGCCGATGGAGCGGCGCGCCGGGCGCTTCCGCGCGCAGCTGCTGCTGCAGGCGGCGCGCCGTCAGGATTTGCAGCGTCTACTCGGGCTCTGGTGTGACGGCCTGCCGGGGCTGAAGAGCGCGCGTAAGGTACGCTGGTCGCTGGACGTCGATCCGCAGGAATTGCTCTAGCCCCGCGCCGGACGGTTGGGGCTATGCTCTTGCAAGGTGGCGGACAGTCCCGATAATGGGCACCCGCGCTTCGTAGCGCCGACACGACATGGGAAGGTCCCGGCACAATCATGGCACGAGACTACAAAAACAGCGGTCGCGCCTCCGTCAAGCGCAAATCCGACAAGAAGAGCGGCGGCCTGCCCGGCCCCCTGTGGCTGCTGCTCGGCATGGTGATCGGCGTCACCGTCGGTCTGCTGCTCGGCCTGGGCGTGTTCACCGTGCGTGTCGTCAAGGAGCTGCAGAACGAGGTGCGGGCGGTCATGGCCCGCCACCCCAACCTGGACGCGGACAAGCTGCGCAAGGCCATCGCCCAGGTCGAGGCGGAGTCCAAGGCCGCGGACGCGCGCAGCGACAATCGGCCGCGCTTTGAGTTCTACAAGATCCTGCCACAGATGGAAGTCGTGGTGCCGGAGCCGGAGCAGCCGGCGCGCACCCCGGCCAAACCGTCGACACCGGTGGCATCGCGCACCGAGCAGAGAGCGCCCGCGCAGAACGAATCCCGCACCGCCGCGACCGCGGCCCGACAGGAGCGCTATCTGCTGCAGGTCGGCGCCTATGGCAAGCACGAGGACGCCGACCGCATCAAGGCGCAGCTGGCGCTGCTGGGCGTACAGGCCAACATCCAGACGGTGGAGATCAAACCGGGTAGCGTGGTGCACCGCGTGCGCGTCGGCCCGTTCCACAGCGAGGACGACGTGGCCGCCACCCGCCAGCGGCTGCGCGCCAACGGCATCGACTCGGTACTGATGAAAGTCAGCGGCTAGGGACCACCCCGAACGAGCCAGCAAGCGCCATGGCGGCCCCGTGTTAGAAATAATCACGGTTCGTCGGCCGCATGCACGACCGGCCCCATGGCGGACCGTGATGTCCGCGCCGCAATCGCCTTGATTGCGCCCGGAAACACACCAATTCCCTTGGTGGGTTTCATCGCAGAGTTTCGACGCCGATAAGGAATAACCACATGCGCAGCTCCATTGCGCCGGTGCTAGGCCTTTGCATGCTCTCCTGCGTCCAACCGGTCACGGCGGCGGCCATCGATTCGGAATGGGTAGGCATCCGCGGCGGCGGCAGCGCCCCGACCATTTCCCAAGACATCGATGGCTGGGAATTGCTGCTGCGTTTCCGCTTGCCGTGGCAGGGCAACACGCACGGCTGGTCGGTCGCCAGCCACCTCAACCTCGGCGCCGGACGCTTCCAGGGCGAGGGCGACAGCCTCAACATCGTCAGCGCCGGCCCTAGCGTCAGCCTCGATCGCGGCCGCCTGTCGATCGACATCGGCACCGCGCCGACCTACGTATCCGAAGCCGAAATCGCCGGCCGCGAACTCGGCGGCCACTTCCAGTTCACTTCGCACCTGGGCGTCTACGTCCAGCTGCTGCCCCCGCTGGCGGCCGGCGTGCGCATCCAGCACACCTCCAACGCCAGCCTCTATCACGACAACGACGGCATAGACATGCTGATGCTAGAACTGCGCACGCGGCTTTAGGCATTTGCCCGGCGGCCCGCGCCGGGCCGCGGCCGCTACGATTCCTTGCTGCCCTTGGCAAACATCTCCCGCTTCAGGCGATAGAGCGCGGAGATGTCCTCTTCGCCGTAGCCGGCCTGCATCAGCCGCTGGTAGTGCACCAGGGTCATTTCCACCACCGGCAGCGCCACGTTCAGGCCGGCGGCCATCCGCTTGCAGATGCTCAGATCCTTGTGGTGCAGGGCCACCTTGAAGCCAGGCTTGAACACGTCCTCGACCATGGTCGGGCCGCGGTGGCTCAGGAACCAGTTGCCGGCAGCGCCGCCGCCGACCACGTCGATGACCTTGCGCATATCCAGCCCCATGGCCTGGCCGAACGCCAACGCCTCGGTCACCGCCTGGTTGATGCCGGCGGCCATGATCTGGTTGACCGCCTTGGTGGCCTGTCCGGCGCCGACCGGCCCCATGTGGGTCACGGCCTTGGTCATCGGCGCCAGCAAGGGGCGGATGCGCTCAAGCACCTCGGCGTCGCCGCCGACCATCATCACCAGCTGGCCGTTGCGCGCCCCCTCGGTGCCGCCCGATACCGGGCCATCGAGGAAGCTCGCGCCCGCCTCCGCCACGCGCCGCGCCGCCTCGCGCGCGGTGTCCACGCTCACGGTCGAGGCGTCGAGCACCACCTTGCCCGGCGCGAGCGCCGGGCGCAGCTGATCGATTACCGCCAGCACATCGGCGTCGGCCGACACGCAGGTAACGATGAGATCGCTGACCGCGGCCAGCGCCGCCGGGTCGTCAGCGGCGACCACGCCGTGCTCGGCGGCGAAAGCCTGCGCCTTGTCGCCGCTGCGGTTCCACACCGCCGCCAGCAGCCCGGCTCGGGCCAGATTGGCGGCCATCCCCTGGCCCATCGCTCCCAGACCGATGAATCCCGCTTTCATGCCTCGGCTAATCCTCCAGATAGGTGTAGGCCTGCAACCCGCTCTCGAGCTCGCGCAGCACCGCCTGCCGGTCCGCGTCGGAGAGGCCGGCGTTGGCCACCCGCTGCCGGTACGCGCGCTGCAGATCGCGGCTGTCGAACTGCACGTAGCGCAGCACCGACTCCACGGTGTCGCCGCGCTTGGGGTCGGACAGGCGCCAGCCGCGCTCGGTGAGCACGACGTTGACGGAGTCGGTGTCGCCGAACAAGTTGTGCATATCGCCCAGGATTTCCTGATAGGCACCGACCATGAACACGCCCAGCAGGTAATCCTCGCCGTCGCGATACGGCGGCAGCGGCAAAGTGGATTCCACCCCTTGGCGGTCGACGTAAGCGTGGATGGTGCCATCGGAATCGCAGGTGAGATCCTGCAGCACGTTGCGCCGGACCGGCGCCTCGTCCAGGCGCTGCAGCGGCAGCACGGGGAAGATCTGGTCGATCGCCCAGATGTCCGGCAGCGATTGGAACAGGGAGAAGTTGCAGAACAGCTTGTCGGCCAGCTTCTCGTTGAGCTCGTCCAGCAGCTCGCGGTGGGCGCGCTGACGCGCGTCCAGCAGCGGCAGCACGCGCCGGCAGGTGGCCTGGTACAGCTGCTCGGCGTGCGCCCGCTGCTCGAGGCTCAGCAGCCCGTGGACATACATGGTCTGCGCCTCGGACAGCCACTGCAGGGCGTCGTAGTAGGTCTCCACCGGCGAGCGCGCGGCCATGCCCTGCAGGTTCTTCCACAGGTCGTGCAGGATCAGCGGCGCGTCCTCGGCCGGCGCGGCCACGGCATCGGCCTCCGGCACGCGGTCAACGTCGATCACGTTGGTGATGAGCACGGCGTGGTGCGCGGTCAGCGCCCGCCCCGACTCGCTCACCACGTCCGGGTGCGGCAGATCGTGCTGCTCACAGATCTCCCAGAGCGTGTGCACCACCGAGGCGGCGTACTCCTCGACGCTGTAGTTCATCGAGCAGTAGCTGCGCGAGCGGGTACCTTCGTAGTCCACGCCCAGGCCGCCGCCGACGTCGACGATGCGGATGTCCGCGCCCAGCCGGCGCAGCTCGGCGTAATAGCGCGCCGCCTCGCGCATGCCGCGCTGGATGTCGCGGATGTGCGGGATCTGCGAGCCCAGGTGGAAGTGCAGCAACTGCAGCGAATCGAGCAGCCCCGCGGCCTTAAGCCGTTCGATCACGGTCAGCGCCTGAGCGGCGGTGAGGCCGAACTTGGACTTCTCGCCGCCGGTGTTCTGCCACTTGCCGGCGCCGATGGAGGCCAGCCGCACCCGCAGGCCCAGCAGCGGCTTGACGCCCAGCGCCGCCGCCTCGGCGATGACGTCGTCGATCTCCGAGAGCTTCTCCACCACCAGGTACACGCGCATGCCCAGCTGGATGCCGCGCAGAGCCAGGCGGATGTACTCGCGGTCCTTGTAGCCGTTGCAGATGACCATCCCGCCGCTCGGCGCCAGGGCCAGCACCGCCATCAGCTCCGGCTTAGAGCCGGCTTCCAGGCCGACCCGGCCGTTGCCGTGGGCGAGGATTTCCTCCACCACCCGGCGCTGCTGGTTGACCTTGATCGGATACACGGCGGTGTAGCGGCCCTGGTAGTTATCCGCCGCCATGGCCTTGGCGAAGGCGTTGCAGAGCGTATCGACGCGGTCGTGCAGGATGTCGACGAAGCGCACCAGCACCGGCAAGGTCAGCCCGGCCGCGCGCGCCGCCGCCGCCAACTCCGCCAGGTCGATGCCCGGGCGACTGTTGTCGCGATTGGGGAAGGCCACCACTCTTCCCTGAGGGCTGATATCGAAGTAGCCGCTACCCCAATAGGCGGTGTTGTAGGTATCGCGCGCTTGCTGAATGTCCCAGTTGGCGGTCATCTCGCTTTATATCCGCTTCGTAAAAGAGGAAAATCCTCGGCCCTGCGAAAGCAGCAGAGTGTACGGGATCGCCGGCCGCGGCGTAACGCGTATTCACCGGGATATGGGGTATAACGGGCCGGGCGGCCCGCACGGGAGAGTCTTAGATGGCGTTGGACAACACTTGGTTCTCGGAGCCGTTCGAGTCCGAGGGCTCCGCCTTCTCGCTGAAGGTCACCAAGAAGCTCCACGAGGAGCAGTCGCCGTTCCAGAAGATCGAAGTCTACGAGACCACCCACTGGGGGCGGCTGCTGGTGCTCGACGGTGCGGTGATGCTGACCCAGCGCGACAACTTCACCTACCACGAGATGATGGCCCACCCGGTGCTGTTCACGCATCCCGATCCGCGCGACGTGCTGATCATCGGCGGCGGCGACTGCGGCCTGCTCAAGGAGGTGCTCAAGCATCCCAACGTGCGGCGCGTGGTGCAGGTGGACATCGACGAGCGCGTCACCCGCGTGGCCGAGCAGTTCTTCCCGGAGCTGGTGGAGTCCAACGGCGACCCGCGCGCCGAGCTGCTGTTCGATGACGGGGTGGCCTACGTCAAGAACGCCGCGCCGGGCAGCTTCGATGTGATGATCATCGACTCCACCGACCCGATTGGCCCCGCCGCCGGCCTGTTCGGCGCCGAGTTCATGAAGGACGCCTACGCCCTGCTGCGCGACGATGGTCTGATCGTGCAGCAGAGCGAATCGCCGATCCTGCACATCGACACCATCCTCAAAGAGCTGTACGAGGTGATGCGCGGCGCCGGCTTCGCCAAGGTGGCGACCCTGTTGTTCCCGGTGGTGGGCTATCCCTCCGGCTGGTGGTCGGCCACCATGGCCAGCAAGGGCGCGGATCTCACCCACTTCCGCGAGCAGGACGCGGCCACCAAGCCGTTCCCCACCCGCTATTACAACGCCGCCATCCACCGCGCGGCGCTGGCGGTGCCGGAATTCTGCAAGAAGCTGTTCACCGACCAGTAACGGCAGCGATAGCGCCCCTCCGCCGGAGCCGGCGGAGGGGGCGGCATGAGAGCCTTCGCGGTCAACGCACGCTTAGGCGCGCCCGCGGCTGATCGTTCTGATCGACGACCTGGATCGCGGCGAAATCGCCCTTGCTCAGCTTGATGAGCACGCACGGGCTGGTCACCACCTGCGCGCTGAGCATCCCCGGCGCCGGCGCACTCCAGCGGGTGCGCACCACCGCAACACCATCGCGCACCGGCACCTCGGCGGCCGCGAGATCGACGCCGTAGCCGGCGCTGGGCCGCTGCCCCATCTCCACCAGCAACAGCCCTTCGCGGGCGAAGTCGATCCCCGGCGTGGGCACCGACGGCAGCCGCGCGCTGAACTGGCGCCAGGCGTTCTCATCGGCGATCCAGCGGGCATTGGCGGTTCGCTCGTAATGGCCGCACTGGCTGGCCGCGTATACCTGCTCGGCGCGCAGCACGGAGGCGGTTGGCGCCGATGTGGCGCAAGCGCTCAACCCGGCGGCCGTCGCGACGAAGATGGCGGATAAACGCCCGTTCATAACCTCCTCCGATGACACGCTGTTCGAATTCGGCGACCGATCTCGCCCATCGCCGCCATTATGCGCGGAACTCGGGCGAAATGGGGGGCAAAAAAAAGCGGGCGCCTAGCGCCCGCAAAACGATCCTTCGGATCAAAGGGGAAGGGGATCGAACCAACTTAGAGGCTGTAGCCGCGCTCGTCGTGCTGGGCGATATCCAGGCCCTGGGTCTCCTCTTCTTCGCTGACCCGCAGCCCGACCACGGCGTCGACGATCTTGAGGATGATCAGGGTGACGATGCCGGTGAACACGATGGTCACCACCACGCCCAGGATCTGCTTGAGCACCTGCGCACCGACGGTCACACCCTCTTCCAGACCGGAGCCGCCGAAGGCGCTGGAGACGAACACGCCAGTCAGGATCGCGCCGACGATACCGCCCACGCCGTGCACACCGAAGCAGTCCAGAGCGTCGTCGTAGCCGAGCGCGCGCTTGAGCTTGGTGGCGGTGTAGAAGCAGGCCACACCGGAGACGATGCCCAGCACCAGGGCGCCCATCGGGCCGACGAAGCCCGCCGCCGGCGTGATGGCCACCAGGCCGGCGACCGCACCCGAGGCGATGCCCAGAGCGCTCGGCTTACCGTGGAACAGCCACTCGGCGAACATCCAGGCCAGCGCGGCAGCGGCGGTGGCGATCTGGGTCACGAACATCGCCATGCCCGCGACACCGTCGGCGGCCAGGGCCGAACCGGCGTTGAAGCCGAACCAGCCGACCCACAGCATGCCCGCGCCGGTCAGCGTCAGCACCAGGCTGTGCGGCATCATCGGCGTGGTCGGATAGCCGCGGCGCTTGCCGAGCACCAGGGCCGCCACCAGACCGGCGATACCGGCGTTGATGTGCACCACGGTGCCGCCCGCGAAGTCGAGCACGCCCATCTCCTGCAGCCAGCCGCCGCCCCACACCCAGTGCGCGACCGGGGCGTAGACGAAGGTCATCCACAGCGCGGTGAACCACAGCATGGCCGAGAACTTCATGCGCTCGGCGTAGGAGCCGACGATCAGCGCCGGGGTGATGATGGCGAAGGTGAGCTGGAAGGTAGCGAACAGCGCCTCCGGAATCGTCCCCGACAGCGACTCGGTGGTGACGCTGGCGAAGAAGGCGTTGCTCAGACCGCCGATCACCGACTGCAGGCTGCCGCCATCGCTGAACGCCAGCGAGTAGCCGTAGATCACCCACAGCACGGAGCTAAGGCAGGCGATGGTGAAGCACTGCATCATCACCGACAGCGCGTTCTTGGCGCGGACCATGCCGGCGTAGAACAGCGACAGGCCGGGGATGGTCATAAACAGCACCAGGGCGGTGGAGGTCAGCAGCCACGCAGTGTCGCCGGAGTTGAGACTGGCTTCCTGGGCGGCAGCGACCGGCGCGAAAACCGCCAGCCCCGCAGGCAGCATTCGTCGTAGTACGTGGGTCAGCGTCTTCATCGATTTCACCCTCTGCTGCTGCTCATAGAGCGTCGACACCGGTCTCGCCGGTGCGGATACGGATCGCCTGCTCCAGATCGAAGACAAAGATCTTGCCGTCGCCGATCTTGCCGGTGTTGGCCGCGCGGACGATGGCCTCGATGGCCTGCTCCACTCGGCTGTCGTCCAGCGCCACCTCGATCTTCATCTTGGGCAGAAAATCCACCACGTATTCGGCACCCCGATAGAGCTCGGTGTGCCCCTTCTGACGGCCGAAGCCCTTGACCTCCGTGACCGTGATGCCCTGCACCCCGATCTCGGACAACGCCTCGCGCACGTCATCGAGCTTGAACGGCTTGATGATCGCGGTTACTAGCTTCATCCTTCCTACTCCGTAGTTAGCCTGGCCGGGCACCGGCCACCCGATACCGCGGTTTCGCGAATGCCCGGGCGCGTTTCCGCTCCGGATCTCGGCCCGCATGAATCTTTCGCTGGGGTCTGCCCGAAAGCGCCCGCGAATGGCTAGAGCAGATCCCGTGCCATCGGCGATTTTTGCTCTTGAAGCAAAGAGTTACGAAAACGGAGAGAAAGCGAGGGAAAGCGGCGCGCACCAAGATGGGCACCACGCATCGGCCCGACGCACCATACTGGTGCATACCACCGATTCGATCATGAAGGACGACGCCATGTTCGACGCCAAGTCGCTCGACGAGATAGCCCGCAAGCTGGCCGCCAATCTGCCGCCGGGCTTGCGGGAATTTCAGCAGGAAGTGGAGAAGAACCTCCGCGCCACCCTGCAGGCCATGTTCTCGCGCATGGACCTGATCACCCGCGAGGAATTCGACGCGCAGGCCAAGGTACTGGCGCGCACCCGCGCGCAGCTGGAAACGCTGGAAGCGCGCATCGCCGCCCTGGAAGCGGCCTACGAGAAGGCCGCCGACGACCAGGGCTCGGCCAAGCCGGTCTGACGGAACGACCGCAGTCCCGGCGAGCGACCATGCTCGCCGGGGCGGTGGCGGAGCCCGACGCTAACCACCGCCGCGCCCCGCTTTGCGCTTCCCGCCGCGCTCGCCGCGGCCCGTCGTTTTCTGCGCCGGACCGCCGCCTAGCTGCTCCAGCCACAACAGCGTCTCGACGTACTCGAACAGCCGCTCCAGATAATCCGGCGAGATGTCGCGCATCAGCCGCAGCGCGCGCAGCACCAGGGAATGGGAGTTGAGCGGACCGGCGTTCTCCGGGGCTTGCTCCAAGGCTTGCGCGAGCTGCTGATCGAGCCGCAATCGCGACCAAGTGCGCTGGAAGACCGCCGCCGATTTCAGCGTGTTGACGCGCGCGATCGGCAAAAGCGGCGGTGCGGTCTCGCCCGTCGGCGCCGCCCGACGCTCGATATCGGCGAGCAGCTCGCTCAGGGCGCGATCGCCGCGGCGCGCGTTCAAGCGCGCGAGCTGCCGTCGCAGGCCGGTGAAGTCGCCGGCGTCGCGGTACTCGCGCAGCACGTTGACGGCATCGGGGAAGTCGGCGCTGCCGCGTGCCAGCGCATCCTCGGCCGCCCGCTCGGCGCGTTCGAGACGCGCGTCGTAAGTGGCCAGGATTCGCGCCAAGCGATCAACGAGGCGCTGGCGCACGGCATCCGGCTGCGCCGCCATGCGTCCGGCCAACGCCTCGACGAAGCGAAAACCGACCGGGTCGAGACGCTCGGCGCCGCGGGCGCGCAACGCCTCGATCCGCGCCGTAGGGTCGAGCGATCCTTGCTCAGTCATCGGCCTGACCGTCGCGCCTGGCCGATTTCGGCACCGGCGCGATCTCCACGCGCCGGTTGCGGGCGCGCCCCTCGGGATCGTCGTTGGAGGCGACCGGCTGCTCGGCGCCGAAAGCGGCGGCGAAGATCGAGGAGGACGGGATGCCCTCCTCGATCAGCGCGCGGGTGACGGTCAGCGCGCGCTGGGCCGACAGCTCCCAGTTGTCGGCGAAGCGGCGGTTGGTCTCGCGCACCGGCCGGTCGTCGGTAAAGCCGCTCACCATGAGCAGCTCGTCGCTCGCCGCCAGATAGGCGGCGAGCAGCGGCGCCAGGCTTTTGAGCAGCTCGCGGCCGTCCGGCTGCAGCTCGGCGGAGTTAAGCGCGAACAGCACGCTGCCGCTGATGCCGATGCGGCCGTCGTTCAGCGTCACCCGCCCGGCGGCCAGCGGCCCCGCCAAGGCTTCTTCCAGCGCCAGCCGCCGCTGTTCCTCGAACTGGCGCTTCTGCACTTCCGCCTCCAGCTCGGTGGCCAGCTCCAGCTGCACGCCGAGCACACCGACCAGGATCAACACGAAGGCGCCGAGCAGACCGGCCATGAGGTCGCCGAACACGGCGAAAGCGGTCGCGGGCTGGCCGACGTCGCTGTCCAGCTCGTCCATGCTCACGCCTCACCGGTCACGGCCGCCCCCGCGTGGCGCAGCTCTTCCAGTATCCGCTGCTGCGCCATGATGGCGAGGTCGATGATCTCCCGCGCCTGGGCCACGTAATAAGCGAGCTGCTCGTCGCTGCGCGCCATGGATTTCTCCAGCGCGCCCTCGATGCGTGCCAGGGCGGTCGTCAGTTGCTCGTTGCTGTCGGCGAACAGCTGCACGGCGCGTTCGAAGGCCTCGCTGACGGCGGCGACCTCGACCGCGCCGGCGCCGACCTGGGCGGCGGCGTCCTGCAGCCGCGCCGTCTCGGCGTCGACGCTCCGCTCGAAGCGGTCGCCGGCGCGCTCTAGCATCGACGCGGCCGACGCCACCAGCCCCTCTATCGCTTCGCGCTGGGCTCCGGCGGCCTGATCGATAGTGCTCAGCAGGGTGTTCAGGGTCTCCAGGACGCGCTGGCGCTCCGCCAGCAACGCGTTGTCGCGGGCGATGCTGGCGGACAGCTCGCGGCGCAGCTCGCCAATCACCTCGGCCGCCGCCCGCGGTGCCTCGGCGGCGGTTTCCATGAGCCGCGCCACCTCGGCCAGGGCAGCGTTGGCCTGGGCCTGGGTCGTCGCCGCGATGTCGCGGGCAGTGTCGACCAGCACCTTGGCGGCCCGCTCCTGCTGGGCCTGAGCGCGCACGCTGGCCTCGCGCCATTCCTCCTGCAGCAGGGTCACCGCCCGCGCCAGCGTCTCGGTCAGGGCGGCCTGACGCGCCTGCTCCTGCGCGGCCAGCTCCCGCTGCACGGCGGCGAGCTGCTCACGCACGACGGCCAGCAAGGCCTCCGAGCGCTGCGCGAACGTCTCGGCGAACCCGTGCAGCGACTGGTCCAGCCTGGCGGCCAAGCGCTCGCTGTCGCGCTCCTGCCTCTCCTGCGCCGCGCGCCAGGTGTCGGTCACGGCGGTGACGCTGGCGTCGAAGCGCGCTGCGATACCGGCGAGCTGGCGGTCCACCGCCTCGGCCACCCGCGCCTGCAGCGCCGCGGTCTCGCGGGCGATACTGTCCATGGTGGCGGCGGCGATCGGGCGGAGGGTCTCGCCGGCCACGCGGGCGCTCTCGCTCAGGCTGGCCTGGAGCGAGGCGCCGACCGAGTCGGCAAGGGACGCGTACGTGTCGCGGGCATCGCGGTAGAAGCGCTCCTGTTCGCCGGCCAGACGCTCGTGCAGCTCGCGGCTGTGGCGCTCCATCTGCGCCATCATGGCCTGCAGCTTGTCGACCAGCGCGGGCAGCGCCTCGGCCTGGGTTCGCAGCGCCGCGAAGGCCTCCTGGCGCTGCTGGACCAGCGAGAAGCCGCGCAGGCTGGTCGCGATGCAGGTGTCGAGCAGCTGGGCGCTTTCGAGGCGCGCCCGCCGGCACAGCGCCGAGATCAGCCCCAGCATGGCCGAGGCGCTGACGCCGGCGATCGAGGTGCCGAAAGCCACGCCCAGCCCCTTGACCGGCGCCGCTAGCGCGCTGCGGATGGCCTGCAGATCGCTGCCGCTCTCCAGGGCCGACACCGCGCCGTTGAGAGTCACGGCCATGCCGAGGAACGTCCCCAGCATGCCCAGCAGCACCAGCAGGCCCACCAGGTACGGCGTCAGCGCCGGTCCCGGCAGCGCCGCCCGCTCGCCCTCGATGCGCAGGCGCACCGGATTGCGCAGCGACGGCGGCAGCCGCACCAGCCAGTCGCCCAGGCTCGGCAGATCGTCGGGCACAGCGGCCAACGCCCGATTCAGCGCCGTCGTCGCCCGCTGGAAACGAAACAGTTCGAAGGCGCCGGTCAGGTAGACCGCGCCGATCAACGCAGTCATGGCCAGCGCCAGGGGATTGGCGCCGATGTAGCCAGCGCCCACCCAGATCACCGCGGCCAGCCCCACCACGAAGGCCGCCGCGCAGATGCTTCTATTCACCGTCTGTTGATTCCTCGTTATCGAGCGCCGCGATCAGACCGGCGACCGGCTGCAGGCGCAGCTCCAGCTCGGCCAGCAGCACGGCCCGCACTTCCTCGCAGAACCGGGCCTGCCAGGCATCGGCCGGCGCCTCCGCATGCGCCGTGCGCAGCGCCTCGAAGCGCTTCGCCAGCAGCCCGGGCACCAGGGCCAGCAGCCCGCTCTCCCGCCCCGCCAGTCCCTGATCGAGCACCGCGTCCAGTGCCGCCAGGCGGCGCAGCGCCGGCGACCGCCGAGACAACGCCGCCCGCACGTTGGCGCGCAGCGAGACGATATGCGCGGTCATCTCGCGCTGATGCGCGACATAGTAGCGATGGAAAGGCGCGAAATCGGCCGGAAGCGCCGCCGACACCGCCAGCTCGATCGGCGGCTTACCGGGCTTGTACACCGGGTCGGCGGCGATCGACTCGGCCAGCGTGGCGCGCACGCGCCGAAACGCCTCCCAAAGGGCGGCGCTGTCCGCCGCCACCGACGCGGCCGCCGGCTCCGCTGGGGTCGCATCCCGATCCAGCACGGCAAGCAGCGCCAGCGCGCTCTTGAAGTCCAACCACTGCCCGAGCCGCTCGGCGAAAGGCTGGCCCGGCGCGGCCGGTTCCGCGACCTGCAGCTCGGTGAGCACGCGCAGCAGCGCTGAACCATGGAGTGAACGGCGCATCCCTCGCACCACGCCAACCTCGGAGCTACCGGCGAAAAGGGCGTTTAGGCTACTACAAAGCGGCCGGGGGCACAGTGAGGCACGCCGCGAAGCGCGGAATGCCGGCCTCCGCGCCTTACCCCATGCGCGCGACCAGCTGGCCGTCGCCCCGGAAGCGATGGACCGAACCCAAGGGGCTTTCAGCATCCTCGGAAATGATGCGGAAAGCGACGTACCGATCGGCGGGTTCGAGAAAGCAGCCCTTCCGCGCATCCAGCAGCCGCCAGGCGCCGTCCAGGTACAGCTCGGCCCAGTTGTGTGGTATTCGCCGGCGCGCGGCCCGGCGGGCGACGAGCACAACCGCACAAGTGAGACAACGCGGCGTTATGCCCGATGAATGCCTTGCCTTTTCAAGGCAACATCGATTTTCTTTCCCCACTCGTCAGTCGGCTCTACCATCCCTTTGCCTTCCTGATATCGCGCTCCGAGGGACTGAAGCGCTTTTTCTTGGTGAACGCCACATGCTCCAGGGCGGGATGATCGAGCAACGGCCGCATGTCGCCGCCCCGCACATTGGTGCCCATGCACATCGGGAAAATGGTCGTTCCAATGCGATCGACGGTAGCGGCGCGATCCGGGAACCCCCGCCTACTTTTCATAGCCGGGGTGGACGTCGTTCCCCGTCTCGTACTCCCACGCCCCTTGCTCGCCGAGCTCTTCGAGGGCCTGCCAGACGGGGTCTATATCGACCTCCGGCGGGATATCGATCACCTTTTCAACGGCATCGACGAAAGCTCCGTTTGTCTCAGCGACGATCGCTGCGCGTAACCCGTGAAGCGTGATAGACGGCGGGGATGGGCAATGCCTCTCGAACTCGCGGGTATCGGACAGGCGAAGCACGATATGCCGACAATCACTCAAGTCCAGCTGCTTCGCGCCCGTCGCATGTTAACGGCACCCCAGGGGCGGTGCTGGCGTCCGATGAATCATTCTCTTCTTCGGGCCGACGACGCCCAAAATATCCGCGAGCGACGCACACCGATATCGTCGGCCATGCGGGCGGGATCGTTCTTGCTCATGACCACGCCATTGAATAACGGCGGGATCGCCCCTATTTGTCGCGTCATGCTCTTTCGCCTCCTCGCCCACGGAACACGAAGGGCTTGCCGCGGGGAATCCCACCGAATCAGTCGACGTTCTATCTGGATGGACGACGGTCGAGGCGGGAACGGCCCAGGGACGCGGTTCGGGCACCCGAAAATGCCATGCCCCCTCGGCGGCGGGAGCGAAAAAAAAGAGGGCACTGATGTTGCACCAGTGCCCCAAGTCTCGGAGAGAGCATTTCCAGCGAGAACCAACCGACACCGGGTTCGCCGATGTCCAGCGGCTCTGGTGGCTAAGGGGAATCCAAAGGAAGCGGTACGGCTGATCCGCGTAGATGTCTCATCCTAAGCCATCGCCGCAGACGATCCAGCGCCGTGGCTGCGGCACCGGAATACCGCCTGCCCCGGCTCCCCCCTAGTCACAGGTGCAATACTAACGCATCTCGACTCACAAAAGACTCACAGTCTTCGTGAGTGCCTCAACCGGCGGGTTCGTTGGTCTCGAGCGCCATATACAGGCCGCGGATGGCCGGCGCCGGCTCGCGCCCGCTGGCCTTGCGCAGGGTGGCGGCGTAGGCGTGGTAGACCGCGCGCGCCTCGCCGAGACGGCCCAGCTGGCGGTAGCAGAGCATGAGGCGCCGGCACAGCTCCTCCTGCTGCGGCTGCTGCTCCTGCCACCAAGCATACAGCTCGGCGGCGGCATGCCAGTCGCCGCGCTCCTCCCAGAACGTGCCGAGCCGCAGCACGGCCTGGTGCAGCTGCGTCTGCAGCCGCTCGCGCGGTAGCAGCAGCCAGCCCCCGTCGCCGCTCTGGTAGAGCAGCGGCCCGCCGTAGAGCTCGCGCAGCTGGGCGGCGCTGCGGCGCAGCGCCGCATCGTCCGCCTGTCGCAGCTGGGCGTCGAGCTCGCGCAACAACTGCTGCACGGCCCACAAATCGAGCCAGCAGTAGCGTGCGTTCAGGCTCAGGCGGCCGTTCTGCAGCACCAGCGCCTGCTCGTTGCCGATGAGCTTGCGCAACCGGTAGAGCGTGGTCTCTAGGGCATGGTGGGCGGCGTCGCCATCGGTATCCGGCCACAGGTGGTCGGTGAGCGTCTGCTCCGCGACGTTCTCGCCGCCGTGAGCGATCAGCGCCTGCAGCAGCTCCAGCGGTTTGCCGCGCAGGCTGCGCTTGCCGTTCAAGGGCTGGTCATCCACCAGCAGCTCGCACCGGCCCAGGCTGAAGATGCGGATCGGCCAAGGCCACGCGACGGTCGCCTGCGGTGGATCGACCGGCACCAGCCGCTGCCGTCGGACCAGCTCCCGCACGTACTCCGTTTCGATACCGTGGGCCAGCGCCAGGGTGTACAGCCGGGTGAGCAGCGGTCGCCGCCAGCCCAGCCAAGGGTGGTTGAAGTAGCCGCGCGCGCGGCCGAAGCTCATGGCGCGCCGGATGGACCGCAGCGCCGCCTGCTCGCCACGCTGCGCCAACGCCAATTCGGCCTCGCACAGCAGCAGATGGAAGTCGAGATAGGGCGGGCTGTTGAGCTTGACGCACCACGACCGCGCCATGCGGATCGCCTTCGCCGCCAGCGCATGGGCGCCGGTTTCGATCAGCACCTGGGCGTTGGCCGCCATGTCCATGATCATCGCCAGCGGCGCTTCCGAGTCGTTCAGACGCTCGTGCACCAACTCGGCGTGCTCGCGCGCCCGCACCAGATCGTTCTGGTAGAGCGCCGTCTGCGCCGACAGCAAGTGGTAATAGGTAAGGCCGTCTTTGTTGATGGCCCGGCGCAGCGACTCGGGCATCTCGGCGAGATAGGCCTCGGCCGCGGCTGGATCGCCGGCGCACAGGCTGGCGCTGGCCGCCAGCGTGTAGAACATGAAATCGAGCAGGTGCACGCCCAGGGCGCGGGCGCGGGCCAGGCCGGACTCCACCGCCTGCCGGCAACCGTCGGGATCGTCGTTGGCCCAGCGCTGGGCCCCCTCCATCATCCACCAGGTCAGCTCCGCCAGCGGCGCCACCTGGCCGGCGATGCGGAACGTGCGCATGACGCTGGCGATCAGCTCGGCCCGCTGCAAATTGCCGGTCCAGCGGAGGTGGTAAAGCAGCAGGCTGTTGCCGATCATGGTCCGGTAGCTGAGGCTGATGTCCCGCTGCAGCATGGCTTCGGCCGATTCGCTCCAGCCGTGCAGCCCCGGATCGGTCGGACGCCGCCGCATCAGCGCGTTAAGCATGCAGTAGCTGACCCGGGCCTCCAGCTCCAGGCTCGGATACTCGGGATACTGCCGACGCAAGTCCTCGAACTCGTCCAGCCAGTAGTCGAGGTGCTTGTAGGCGCCCCACACCTGCAGGCAGGTGTCGACCGCCGCGGCCCAGGCCAGATAGCTGCCGATCGGCTCATGGCGGCGGCGGAAACCGCGATAGGCCTGCTCCAGGTAGCCGCGGCTCTCCATCGGATCGTAGGCCTGGGTCGCCAGGCCCAGCCAATAGGACAACCATGGGCTCACCGCCAGCCGCTCGGTCGGCAACGATTTCACCCAGCCTTGTAGCGTGCGGTAGCGGCCCTGCTTGAGCAGATCGCGGGCGTGGATGTGCAGCAGCGCCGCCAGCTGGTCCCAGTCGCGGCTGCGCAGGAACAGCTCCGCCGCGCCATCGACGTCGCCTTCGGCCGCCAGCAGGCGGCCGGCCTCGCGCTGCAGGGTGGCCAGCTCGCCCGGGCCATAGGCGCGCTGCAGCCGATGGCGGAGGAAATCGAGGAACAGCGGGTGGTACTCGAACGTGTCGCCGCCGCCGTGCTGGATGGTGAAGAAGTTGGCGCGCGCCAGATCGCGCAGGATGCGCCCGGCGCGCGGATTGCCGGTGAGCCGCTCGGCCACCGGCACGGTGATCCGCCGCAGCACCGCGGTCTTGAGCAGGAACTCCTGGATCGCCGTCTCCTGGCGCTGGAAGATCTCGCCGGCGAAGTAGTCGAACACCGCGGTCAGATTGGCGTGGCCCTGCTCCAGGGCCGGCATGGCCGGCAGCTCGCCCTGCTCCAGCAGCAGCACCAGACCGGCCACCCAGCCCTGCACTTCGCCGTGCAGGCCGTCGAGCGTCTCCGGCGGCAGCGCGCGGCCGGTCAGCAGCTCGTACAGCGCCGACGTTTCCGCCGGCGTCAGCCGCAGCTGATCCCAGCCCAGCACGCGCAACGCCTGATTGGCGCGCAGCCGCGCCCAGGTCGGCGGCGGCTCGGAGCGGCTGATGAAGATGGCGTTGATCCCTTCCGGCAGGTTGGCCAGCACCTCGCGCAGCGCCGCGTAGACCGGCGCCTCCGCCGGCAGCTGATGGCAGTCGTCGAACACCAGCGCGATCGGCCGATCCAGACGGCGCGACAGCGCCTCGAAGAAGCGCTGCACGAACTTGTCGACGCTGGCCAGATAGCCGCGGGTCAGCAGCGGCATGGCGCCGCGCTTGCGCGGGCTGGCGTGACGGGCGGCGATACCGAGGTAGTGGAAGAAGGTCGCCAGGTCCTCGTCATTGCGGTCGACCTGATACCACAGCGCCGGCAGCCGCCGCGCCTCCAGGAAGCTGGCCACCAGCGTGGTCTTGCCCGAACCGGCCGGACCGCACACCCATACCGCCGGCTGCCGCAGCGCCTGCTCCAGCTCGGCGAACAACCGCTGGCGCTGCAGGATACGAGGCAAACGGGGCGGCGAAATCTTGGCGATATGAGGACTGCGGGGCTGAGCCGTCATAGGCGGCAGTCCCGGTGCGACCGGGTTGTCATAGTAATGATTGGTCGGACTGATACAGAGCTTCTTCCAATCGGCTCCTATACCTCGAATGATGCGGCAGGGCGCGGCCGGGCACAACCATCGCCGGCGCTCAGCGCTGCAGGGCCCGCAGCGGGTGATCGAAATAGACCAGGCGCCCGGCGTGGCGCTGCCAGTCGTCCCAGCCGCCGTCGAACTCGAAGCCGATCACGCCGGCGGTGGGCAAATCGTCCAGCCGCACCGGCGCCAGCCGCCGGCCCAGCTCGCTAAGGCCGGGGTTGTGCCCCACCAGCAGCACGTCGTCGCATGCGCCGGCGTGCCGGGTCAGCGCCGCCCACAGCTCGTCCGGCGTCGCCAGATACAGCTCCGGCGCCGTCTGCAGCGGCACCCTCTCGCCGCCGAGCGCCTCGCGCGCCAGACCGGCGGTGGTCAGCGCCCGCGGCGCCGGGCTGGTGAGGATGCGCTGCGGCCGCCAACCGCTCTGCGCCAGCCGCTCGGCCATCAGCGCCGCCTCCTGCACGCCCCGCGCGGCGAGCGGGCGCTCGAAATCCGAATCGTACAAGGCTTCCGATTCGGCCTTGCCGTGACGCATGAGGGTCAGACGTTTCATTGCTCATCCCATGTGGCCGGTCAGGAAATCGTGCAGGCCATTCAGGAACATCTGCACGGCCATCGCTACCAGCAGCATACCCATTAGGCGCTCCAAAGCCATCAGCCCGCGCTCGCCGAGCAGGCGGTAGAACGCGCGCGAGGACAGCAGGATCAGCGCCGTGCCGACCCAGGCCAGTAGCAGCGCGGCCAGCCACCGCAGCAGGCGCTCCGGCGCCGACTGCGCCAGCACCAGCAGAGTGGCGATGGTCGACGGACCGGCGATCAGCGGCACCGCCAGCGGCACCAGGAACGGCTCCTCGGTCCGCTGCTCGTGCTGCTGGCTGGTGTCGGGCGGGAAGATCATGCGCAGGGCAATGATGAACAGGATGATGCCGCCGCCGATGCTGATCGACTCCCGCTTGAGCTGCAGCAGATCCATCAGGTACCGCCCGACGAACAGGAAGCCGACCAGCACCAGCAGCGCGAAGCAGAGCTCGCGCAGCAGGACCGGCCGCCAGCGCTCCCGCGGCACGTGCTTGAGAAGGCTCAGGAACACCGGCACATTGCCGATCGGGTCCATGATCAAGAACAGCAGGATCGCTGCGGTGATCAGGTCTATCGGCTGCTCGCTCATGGCAGGCGCTTCCGCTCCGGCGCGCCGGCACGGCCTGCGCTATCGTTGTCCGTGAGTGCCGTAGCCAGGGTCGTCGTCATGCTCACCCGCTCGTTGCTGGAATTGCTGCTTGCCGCCCTCGCCTTCGTCGGCAGCCATCTGGGGCTGTCCAGCCGCGCGCTGCGCCCGCGGCTGGTGGCGCGGCTGGGCGAGCGTCGTTTCCTGATGGCGTATTCCCTGCTGGCCGCGCTGACGCTGGGCTGGCTGATCCTCAGCTACGCGCGCGCGCCGCTGTACGTGCTCTGGCCCACCGCCGCCTGGAACCGCTGGCTGGCGCTGGCGCTGATGCCGGTGGCACTGGTGCTGCTCGCCGGCAGCGTCCTGCAGCGCAATCCCACCGCCCTCGGCGGCGACCCGCGCCGCCTGCCGAGCGACAGCCTCGGCATCACCGCCATTACCCGCCACCCCATGATGTGGGCGTTCGCCCTGTGGGCCAGCGTGCATCTGCTCAGCAACGGCGACATCGCTTCGTTGATCTTCTTCGGCGCCTTCCTCGTGCTGTCGCTGGGCGGCACCCGCGCGATCGACGCCAAGCTGCGCCGCCGCGACCCGGCCGGCTTCGCGCAGCTGGCGACACGAACCTCCAACCTGCTGCTGGCCGCGCTGCTCGCCGGCCGCGCCCGGCTGTCACCGCGGCGGCGATGGCCGGCGCTGGCGACGGGCCTGGCGCTGTACCTGCTGTTGCTGCTGGCGCATCCGTATCTGTTCGGGGTATCCGCGCTCGGTTAGCGTTCAGCACGCAGCCAGGGCATCTGCCGCCGCCAGCACAGGATCAGCACCAGACCGAACAGCATGCCGCCCAGGTGGGCGAAATGCGCCACACCCGACATGGTGCCGGTGATGCCGGCGTAGAGCTCGAAGGCGCCGTAGAGGATCAAGAACCACTTCGCCTTCATCGGGATGGGCGGAATCAGCAGCACGATGCGCTGGTTCGGGAACATCATGCCGAACGCCAGCAACACGCCGAACACGCCTCCGGAGGCGCCGATGGTCGGGTAGACGTCGCCGTGCACCGCCGCCAGGGTGGCGACCACCAGCTGGACCAGCCCGGCGCCCACCACGCAGACCAGGTAGTAAACGCCGAACAGCCGCGATCCCCACAGGTGCTCGATCTGGGAGCCGAACATCCACATGGCGAACATGTTGGTGAGCAGATGCAGCAGGCCGCCGTGCAGCACGGAATAGGTCAGCAGCTGCCAGATATGAAAGCTCGGCGCGTAAGGCTGCACCTCCAGCGGCCAGAGCGCGAACCGCACGGTCAGCAGGTCGCCGATCAGCAGCTGGGCAAGGAAAACCAGGCCGTTGATCAGCAGCACGGTCTTCACGACCAACGGCGTGGCCGGCGCACGTCGCTCGGCCGCATCAGGGGGATACATACGACCTCCTGGCTCAGGATCGCCTCGCTTGCAGGGTAGCGCAGCGCCCAAAAAAAAGCCGCCGCGGCTAGCGACGGCTCCGCCTCCGGCCACGCGCGGCTAGGCGCGCCTGCCGCTGCTGCGCTGCGCCGGCTCGGCCGCGGCCGCCTGGGCGGCGGCGACCGCGCCTTCGGGGATGCGCTCCGCCGCGCGCCGGGTCTGCTCGGCGATCTCCTGGCTCAACCCCAGCAGCCGGCGAAAATCGTCGCTGAAGGTACGGCTGAGCTCCTGCAGGGAACGGCTGCGCTTGTCCAGGTAGTCCCTGAAGCTGCGCGCGTCGTGTACTTCCAAGGCATCCCGCCACTGCTCGATGGCGAAGTGGGTATAACGCTGCATCAGCTCCAGCTGAAAGTCGGTCACGCGCTCCACATTGTTCAGGAGCAGGGAGGACAGCTGTTGGACGGGGAGCAGCACGCGCTCCAGCTGGACATGTAAATTCGGGCCAGTCTCTTCACGCATTCCGGCTTGCTCCTTGATGTAGGTTGAGTTGATTTCAGGATCGTGGGCACTACGATGCCGCCACGCGCCAGGCGTGGGCAGCCGCAGGTCTGGTTATGAGGATGGTCCTAGGGGAGTCAACCGACCAAACGATCCGCCGCGCCCCCAGATCGACCACCGACATGCGAGCCGACGACATTCCAGAAGGCCCCCGGCATCTGCTGCGCGCCCTGCGCCATCGCAACTACCGCCTGTTCTTCATCGGGCAGCTGATCTCGGTCAGCGGCACCTGGATGCAGAGCGTGGCGCAATCCTGGCTGGTGTACCGACTGACCGGCTCGGCGGTCTGGCTCGGCGTGGTGAGCTTCGTGGCGCTGCTGCCGGTGTTCGCGCTGGCGCCGCTGGGCGGGGCGCTGGCCGATCGCCGCCGGCGCCATCGGATCATCCTCATCACGCAGTGCCTGTCGATGGCCCTGGCGCTGACCCTGGGCGTCCTCACCCTGAGTGGGCGGATCGAACTGTGGCAGGTGCTGACCCTGGCCAGTGCGCTGGGGGTGGTCAACGCCGCCGACATACCCGCCCGGCAGGCGTTCGTGGTGGAGCTGGTGGGCAAGCAGGACCTGCTCAACGCCATCGCACTGAACTCGTCGGTATTCAACATGGCGCGCATCGTCGGTCCGGCGCTGGCCGGCCTGATCGTGGCGGCGGTGGGCGAAGGCTGGTGCTTCATCGCCAACGGCCTGAGCTACATCATCGTCATCGCCGCGCTGCTGCGGATGCGCTTGCCGCCGCCGTCCCCCACCGAGATCGCCGAGCCGCTGCTGCGCCATCTGGCCGGCGGCTTCCGCTACGTCCGCGCCACGCCGCCGGTGCGGGCGCTGCTGCTCCTGCTGGGGCTGATGAGCGTGATGGCCATGCCCTATACCGTGCTGATGCCGATCTTCGCCGGCGACATCCTGCACGGCGGACCGAACAGCCTGGGCATACTCATGGCGGCCTCCGGCATCGGCGCCCTGAGCGGCGCGCTGCTGCTGGCGGCCCGGCGCGGCGCCACCGGCCTTGGCAGCTGGGTGCTCGGCGCCGCCGCCGGGTTGGGCGTCAGCCTGATCCTGTTCGCCCACTCCCGTCAGCTCTGGCTGTCGGTATTGCTACTGGTGCCGGTCGGTTTCTGCATGATGGTGCAGATGGCGTCGTCCAACACCCTGATCCAGGTGATGGTGCCGGACCACCTGCGCGGCCGGGTGATGGCCATCTACTCGATGATGTTCATGGGCATGGCGCCGTTCGGCGCGCTGTTCGCTGGCACCGTCGCCAGCCGCCTGTCGGCGCCGGCGACGGTCACCATCGGCGGTGTCGCCTGCCTGGGGGCGGCGGCGTTGTTCGGCCGGCGGCTGCCAGCGCTGCGGGCGCAGGCACGGGCGCTAATCATCGGCGAGCAGATGGTCGGCGGCGATCCGCCCCAGCAGCTGACCGGCAGCGGCATCAAGCGGGACACCTAGCCCGGCGGCGTTACTTCAGCCTTCGTAACGCTCGAAAATCACGGTCTTGCCGTCCGCGCTGCGGCGCGGCCGGATCCTGAACAGCCGCCGCAGCGTGCCGCGGCCGCCGCGACGCTCACCGCCACCGCCACAGGCTTCGCACAACGGCCGCCCGTCCGATCGCCGTCCACACCACTCGCAAACCGGCGGCTTCGTTTCACTGGCCATGGTCACCTCATCTCGACAACGACACCCCCCGCCCGACGGGGGACAGCACTATTGCAAACCATGGGCCATCACGTGATTTCTTAATTATTTCAATAATCTATGCGACAATATGGAACGCGCGCCCAGAGCCGACCGTTGCCAAGCATCGCCACGCCGTCGGGCGATGCTCGATACCCGTCTGATTTTTCTAGCTTTTTCAGAGTCGCCCTCAGACGACGGGAATTTTCACGTAGTGTGGGAGATTTCCTACAGGCTGTAGCGCCGTTTCCGGATAGCCTTATGCACGAGCGCGGCCTATCGTCTGCCCTCGCCAAAGGGAACAACAACAACAGGACAAGAAAGTCCGATACCGGAGGAGATAACAGATGTACTTGCAAGACCGGATCACGTCCGATCCACGCATCTTCGATGGCCAACCCTATATTCGCGGCACTCGGTTGACGGTACGCGACGTGGTCGAAACGCTCCTCACCCACCGTAGCTGCGACCACTTGCTCGCCGAGCATCCCGAGCTGGATCCGGAAGACGTACGCGCGGCCGCCGAGTTCGCCGCCCTCCACCTCGACCCGAACGGTCACTGAACCTTCGGTGCGCGGCGGGCCTGCCCGCCGCGTTCCTCGCCCCAACATTCCCAGCCATGACCACCGCCGACGTCCCCTCTCCCTGCGTCCGCCAGTGCTGCCTGGACGAGCACGACATCTGCCTCGGCTGTTACCGCAGCCTGGATGAGATCCGCCGCTGGAGCGCGGCGAGGCCGGAGGAGAAACGCGCCATCCTGGCTGCCGCCCGTGCGCGCGCCGAACGACGCCGACGCCTTGCGCCATCGGCTTACCCCCCCAATGTTTGATGGGATCGCCATCCGACACCCAGGGAGGACGCACCATGGCGAGCAAACCGAGAATGAACTGGGCGCAGGCGCGCGAGTTCACCGATCGAGGCAAGACCCACGACAAGGTCGACTTCCCCGACCCGGCGGCCGCCCCGCTGGGCACCGACGAAGAGGCGGGCGGCTTCACCACACCGCCGGAAGAGATCGCCCGTTCGGTACTCGGCCTCACGCCGAGCCACGCCGATCAGCGGCCGGGCGAGGCTAGCGCGCGCCCCGGCGAGGAATGAGCGCATAGCCGCGCCGGCTCTGGCAACGAGCCATGTCGGGCGCGGCCGCCGCGGCGCTGCCAACCCATTGGCATGGATTCGCCAAGAATGACCGTCGCTTTCTTCGTCAAACCTGCTATAGTGCGCGGGCCTCAACAACGCTCGCGTCTCTGACCCCTCTTTCTTGTCCAGCTGATTCCTGGCCTGCCGGTTAGCGACGCACCCGCGGCATTTTGCCGCGCCGTGCAAGCCGATCCGGACCATTCGCCGGCGTTTCCTGCACGTTCACCGCCAGTCAGCCGCCAAACGCCCGGCGGCCAAGGATATTCGTTTGTCTTTCAACCAGCTTTCCCTGGATCCGGTGCTGCTGCGCGCCATCGAGCGCAGCGGCTTCAGCGAACCGACCGACATTCAGCGCCAGGCCATCCCGCTGGCTCTGGCCGGCCGCGACCTCCTGGCCTCGGCCCAGACCGGCACCGGCAAGACCGCGGCGTTCGTGCTGCCGGCCCTGCAACGGCTGCTGACGCCTTCGCCGGCCGCTGGCCGAGGCCCGCGCGTGCTGATCCTGACGCCCACCCGCGAACTCGCCACCCAAGTGACCGACGCGATCCGCGCCCTCGGCCACTACACCCGACTGAGCAGCGGCTCGGTAGTCGGCGGCATGCCCTATCCGCCCCAGCAACAGCTGCTGCGGCGGCCGCTGGATCTGCTGGTGGCGACCCCCGGTCGGTTGCTGGACCACATGGCGCGCGGCCGCGTCGACTTCTCGCGGCTGGAGCTGCTGGTGCTGGACGAAGCCGACCGCATGCTCGACATGGGCTTCCTCGACGCGGTCGAGCAGATCGCCGCCGCCACACCGGCGACGCGCCAGACCTTGCTGTTCTCCGCCACCTTCGAAGGCCCGATTCAGCGCGTGGCGGAGCGACTGCTCAAGACGCCGGCGCGGGTGCAGATCGCGCCGGTCACCGCCCGGCACGAATCGATCACCCAGCGCCTCCACCAGGCCGACGATTTCCTGCACAAGATGGCCTTGCTCGAGCACATCCTGCGTGACGAGGCCACTCAGCAGGCCATCGTGTTCACCGCCACCAAGAAGGGCGCCGACGAGCTGTGCGAGCGGCTGCGCGAGCGCGGCCACCGCTGCGCCGCGCTGCACGGCGACATGAGCCAGTACCAGCGCCGTAACGCCGTGGAGCAGCTGCGCCGGCGCCGGGTGGACGTGCTGGTGGCCACCGACGTGGCGGCGCGCGGCCTGGACATCCGCGGCCTGTCGCATGTGGTGAACTTCGATCTGCCGAACGCGCCGGAAGACTATGTGCACCGCATCGGCCGCACCGGCCGCGGCGGCGACACCGGCACCGCCATCGCCCTGGTCACCCGCCAGGACTGGCCCAAGCTGGTACGCATCGAGCGTCTGATCGGGCAGAAGATCGAGCGCGCGATCATCCAAGGCCTGGAACCGCGCTTCGGCGAACCGCGCCCGATGGGCAAGCGCCCGCCCCAGCGCCGCGCCAGCCACCGCCCCGCCGCCAACCGCGGCCACCACCACCGCAGCGGCGATCACGGCGCACGGCGGGCTCGCGACGCCTGACCGGTCGTGCTTCGGGGGTTGTTCTACCCCTCTCCCTGCCGGCCCCCTCGCTGCGCTCTCCCCCGCAAGGGGGGGAGGGAGCGTACTAGGCCCGCCTTCCTGCCAAGCATCGACATCAGGCGGCACTGGCTTTTTCTTGCGCCCCTCTCTCCTCGCGCGGGAGAGGGTCGGGGGTGAGGGGGCTGAAAAACCCGCGAAGCGCCGCTAAACGACGACCCGACACCGTTCGCCGCCGAGCCGTCACGTCCCTTGCCCAGCGGGGAGAACGCAGCCAAGCTAAGCGCGCCGCCACCGCGAGGCCCGCTTCATGCACATCCGCCGCTACATACCTGACGATCACAGTGCCGCTCTCGACATCTGGCTGCGCGCCTCGCGGGTCGGTCATCCATTCTTCTCCGAGGCCGAGCTGGCCGAGCAGCGCAAGCTGGTGGCCAGCGTCTATCTGCCGCGCGCGGAGAACTGGGTGGCGCTGGACGAGGACGAGCGCCTGCTCGGCTTCATCGGCCTGCTGAAGTCCTTCATCGGTGGTTTGTTCGTCGATCCGTGCGTGCACGGCCGCGGCGTCGGCCGGGCGCTGATCGAGCACGCCGCGGCGCGCAAGGGCCGACTGACGGTGGAGGTATACGAGGCCAACCCGATCGCGCCGGCCTTCTACTACCGCATGGGCTTTCGGCTGGTCCGCCGCCGTCCGTTCGACGACGACGGCCGCCCGCAGCCGCTGCTGGTGCTGCGGCGCGACCCGCCGGGCCAAGCGCGGCAACCTTGACCCTCTTTGGAGCGGCTTCTACCATGCCGCCGCAAGCGGCGGCGTCAGGCCCGCCGTTAAGGCCCTGACGGGATTCGGGGCCAGCGCGGTTCCGCTGCAGGGAACAGCCAACACCGACGGCCGCTCGCGCGAACGCCGAGCCGCCGCAATCGAAGGCAGCACACACCTGGGGAGAGTCCATGTTGCAGCACTGTCGGAAACTTGCGCTGGCCGGACTGGCCGCGCTCGCCATCACCACCGCGCAGGCCGCGGACACCGTCAAGGTCGGCGTGTCGATCAGCGCCACGGGTCCGGCCGCCTCGCTCGGCATCCCGACCAAGCAGGTCATCGACATCCTGCCCGACACTCTGGGCGGCCTGCCGGCGCAGTACATCGTGCTGGACGACGCCACCGACGCCTCCACCGCCGCCAAGAACGGTCGCCGCTTCGTCGACGAAGGCGTGGACGTGATCATCGGCTCCAACACCGTGCCGACCTCACTGGCGCTGTCCGCCATCGCGGTCGAGACCAAGACCCCGCAGCTCGGCCTGTCGCTGGCCGCGCCGCGCCCGGAGCATCTGACCTGGGTGTTCTCGCTGCCGCAGACCGTGGACGTGATGAACAGCAAGCTGTTCGCCGACATGAAGAAGCGCGGCGTCAAGCGTCTGGCCTTCATCGGCTTCACCGGCGGCTACGGCGACGTCTGGTTGCACGACATCGAGCCGCGCGCCAAGCGTGACGGCATCGAGCTGGTGTCGGTGCAGCGCTACGAGCGCACCGACCAGTCGGTGGCCGGCCAGGTGCTGCGCATCCTCGCCGCCAAGCCGGACGCGGTGTTCATCGGCGGCTCCGGCACTCCCGGCGTGCTGCCCATGCGCGAGCTCAAGGCGCGCGGCTTCAAGGGCCTGATCTACCAGAACCATGGCATGGCCAACAACGACGTGCTGCGCCTGGCCGGCGACCAGGCCAACGGCATGATCCTGCCCACCGGCCCGGTGCTGGTGGCCGAGGGCCTGCCCGACGACCACCCGAGCAAGCCGGTGGCGCTGGCGTTCCTGAAGCTGTACGAGGGCAAGTACGGCCCCGGCTCGCGCGACAACTTCGCCGGCTACGCCTACGACGCCTACCTGCTGCTCGACAAGGCGGTGCAGCAAGCCCGGCAGAGTGCCAAGCCGGGTACCGCCGAGTTCCGCCAGGCGCTGCGCGATGCTCTGGAGAACACCAAGGAGCTGGCCGTCACCCACGGCGTGATCAACATGAGCCCGACCCAGCACGCCGGCTTCGATCAGCGCGCGGCGGTGATGATCACCGTCGAGAACGGCCGCTGGAAGGTGCTCGACTAACGCACCTGTCCCCCAGGCGCCGGCGCTGACCGGCGCCTTCCCGAAGGAGCTTCGATGGACTGGCAGATCGCCGGCTTCCTGGCCGTGGACGGTTTCACCAGCGGCGCCATCTATGCCTTGTTGGCGCTGGCCCTGGTGCTGGTGTTCTCGGTAACTCGGATCATCCTGGTGCCGCTGGGTGAGCTGATGGTGTACGCCGGCGTCACCCTGGCACTGCTCGGCCACGACCGGGTGCCCGCCACCGGCGCGCTGCTGCTGGCCATGGGCGTGGCCTGCTTCGCCCTGGAGCTCTGGGAGGCGCGCCGCGGCACCACGCCGCGGCGGCTGGCGCTAGCGGCGGTGAAGTTCCTCGCCCTACCGCTGGCGCTGCTGCTCATCACGCGCTGGGCCGCGCCGCGCGCGCTGCCGCTGCCGCTGGACATGGCGCTGACCACGCTGCTGATCGTGCCCATGGGCCCGATGCTCTATCGCATCGTCTTCCAGCCCATGGCCGAGGCCAGCACGCTGGTGCTGCTGATCGTATCGGTGGCCACCCACTTCGCTCTCACCGGCCTGGGCCTGGTGATGTTCGGTCCCGAAGGCTGGAGCGCGGCGCCGCTGTGGGACGCCAGCTTCGACCTGGCCGGCGTGCCGTTGTCCGGCCAGAGCCTGGCGATCTGGGCCAGCTCGCTGCTGCTGATGCTGGCGCTGTATCTGTTCTTCAGCCGCACCCTACCCGGCAAGGCGCTGCGCGCGGTGGCAGTCAACCGCCTGGGCGCGCGTCTGATCGGCGTGGGCAGCGCCCAGGCCGGGCGCCTGACCTTCACCCTCGCCACCGCCATCGTCACCGCCTGCGGCATGCTCGCCGCGCCGCTCACCGCGCTGACCTACGACGGCGGCTTCGTGATCGCGCTCAAGGGCTTCATCGGCGCCATCATCGGCGGACTGGTCGGCTATCCGCTGGCGGCCGCCGGCGCGCTGCTGGTAGGCCTGCTGGAGGCGTTCGCCTCGTTCTGGGCCAGTTCCTACAAAGAAGTGATCGTCTTCACCCTGGTGCTGCCAGTGCTGCTGTGGCGCTCGCTGGCCAGCCACGGCCGGCACCACGACGACGAGGAAGAGGAGTAGCCGGCCATGGCCGCGGTCGACCGCCGGGTGTTGTTCGCGTTCGTCGCGCTGGTGCTGCTGCTGCCGCTGCTGCCGGTGCCGGACTACTGGATCTCGCTGCTCAACTACATCGGCCTGTCCAGCCTGGTGGCGCTGGGCCTGGTGCTGCTGACCGGCATCGGCGGCCTCACCTCGTTCGGCCAGGCCGCTTTCGTCGGCATCGGCGCCTACAGCACCGCCTACCTCAGCACCGCCTGGGGCCTGTCGCCCTGGCTGGGACTGGCGGTGGGGCTGGCCATCACCATCGTCGCCGCGCTGATCATCGGCGCCGTCACCCTGAGCATGTCCGGCCACTATCTGGCGCTGGCGACCATCGCCTGGGCGCTGGCGCTGTACTACCTGTTCGGCACCCTCGGCTTCCTCGGCTATCACGACGGCCTCAGCGGCATCCCGGCGCTGACCCTGTTCGGCGTCTCCCTGGGCGACGCCCGCGCCATGTACGGGCTGATCTGGGCGCTGGTGCTGCTGGCGTTGTGGGCGGCGCGCAATCTGCTCGATTCGCGGCCGGGCCGGGCGATGCGCGCGCTCAAGCGCGCCGGCATGGCCGAGGCCATGGGTGTGAACACCGTCTGGCTAAAGATGGTGATGTTCGTGCTCGCCGCAGTGCTGGCCTGCACCGCCGGCTGGCTGTACGCCCATCTGCAGCGTACGGTCAGCCCCTCGTCGTTCGGGCTGAACTACGGCATCGAGTACCTGTTCATGGCGGTGATCGGCGGCATCGGCCACGTCTGGGGCGCGGTGCTGGGCGCCGGGGTGTTCAGCCTGGCCAAGGAATTCCTGCGCGGCCAGCTGCCGGCCCTGCTGCAGCTGCAGGTGAACATCGAGATGATCGTGTTCGGCGTGCTGATGGTGCTGCTGCTGCAGCACGCCCGCACCGGCCTGTGGCCGCTGCTGGCGCGCTTCTTCCCGGTGCCGCCGGCGGCGCACGCGCCGGCGCAGGCGCCGGCCCTGCCCAGGCGCGAGAAGCCCAAGGCCGGTGAGCCGCTGCTCGAGGTCAAGGGGCTGCGCAAGGAGTTCGGCGGCCTGACCGCGGTGGACGACATCGACTTCCAGCTGCGCGCCGGCGAGATCGTCGGCCTGATCGGCCCCAACGGCGCCGGCAAATCCACTACCTTCAACATGATCACCGGCGTGCAGGCGGCCACCGCCGGCACGGTGCGCTACCGCGGCGAGACCATCAGCGGGCTGTCGGCGCGGCAGATCGTGCGCCGCGGCATCGGCCGCACCTTCCAGCACGTGAAGCTGGTGCCGGAGATGACGGCGCTGGAGAACGTGGCGCTGGGCGCGCACCTGCGCGGCGACTACCGTCCCCAGGGCGGCGTGCTGGCCAGCATGCTACGCCTCAACCGCGCCGAGGAGGCCAAGCTGCTGCACGAGGCGGCGCAGCAGCTGCACCGGGTGGGCCTCGGCGACTGCCTGTACCAGCCCGCCGCCAGCCTGGCGCTGGGCCAGCAGCGGCTGCTGGAGATCGCCCGCGCGCTGTGCGGCGACCCGGCGCTGCTGCTGCTCGACGAGCCGGCCGCCGGCCTGCGCTACCGGGAGAAGCTGGAGCTGGCCGAGCTGCTGCGCAAGCTCAAGGCCGAGGGCATGAGCATCCTCATCGTCGAGCACGACATGGACTTCGTCATGAACCTCACCGACCGGCTGGTGGTGATGGAATTCGGCCGCAAGATCGCCGAGGGCAGCCCGGCCGAGGTACAGCGCAACCCGGCCGTGCTCGAAGCCTACCTGGGCGACGCCATCTGAGGAGGCGGGGCATGGCAGCGATCCTTCAAGTGCGCGACCTGCACGTCAGCTACGACAAGGTCGAGGCCGTCCACGGCGTGGAGCTGCGGGTCGAGGCCGGCAGCATCGTCACCGTGATCGGCCCCAACGGCGCCGGCAAGTCCACCACCCTGAACGCCATCATGGGCACGCTGCCCAACACCGGCGCGGTGCGGGGCGAGCTGCGCTATCTCGGCGAGGACATCGCGCCGCTCCCCGTGGAGCAGCGGGTGGCGGCCGGCATGTGCCTGGTGCCGGAAACCCGCGAACTGTTCGCCAGCATGAGCGTGGCCGACAACCTGGTGCTAGGCGCCTACCCGCGCAAGCGCGCCGGCGACCGCCGCTATCTCGATCAGCTCGACGTGGTCTACGACCTCTTCCCGCGCCTGAAGGAGCGCGCCGGGCAGGCGGCCGGCACCCTCTCCGGCGGCGAGCGGCAGATGCTGGCGCTGGGCCGGGCGCTGATGAGCAAGCCGAAGCTGCTGATGCTGGACGAGCCCAGCCTGGGGCTCGCGCCGCTGATCGTGAAAGAGATTTTCCGCATCGTCAGCGAGCTGCGCCGCACCGGCGTGGCCATCCTGCTGATCGAGCAGAACGCCCGCGCCGCGCTGCAGGTGGCCGACTACGGCTACGTGCTGGAGACCGGCGCGCTGGTCATGCAAGGTCCGGCCGCCGAGCTGGCCGCCAATCCCCGGGTGGTGGAAACCTACCTCGGCCTGGCCCGCAACGCCGGCGACCGCTGAAACGGGACCCGCTGAATGAAGAACGAGACCTGGCGCCAACAGCCCGACGCCTATCCCTTCCGGCAGCCGCTGCTGCCGCGCTACGTGGACCTCGACACCGAGCGGCACGTCAACAACGTCGCCGTCTACCAGCTGCACGCCGAGGCGCGGCTGCGCTTCCTGCTGAACGTGCTCGGCCCGCAGGCGCTGTTCTCCGACGACGTGCTGCTGCGGCCGCTGACCGCCACCACCGACTATCTGCGCATCAGCCACTTCCCGGAGCCGATCGAGAGCGGCATGCGCCTGCAGGGCGTGAACGAGCACGGCTACCGCCTGGCGGTCGGCTTGTTCCAAGGCGGCGCTTGCGTCGGCGTGCACGACTGCGTCATGGCCGCCTGGCGCCAAGGCGAGCGCGTGCCCTTGCCGGAGGCCGTGCGGGCGGCGCTGACCGCGCAGGAGGCCAGCGAGGACGGTCCGCAAGCGGACGCCGCACCGGAGGCGGAGCACGGCTACCCGCTGACCGTCGAGATCACGCCGCGCTACGCCGACCACGACCCGGACAAGGTGGTCGGCGACGCCGCCGTGTGCCGCTACGTCGAGCAATCGCGCGCCAGCGCCATGAACATCATCCGCACGCCCGAAATCGGCCTGCTGGTGGCCTCGGTGCAGGTGCGGTTCCTGCGCTACCGCACCGTGCGCGAGCGGGTCCAAGTGAGCGTGGGCGTGGAGCGCATCGGCAACAGCTCGTTCGTGCTGCAATCGCGGGTGATCGGCGACGGCCAACCCCTGGCGGTGGCGCGCAGCACCATGGTGGTGTTCGACCGCGCCGGCGGCCGGCCGCGGCCGGTCACCGCCGCCGAGCGCGAGCGCCTGCAGTCGCTGGCGCTGCGGCCGGCCTGACGCCAGGCGCGGCGCCGATCGATAGCTTGACAAGTTCTTTTTCAGAACCGAGACTGGCTCTCAAAGTCCGAAGAGACTGGACCAGGAGCGAGAGCGGTTCCCCATGAGCGAGCGGAGCGAGTTCCACATCGAAGCCGGCGGCGCGGCCGTTTGAGACATGACGGCGGGAGCCACCATGGAACTCAGCCCGGAGCAGCGTCTTCAACAATGGCGCGAGCAGGAACGGGCGCTGCGGGCGAAGTTGGTCGAAGCCGGCGTCGCGCCGCGCAGCGAGCTGGCCGCCCATAGCGGCGCGGATTTCCTGCGGGCCATCTTGCGCGGCGAGCTGCCGCGGGTGCCGATCGGCGAGACGCTGAACTTCCTCCCGGTCGAGGTCGAGCCCGGCCGGGTGGTGTTCCAGGGCACGCCCCAGCCCGCCTTCTTCAACCCCATCGGCAGCATCCACGGCGGCTGGGCCGCCACCCTGCTGGACTCGTGCATGGGCTGCGCGGTGCACTCGATGCTGCCGCCAGGACGCGGCTACACCACGCTGGAGCTCAAGGTCAATTTCGTCCGCGCCCTGCTGCCGGAGGTCGGCCCGGTGCGGGCCGAAGGCCGGGTGGTCCACGTCGGCGGGCGGGTCGGCACGGCCGAAGGACGCATTGTCGATGCCGCCGGCAAGCTCTACGCGCACGGCTCCACGACCTGCCTGATCTTCGATCTGCCCACCGACGGCACGCCCTGAGGGTGAACCGGCGGTGCGCTTCGGGCTCACGACATCCCGCGGTCGCGTCCTCGCCGCCGCCATTTCCGGAACCTGACACACCATGCGTATCGCGCCCGCCATCCTGCGTTTGTCCCTGCCCAATCTGGTGAGCTTCGTCACCGGCCTGGCGATGGCCGCGATCGACGCCATCGTCGCCGGCGAGATCGGCACCGATACCCTGGCGGCGATCTCGCTGGTGCTGCCGCTGCAGATGCTGCTGATGCAGACCTCCAACGGCGCCTTCGGCGGCTCCGCCGCCGGCATGGTGGCGCGCGCCCTGGGCGGCGGCAACCGCGCCGCCGCCCGCGCCGCCACGGGTCAGGCCGTGACCTTCGCGCTGCTGATCGCCGCCGCCCTGGCCCTGCTCGGCCTGACCGGCGCGTTCGCGCTGGCAGGGGCGCTGGGCGGGCGCGGCGTGGTGCTGGAGCAGGCCGGCGGCTACATCCGCATCATGCTCGCCGGCACCGTCATGATCTGGCTGACCGGTGCCTTCGGCGGCGCGCTGCGCGGCGCCGGCCGCATGTGGCTGGCGGCCGGCGGCTTCGCGCTGGCGATGGTGGTGCACCTGCTGCTGTGCCGGCCGCTGGCGCGCGGCTTCGCCGGCTTCGAGGGGTTCGGCGCCGAGGGCATCGCCCTGAGTTATCTGTTCGCGCAGACGGCGGGATTGCTGCCGCTGATCTACGCCGCCCACCGGCTGCAGCTGTTCGCCGGCCTCGCCGATCTGCGTCTGCAGCGCGAGCGGGCCATGACCCTGGTGCGGCTGGCGCTGCCGGCCATCGTCTCGACCATGCTCAGCAACGTGGCGGTGATGGTGGCGGTGCACACCGCCAACCGCTACGGGCAGGACGCGCTGATCGGCTTCGGCCTGGGCGCGCGTCTGGAGTACGTGCTGGCGCCGTTCGCCTTCAGCATCGGCATGGCGCTGATCGCCTTGGCCGGGCAGGCGCGCGGCGCCGGCAACGACCTGCTGGCGCGCCGCCTGGCGCTGTCCGGCGTGCTCGGCTCCGGCGCGCTGCTGGGCGTCCTGGGCAGCATCGCCGCCTTGTTCCCGGAGCTGTGGCTGGGCCTGTTCGAGATACCGGAGCAGACCTACGCCACGGCGGCCCATTACCTGCACATCGCCGGTCCGTTCTACGCCTTCTTCGGCATGGCCGTGACCGGCTTCTTCGCCGCCCAGGCGTTCGGCCGGACCTGGCCGGTGATGCTCGGCGCCGCCGGCCGCCTGGCGGTACTGCTGATCGGCGGCACCTGGGCCGCGACGCAGTTCCCCGCCGACATCACGGTGTTCTTCTGGGTGGTGGCGGCCGCCTTCGCGGTGGTGGGCCTCAACAACCTGCTGGCGATCCACGCCATGTCCGCCCCGCGCGCGTCGGCTTCGGCGGCGCGGGCCGGCTAAGCGCTCAGGCGCCGACGCTCAACTCGGGGATACCGAACGACTCGCGCAGGAAATCCTCGACCGCGGCGTTGAAGGCGTCGTTCTTGTCGCCGGCGACCATGTGGCCGGCGCCGCCGACCTCCACGGCGCGGGCGTTGGGCATGAGCGCGAGCAGCTCGTCGACGCCGTCCTGGCTGACCACGTCGCTGGCCTGGCCGCGCACCAGCAGGGTCGGCACCCGCACCCGCCGCGCGGCCTCCAGCAGCCGATCCAGCTGGGACACCGCGCCGGGTCGCCGCTCGCCGATGACGAAGGCCGGATCCCAATGCCAGTAGAACCGGCCGTCGGCGCGCTGGCGCAGGTTCTTGCGCAGACCGTCGACGCTGGGCGGCCGCGGCCGGTGCGGCAGATAGGCGGCCACCGCGGCGGCGGCCTCCTCCAAGCTGGCGAAGCCGTCGAGATGGGCGGTCATGAAGTCGCGGATGCGGCGCACCCCTTCCTGTTCCAGGCGCGGCACCACGTCCACCAGCACCAGACCGCGCGCGAGCTCACGTTCGCTCTCGCCCACGGCCAGCAGGGCGCTGATGCCGCCGAGCGAGGCGCCGATCAGCACCGGCGGCGAGGGCAGGCGCTCGAGCACCGCGTACAGGTCGGCGACGAAGGCGTCGAGGCGGTAGTCGCCGTCCGGCGCCCAGTCGCTATCGCCGTGGCCGCGCAGATCCAGCGACAGCACGTAGTAACCGAACTGACCCAGGCGCCGCGCCAGCCGCCCCCACGAATAACGGGTTTGGCCACCGCCATGCAGCAGCACCACGGCCGGCGCGTGCGGCGCGCCGATCACATCGGCGGCCAAGGTGACGCCGCCGGCGCCGGCGATTCGCTCGACTCTCATTGCAACCTCCAGGGAAAACGGCGGGGCGCAAAGGTGCCCACGGCGCGGGCGCATGCGAGTCGCTGGAGGAGTCGGCGATGAAACTCGCGCGCCCGCGGCCTGGGCAAACCGCTACGCTCGGATCGACGGCGCGTCGGCCGTCGGGTCAGACCACCTCGAACAGGCCGGCCGCGCCCATGCCGCCGCCGATGCACATCGACACCACTACGTACTTCACGCCGCGGCGCTTGCCCTCGAGCAGCGCGTGACCCACCAGGCGGGCGCCGGTCATGCCATACGGATGGCCGATGGAAATGCCGCCGCCGTTGACGTTGTACTTGTCCGGATCGATGCCCAGCTTGTCGCGGCAGTACAGCACCTGCACCGCGAACGCCTCGTTGAGCTCCCACAGGCCGATGTCGTCGATGCTCAGGCCGTGCTGCTTGAGCAGCTTGGGAATGGCGTAGATCGGGCCGATGCCCATCTCCTCGGGCTCGCAGCCGGCCACGGCCATGCCACGGTAAATGCCCAGCGGCTCGATGCCGCGCTGCTCGGCCAGCTTGCGATCCATCAGCACGCAGGCCGAGGCGCCGTCGGACAGCTGGCTGGCGTTGCCGGCGGTGATCACGCCGCCTTCGATCACCGGCTTGAGCTTCTGCAGGTCTTCGAGGGTGGTCTCGGGGCGGTTGCCCTCGTCCTTGGCGAGCACCACGTCCTTGTAGGAAACCTCCTTGGTCTCCTTGTTCACCACCATCATGGTCGCCTCGATCGGCACGATCTCGGCGTCGAAGCGGCCGGCGGCCTGCGCGGCGGCGGTCCGGCGCTGCGATTCCAGCGCGTACAGGTCCTGCGCCTCACGGGTCACGCCGTACTTCTTGGCCACGAACTCGGCGGTCTGCAGCATCGGCATGTAGGCGTGCTGGGCGCGGGCGATGACGTTCGGATCGACCTCACCCGCCACCCACTCCATGTAGCGGTTCTGCACCGCGGAGATGTTCTCCTGGCCGCCGGCCACCACCACCTGCATGCCGTCGACCATGATCTGCTTGGCGGCGGTGGCCACCGCCATCAGGCCGGAGGAGCACTGCCGGTCGATGGTCTGACCCGACACGGTCACCGGCAGGCCGGCGGCGAGGCTGGCGGTGCGCGCCAGGTTCATGCCGGCGGTGCCGGCCGACAGCACCGTGCCGATCACCACGTCGTCGATCTCGCCCGGCTCGATGCCGGCGCGGCTGACGGCGTGACGGATGGCGTGCGCCATCAGGGTGGGCGACTTGATGTTGTTCAACGAACCGCGAAAGGCCTTGCCGATCGGGGTACGGGCGGTGGAGACGATGACTGCTTCGCGCATTGGTATTCCTCGTGTGATGGCGCGTTCAGGCGCTGCGTTGCGGATTTAGCGGGGCCGGCCAATCGGCGAACCGAAGCCCCTGCTCGGCCATGCGGCGGAGCAGCTCGGCGCAGCTCCAATAGCCGAATGCGTTGACGCGGGTGCGGGCGTAGTGGTCGAGCCGCTCGACGATGGTCCCGATGCCGATGGTGTCGGCCCAGAACATCGGCCCGCCGCGGTAGTCGGGGAAGCCGTAGCCGTTGAGCCAAACCACGTCGATATCGCCCGGACGGTAGGCGATGCCTTCCTCCAGGATGCGCGCGCCTTCATTGACCAGGGGATAGAGGCAGCGCTCGATGATTTCCTGATCGCTGATGTCGGTGCGGCGCGTGATGCCGTAGCGCTCCGCCAGCTCGGCGCAGATCCGCTCGACCTCGGGATCGGGCGCCGGGTTGCGCCCGTCGTAGCGGTAATAGCCGGCACCGGTCTTCTGGCCGAAGCGGCCGCGCTCGAACATGGCCTGCACTACGGCGCGGTAGCTCGGATCGGGCGGCAGACCGCCAGCCTTGCGGTTTTCGATCACCACCTTGGCGCCCACGTCCAGGCCGGCCATGTCCAGCATGCGGCACGGCCCCATGGCGAAGCCGAGCGACTGGATGGCGCCGTCGATCTGCGCCGGCGTGGCCCCCTCCATCAGCAGGAACTCCGACTCGCGCAGATAGCCTTCGAGCATGCGGTTGCCGATGAAGCCGTAGCACACGCCCGACACCACCGGCACCTTGCCGATGGTCTTGGCGAGCTTGACCACGGTGGCCAGCACCGCCGGCTCAGTCCGGGCGCCGCGCACCACTTCCAGCAGGCGCATCACGTTGGCGGGGCTGAAGAAATGCATGCCCAGCACGTCGCCGGGGCGGCCGGTGGCCTCGGCCAGCACGTCGACGTCCAGGGTGGAGGTGTTGGAGGCGATGATCGCGCCGGGCTTGCACACCTGCCCGAGCCGGGCGCAGACCTGCTTCTTCAGGTCCAGGTTCTCGAACACCGCCTCGATCACCAGGTCACAGTCGGCCAACTCGCCGTAATCCAGCGTGCCGCGCAGCAGCGCCATACGTTGCTCGACCTGCGCCTGGGTGAGGCGGCCCTTGGCGGCGCTGGCCTCGTAGTTCTTGCGCACCACGCCCAAGCCGCGCTCCAGCGCCGCCTGCTCGGCCTCGACGATCACCACCGGAATGCCGGCGTTGGCGAAATTCATGGCGATGCCGCCGCCCATGGTGCCGGCGCCGACCACGCCGACTTTGTTGACCAGCCGCAGCGGCAGGTCCGACGCCAGGCCAGGCACCTTGGCCGCCTCGCGCTCGGCGAAGAAGCGATGGCGCAGCGCTTCGGACTCGCGCGACAGCCGGCATTCGTCGACCAGGCGCACTTCCATGGCCGCGCCTTGGGTGAAGGGCAGCCGGGTGGCGGCCTCGACCAGCTCGATGATGCGGGCCGGCGCCGGATTGCCGGTCGGCCGCCGCCGCAGCTCGCTGCGGGCCTGCGCGAACAGCTCAGACGGCGCCGACGCCGGATCGACCGTCAGCTCGCTGCTGCGGCGCGGCCCCTTGCCCTCGGCCAGCAGCCGCTGCGCGTAGGCGAGCGCCGCCTCCAGGATGTCGCCGTCAGCCAGCTCATCGACGATGCCCAGCTCGCGCGCCCGCTCCGCCGCCACATGCGCGCCGTCCAGCATGAGCCGCAGCGCCTGCTGCGCCCCGATCAGTCGCGGCAGGCGCTGCGTGCCACCGGCGCCAGGCAGCACCCCCAAGTGCACCTCCGGCAACCCGACCTTGGCCGAGCGCAGCGCGATCCGGTAATGACAGGCCAGCGCCAGCTCCAGACCGCCACCCAGAGCGGTGCCGTGAATGGCGGCGACCACCGGCACGGCCTGGCCCTCGATCCGATCGAAAATCTGGTGGAATCCCGGCTCAGCCATGACCGGGGCGGTGAACTCGGAAATATCGGCGCCGGCGACGAAGGTGCGCCCTTCGGCATGCACCACGACTGCCTTGAGCGAGGAATCGGTCGCTATCTGTTCGAATGCCGCATACAACCCGGCTCGCACCGGCTGCGACAAGGCGTTGACCGGCGGGTTGTCGATCCGCACCACGGCGATATCGCCACGCCGCTCCAAAGTGACTACTCGATTAGTCACCGGCTGCTCTCCTCCGAATTTTTGTAATAGTTGTAGTTACCGGGCCGACGCGGCCGTGCGTCGATACCAGGTGCTTAAAGATAGCCGACTATCTACATCGAAAAGCAAGAGCCGTCGGCGACCGAACCCCGGTCATTCCCTCACCGACCGGCTCAAGCCTGCTCCCGCTCCTGCTGCTGGTGCGCCCACAGCCGCGCGTAGACGCCGCCGCGCGCCAGCAACTGCTCGTGCGTGCCCTGCTCCACCACCCGGCCCTGTTCCAGCACCACGATGTTGTCGGCGTCCATGATGGTCGACAGACGATGGGCGATCGCCAGGGTGGTGCGGCGCTGGGCGACCTCGTCGAGCGCCTGCAGGATGGCCTTCTCCGAGTTGGAATCGAGCGACGAGGTGGCTTCGTCCAGCACCAGGATGGGCGGATCCTTCAGCAGCATGCGGGCGATGGCGATGCGCTGCTTCTCGCCACCGGAGACTTTGAGCCCCCGTTCGCCGACCCGCGTTTCGTAGCCCTCGGGCAGCTGGGCGATGAAGCCGTCCAGATGGGCCAGCCGCGCCGCCCGCTCCACCTCCTCGCGGCTGGCCGACGGCCGGCCGTAGGCGATGTTGTAGTAGATGGTGTCGTTGAACAGCACGGTGTCCTGCGGCACCACGCCGATGGCGGCGCGCAGGCTCGCCTGGGTGACGTCGCGGATGTCCTGGCCGTTGATGAGGATGCGCCCGGCGTCGACGTCGTAGAAGCGGAACAGCAGCCGCGCCAGGGTGGACTTGCCGGCGCCGCTGGTGCCGACGATGGCCACCTTGTGCCCGGCCGGGATCTCGAAGCTGACGTTCTTGAGGATCGGCCGATCCGGGCGGTAGGCGAAGGAGACGTTCTCGAAACGTATCGCCCCGCCGCCCGGCTCCAGCGCCGGCGCGCCCGGGCGGTCGACGATCCTGGCCGGCTGCCGCAACAGCTCGAACATCCGCTCGATGTCGGTCAGCGCCTGGCGGATCTCGCGGTAGACGAAGCCCAGGAAATTCAGCGGGATGAACAGCTGGATCATGTAGGCGTTGATCATCACCAGATCGCCCAGGCTCAGCTCCCGCGCCGCCACCTGGTAAGCGGCCATGATCATCATCACCGTCACCGCAGCGGCGATGATCAGCGCCTGACCGGAGTTGAGCAGCGCCAGGCTCAGGCGGGTCTTCAGCCGCGCCGCCTCCCAACGCTCCAGCGCCCGGTCGTACTGCTCCGCCTCGTAGTCCTCGTTGTTGAAATACTTGACCGTCTCGTAATTGAGCAAGCTGTCGATGGCGCGAGTGTTGGAGCGCGAGTCGGCCTCGTTGGACTCGCGCACGTGCTGGGTGCGCCATTCGGTCACCAGCACCGAAAACAGGCAGTAAAGCGCCACCGACGCCAGCACCACCAGCACGTAGCGGACGCTGAAGACGCTGAACAGAATCAGCGCCACCAGCGCGATCTCCAGCACGGTGGGAATGATGTTGAACAGCATGAAGCGCAGCAGGAAGCTGATGCCGTTGGTGCCGCGCTCGATGTCGCGCGACAGCCCGCCGGTGCGGCGCGCCAGGTGGAAGTCCAGCTCCAGCTGGTGCAGATGGCGAAACACGCTCAGCCCCGCCCGCCGCATGGCCCGTTCCGCCACGCGCGCGAATACCGCGTCGCGCAGCTCGCCGAAGAACACCGAGGCGAACCGCAGCAAGCCGTAGCCGAACAGCAGCGCCAGCGGCACCGCCACCACCGCCTCCTGGGTGTCCAGCGCGTCCACGATGTACTTCAGCGCCACCGGCACCAGCACCGTGGCGATCTTGGCCAGCGCCAGGAACAGCAGCGCCAGCAGCGCGCGGCCGCGGAACTCCTGCAGATAGGGCCAGAGACTCTTGATCACCGCCCAGCTGGGGCGGCGGTCGGCGGCATCGGCGGCGATGGAGCTGGGTCGCACGTGGAGCTACTCGACTGCGGTTCGGACCGAAGATCCGCCGGCGGTCGGCGCCGAACGCCGAAAGCTTGGCGGAAGCTCTATAAAACATGGGGTACGGGCGAGGGTAGTCGAGGCGGCGCACGCCGACAACGTCGACGGCGCGCGGGCGACCTCGCACCCCCAACGCATCCGAGCCGATGGACTAGGCTCTTAAGGTGTGGACGGCAGGACGACACCCGTATCGAGGATGCAGGGATGGCGGTGGTGCAAGTGCGGGAACTGAAAGCCGAGCGGACTTTCCATATCACCGAGTTGTGGCACGAGCATTCGCTCTACCACGGCGCGGTCGATTTCTTCCGGCTGCGGTCCGGTTATGTGCTGGCGGTGACCGCCGGCCAGATCGGCCTGTACCGCTCGCGCGAGTCCTTCCACCGCCGCTGCGGACCGCTGGAGCGCGGCCTGCTCGGCATCGCCGGCACCTGGATCCGCCCCATCCCCAAACGCCCCGACGCGGCCACCGGACTGCGCTTCGTCGACCGCATCGTCTCCGAGGAGCTGACCGACCGCCCATCGAAACTGCGGGTCGATCGCCTGTACCAGGACGAACGCGAACTGGCCCGGGTGGAGCCGGAAGCGATCTGGGTGGGGCGAATTCGGATTTGGTCGGGCCCGCTGTAAGCCCGGATCAAGCGGGGCTGGGCGCGTTAGCCACGCAGATGCGCGACGTCCCGTGCCGCTTGGCTTCGAGCAGCGCGGTGTCGGCGGCGCGCAGCAGGGTCTGCGGCGTGCCGGCGTCGTCGCCGGCCGGCATGGCGGCGGCGATACCGATACAGACCGTCCAACGGCCGGTATCGTCCTCCTGGCCGACGCTCAGCTCCACCAGGCGCTGAACGCGCTCGGCCACCCGCACCGCGCCGGCCACGTCGGTACCCGGCAGCACCAGCACGAACTCATCGCTGCCGATCCGGGCGGTGAGATTGCCGGGAAAATGGGCCGCCTCCTGCAGCACCGCGCCCATCCGGCGCAACAGCTCATCGCCGCGCACCGCGCCGTAGGTCTCGTTGAAGGCGCGGAACTGATCGATATCCACCATCAGCAGCGCCAACCACTCCCGGCGGCGCTGCGCCCCGAGCCACATCCGATCCAGCGCCTCTTCCAGATGCCGGCGGTTGTAGAGACCGGTCACCGCGTCGCGCTCCTGCTTGCGCTGCAGCCGCCAGTTCGCCGCCGCCAGCTCGTTCAGGGTGGTTTCCAGGCTGCGGCTGAGCCGTTCGCGCTCGTTCTCGGCCTGGCGCAGCGCGGTGATGTCGTTGAACACGCAGATATGCCCGCCGCGCTGGTGCGGCCGCAGCGGCGCCACCGACAGGCACAGCACGCGCCGCTGACCGTTGCGGTCGACGTAGTCCAGCTGGGCCGGACTGGGACTCTGGCCGTTGAGACGGCGCCGGACCTCGCTCAGCACGCCGCTGTCGAGCAGCACGCGCGCCAGCGGCCGGCCGACCGGATCGTCGTCGCCGAACAGGCGCTGCGCCGCCGGATTGGCCAGCCGCACCACTTCGTCCGAATCGACCACGAGCAAGGCATCGGACATGGTGGTCAGCACCTGGGCGGCGGCCACCTCGGGCGTGATCTCCGCCAAACGGTAGCGCCAGGCCACGTAGCTGATCACGCCGAAGAAAGCCACGATGAAGAACCCGCCGACCGGCGGTATCGGCACGCCGAAGCCCGGCAGGACGTCGATCACCGACACTAGGCTCAGGCACAGCCCGAAGAACAGCAGACGGTTGCGGCTGCGATAGGCGCACAGCGCCGTCGGATTGCGCCAGGCCCGCCAGAAGTTGCCCAGGCATAGCGCCACCAGCAGCAGGTGGTAACCGATCAGCAACAGCAGCCAGCGCGAACCGCGGCCGGTGACGCCCCAGCCAAAGCGGTGGATGCCATCGACCAGGAGCGGCATGTTGAACTGCGCCACGGCGAACAGGATGGCCACGGCCCAGGCCAATCGCACCTTGCTGCGCGCCCGCGACGGCCGCTCGCCGGCGAGGATGGCGAACTGGTACAGCGCCGGCGTGGACAGCGTGATCAGCGCCAGGGTGATGCCGCACAGGGATTCCGCCAGGTGCGGATCGGTGACGACGTAGGTGGAGCCGGACCAAGCCATCCAGGCGATCGGGCCGATGGCGTACAGCAGGTAGACCCGCCCCACCGGCGCGCTCCACTCCCGGATCGCCACGCCGACGGCGAGCGCCACCATGACCGCGACGGCGGCGACATAGGGCAGCACGAGCGGCGAAAACTGAATGGACCCGATACTGAGGGACACGGCGCTTCTAATGCTTCCTTGCAGACCGGGGACGATCCGACGTCGCGTCGGAGCCGCCCCCGGAAGGGCCATCGTGCGGCCAATGATAGTTGGCATCGCTACCATTTCGCTAGAGGTGCGCTCCACCCGCCCCCATGATGGATGGCGGGGCGCAGCGCAAGCCCCGGTTCGAGACGATACGGGGGCTAATCGGGTATTGGTGAGCGAACACGACTGTCTGTATCAGCTGACCACGCTCGCCCCGGTGCTGGATGAGCTGCCGATAGGCGTATGGCTCGCCGACGCCGAGGGGCGGCTACTTTGGGGCAATCGGACGGCGCTGCGTCTCTGGGGCGGGGAGCAGCTGCGCCGGGCCGAGGACTGCAGCGTCCGCCTGAAGGGCTGGTGGCCGGAAACGGATACAGCGATCGCCGCCGAGGAATGGCCGGTGCGCCGCGCGCTCGCCCGCGGCGAGGCGGTGCGCGACCGGCTGATCAAGACCCGCGGCGCCGACGGCCGCTGGCGGTTCCTGCGCCAGTCCGCGGTGCCGCTGGAAGGCGACGGGCGGCCGCGCGGCGCGGTGATCATCGACCAGGATGTCACCGACTACATCGACGCCGAGGAAGAGCAGCAACTGCTCATCAACATCGCCCGCTCGAGCGGCGATGCGGTCATCGGCCAGTCCCTGGACACGCGCATCACCTTCTGGAATCCGGCCGCCGAGCAGCTGTTCGGCTACCGCGCCGAGGAGGTGCTCGGCCGCACCATCGCCGTGGTCACGCCGCCGGCGCTGAAGCACACGCTGTGCGAGCTCTACCAGCGCGTCGCCCAAGGCGAGGAGATTCATCAGCTGCCGGGCCGGGCGCTGCACAAGAGCGGCGAACTGATCGACATCGCCCTGACCATGGCGCCGATCCGCGACCGCCAAGGGCAGATCCGGGGCTTCGTCACCGCCTGCCGCGATCAACGCGCCCACCGACAGGCGGAGCGCACCCTACGGCTGTGGGGCCAGGCCCTGGCCGCCAGCGCCGATGGCGTGATCATCGTCGACGCGCGCGCCCCGCGGCGCCGCATCGTGTTCGTCAACGAAGCGCTAGCCCGCCTCACCGGCTACCGGCCGCAGCAGCTGATCGGCCGCACCGACCGTATCCTGCTCAGCCGCGAGCTCGATCAGCCGGGGCTGCTGGAGCTGGAGCAAGCCATGGCCGAAGGCCGGGACGCCAAGGTCACGCTGCACACTCACCACCGCGACGGCACACCGCTGTGGATCGAGGTGTCGGTGGCGCCGGTGCGCAACAGCCGCGGCCAACCCACCCACTACGTCGAGATCGTTTCCGACGTCTCGGAGCGGATCCGCTATCAGGAAGAGCTGGCGCACCAGGCCAACCACGACTCGCTCACCGGCCTGCCCAACCGCAGCCTGCTGCGCGACCGCCTGCACCAGGCCCTGGCGTCGGCGCACCGCAGCGGCTCGCGCGTGGCGCTGCTGTTCATGGACCTGGACGCCTTCAAGTACGTCAACGACAGCCTCGGCCACGACGCCGGCGACCAGCTGCTCCAGATGGTGAGCCGCAAGCTGGTCAACTGCGTGCGCGAGGAGGACACGGTGGCGCGGCTGGGCGGCGACGAGTTCGTGATGATTCTGGAAGATCTCGATCAGCCGTCCGACGCCGGCGCCGTGGCCAACAAGATCATGGCGACGCTATCGCAGCCGTTCACCCTGAGCGGACGCGAGATCTACATCGGCTGCAGCATCGGCATCGCCGTCTACCCCAACGACGGCGAGGACGAGACCGAACTGCTCAAGAAGGCCGACGCCGCCATGTACCGCGCCAAGGGCGCCGGCAAGAACACCTTCCGCTTCTACCAGCCGGAACTAGATCGCCACGCCAGCGAGCGCCTGAGCCTGGAAAGCGCGCTGCGCGGTGCCATCCGCCGCGAGGAATTCGTGCTGCACTTCCAGCCGCAGTGGGACGCCCGCGACGGCACGGTGGTCGGCGTCGAGGCGCTGCTGCGCTGGCAGCATCCGCAGCGCGGCCTGCTCGGGCCGGACGTGTTCATGCCGCTGGCCGAGGAAACCGGGCTGGTGGTGCCGATCGGCCGCTGGATACTGTCCGCCGCCTGCGCGCAGATGAGCATCTGGCGCGAGCATTTCGATTGGAATTTTCCGATGGCGGTGAACTTGTCGGCGCGCCAGTTTGGCGATTCCGGGCTGTTGCGAACGGTGCTCGAAGCCCTGTTCGACAGCCGCCTGCCGGCCGACGGGCTGGAGCTGGAGCTCACCGAGAGCATGCTGATGCGCGAGCCGGACACGGTGCTGCGCACGCTGCGCGCCTTCAAGGACCACGGTATCCGTCTGGCGATCGACGATTTCGGCAGCGGCTACTCCAGCCTCAACTACCTGCGCCGCTTTCCGGTGGACAAGCTGAAGATGGATCGCGCCTTCGTCGCCGACGTCTGCGCCGGCCAGCGCGAGGCCGCCCTGGTCGGCAGCATCGTCGCGCTGGGCCACAGCCTGGGCCTGACGGTGATCGCCGAGGGCGTGGAAAACCGCGAGCAGTTGGCCTATCTGCAACGGGTCGACTGCGACCAGGTGCAGGGCTACCTGGTGGGCCGGCCGCAGCCGGCGCCCAGCCTCACCCAGCTGGTGCGCGCCTGCGGGGGCCGCCTGCGCGAGCCGTGGTGGAGCAGCCCCCACACCCACTAGCGGCCGGCGCGCGGATCAGCCGACGCTGATCCGGTCCTGGCCGGCGTCCTCGCTCTTGAACAGCGCCTTTTCCGCCCGCGCCAGCATGGCGCCGGGACTGTCGTTGGTGCGGAAGTCGGTAATACCGCCGCTGACGGTGAGATGCAGCAGCCGCTGCGGCAGCGCGAACGGCATACGGGCGATGCGGATGCGGATGCGCTCGCCCACCTCCAAGCCCCATTTCATGCTGGTGTTGAGCAGCAGCACGCCGAACTCGGCTTCGTCGGTGCGGGCCGGCACGTCGCTGTGGCGCAGCTCCTGGCGGATGATCCGGGCGATCTCGCGCAGGCAGCCGTCGGCAGCTTCCTGACCGTAGGCGGCCTGCACCGTCTCCAGCTGGTCGACCCGCAACAGCAGCAGGCAGAACGGTTCCTTGTAGCGGCCCTGGCGGCGGATTTCCTGATCCAGGACACGCATGAAGTGCCGTTCGTTGCCGACTTGAGTCAGCGGATCGATCAGCGCCGCCTCCTCCAGCTGGTGCTCCAGCAGCTTGCGCTCGGTGATATCGGCGCTCAGCCAAGCCACCCGCCGCGGCTCGCCCGGCTCGGCCGGCAACGGCGCGATGCGGACTTCGTACCAGCGCGCCCGCTCATCGCCGTCGCCAAGCCGGAACTGCTCGACACGGGTGCCGCCTCCGTCGAGGGCGGAGTGGATGGTCGCCATCATCTCCTCGGCCACGTCCGGCGGCAGCACCTCCGACAGGCTGCGGCCCACCAGATCGCGGCCACCGCCGGACGCATCGGGCCGGCCACCGAGCACTTCCACGTAGCGTCCGTGCTCGTCGACCACGAAGACGGGATCGGGCAGAGCACCGATGATGGCGCCGAGAAGCGCGTTATCTTGGTTGCTGGTTTTCATAGGCATTGTCTTGATGAGGGCGATAGCGGACGGGCACAACGGCACCCATGCTCGTTGTTGGCGCTATGCGAACCGGGGAAGGATGGAGGACCGCCGGGAGCGGAGGGGGGAAGGATGCCACCGGCGGTCTCCTGAGGAGAAGCCACGCTCGCTAAATGGAGGGAGGGAGGGAAGCGGCGCGGCGACCGTTCCGGCCCCGCAATATGGGCGGGGTAAAAAGACCGGTTTACGGCTGCCATTAATGATAAGTCGTGGCAGGCATCAATGCACTTGAACGATTCAATCGCACCGATAGCCTGAAGCTATGGATGGGCCGTCTAACGCGCCACCATCTTGCGCATCTGCGCCAGCCAATCCTTGGCGGTCTTCTGACCATCGGACGGATCGTCCGGTCCGGCCCCGGCGCGGCGATCGATCACCTCGACCTGGTGGCCCACCGAGATCTCCTGGAGGAAGCGCGATACCGCCATGCGCTCGCTGTTGCCGGTACCGAGATCGATCCGGTCGGCATGGTGCAGCACGACCTGGTTCTGGGCGCGGGTCAAGGCCACGTAGGCCAGCCGCCGCTCCTCCGGTAGGTTGTCGACCACCTGCTCGCGCGCCATGGGCATCAGCCCGTCGGAAAACCCGAACAGATGCACGATCGGCCACTCCAGCCCCTTGGAGGCATGGATGGTGCACAGCGTCACCTTGGCCTGATCGGACTCCGCCTCGTCGGTGCCGGCCGCCACCACTTCCAGTGCGGTCGCCCAGCGATCGTCGAGCGAGGCGAGCTTGCCCAGGCTCTCCTGGCGCTTCTGCATGGCAGCCTGCACCGCGCTCATCCGGCTCAGCGCCGGACGCAGCGCCAGTTTCAGCTCCTGCGGATCGGTGGGCCTGCCCGACTGCTTGAGGAAGGCCTTGGCACGATCGTGCAGCCAGGTGCGGAACAGCCGGTCGCTCTGGCACCAGTTCAGCAGCTCACCGGGCCCCGCCCGGTACAGCTGCGCCAGGCCGTCGGCCAGCTCCTTGACGCCGGCGGCCGCCTTCGGGCTGAGCCGGCCGGTCTGCAGCAGCGGATCGTCGCCGGCGGCGATCATGTGGCCGACGCCCTTGGCGCCAAGCCCCGGCACCAGATCGGCCAGCCGCGCCAGGGCGCGCACGTCGCGGCGGTTGAAGGCCAAGCGCCCGGCGGCCAGCATCATGCGCACCTCGGCGTAGCTGAGCAGGTCGGTGCCGGCCTTGATGCGGTAGGGGATGGCCCGGCGCAGCAAGGCCGTCTCCACCGCCCGCGCCAGACGGTTCTTGCGGTAGAGCACGGCGATATGGGCGGGGCTGGCGCCGGCGGCGATGGCCGCCTGAATGCGGTCCGCCACGCCCTCGGCCATGCTGTCGGTGTCGTCGTACTCGATCAGCCGCACCGTATCGGTGCTCGGCGCCGGACGCACCGCGTACGGATTCTTCTCCAGCCGGTTCTCGTTGTGGCGCACCAGCGCCGCACCGCCGTTGACGATGGCCGGCGTGGAGCGGTAGTTGCGCTCGAGCCGGTAGATGGTGGCGCCGAACGACTCGATGAAGTCGCGCATGTTCTCCGGCCGGGCGTGACGCCACTCGTAGATGGCCTGATCGTCGTCGCCCACCAGCAGCACCGTATTGTCCTCGGGCGCGATCAGCTTCAGCAGCCGGAACTGGGCGCCGTCGGTGTCCTGCGCTTCGTCCACCGTGATGTCCTTGAACCGCCGCCGCAACCGCTCCTGCAAGGCGGGGTCGCTCCTGAGCAGCCGCTGCGGCAGCAGAATCAAGTCCGAGAAATCCAGCACCGCGGCCCGCCGCTTCTCGTAATCGAAACGCCGCAGGGCGTCGATCAGCCCGCGCTTGGCATGCCCGGAGAAGCCGCCGCGCTCGCACAGCGCCTCGATCTGCGGCAGATCCTCCTCGCTGGTCGGGTCCAGGCCGTGAGCGTTGATAACCTCGCGCAGGCGCATGGCGTCCTGGCGCCGGGTCTTGTCCTGGAACGGCGCGGCCAGGAAGGCTTCGAGCATGCGGTCGGCGTCGTCGGCATCCATCAGCGTGGCGTTCTTCGGCACCTTGATGCGCTCGCCGTACATGCGCAGCAGGCGGTTGCCGAACGAGTGGAACGTGCCGATCCAAGGCAGGGCGACGGCCTGCGGCAGGCGCGCGCGCAAACGCTCGCGCATCTCGGCGGCCGCCTTGTTGGTGAAGGTCAGCAGCACCAGCGCCTCGCTGTCCACGCCCGACTCGGTGAGCCGCCGCGCCGCCCGCTCGGTGGTGCAGCGGGTCTTGCCCGAGCCGGCGCCCGCCAGCACCGCCGCCGGTCCGGTCTCATGCGCAACCACTTTGGCCTGATCTGGATCGAGCATGACGAGCCCCCCTTACCGCAAAGCAGGGGATTCTAGCGGACCGCGCCCCCGTGGGTGGCGACCGCATCGCCACCGTCCCCTGTTGGAATATTAGAAAAACCATATATAGAGCCGACCCGTCCCCTCGGGGGCAATTCATGGTCGACCCGCCCGCCGGCCGGCCGACCGTCGCTCGAAGGATCGAACCAGCAAGGTCATGGAGGAACGATGAGCAAGGGTTTAGCGATCATCTGCGCCCTCGCGCTGGGCACGGCCAGCGTCGGCGCCTGGGCGCAAGTCACCGACGAGACGCCACCGGCCGACGAAACCACGCCTCCCGCCACCGACACCGGCACGGCGCCGCCGGCCACCGAGGACGGCCTCGACATCCCCGATACGCCGACGGTGCTGGCCAGCAACATCTCCGGCGCCGAGGAGGTGCCGCCGCGCGACACCCCGGCGGACGGTGCCATCCTGCTGCAGCTGAGCGAGGACGGTGCCGCCATCCAATACCGGCTTGAGGTCGAGGACATCAGCAACGTGGTCGCCGCGCATCTGCACCTTGGCCGCCCCGGCGAGAACGGTCCCATCGTGGTCACCTTGTTCGGCCCGGCCGAACCCGGCGGCGGCCCGGTCGAGGGCGTGCTGTCGGAAGGCGTCATCACCGCCGCCGACCTGGAAGGCCCGCTGGCCGGCACCCCCATTGAGGTGCTGATCGAGCTGCTGCGCGGCGGCGCGATCTACGTCAACGTCCACACCAACGACGGCGAAGAGCCGGTCAACTCCGGCCCCGGCGATTCCCCGGAGGGCGAGATCCGCGGCCAGATCGGCGTGCTGCCCGCCAGCGCCGAGGCTTGCCAGCTGATCGCCGCGCAGAACGGCACCGGCACCGAGCCCACGACGCCTCCCGCCCAGTAGCCGCTGGCTCGGCGGGCGGCGAGGCCCTTCCGCCGTCCGCCGAGCCATTGATCAAATCAAAGAGTCACAAAAATCAGGTTAAGTATCCGCTCGGCGCTGCCGATATTGTTAAGGCGCCGGGCGACCGCTTTTGGGCGCCCTCCCACCCCTCAGGCCTATCACCCATGCCCATAGCCATGACCTTTCGCACCAAGCTCACGCTCTCCGTGTTCGGCGTATGTCTGATCCTGCTCGTGGCGTCCGCCGTCGGCCTGAGCAACGTCAAACGGCTGGCGGCCGTCAGCGACGACATCGGCCTGCGCCATCTTCCCGCCATCGACGTGCTGCTGCAGGCCGATCGCGATTACCACCAGGCGCTGGTCGCGGAACGCACCATGCTGCTGGACGACCTGTCGAGCGAGCAGCTGAGAGCGCTGGAGCGCGAGCGTAAGGAGAACATCGAACAGGCCGCGCAGCGGCTGGCCCGTTTCGGCGCCCTGATGGACGCCCCCGAGGTCGAGCAGCGCTTGCGGCAGCACGAGCAGCTGCGCCAGAGCTGGGCCGAGACCTCGGCCCGGGTCGCGGCGCTGCGCGCCCAAGACCGGCTGGAGGAAGCGCGCGCCCTGAGCCTGGGAGCCGCCAGCGAGCAGTTCGCGCGCATGCGCGCGGTGGTCGACGAACTCAGCGAGTACACCAGCAACCACAACGCGGCGCTCAGCGCCCAGGTCGAGCGCACCACCCGTAGCGCCGTGTGGACGCTGACCGGCCTTACCATCGCCGGCCTGGCCATTGGCGCGGCGCTCACCGTGATCCTGCCGCTGCTGGTCACCGGCTCTCTGAACCGGATCATTACCCGCATGCGCGAGATCTCGGACGGCAACGGCGATCTGACCGCGCGGCTGGAGGTCACCTCGCGCGACGAGTTCGGCCAACTGGCGGAGAGCTTCAACCGCTTCGTCGAAAAGCTGGAGCAGCTGGTTCGGCAGTGCACCGTCACCGCCGCGCGGGTACGCGAGGACGCGGGCGCGATCCAGGAAAGCACCGCCCGGCTCGGCCAGACCGTGGAGACTCAGCGCGCCGGCACCGATCAGGTGGCGGTCGCCATCAACGAGATGGCCGCCACCATTCAAGAAGTGGCCCGCAGCACCAGCCAAGCCGCCCGCGCCACCGAGGACGCGGACGCCCAGGCCCGCAACGGCCAGGCGACCGTGCAGCAGACCGCGCTGGCGATCGAGCAGCTCTCGGAGCAGGTCGGCCACGCCTATCAGGTCATTCGCCAGCTCGAAGCGCACAGCCACGAGATCGGCGCGGTACTGGCGGTGATCCAAGGCGTGGCCGAGCAGACCAACCTGCTGGCGCTCAACGCCGCCATCGAGGCGGCGCGCGCCGGCGAGCAGGGCCGCGGCTTCGCCGTGGTGGCCGACGAGGTGCGCAGCCTCGCCAGCCGCACTCAGCAATCGACCAAGGAGATCCAGGCCATCATCGAACGCCTGCAGAGCTCGGCGCACGAAGCGGCGGAGGCCATGCAGGCCAGTCACGAGGACGCCCAGCGCGTGGTGCGCCAGAGCCAGGAGACGCTGGTGACGCTCAGCGCCGTGAGCGGCGCGGTGGAGAGCATCGCCGACCAGAACGCGCAGATCGCCAGTGCCGCCGAGGAACAGAGCGCGGTCGCCGAGGACATCAACCGCAATATCGAGGACACCCGCCATCTCGCCGAGCAGTCCGCGACCGGCGCGCGGAACATGCAAACGGCAGCGCAGCGCATCGCCCAATCGGCGGAGGAGCTGGCGGTGCAGCTGACGCGCTTCCGCACCCGCGCCTAGCGCGCGAGCGCGTCAATGCCGCAGGTAGCGCTTGGCGTCGAAGGTCGCCAGCCAATCCGGCCGGTACACCGCCATCACCGACACCAGCATGCCGTTGAGCATGCCCTCGGGCAGCAGGGTCAGCGGCAGCAACAGCAGATACTCACGCTGCAGCTGCTCGCCGTCGTAGCTGCCGCTGACCACCAGCAGCCCGACCACCAGCAGGCGCGCCAGCGCCGCCGACAGCACGCCGCCGAAGAAAGCGCAGACGAACAGGTAGGCGAACAGATTGGACGGCATCCAGCGCTCGGTCACCCGCCAGACCAGGTGAGTGACGCCGACCGGCACCGCCGCCAGCAGCAGCGCGCTGACCGCCGCCGCCGACCACGGCTCCCGCCCCAGCACCACCATGCCGATCAGCGGCACGACCGACGCCACCAGCGCCAGCCGCCAGCCCAGCATCAGGGTCAGGGCGGTCATGCCCAGCAGATGGATGCCCAGCCCCGGCGAGACGCCGGCGCGGAGATACCACAGGCAAAGCACCGCCAACGCCCCGCCGAACAGCAGGTGCTGGCGGTAGCTGGAACGCTGCAGACCGCGCCAGTCGGCACCGAGCGCCGCCCACAGCCACAGTGCTAGATAAATCAGCCCCGCCGTCAGCAACCAAGCCTTAGGCAAAAGATCCGACGACAGATTCACCGGCTGTCCCCCCTTGGGGTGAACGGTTACATCGAGCCACCGCGCAACCGGCGGTGCCGGACGCGCGGCCTTCAGCCTCGCACTTGCAGCAATTCCTCCTTGGGCGGCAGCTGCACATAGCAGCCCTTGAGCAGCATGGTGCGCATCACGGTATAGGCGTCGGCGCGCGCCAAGCGCCGCTCCGGCGTCAGCACCAGATCCATGACGTGCTCGGTCTGGCCGAGCGCGGCCAGCACCGCCGCCGGCACCCCGGAGAAGTCATCCCGCACCGGCAGGAACAGATAGGTATCCGGGGCCCGGCGGCCCTTGTATATCGAGCAGTGCATCGCTCCTCCGTCGTCGCCGACCACTATAAGCCGCGCAGTATAAAACGCCGGGCCGCGAACCGATGAGGAGCGCTGCGAACGCCGTCAGTGATGCGCGGACTGGCTATGCGGCCCGCCAGGTTGCGAAATCTCGTGCAGCACCTCCCCGGCCAGACGCGCGCGCCGCCCCAGCACCCGCGCGATGTCGGCCTGGGAGAGCATGCCCACCGGCCGCTTATTGCGATCGCACACCATGAGACGGCGAATGCGCTGGTCCTCCATGGTTCTGATCGCATCCTCCAGATCGTCGTCCTCGAAACAGGAGATTACGTCCTTGGTCATGTAACGGCCGACCTGGGCATTGGCGTCGGCGCCATCGGCCACCGCGCGCACCGCGATGTCCCGGTCGGTGATGATGCCGGAGATCCCACCCTTGTCGTCGCTGACGAACAGAGCGCCGATGTCCTTCTCGCGCATCCGCTGCGCGGCGGCCCGGATGCTCTCGTTCATCCCCACCGCCTCGCAATGGCGCGTCATGGCTTCGCTCACTCGCATGGGTATCCCTCCTTGGCTGGGTAAACCGACTCAAAGACCGACGGCGGCCATGGCCGCCGCCGTGAGCGCGCCGCCGCGGCTGCGACGGACCCGCTCTTTAGTCGGGCCGCTCCACCGCCAGCGCAACCCCCATGCCGCCGCCGACGCACAGGGTGGCGATGCCCTTGCGCGCTTGCCGGCGCGCCATTTCGTGGATCAGGGTGACCAGGATGCGCGCCCCGGAGGCGCCGATCGGATGGCCGAGGGCGATCGCGCCGCCGTTGACGTTGACCTTGGCGGTATCCCAGCCCAGTTCGCGGTCCACCGACATCGCCTGGGCGGCGAACGCTTCGTTGGCCTCAATCAGATCCAGCTCGTCGATGCGCCAGCCCGCCCGCTCCAGGCACTTGCGCACGGCGGGGATGGGGCCGGTGCCCATGATGGCGGGATCGACGCCAGCCGTGGCGAAGGCCTTGATCCGGGCCAGCGGCTTCAGGCCCTTCTCGCGCGCCATGGCCGCCGACATCAGCACCAGGATGGCGGCGCCGTCGTTGATGCTGGAGGCGTTGCCGGCGGTCACCGTGCCTTCCTTGTCGAAGGCCGGCGCCAGCCGCGCCAGCTTCTCGAGGCTGATATCGGGGCGCGGGTTCTCGTCGCGATCGACCACGATCGGGTCGCCTTTGCGCTGCGGAATGCGGATCGGCACGATCTCGTCCTTGAAGCGTCCCTCGGCGATGGCCTTGGCTGCCTTCTGCTGCGAGGCGAGCGCGAACCGATCCTGCTCCTCGCGGCTGAAGCCGAACTTCTTGACGATGTTCTCGGCCGTGTTGCCCATGTGGTAGTTGTGGAAGGCGTCCCACAGCCCGTCCTTGATCATCGTGTCCTCGAGCTGCCAGGGCCCCATGCGCTGGCCGGTGCGCGAGCGCGGCAGCGCGTGCGGCGCGAGACTCATGCTCTCCTGGCCGCCGACCACCACGCAGCGGGCGTCGCCGCAGCGAATGGCCTGCGCCCCCAGACTCACCGAGCGCAAGCCCGAGCCGCACACCTGATTGATGGTCATGGCCGGCACCCGCTGCGGCAGCCCGGCCAGCAGCGTGGCCTGGCGCGCCGGATTCATGCCGGCCGCGGCCGTCAACACTTGGCCGAGGATCACCTCGTCGACATCCTCGGGCGAGATGCCCGCCCGCTCCAGCACGCCCTTGATGACCTGCGCCCCCAGCTCGGCGGCGCTCAGACTGGACAGCCCGCCGAGGAACGTACCGACCGGACTGCGGCCGGCCGCGACTACCACCACCTCTTCCATAAGGATCTCCTTGTGTTGTGACGCTGCGGTCGGGGCCGTTGTCGACGACCCCGTTGGGAACACTATACGCCCCAGCCGGCGCCGCTTGAACGCCGCGCCATCGCCGGCCGCCGTTTGAATTCCATGCCGCGACCCACACCTCGATGGGCGGATACGGCTCCGGCAGCGTGACGCCCCACAACCTATCCCAATCCACGAGGACGCGAACGATGACGCTCCTGGCCCAACAGAATGCGAACACCGTGCCGGCCGTTCAGCGCGGCCGCAACGTCGGCCGCGGCGAGCGCTGGTTGTCGTTGCTCGGCGGCGGCGTGGCGCTGGGCGCCGGCGTGTACCGCGGCGGCGCGCCCGGGCTGGCGCTTTGCGGCGCCGGCGCCTACCTGCTATGGCGCGGCGCCAGCGGCCGCTGCCCGTTGTACCGGCTGCTGCGCACCGGCACCGCCAAGGAAACGGATCCGGGCCTGCTCGGCGCGGAGCAGCTCGTGCTGGCGACCCGCATGCACGTCGACCGCCCGCCGCAGGACGTCTACCGCTATTGGCGCAATTTCGAGAACCTGCCGCAGTTCATGCGCCATCTGAAGTCGGTCAGCGTCACCGACGACCGCTCGCACTGGGTGGCGCGCGGTCCGCTGGGGCTGAGCATGAGCTGGGACGGGCACATCACCCACGACACCCCCAACCAGCGGCTGGCCTGGCGCTCCGAGCCGGGCTCGCGCATGGACGCCCGCGGCGAGGTCCGCTTCAAGCCCACCGACGACGGCGGCACGCTGCTGGAGATCGAGCTGTATTACCGTCCGCCGGGCGGGGCACTGACGCTGCTCGCCTGCCGCCTGCTGGGCGGGCTGTCGGCCAGGCGGCTGCGGCGCGATCTCAGCGAATTCCGGCGTGCCCTGGAGCTGCAGGAGGCGGCGGAACTCGGACCGATCACCGCCGCGCACGCCTGACCCCCTGTCGCTTTACAACGACACTAAATAGCCGGGCAAGGACTACTCAGCGCTTCAAGGGCACGCTAAAGTTTGCGCGCTGGAAGGGCTGTGTGTGGCGCGTTCATGACAGCGAACCGCGGCCTTCCTCGATCACCATGATCGCGACCGATTTCCTCACACTCCCCTACTCCAGCTGACGGTTGAACACCCCGATTCACGGCCGATCGGTGCGGTGCGCGACCGCGTACGGAGAACGCTCGATGCCTCGAACCTGTCCATTGCCCGCCGGCTGCCGACGCATACTGCTGACGCTGTTGGGGACGTTGCTGCTGTCGGGCGCGGCGGGCGCGGCGGGATTCGGCTTCGAGGAGGTCACCGCCCGGGCGCGGGCGCTGGCCGCCGCCCCCTACGTGCCTCCCGAGCAGGTGCCGCAGTGGCTGCGCGAGATCCGCTACGACCAGTGGCGCGACATCCGCTTCAAGCCGGCCGAGTCGCTGTGGCGCAGCGAGAATCTGCCGTTCGAGATCCAGTTCTTTCACACCGGGCTGTACTACGACCGGGCGGTCGTCATCCACGAGGTCGACGCCGGCGAGATCCGACCGCTGGAGTTCAGCCCGCAGCTGTTCGATTACGGCAAGAACGATTTCCAAGACAAGATCCCGCCCAAACTCGGCTTCGCCGGCTTGCGCGTACACTATCCGCTGAAAACTCCGGATTACCGTGACGAAGTTGCGGTATTCCTTGGCGCCAGCTACTTCCGGGCGGTCGGCAAGCCGCACGTCTACGGCCTGTCGGCGCGCGGCCTGGCGGTGGACACCGCCGAGCCCAAGGGCGAGGAATTCCCGTGGTTCCGCGAGTTCTGGCTGGTCAAGCCCAAGCCCAACGCCACCACCCTCACCGTCTACGCCCTGCTGGACTCGCCCAGCATCGCCGGCGCCTACAAGTTCGTCATCACGCCCGGCGACGAAACGGCCATGGACGTCGACGCCATGCTGTTCCCGCGCAAACCGGTGACCAAGCTGGGCGTGGCGCCTCTCACCAGCATGTTCTTCTACGGCGAGACCCGCGGCCAGCGCCCGGTCGACGACTTCCGGCCCGAAGTGCACGACTCCGACGGTCTGCTGCTGCACACCGCCCACGGCGAGTGGCTGTGGCGGCCGCTGACCAATCCGCGGCGGCTGAGCATCAACGCCTTCCGCGCCGACAGCCTGCGCGGTTTCGGTCTGCTGCAGCGGGACACCAACTTCGATCATTACCTGGATCTGGAAGCGCGCTACGACCTGCGCCCCAGCGCCTGGATCGAACCCAAGGGCGACTGGGGCGCGGGCAGCGTCGAGCTGATCCAGATCCCCACCCCGAACGAGATGCACGACAACATCGTCGCGTTCTGGGTACCGCACGATCCGGTCGAGCCGGGCAAGCCGCTCGCCTACGCCTACCGGCTGTCGTGGCGGGTGGCCGACGGCAAGCTCGGCCCGGGCGGCCAGGTGGTCGGCACCTACAGCGGCAGCTTCAACACCACCACCGGCAGCAGCGACAAGTGGCGCAAGTTCATCATTGAGTTCCGCAACGCGGCGCTGGCCGAACTACCGGCGTCGACGCCGGTCGAAGCGGTTGTGGAGGTCGGCTCCGGCGCCACGCTGCTGGAGCAGCAGGTATTCAAGAACCCGGTCACCGGTGCCTGGCGTCTGGTGTTCAAGATCCAGAACGAGAAGCAAGGCGGCGCGCTGACCCGGGTGCTGGAGAACGCCGACTCACCCCCTATCGAGCTGCGTGCCTACTTGAAAAACGGCGGCGACGTGCTCACGGAAACCTGGACGTATACCGTCCCGGCTCAACTCCAACCTTAAGGAGCCACCATGCGTGCGCTTGCGGAGGCCGCATCGGCCCCCTCCGACATCGACCTGACCGACCCCAAGTGGGCCGCGGCCCAGGCGCGGCTGCGCCTGTACCTGCAGGCGCTGCGATTGCCCGCGTCCGAGGTCGAGGCGCTGACCGCGGCGGCGCTGCGGCAGGCCCATGCCGCGCGGCCGGCGGAACCGCTGGCGGCGGCGATGGAGGCGCTGCACGCGCTGCTGGCGGCGCGCGAACCGGTAGTGGCGAACGCCGTGCCGAGCATGCCGGAGATGCGGCGCGGCGCCATGGTGCCCGAGCCGCTCAATCGCAGCCCGCTGCACTTCTTCTCGCGCGAGCTGCTGTGGCCGATGGTGGTGGGAACCATGCGCCTGCTCACCGGCACCGTCCGGCGCCAGCGCCTGCTAGTGATCATGATCGCCATCGGCGGCGGCGTCCTGTTCCAGACACTGCATTAAGGGTCGAGCGATGCGCCGCAGCGAGTTCAAGCACGAGCCCTGGCTGAAGATGGCCGCTTGGCGGCGCAGCCTGTTCCTGCTGCTGATCGTCGTTCCCACCTTCATCGCCAGCGGCTACATGGCGGCCATCCTGCCGCACAAGGGCGCCACCGTCCTCGAGTTCCTGATCGTGGTGGTGTTCGCCGCGCTGTTCGCCTGGATCTCGATCGGCTTCTGGACGGCGATGCTGGGCTTCTACACGCTGGTGCGGAAGGTCGACCGCTTCGCCATCACCCGCGCCCGCGAGCACGACGACACGCCGCTCGGGCCGAAGGCGCGCACCGCCATCCTCATCCCGGTCTGCAACGAGGACGTCGGCGAGGTGTTCGCCCGCATCCGGGTGACCTACGAATCGCTCAAGGAAACGGGCCAGCTGGAGCGCTTCGCCTTCTTCGTGCTCAGCGACAGCGGCAATCCGGACCGCTGGGTCGAGGAGGAGACCGCCTGGGCGCGACTGCGCGAGGAGCTGGGCTATCCGCACATCTACTACCGCCGCCGCCGGGTCAACCTCAAGCGCAAGAGCGGCAACGTCGCCGACTGGTGCCGTCGCTTCGGCCGGGACTACCGCTACATGGTGGTGTTCGACGCCGACAGCATCATGAGCGGACCGACGCTGGTGCGCATGGTGCAGCTGATGGAGCGCCGCCGCGACGTCGGCATCCTGCAGACCGCGCCGGCCTGCGTGAACCGCGAGACCCTGATCGCCCGCGTGCAGCAGTTCGCCAACCGACTGTACGGGCCGATGTTCGCCGCCGGCCTGCACTTCTGGCAGCTCGGCGACGCCCAGTTCTGGGGCCACAACGCCATCATCCGGGTCAAGCCGTTCATGGAGCACTGCGCCCTGCCGCGGCTGCCGGGCAAGCCGCCGCTGGGCGGCGACATCCTCTCGCACGACTTCGTGGAAGCGGCGCTGATCCGCCGCGCCGGCTACGGCGTGTGGCTGGCCTTCGATCTGGATGGCAGCTACGAGGAAGTGCCGCCCACGCTGCTCGACGAGCTCAAGCGCGACCGCCGCTGGTGCCAGGGCAACATGCAGCACCTGCGGCTGCTGTTCACCAACGGACTGTTCCCGGCCCATCGCGCCCTGTTCCTCAACGGCTTCATGTCCTACGCCTCGGCGCTGCTGTGGTTCCTGTTCCTGAGCCTGTCCACCCTGGAAGCCCTGCTCGAGGCGCTGATGGTGCCCGAGTACTTCCCGGCGGCCGAGCGCAGCCTGTTCCCGAACTGGCCGGTGTGGTATCCGCAGTGGGCGGTCACGCTGATGGTGTCCACCGCCATCATCCTGTTCCTGCCCAAGGTGTTCTCGGTGGCGCTGGTGTATCTCAAGGGCAAGACCCACGAGTTCGGCGGCCTGCCGAAGCTGATTTGCAGCGTGCTGGCCGAGGTGGTGTTCTCCACCTTCATGGCGCCGGTGCGCATGCTGTTCCACAGCAAATTCGTGTTCGTCACCCTGCTGGGCGGGCAGATCGGCTGGGGCTCGCAGAACCGCTCCGACGAGGCCACCACCTGGGGCGACGCGCTGCGCTTCCACGGCGGCGGCTCGCTGCTGGCGCTGATCTGGGGCGCGGTGGTGTACGTGGTCAACCCCGGCTTCTTCTGGTGGTTGAGCCCGATCCTGATCTCGCTGGTGGTGGCGGTGCCGCTGTCGGTGTGGTCGAGCCGCCCCGACATCGGCCGCGCCGCCCGCCGGCTGGGGCTGTTCATCACGCCCGAGGAGGTGGAGCGCCCGGCGCAGCTGCGGCGGCTGGACGAGCTTCGGGCCCAGGCCAGCGCCGATTCCCTGCTGGGCGTCTCCGGCTTCACCGGCGCCGTGGTCGATCCGCGCATCCACCGCATCCACCTAGCGCAGATCCGCGCCCCGCGGCGGCAGCTGGAAAGCATTGCCCAGCGCCGCCTAGAGCTGAAGGAGCGCGCCCTGCGCGACGGTCCCGACGCCTTGTCCGATCAGGAGAAGAAGGAACTGCTGGCCGACCCGGCCGCTCTGCAGGCGCTGCACCGGGCAATCTGGCAGCTGCCCGACGGCGAGCAAGCGCGGCGCTGGGGGCTGCCGGCGCTGGCCTGACGCCAGGCGCGCCGCGGGGCGATGGCTCGCCCGGGCGCGTGTCGCGGGGGTGGAAAAAATAAAGGGTACCGTGTCGCCACGGTACCCTTAATCAAGATCGGCAGGTTCGTTGGTTTTGCGCTTAGGCGGCTTAGCCGTCCCTACCGACCGCGTGCCTGAACGATAGCCTGACTGCCGTCGGCCGCGGCCTGAACTGCTTCACGGTTTGCCGAACTCGCGCTCTCGAAATCTCGCGTGGCGGTGCGACGGCCGGCCTGCTGCGCCAGCATGTACAGACGGGCCGTAGCCAGGTTCTGCAGGGCCATGGCCGCGCGCCGCAGCCGTTTCAGCTCTTCGGGCGTGAGGCGGCGCAGCTCCCGCCGAGCGGCGTCGAAATCCTCGCGCAGACACTCATGCATGACCGAAGCGACGGCATCGTCCACCGCGTCCCTCCGTTGTCGTTTCCCGCCTTCCTGGTTCGCTCCGAGCCCCTGGGATCAGGCCCTGCCTTGAAAGCTTACAGCCTGTTGCGACGATTCGACCATCTGTCTCAGTCACCGAAGGTCCGGTCGAAGTCGTAGCGCCAGTACACGCCGGCGCGGACAGCGTCGCTGGACTCGCCCTCGGCCGGATCGCGCAGGCTGCGCTCGATCTCCACACCGACACGATGCTGGCCGCGCCGGTACTCGTAGCCCAGCGACACGCGCTCATGGTCGGCACTGCGGCTGGCGTCCTCGGCCTCGAACGCGCCGCGGCCGAGCTGCAGGCGCAGCCGATGCCTGTCGTTGCCCGCCTCCAGCGCCAGCCCTGGCCCGACGGTGGCGCGACCGCGCGGACCGCGCGCCTCCTCGTAGACGACACTCGGCGACAGGCTCAGATCCAACCCCTTGACCGACACCTTGGCCTGGTGACGGACGGCGATGCGTTTGCTGGTACGGTCGCCATGACCGCCGTGGTTCTCGACCCGGGCGAGGGCGACGTCCACGTCGGTGCGATGGCGCGGCCCGTGCTCCACGCCCACCCCGGCCTGCATAGCGATCGAACGGGCCTGGACCGTACCGCGCGCGTTCCTGCGCCGCTGCACCTGCAGCTCCGCCCGGCCGCTGGCCTGCGGCCGCAGCTTGCGAAGCGGCCCGGCGATTTGCACCGAAGCGCCGTCGGTGCGCACCGAATTGTCGGTGGAGACACGCTCCTCAATGCGCTGCACGCGGCCGCGCAGCTCCGCGCCCGAGGCGTATTTCCACCCCGCCTCGGCGGCCATCGAGCGGCTATCGGCCGGCACGCTGCCGCCGTGCGGGCGGAAATCGCGACTGTAGCGATCGAAGCGCAGGCGATAGTCCAGCGGCCGCCCCTGGTGGCGGCCGTCCAGCTGCAGATTCAGCCCGTGCCCGTGCAAGCGCTGCTGGCGGCCGCGGCGCTCCTGCTCCCCTTGCAGGTAGGCCAGCTCGCCGCTCAGCTCCAGCCGCTGCGCCCCGAGCGTGAAGCCCTTGAAGCCGGTGGCGCTAGCCACCCACTGGCTGCCGTTGTCGCGGCTGTTGCGCACGACGTTGAAGCCATAGTCGCCGAGCGCGCTGTCCTGCATCGCCACGCCCAGCCCTTGATAAAGATTCTCGTCGGCGTCGAAGTCGCGCCAACTCGACTGATCGGCGCCGACGAAGGCGGTCAGGTGGTAGCGGCGACCGTCGCGGCCGGCTTGGGGATGCAGGGTGATGCGTCCGGCCTTGAGGTAGCGCTGCATGGTCAGCGGCGACAAGGCCACTTCCTGATCGCCCAGCTCCAGGCGAAACGGCAACGCGGCGGTGCGATTCTCGTGGCTGATGTACAGCCACTCCGGCACGAAGCCGTCGAAGCGGCTGCGATAGGGCGAGTCGGTGAAGGTGCCGCCGACGTCGACCCGCCAGGATTGCCCGGGCGCGGTGTCGCCGCTCAAACTCAGGTTCAGATCGTTGACTAAGAACACCCCCTCGTGCGGATAGGGGCTGCGCTCCTCGTCGCCGCGCACCTGGAAGGAGTCCAGGCGCAGGACGTTGCTGCCGGTCAACCGCCACGGCTCGGCGGCCGCCGGCGCGACCAGGACCAGCGCCGGCGCGAGCGCCAGTGCCCGCAGTAGGAAGCGCGCCCCCGCGCTGATCGACGGCCGGCGGCTCACCACCGCCCCCTGGGCGTCCCCGCAGCGAGGACGGGCAGCGCGCAAAAACCCCCTGCCGGCGGCCGAACCGCCGGTAAGAAAAGGCTCGGGAGTCATTGCCTAGCGGTTGGCCGCCGGAGGCCTCGCCGACCCGCGGACGAAGGCCGGGCGCGAACACCCGAGCCGTCGTCGATCAGCGTCAGGCCGGCCGCGATACGCACGGCCGACACGGTTCCCATCCGGCGCGCCCGCGGCGCGCTCGGCCGACGAGGCGGAGATCGCCAGCGAACCGACGATCACGCCCAGCCAATGAGGGTGGAATTTTCCATGTGCCATGGCGGGCTCGGCCTCCCCAGGTCTGGCCGGGCCTGAGGGCCCGGTTGCAACACGAAGACCAGTCTAGGCAGCGGCCTGGGAAGGGTTTGTCGGGATAGTCACAGATCGGGGCCGGCCCGTGTGAGGCCTGTCACACTGTCGTCAATTGGCGACCCTGTCGCCCGTCAGCTACGGACAGCGACGGTCACGGAACCACGCCGATGGGAGGTTCCAGAGGCGCCCGCTGGGCGCGACATCGCTTCGGCCTGATATGGTTAAGCCGTCGACTTGGAACACGCCATGGAAGTAACTCGCACCGAAATCACGGCGCGCGACGGACAGCGCCTGCTGCTGCGCACCTGGCTGCCGGCCGCGCCGATTGCCAGCGTACAGATCCTACACGGCATCGGCGAGCACAGCGGCCGCTATCACGACCTGGGCCGGACGCTGGCCGAGGCGGGCTACGCCGTCTATGCGCACGACCACCGCGGCCATGGGCCGCTCGCCGCCGAGGCCGGCCGCCTCGGCTTCGTCGCCGCCCGGGGCGGAGCCGAGCTGCTGCTCGACGACATCCGCTGGATTCGCCAACTGATCCGCGAGCGCCACGGCGCGCTCCCGCACGCCCTGCTCGGCCACAGCATGGGCTCGCTGCTGGCGCAGCGCTACGCCATCGACCACGGCGCTGAGCTGAACGCGCTGGTGCTGTCGGCCACCGACTTCCGGCCAGACCCGATGCCGCGCCTCGGCCGCTGGCTGGCCAACCTGCTCGCGCGCCTGTATGGGCCGGAGCATCGCAGCCAGCTGCTGGACTTCCTCACGCTGGGTCTGGTGCGGCGCAAGCTGCCTAGGCAGCGCACCGAATACGACTGGCTCAGCCGCGACGAAGCGGTGGTGAACGCCTACATCGCCGATCCGCTGTGCGGCTTCGTCCCGGCAGGGACGCTATGGCGCGATGTCTACGACGTGGTGATCGCCAACGGCCGGGAGCGCCTAATCGAGCGTGTGCCCAAGCAGCTGCCGATCCTGCTGATGGTGGGCGAGATGGACATGCTCAGCAACGGCGGCGTCCGGGTGCGGAAGCTGGCGCAGCGCTATCGGACGCTTGGCGTGGTCGACGTCACCCTGCGCAGCTATCCGGGAGCGCGCCACGAGATCTTCAACGAAATCAACCGCACGGAAATCTACGGCGAGCTGCTGGCGTGGCTCGCGACACGGTTGGGCGAGGCGCAGCGCGCGGCCGGCTGACGCCCCGTTCCCGGCACGCCAGCCGGCCCCTCTGCGCACGCCTCAATACACGTCGCGGCGGTAGCGGCCTTCCTGCGCCAAGCGCTCCAGCGCCTCGGGGCCGATCAGCGCCTTCAGCACCTCGTGGACCGCCGGGGCCATGCCCTGCGCGTCGCCGCACACGCACACCACCGCGCCCTCGGCCAGCCAGGCGCGGACTTCGTCGCCCGCCTGCCGCAGGCGGTGCTGCACGTACACGCGCTCGCTCTGATCGCGCGAGAACGCCAGATCCAGGCGCGCCAGCTTGCCCTCGGCGAGCCAGCGGCGGATCTCCTCGCCGAAGTAGAAGTCGCAACGCTCGTTGCGCTCGCCGAACAGCAGCCAGTTGCGGCGCTCGCCGGCGTCGATGCGGGCCTTGAGGTGGACGCGCAGACCGGCCAGGCCGGTGCCGTTGCCGATGAGGATCAACGGCCGGCCGCGGGCATGTCCGTCGAGCCGGAAGTTGGCATTGGCAACCAGGCGTAGCTCGATGTCGGCGCCTTCCGGCGCGTGCACCGTCAGCCAGCCCGAGCCCAGGCCGTACCCGCCGTCGTGGCGCACCTGCCGGACCAGTAGCCGCAAGCGCCCCTCGCCGGGCAGCGAGGCGATCGAGTACTGCCGATACGGCAGCGGCGCGAGTGTGTCGGCCAGCTGCTGCGGCGAGCGGCCGCGCGCCTGCTCCGGCGCCGGCAGCTGGCTGCGCGCCAGCAGCTCGCCCAGCGACCAGGACTTACCGGCCCGCTCGACCCGGGCGTTGCCGTCCAGCCCGGCCGCCTGAAGGAATGCCGCCACCCGCTCGGCGGGATGCCGAGGCACGATCTCGGCCAGATCGCCCGCCTGCCAGCTTTGCGGCTGCGGCGCTTCCAGCTCGATCAGGAAGGTCGGGGCGCCGGCGCTGCCGGGGTTGAGCTCGCGCCGGCCGACCAGGCGCCAGCGCTGGTATTCCGGCTCGCTCCAAGCCGGCAGCTCGGCGCCGGACAGCTCCGCCAGATGCCGCTGCCAGCGCTGCAGCGCCGCCGGATCGTCCTTGTCCATCTCCACCGGCTCGAACAGCGGCTGGGCGCCGCAGCGCCGCAGCCAATCGTCCAGGGTGCGGCCGAAACCGCAGAAGCGCGTGTACTGCCGGTCGCCGAGCGCCAGCAGACCGAAACGCAGGCCGTCCAGGGTCGCCTTCGCCCGCGCCATCCGCCGCGCGAAGCCGCGGGCGTTGTCGGGCGCCTCGCCGTCGCCGAAGGTGCTGACCACGAACAGCGCCTTCCCGAAGCGGGAGAACGCGCTTTCGTCCAGCTTGTCCAGCGGGCTCACGGTCACGCCCACGCCGGCCGCCTGCAGCGAAGCGGCGGTCTGCCAGGCCAGCCGCTCGGCGAAACCGGTCTGGCTGGCGAAGGCGATGAGCAGATCCTGCGCGGCGGCGCCGGCCGAGGTCGGCGCCGGCCGGGCGGCGCGCGCCGCCCGCTTCTTGGCGCGGCGGTCCAGATACAGCACCCAGCCGGTGACGGTGAACAGCGGCATCAGCAGGCTGGCGATCATCATCAAGGTCGTGCCGACCACGCCGAAGTAGCTGCCGGAGTGCAGCGGCAGCATGCTGCCCATCAGGCGCACGCCCAGCGGCCGATCGGCGTAGCGGTCGTGCAGCAGCACCTCGCCGCTGATCGGATGCAGCACCAGGCGGTTGGAAGCGCGCTCGTGCGCCGGATCGGCGTCGAAGTAGCGCACCTCCAGCGCCTGATCGGGCTTCTGCGGCAGGGTGAAGGTGGCGGTGCTGTAGCTGCCGCTCTCGCGCAGGAAGCTGTTCCAGACCACGGCCAGGTCGGGCGCGCCGGCGGGTTCGCTCAGCGTGACGCCGCCACCGCCGCGGGTGGGCTGCGGCACCCCGCTGATGGCATACAGCCCGTTGCGGTACCACTCGTAGGACCAGTACAGCCCCGTGAGGCCGGCGAGCAGGTAGAACAACAGCACCCAGACGCCGACCACGGCGTGCAGGTGCCAGAGGAAGCTGCGGCCCTTCAGGGCCATGTCGAGCCTGAGCCAGGCGCGCCAATCGAGCGGCCGGCGCGGCCAGCGCAGGTAGATGCCGGAAATGGAGAGCACGATCAGCGCCACGGTGCTGGCGCCGACGATCTGCTTGCCGACGTCGCCGGCCAGCAGCCAGCGGTGCAATTGCATGGTGGTGCGGAAGAATTCCTGGCCGCGCGGCTGCCCCAGCAGCGCGCCGCTGTACGGGTCGACGTAGCGCCACTCGGTCCGCATCCGTCCGGGCGGACCGCCGGCGCCACGGCCGCCGTCGGCCTGCTGCGGCGGCGCGAAACCCACGCGCGCGGCGTGATCGGGCTCGGCCGAGACCTCCACCGCCACGATGCGGCGCTGCGGCTGCGCGGCGCCGACCCGCTCGATCAGCTGTTGCGGGGTCAACCGCTCGCCGGGCTGTGGCGCGACCGTCATGACGCCGGGGTTGATGGCGCGCAGGATCTCGTGCTCGAACGAGAGCAACCCGCCCGTGACGCCGACCACCGCCAGCACGATGCCGGCGGTTATGCCCAGGAACCAGTGGATTTGCGACCAGAGTTTTCTCACGTTGCGGTTTCCGACTTGATGAGGCGAGTTAAAGCGGTAGCTGCCGAGGGCGAGCGGGAAAGGCATTCGCGGCGCAGCCGCTCCCACAGGGGGAAAACGTTTTCCACTCTGCCGTGGGAGCGGCTTTGCCGCGAATGCCTTCGGCTGCCGCCAGGATTCGGATGAAAGACAAGACCGGCGTCAAACCGAAAGCGCGCGTTCCGCTTGCAACCGGCACACGGCATCTCCCACAGAAAATCGGCCGCCATTCCCCTGTGGGAGCGGCTGCGCCGCGAATGCCTTTGGCTTCCGACAGGATTCGGACAAATGACCACACCGGCCTCAAACCCGCAGCCCGCTTCCCGGCTCGCACCGGTACATGGCAGCTGCCGCGGGAGGCGGCGCGTCGTGCCGGTCGATTCACGCCGAGCGCGCGGCATGCCGGCAAGGAACGGGTTCACGCTCATGGCGGCACTAGGTCTCCGCCCACATGCGCAGCAGGTTGTGATAGCAGCCGGTGAGCGCCAGCCGAGCTTCGGCGTCGGCATTGGTTTCGTTCAGGCGCTGCACCGAGATGTCGAGGTCGAACAGCAGCGCGCGCCGGGCGTCGTCGCGCACCATGCTCTGGATCCAGAAGAACGAGGCCAGCCGCGTGCCGCGCGTGACCGGCGCGACCCGGTGCAGGCTGGTGGCGGGGTACACCACCATGTCGCCCGCCGCCAGCTTCACCGACTGCACGCCGTAGGTGTCCTCGATGATCAACTCGCCGCCGTCGTATTCGTCGGGGTCGGCCAGGAACAGCGTGGCGGAGACATCGGTGCGGATCTTCTGCCCCGTGCCGGGCAGCAGCCGCACGGCGTTGTCGACGTGGTTACCGAAGTGCTGGCCGCCTGTATAGCGGTTGAACATGGGCGGGTAGACCTTGGCCGGCAGGGTGGCGCTGATGAAGGTGGGATTGCGCTCCAGCCGCGCCAGGATCAGGTCGCCCAGTCGGCGGGCGACCGGAGAATCCTCCGGCAGCTGACGGTTGTCCTTGACCTGCGCTCCCTGGTAGCCGGCGGTGACGCGGCCGTCGACCCAATCCGCCTGGGCGAGCTGCTCACGGCAGTGGCGAACCTCGTCGGCGCTGAGAACTTCGGGAATCTGCAGAAGCATGGTCTTTACCGTCGCTGGTTCCTGCACTGCCCCCGCCACGGCGGGGCGAAGCGGGGGCGCCAATCGCTATCGGGGCGTACGCCTCACATGCGGTACCTCAGGGTCAGCATGGCCGTGCGCCGCTGCGCCGGTGTGGCGCGGCCGCCGGAGGCCACTTCGAAATACTCCTCGTCGGTGACGTTGAGCAGGTTCAGGCGCAGATCGTACGCCGGCTGGCGGTAGGCGAGCGTGGCGTCGACCCGAGTGTAACCGTCCACCTTGGCGGAGTTGGCGTTGTTCACGTAGCGATCGCTGCTGTAGACGACGCCGCCGCCGGCTTCCCAGGCGTCCAGGAAGCGGTAGGTGGTCCACAGGGTGGCGGTGTGCTCGGGCGTGTTGGGCAGGGTGTTGCCGTCGCGAGCTACCGGCTGGTTATTGGACGTCTCGGTCAGGTCGAGAATCTCGCCGTCGAGGTAGGTGTAGCCGCCGAAGACTTGCCAGGCGGCGGTGATGTTGCCGGTGATGCCCAACTCGAAGCCCTGCACCCGGGTCTCGCCGTCGAGCGAGACCGTACCGGTTTGCGGATCGGTGCTGCGCGCGTTGGTCTTCTCCACCCGGAACACCGCCGCGTTCAGCGCCAATCCGCCGTCCAGCAGATCCCACTTGGCGCCGATCTCGTACGAGCGATTCTTCTCCGGCTCCACGCTCTGGTTGGTCTCGCTCAGCGTCACGGTCTCCGCCGACGGGTTGAACGAGGTGCCGTACGACACGTAGTAGGACTGGGTGATCGTGGGCTGGAAGATCACGCCGGCGCGGTAGCTGGTCATGACATCGGTGCGGTGGGTGTCGGTGGTGACCTCACCGGCCGCGTTGACGGTCTTCTGCTCCGCTTCGAAGCGGTCCCAGCGTAGGCCGGCGACCAGCTTCCAGTGCTCGCTCAGTTCCAGGGTGTCGCCGATGTAGGCCGCCAGGGTGTCGGCTTTGGTTTCGGTGTGGCTGCCTCGCGTGCGCGCAACGTCCGACGGCATGGGCCCGTATACCGGGTTGTAGAGGTCGATCGGCGGTTCATTGCCGGGCTCCGCGCTCGCTGAGCTTGAACCCCAGTCGTATCCCTGATTTTCGTACTCGTCGCGGCCGATCTCGAAGCCGGCCGTCAGCGTGTGCTTGACGCTACCGGTGGCGAACTTGGCGATCAGGTCGGTCTGGTTGAACAGGGAGCTATCGTCGATCTCGCGGTCGCGGCGGTTGCGGAGTCCCGCGTTGGTCACCGTCGTCGGCATGGCGTGCACGCTGACGTCGTTGTATTGGGTCTGGTTGCGCAGCCGCAGCGACGATGACAGCTCGTGCTCGATGCGCGCGCTGAGCACGTTGACGTCCTGGTCGTACCTGTCGTCGGTGAAGCCGTAGAAGTTGTCGCGGTCGGCGTCGAGCGGGCGGCCGTCGACGAACGGGAAGCCGTAGTCGGGGATCTCCTCGCGCCGCTGCACCAGCGCCGACAGGGTGACCTTGGTCGGCCCCTTCAGCCCGAAACTGATCGAGGGGGCGATACCCCATTGCTCGGCCTTCACCACGTCGCGGGTGGAGCCGTTGCGCTGACCCATCAGCGCCACGCGGAAGGCGGCGCTGTCCGAGATCGGCTGGTTCACGTCGGCGCTGAGGCGGTAGTAGTCCTCGGTGCCGACGGTGAGGTCGATCTGGCGCAACTCGTCCAGGCCAGGCACCTTGCTGACCTGATTGATCACGCCGCCGGTGGAGCCGCGGCCGAACAGCATGGACGACGGCCCCTTGAGCACCTCGACCGCGTCCAGCGCGAAGGTATCGCGCACGTACTGGCCGCGGTCGCGGAAGCCGTCCAGGAACAAGTCGGTGCGGGCGGAGTAACCGCGCAGATTGATGTTGTCGCCGATATTGCCGCCCTCGCCGGCGGACATGGTGATGCCCGGCACGTAACGCAGGGCGTCGCGCAACGAATTGGCGTTCTGGGCGTCGAGCACTTCGCGATTGATCACGGTCACCGTCTGCGGCACGTCACGCAGCTCTGTCACTCCCATGCGGCCGATGCTGGTGGTGTCGCTGCGGTAACCACCCTCGGCTTCGCCCGTGACCTCCACCGCCGGCAAGCGGCCGACGTCGTCCGAGCCGCCCTCCTGCGCCACGCCGGTGGCGGGCAACGCCGCCATCAAGGCGAGACTGGTCGCGAGCCGATTCTTCCTTAACTGCATTGCGCGATCTCCTTGACTTCGTTGCGCAGGAGCGAATGCGCGGCGGTCATGTCGCCGCGGCCACCCTTGCGGTAGTAGTCCCATGCCTATGTCGACGGCGCGGCGCACCGCCTGCCGGCGGCTCGCTGGCCGAATGGAATTGCGCGGTTCAGGAGAGCGTTGCGACCGGAGCGAGGGAAAGACTATCGCTCGCGGTCATGGCCGATCGCCGGCAATCTCGCCCCCGCGAGGAAATGCTCGGCGGATATCGTCCGCTCGCCACGGCAGGCAACGATGGTTCGCCGTTTACAACCGACCGCATCGTCGATCGCGCCGAGGCCGCTCACCTGAACGGGAAAATGATAACGATTCGCATTGCCACTGACAATCGCCAGGAAGCTCTCCAACGTGATAGGCGTGCCGCTAAACGCCTCTCAGTAGATCGGATGGGTCTCGCTGGGGCTGGGCGGCCCTGGGCGCGGCCGACGCGGTCTGGCCCTTCCCCATAAGGAGGCCGCAACGACGCATGGCGGGCCCCTTACCGCAGCAGCCCGCAAGGGCGGGTTCCGCCGCGGTTCATCCGATCTACTGAGGGGCTCTAAAGCCTCGGCGCGGTCCGGAGCTCCACACCCGGCCGCGGGACGCGAACCCTGTAGATCATGACATCGTGAGCCCGCCAGACGGCGATGAGACCGCGCAGTTGCCGCAGCCACGCCCTCGCCACCTTCTTGTTGGAAAGGCGGTAGGCGGTGACCTGGTGAAATATCCCCTGCTCCTTATCGACCTCCGCCAGTACGTTCTCCATGGCGATGAGCTTTGCCTCGAGCTCGGCCATGATCACCCGGAATCGGACCCAACGGTGCTTGGCCATGTCGAACTGTTCGAGCACCGCCTTGCCGGCCAAGCGCCCCTTATCCGCCACGGCCTTGATCGCCGCCACATCCATCTCGAGGTTCAGCCCGCCCTCGCCGTCGGCCAGCGGCACCGTGACGATGCGCTCGCGATAACTCGGCAGGTTCTTGTGGCCGCGGTCCTTGTGCTCGTGAGCGGTGTGCCAGATCTGCAGCAAGAAATCGGCGAGCGAGCGAACGGGGTGATGGTCCAGCTCGGCGAAGCGGCTCACGTCGCCCAGCACGGGCTTGGCGTCCTTGCGGGCGCCGTAGGCTAGGTCGATTCCGAAGGTGGGATGTTCCGGCAGGAAAGAATCGAAGAAATGTATCGGAAAATTGCTGGATATGCCGCCGTCGCTGAACACGTGGCGCCGCAGTTGTTCCGGGCGAAGCTTCATCAACGGGCGCGGCGGCGGCATCGAGCGTCGCTTGGCATAAAGGCGTGGCGGCACCGAGTAGAGCGGCACGGCGCTGATCAGCAGCGGGAAACTGAGGCTCATGCGCACCCCGACGATCACCGGCAAGCGCCCGGCGGGCGGCAGGAAATGGTATCCCGCGGGCAAGATCACCGACCGCGACCGGTAGGCGTTGCCGATGAGGTGATTGACCACATGCGCGGGGAACAACTGGCGGAATTCCGCCTCGTTGAAGATGTAGCTGTTCTGGTTGAAAGGCAGCAGCGCCGGCATGCCTTGGCTTAAATCGGTGGTGACCAGTTGTAGGTCGATGCCTTTCGCTTCCAGCGCGCTGAAGGTCAGGGTCTCGCCGGAGTCGATACCGCTGAGCCGCTGCAGCTCGGCCTCCAGCCAATCGGTGAGATAGCGTGGCGAACCGCCGGCCTTGAGCGGATCGTGGTCCGGCGGGTCATCGCCTTGCGACCCGCGTACCAGGCCGAAGCATTGCTCGTTGCAGAGCTGCCGGTGCAGCAGCAGCGCCGCCCGCCGCCCCGCCAGCGCGGTGCCGATCAAGACGTGGCCGAGCCCGCCCAGCAGCAACACCATGGCCAGCATCGGCGCCAACGCGGCCAAGGCGAACTGGTCCGGCAGTTGTTGCAGATCCGGCCCCGGCAGCAGCGCCGCGGCGCCTGCGAACACCAGCGCTAGCGCCAATGCCAGGACCAAACCGGCCAGCGCGCCGATCCAGCGTCCGGTACGGGTGGCGCGTTGCCACTCGCCCGGCAACTCCCGCCGCAGCACGGTCCAGATCGCCCGAACGATCATCCAGACGTTGAGCGCCTTGCGCCGCTTGAGCAGGTCGAGCGCCAGCAGCAGAACGGGCGTGGTCGCCGGCGGCGGCGTGAACAACGCCAGCAAGCGCCCCTCCTGGCAAAGGGAATCGAGCATTTCGGCGAGCCGGTCGAAGCCCCCCGTGCGCCCGCTGGCGCGGGCATACTCCGCCGCCGCGGCCGCGGCGCCGGCGATCGCTCCGGCGGAGGCTCCGCCGATGTGCCGAAACCGATATTCCTTGGCAAGCTCCAACAGGGCGGCGGGATAGACGATGCCGCTGGTAATGCCGCCCTTCATGACCAGATCGCAGTACCGTTGCGGGTGGGTCATAGTCGGCTCCCGTGTCGTTCAAGCCTCCCGGCGAGTCCGATCGGTCGCGCCGGGGTGATGCTCTCCGCTCGGCTAGCGGCGCGATCGACGCAGGGTGGGCTGCTCCACGCGCGGAGGCCGCAACGATGAATGGCGGGCGCCTAAGCCGACCGCAAGGGGCGGCCGGCTCCGCCGGGCAAGGCCGTTACCCGAGGGGGAGGCGGCTACGCCTCGAACTTGTACCCCACCCCATACACCGAGCGGATCACCTCGCGCTCCGGATTGGCCTGCTCGAGCTTGCGGCGCAGGTTCTTGACGTGACTGTCGACCGTGCGGTCGGTCACCACCCGGTGATCGGTGTAGAGCTTGTCCAGCAGCTGATCGCGCGAGAACACCCGCCCCGGATTGGACGCCAAGGTCTTGAGCAGGCGGAACTCCACCGGCGTGAGATCCAGCGGCTTGCCGTCCAGGCTGGCGCTGTAGCGCTCCTCGTCGATCACCAACCCCGGCACGGCCTCCGGCTGCTCGGCGCGGCGCGCGCTACGGCGCAGGACCGCCTTGATCCGCGCCACCACCTCGCGCGGGCTGAACGGCTTGCAGACGTAATCGTCGGCGCCCAGCTCCAGGCCGAGCAGGCGATCGATCTCCTCCACCCGCGCGGTGACCATGATCACCGGCACCTGGCTGAAGGTGCGCAGCTCGCGGCAAATGTCCAGCCCGTCGCGGCCGGGCAGCATGAGGTCGAGCAGGATCAGATCGGGCGGATCGGCCTTCACCGCCGGTACCACTTCGCG
>CALGAN010000001.1 GCA_937951875.1 uncultured Alkalilimnicola sp. | reverse complement strand
GTCCGCGAGTCGACTCGCTACTCTTGCACGTCCGGCGCTTCTCGTCGGCGCCGCGAGATGAATTTTGCAGGGCCGACGCATTACACTTGAGGCGCGATTCGAGCCCACTTTGCGAGGTTGGTCCATGCCCACGCCCGATTACAGCAAGGCCTTGGCGGCGCTGGAGCGCCTGCGCGCGGGGAACGCCCGGTTCGTCGCCGAGCTGCGCAGTCTGCAATCGTTCCCCAGCCACGCCCGACGAATGGAGCTGGCTGCCGGGCAGAGCCCGTTCGCCATCGTCCTCGGCTGTTCCGACTCACGGGTGCCGGCCGAGATCGTGTTCGATCAGGGTCTGGGCGACCTGTTCGTGATCCGCGTGGCCGGTAATGTGGTCGCGCCCTCGCAGATCGGCAGCGTGGAGTTCGCCGCCGCCCGCTACGGCGTGCGCCTGGTGGTGGTGCTGGGACATTCGCGCTGCGGCGCGGTGGAGGCCACCATCGAGGAGCTGAACGCGCCCTCCGCGACCACACCGCGCGGCTTGCGTGCCATTGTCGATCGGGTCCGGCCGGCGATCGAGGGGCTGCGTGCGGTGGGCGTCGACGGCGAACGACTGCTGCGCGAGGGCGTGCGCGCCAACGTGCGCGCGTCGGCCGATCATCTGCGGCACGGCTCCAGCCTGCTGGAAGAGCTGAGAATCAAGGATGGGCTGCTGGTGGTGGGCGCGGAATACGACCTGGAAACTGGGATCGTGGACTTCTTCGACGGGCTGCCGCCGCAAATCCAGGCCAGCGCCAATAAGTAAAGGGAAAGCCCGCAGCGGCGGGCCTTCCCTCACACATGGATTGCCGGAACATCCTGTTCGATCACGCCATCCTGGCGGCGGCAATCCATGGGCGTCATCCTGACGCGCACCCTCCTCCGCTGAGGGGACCACTATTCGGGTCGCTCATTCCTTGAGCGACCGTCCCATTCCGTGGAACGCTGCTAAACTAAACCGATAGCGGCATCTACGGTAAGCCAGGAAGTTCCTTGTACCTCCTGGCATTTTCCCTAGGGCTGACCGCGCAAAGTGAAACCGCCGCTGCTTCTCAGGCTCTCTCGAAGCGTATTAATTAGCTAACCATGCTAGAGCCTACCGACAAGAAAAACGCTTACACTACGGCGAACGGCTATATATAGCTAGGCTAGCTTCGATAACACCAATAACAAGCGAATAGCCAACGCCCGACCGAAGGCGCGGCACGATACGACAGGGATCGTCATGCAACCCCAGTTCTCGATTCTACCTGGCGTTATCCTCAGTAGGCTGCCCAGCGGCATCGTGGTGCTGAGCGCCGAGGACATGACCCTGCGCTATGCCAACCCGGCGTTCAAGCGACATTTCCTGCCCGAAGGCACGGCATTCGATCTGGCGCGATTCAGCGCACGATTCACGTCGGCGCCGGCGCAGGAGATCGCCGAGAACGTAAAGCGCACCGCGCGCGACGGCCAGCCTCGCTCCTTGTACGAGCTCGAGACCGACAGCGCCTGCGAGCTCCCCTCCCCCAGCTACTGGAACATCGATTGCGTGCCGGTTTGTTTGATCGACCGGCGAGTGGACGCGGTGGTGCTGATCTGCCAGAACGTCACCGAACAGGTCGCTCACCGCCACCGCGCCGAACAGCGCGCCCGCCAGGCCGAAGCGCGCGAGCGCCTGCTCGAGGCGGTGGTGCGCAACGTGCCGGAAGGCCTGATCGTGGCCGAAGGCCAGGACCTGATCATTCGCCACATCAGCAACCTCGGCGCGAAAATGGCCGGCTCGACCGTCGATGAGCTGATCGGCAAGTCGCTCCACACCCAGCTCGAAGACTGGCGAATCCTCGACCCCGACACGGGCAAGTTGATCCCGAAGGAACGGCAGCCGCTGGTGGAGGCCGTGCAGAAAGGACGGATCATCACCGACCGGGAAATCAAGGTACGCGACCCCAACGGCCGCCAGTATTGGGTCACCTGCAACGCCGGACCGGTCCGCGACGAGCGAGGCAAGATCACCGCCGGCATCTTGGCCTGGCGCGACATTAGCGCGCTGAAAAGGACGGAAAGGGCGCTGCACGAAACCGAAGCGCGGTTCCGGCTGGCCCAGGAGCTGTCGCTGGACGGTTTCATCCTGCTACGCAGCGTGCGCGACGCCAGCGGTGCCATCGTCGATTTCCAGATCGACTACGCCAATCCGGTGGTACAGCGCCTGTTGGGCATCCTACCGGCGGAACGCCGCACGCTGAGCGCGGTGTTGTCGCACACCGAAGGCTATGCCGAGCTGTTCCGCCATTTGCGCCGGGTGGTGGAAACCGGCCGGGCGGTCGAGTTCGAGCTGCGCCGCACCGATCGCGACGCCAATGTCCGCTGGTTCCGCCACGTGGTGGTGAAAATGGACGACGATGGCGTGGCCGCCAGCTTCACCGAGATCACCGCGCTCAAGAAGGCCGAGCACAAGGCGCGCGACCACGCCGCGCGGCTGAAGCTGGCGCTGGAGACGGCGCCGGTGATGCTACTGTTCCGCGACCGCGACCTGCGCATGACCTGGTGCAGTCAACCGCCGGCCCAGATCCCCTCCGCGCCGCAGGTGCTGGGCAGCGTGCCCGAGGACGTGTATCTGCCGGCGGAAGCGGCGGCGATACGCGCGCTCTACAGCGCGGTGCTGGAAACTGGCCACTCGGCCCGGCAGCTGCTGCAGCTGACCGCCGATCATTTCCGCGGCAAGCGCTGGTTCGACATCACCGCGCAGCCGCTGCGCGACGCCCAGGGCGAGATTACCGGCATCGCCAGCGCCGTCTACGACGTCACCGAACTGGTCGAGGTCCGCAATGCCTTGAGCCAGCGCGAGGAATGGCTGCGACTGGCGCTGCGGGCGGCGGCCATGGGCGCCTGGGAGCTGGATATCGGCAACAAGCTGCTGCGCCACACCGAATCGCTGCGTCCGCTGTTCGGCCTACCACCCGCCAACGGGCCGACCCCGCTCGAAACCTTCGCGCAGCGCCTGCTCCCGGAGGACGCCGAACGGGTCCTGCGCGAATTCGAGTGCGCCCGCGAATCCAACAGCGACGAAATCCAGACCGAATTCCGCGTCGTCGACCTCGACGGCAGTCAGCGCTGGCTGCGACTGCTGGGCAGGATCGAGCGCGACGAGCACGGCAACGTGCAGAAAATACTGGGAGTGACGCTGGACGTCAGCGCCGCCAAACGCACCCTCGATTCGCTCGAACGCAGCAACGCCGAGCTGCAGCGCTTCGCCGCGGCGGTGGCCCACGACCTGAAAACGCCGTTGCAGAGCGTGGTCGGCTTCGGCCAGCTGCTGGCGCGCGCCGCTGGGACGCGGCTCGCCGAGTCCGAGCGCGACTACCTGGACCACATCCTGGAAGCCAGCCGCCAGATGAACGAGCTCATCGACAATCTGCTCGACTACGCCTACGCCTCGCACATCGACCGGCCGACCGCGCCGGTGGACTTGGAGGCGGTGCTGGCCGAACTGCTCAAGCGCTTGAACGTGCCGATCCAGGAGGCGCGGGCGACCATCACTCACGATCCGCTGCCGGTCGTGCCCGGACACCGGCCGCTGCTGGCGCAGGCCTTGCAGAACTTGATCGTCAACGCGCTGAAGTTCCGCCGCGGCCTCCCGCACATCCATATCTCGGCCGAGCCGAGCGGCGACGGCTGGATCATCAGCGTCCGCGACAACGGCATCGGCATCCGGCCGGAGGATCAGCCCTATATCTTCGAACCCTTCCGGCGCAGCCACGGCATGTACTATTCCGGCCACGGCCTGGGGCTGGCGGTGGTGAAGAACGTGGCGGAGCGGCACGGCGGCCGGGTGTGGGTGAGCTCCCGCCCCGGCGAGGGAACGACGTTCTTCATTTATCTGCCGTGCAACACGACGCCGACGGCGACCACGACGGCCGCCGTCGGCGAGATATCGGCCGTCTGAGCGCGGCGTGCCGCCGCGCTCAGACGGCGCCTGCTCAGCGACGCGTGGCGCGCCGGCCCGCCAGCAGGCCGGCGAGGGCCAACAGCCCCCACATGCCCGCGGCGCCGCCGCCACCGTGCTCGGCACCGACCGCACCGGTGGAGCCGCTGCCGGTCTGGCCACCGGCGTTGCCACCGCTGACAGCGGAATCACCAGCACCGGACTCGCCGCGGGTGCCGGAATCGCTGCCGCCCGACCCCACTTGCTCCGGCGCAGCGCCCGCCTCGCCGGACAGCAGACCGACCACTTCCGTTCCGGTCGGATAGGCGCCCAGGTCCACCGGCGCGCCGGACTCCACGCCGCCGACGCGGCCCGCGCCGGCCGCCGGCGAACCGGCGGCGAGGTGGAAATCACCGCCCTGAGGATTGACGAACATCGGATCGCCCAAGCCGTCGTGCGCCGACAGCCCGGTGGCCGCCTGCCAGGCCTGCAACGTGCTGTAAGTGGTGTTGCTGCTGTAGAGACCGACGATGATCTTCGGCTCGTCGTTCCACAGATTGAAATCCATCCGCTTGATTTCCGAAGTGTTCGACTTGCGGGTGAAGAAATCGGCCATGCTGGCCTGACCGGCGCCGCGATAGAAGATGTTGTTATAGACGTATAGGCTCTGACCGTGGGTGGTACCGTGCACCGCCTTGGCCGAATAACCGGCGAAGGTGTTGTTGTAGATGTACACCTCGCGGATGGTCGGCGACTCGCTCTCGGTCTCGTAGCCGCTGCTGCACTGCACGATGTTCTGGTAGAAGCGCACGTTCTCGACCACGGCATTGTTCTGGTTGTTCAGCACCAGACCCACCTTGCACGAGGCCATGCGGTTGTTGCGCACGGTCAGGTTGCGGCTGCCTTCCTTCTCCTTGACGCCGGCCACCACATCGGAGAACTCGTTGTTCTCGATGGTGACGTTGCGGGTGAGATAGGTCTTCACCGCCGAGGCGTTGGAACTGTTGCCGCCGTTGTGAACGTTGGTGATCTTATTGTTGCGCACCAGCACATCGCCGGAGCGCTCGATGCGCACGCCTTCGGTATTGTCCAGACTGCCGGTGTAGGCGCCGGAGATGACGTTGTTCTGAATGACCACGTCCTCCGCGTCGAACACGGCGATGCCCTTGGCGCCGGGATCGCTGATGACGAAACCGTCGATCACCACGTGCTTGCGCCCGGCCACGCCGATCGGCGCGCCCTCGCCGGCGGCGCGCAGCACCGCCGCGTGCGCCGGCAGCGACTTGAAGGTGATGCGCTTGCCCTGCGCGCCGCTGGGCAGATTCAGCGCCGGCACGTTCCACTGACCGCCGGTGGTGGTATAGGTGCCGGCCTTGACGTAGACGGTGTCACCCGGCTGCAACGGGGCGCGCAGCGCCTGCTGCAAGGTGGCCCACGGGGCGTCCTCGCTACCCGGATTGCTGTCGGAGGCGGACGGATGCTTTTGATCGACGTAGTAATCGGCCGCCCAGACCGAACCACCCCAGGACGCTGCGGCCAGCCCGCAGCCCATGACGACATTTCTGATCAACACGAAGCGAGTGTTTGGCATGTAGTACCTTCGTAATTTCTTAACCAGGCCGCCGCGCTTTCATCTACGGCGTCGCTGGCATCGCCAATAGCCACGGCGATACGAAAAGGGACGACGAATTTCCGCAGAATCAATCGTCGCGATTTCTAACCAGCGGGTCGCTATTGGTATCGGCAAACGCCACTTGTGCCAGCCAGTGGGAGCATGGTTACGAATCGCGCCGATCGCGGCCTTGAACCACGTCGCCCTGGCATGTCAACTGCTTCACAGAAACGGTGATAAAAAATGACTGTTTGCGATCTGGTTCTCGTTCTTAGCCCTATCGCAAAGCGGTAATGGCCTAATAAATGCTTTTTAAAAATTTATTTCGCCGCCTGGCGGCCTAATATGTTGCAAATGGAAAAGCGCCGCCCCACAGCTAGCGAAGGCGGCGCGCGAGGAAGATCGACGACGATGACCCGACGACAGGCCCTGGTCGATATCGTGCTGGCGCTGCTGCTGATGGCGCTGGGAGTGATGGCGGCGACGGCGATCGCCTATCTGCTGCGATCGCGGCTGGAGCTGCCGCAGTTGCTGACGCTGGCCCTGCAAGGCCTGCTGGTGCTGGCCAGCATCCAGCTGCTGCTGCGCAGGCGCCAACAGCGCTGGCGGGAACTGGGGCTGGTGGCACCGACGGCCCACGATCTGGGCCGCGGTGTGGTGGCGCTGCTTTGCGTGTTCGGGCTGAACGCCGCGCTCAGCCTGCTGCTGGGCTGGCTGTCCCCGGCCGGGTTGGAGGAGCACCAGCAGCGCCTGATCGACGTCGCCAGCCTGCTCACCGGCGATCTGCCCATCGCCGCGGTGGCGGCGTCGATGCTGTTCGTGGGCTTCTACGAGGAGCTGCTGGCCCGCGGCTTCCTGCTCGATCGCTGCCGGATCCTGCTGGGCGGCGACTGGGGGCCGGTGCTGCTATCGTCGCTGCTGTTCGGCCTGGGCCATGCCTATCAGGGCTGGATGGGGATTCTGCAGACGGCGATGGTCGGCGTGGTACTAGCCGCCTTCACCTTGCGCTGGGGCACGCTCTGGCCGGCGATCTTCGCCCACGCCCTGCTCAATACCGTGTCGTTGGCGCTGCTGCGGGAGTTCGGCGAGAGCGTCTGAACGGCCCGAGGGCGCCGGCCCCCGGGCCTGCGGACGGTCAGGCGCGGTGACGCAGCGCCCAGTCCTTGAGGGAACGCAGGAAATCGGCGATGAACTGACGGGTCGGCTCGTCGGTGAGCCGGCCTTGCTCGTCGAACTTGTTCATGGCCTGGCCCACGGCTACGCCCGGATGCGGCATGACCGCGCTGAGCGTGCCCATCAGCACCAGCTTGAGCTGCTGCTGGGCGCGGGCGCCGCCGACCGGCCCCATCGAAGCCCCCATCAGCGCCACCGGCTTGCCCTTCAGCGGCGAGGCGAAGGCCGGCCGGGACGCCCAGTCGATGGCGTTCTGCAGCACGCCGGACACGTTGTGGTTGTACTCCGGCGACGAGAACAGCACGACATCGGCCTCGGCGATCGCCTGCTTGAGGCGCTTCACCGGCTCGGGCCGCAGCTCGTCGGTATCCAGATCGCCGTTGTAAAGCGGGATGTCGCCGAGATCGAAGATCTCGATCTGCATCCCCGCGGGGGCAAGCTCGCGAGCGGCCTCCAGCAGCAGGCGGTTGTAGGAGCCGCGGCGCAGGCTGCCGGGAATGCCGAGCACGCGTACGGGGGTGGTATCGGTCACGAACGATTCTCCAAAAACGCTGACGATGAGACTGGCGCGCCCGCGCCACGACTGGACGCGGACGCGACCCGATTACTGGCGGATGCCTTCAAGGAAGAACTGCAGCTCCACGTTCTCGGCGGCCGGGCCGAGATCGTAGCTGATGCCCCAGTCGGCACGCTTGATAGTGGTGGTACCGACATAGCCGCGGCGATAGCCGCCCCACGGGTCCTTGCCGGCGCCGACGAACTTGACATCGACGGTGATCGGCTTGGTCACGCCGTGCAGGGTCAGCTCGCCGGTAAGCACGCCGTCCTCGCCCTTGGGCTGGAAGCCGGTGCTCTTGAAGCGGGCCTCGGGGTACTTCTCGACGTCGAGGAAGTCCTTGTTGCGCAGATGCTTGTCGCGCTCGGCATGGTTGCTGTCGATGCTGGCGGTCTTGACCTTCACCTCGATCTGGCTGGCGGCCGGGTTGTCGGGGTCGTAGCTGAAGCTGCCGCTGATGTCGTTGAAGCGGCCCTTGAGCACGCTGAAGCCCAAGTGCGAGATGGCGAACTCGACGAAGCTGTGGGTCGGGTCGATCTGATAACGCTCCGGCGCGGCGAAGGCGCTGGCGGAGAAAGCGAGACTCGCGGACAGGGTAAGAGCGGTCAAGGCACGGGTCACACGCATGATTCTTCACTCCTCGAACGGTTCATGAAAGGCTCTTAGCCGATCATCTTGCGCAACGTGCCGTCGCGGTCGATGAAATGGTGCTTGAGCGCCGCCGCCACGTGCAGCAGCACCAGATAGGCGCCGCCGAAGGCGAGATAGTAGTGCGCCTTGCCGGCCAGCTCGCCGCGGGCGCCATCCGGCGCCAACAGCGCCGGCACCTGCAGCAGACCGAATACCTCCACGGCCCGACCGTCGGCGGTCGACATGAGGTAGCCGCTGACCGGAACCAGGACCATCAACAGGTACAGCAGCAGATGCACCGTCTTGGCGGCGTAGCGTTCCCAAGGGGCCAGGGTCGGCGCCAGCGCCGGGCGCGGCTGGGTCAGCACCCAGGCGATCCGCGCCAGCACCAACACTAGGGTCAGCAGGCCGAGCGAACGGTGCAGATTCGGCACGATCCGGTAGAGCGGATCGTAGTAACTCATCTCGGTGGTCCACCAGCCGAGCGCGAATACCGCCACCAGCAGCAAGGCGATGCCCCAGTGCAGGATGCGGGCGACCAGTCCGTAGCGATCAGCGGTGTTCTTCCACATACGGCGGGCAGTCCATGGCGTTGAGCATCATCCTTGACAGCATAGCAGTCGCAGTCTGGCGAATAATCGCCGCATGCGGAAAAACATTATCCCATTATTCGCAACAATTGGCGGCGCTACGCTCGCTCAACCAGGCGTCCCAGGGCGGCGGATCGCCCCAGGCACTGGCGAGAAAATCCACGAAGGCCCGCACCTTGGCCGACAGATGAAGCCGGCTGGGATAGACCGCGTACACCGTGACCGACGGCGCCGGATGATCCGGCAGCAGCGCCACCAGCCGTCCGGCACGCAGATCGTCGCCGACGATGAAGCTGGGCTGGCACACGATGCCCTCGCCGGCCAGCGCCGCGGCCCGCAGCACATCGCCGTTGTTGGCGCGCAGGAAACCGGCGACGGTCACGGTCTCACCGCCCAACCGCCATAGGGTCGGCTGCTCGGAGTAGCTGTAGAGCAGACACTGATGATGGACCAGATCGGCCGGCGTGCGCGGTACGCCGAACCGCTCCAGATAGGCGGGCGCGGCGCACACCACCAGCCGCACCGGCGCCAGCGGCCGCGCCACCAGCGAGCCGGCCAGCTGGTTGCTGATGCGAACCGCCACGTCCTGCCCCTCCTCCACCAGATCGACGATCCGGTCGTTGAGGCTGAGCTCCAGGCTGACGTTGGGGTGCTCGCGGTGAAAGCGCGGCAGCAACGGCCCGAGATGCCGGCTGCCGAACGACACCGGCGCGCTCACCCGCAGCAGGCCGCTGGCGGCGCGGGTATCGGCGCCGACCGCGGCTTCCGCTTCCGCCAGATCGGCCAGCAGCGCGACGCAGTGCTGATAGTAGGCGCGGCCGGCGTCGGTGAGCACCAGCTTGCGAGTGGTACGGTGCAGCAGCCGCGCCTGCAGATGCGCCTCCAGCCCGGCCACCAGCCGCGACACGGTGGTGGTGGAAGCACCGAGGCGCTCGCTGGCGCGCACGAAACTGCCGGTCTCCACCACCGCGACGAAGGCTTCCATGGCGGCGAAGCGGTCCATTGTCTCGGCCTCCGGGTATTAAGGAGATGAACGGTAACGGCCGCCCTCCTCGCCCGCCGCCGGGCGAGGAGCGAGGGCCTCGGGGCCGTCAGCCGCCGCGCAGCGACCGCAGGCTCACTCCGCCGCCCACCGGCGCCGCCTGCCGCGGCCAGTCGCGGAAGTTCAGCACCTGACCGCTGCCGCGCAGCTCGCGCGCCCGCGCCAGATCCACCTCGGCATAGACCCATTGCGGCCGATCACGCTCGCCCTGCGCCAGCACGCCGTTGGCCGGGAAGCCGTAATCTACCGGCGTATAGACCGCGGCCGCGCCCAGGTTGACGTCGACCGCCGCCGACCACGGCGCCTCTCCCACCAGCGGCGACTGCACGGCGTAGCACTGGTTCTCCAGGGCGCGGGCCTGGGCGCTGAGCCGCACCCGGTGGTAGCCGGCGTCGGTGTCGGTGCAGCTGGGCACCAGGATCAGGTCGGCGCCGGCCTCGACCTGGGCGCGCGCCAGCAGCGGGAACTCGCTGTCGTAGCAGATGCACACGCCCAGCCGGCCCAGCGCAGTGTCGAACACTTTCAGCTCGCGGCCGGCCGAGATGCCCCACTGCTCGTTCTCGAAGCGGGTCATGATCAGCTTGTCCTGGAACTCCTCGCCGCCGTCGGGGCCGTACAGATAGGCGCGGTTGCGGTACAGGCCGTCCTCGTCGCGGACCGGGAAGCTGCCGGCCAGTAGGTAGACGCCGTAGCGCCGCGCCAGCTCGGCATGGAGCTGGCGGTAGTCAGCCAGCACGGTCTGCAGTGCCTGCAGCTGCGCCGACAGCGACGCCGCCACCTCGTCACCGAACAGCGAAGCCAGCTCCATGGAGGCGTATTCCGGGAACACCAGCAGCCGGGCGCCGGCCTCGGCCGCCTCGGCCACCCAGCGCTGCAGCTTGGCGCGATAGTCTTCCCAGCGTTCGAGCCGATCGACCGGATACTGGGCGGCGGCCAGCTTGAAACGGCTCATGCGCTCTTCTCCAACGGTTTGGCCCAGAACAGCATGGGCTTGGGCGACTCGGCGGTCTCGTCCAGATCGCGCCAGCTGAACGTGGTGGTCAGCTCCGGCCGCGGGGTGTAGCCGCGCTTGCGCCAGAACTCATCGAGCGGCTGATAGTCGGTCGGACGGCGCGGATGGTCGGCGGGCCGTTGCACCGCGCAGAAGCAGATCAGGTCGAAGCGCCCCAGCCGGCGGGCGTGGCCCTCGCGCTCCTCGAAGAAGCGCACGCCCAGGCCGCGGCCACGGTATTCGGGCAACAGCACCGACTCGCCGCAATAGAAAATGCGCTCGATGTCGTACCCCTGGCGCTCGAACGGCCGGCGCAGGTCCTCCACTTCGTCCGCCAGCGGGATGGCGCTGGTGGCGCCGACCGCGCGGTCACCGTCCCAGACCAGGGCCACGAAGCTGTCCGGCGCGTTGATATAGGTTTGCAGGTACTGGCGCTCGTAGGCTTCGTCCCCGTCGTACAGATAGGGAAACTCGCGGAACACGCGGATACGCAGCGAAGCGAGCTCGCTCAGTCGGGTGGCAATCTCGGCGCCGCGCAGGCGCTCGATGCGGAGATTGTCGCTCATTCCAGTCTTCCGAACTTGCTGCGAGGGGAGCCGGACGAGACGCGTCCGGCTCCGGCGGGAAAAAAGGCGTCAGCGGCTCAGTTTTGCACCTGCCGCAGCCAATCCTGCAGGTTGTAGTAATTGGTGACCCGCGCCACCTTGCCGTCGCGGATCTCGAAGAACGCGCCGGCCGGCAGCCGATAGGTCTGGCCCTTCGCCTCCGGCAGCCCTTCGTCGGTGGCGAGATAGGTGCCCAGCACGGTGAACTCGGCCGCCGCGCGCGTGCCGGACGGCTCGGTGAACACCACCAGGTCGACGATCTGCTCCCGATAGCTGCGGTTCATCTTGTCCATGAAAGCGGCGAAGGCCTCGCGGCCGATCTCGCGGCTACCCTGGTTGATGTCATGCACCACGTCCTCGGTGAGCAACCCCAGGAAAGTATCCATGTCCTGGGCGTTGAAGGCAGCGTAGTAGCGCTGAATCAACTCGCGGGCGGCGTCACTCATGTCGGTCCTCTAGCGGTTAGTGGATTTACAGGCCCAGCGCCTGGGCGTGGTGGCGCAGATGATCGCCGATGAAGGTAGCAATAAAAAAGTAGCTGTGATCGTAGCCGGGACGGCGGCGCAGCGTCAGCGGATGACCGGCACGGGCGCAGGCCTGCTCCAGCAGCTCCGGGCGCAGCTGCTCGGCCAGGAACTCGTCGGCCTCGCCCTGATCGATCAGCAGCGGCAATCGCTCGGCGCCGCCGGCGATCAAGGCACAGGCGTCGTAAGCGGCCCACTGCGTCCGATCCTCGCCCAGATAGGCGCGGAACGCCTTTTGGCCCCACGGCACCTGGCTGGGCGCAACGATGGGCGCGAACGCCGACACCGAGCGGTAGAACCCCGGATTGCGCAGCGCCAGCACCAGCGCGCCGTGGCCGCCCATGGAATGGCCGCAGATGGCGCGGTTGTCGCGCTGCACCGGCAGCTGTCCGCTCTCGATCAACGCCGGCAGCTCGCGCAGCACGTAGTCGTACATGCGGTAATGCCGCGCCCACGGCTCTTGGGTGGCGTTGACGTAGAAGCCGGCGCCGCTGCCCAGGTCGTAGCTGTCGTGCTCGCCCGGCAGATCGGTGCCGCGCGGGCTGGTGTCGGGACAGACGATCGCCAGTCCAAGTTCGGCGGCGTAGCGCTGAGCGCCGGCCTTGGTGACGAAGTTTTCGTCGGTGCAGGTCAGCCCCGACAGCCAGTACAGCACCGGCACCGGCTGCCGCTCGGCCTGAGGCGGCAGATATACCGACAGCTGCATATCGCAGTTCAGGGTGTCGGAGCGATGGCGATAGCGGTCCTGCCAGCCGTCGAAGCAGCGGCGGCGACTGATGCGTTCCAAGCGCATGGGTCCGCCCTCCCCGTCAGAACCGGATGACCGAGCGGATGGTCTTGCCCTGGTGCATGTGCTCGAAGGCGTCGTTGATCCGCTCCAGCGGCAGCACCTCGCTGATCAGCTCGTCGACCTTGATCTCGCCGTGCAGGTAGCGCTCGACGTAGCCAGGCAGCTCGCTACGGCCCTTGACGCCACCGAAGGCGCTGCCGCGCCACACCCGCCCCGTGACCAGCTGAAACGGCCGCGTGCAAATCTCCTGGCCGGCGCCGGCCACACCGATGATGATCGACTGCCCCCAGCCCTTGTGGCAGCACTCCAGCGCCTGGCGCATCAGCTGCACGTTGCCGACGCACTCGAAGGAGTAATCGACGCCGCCGTCGGTCATGTCGACGATGACCTCCTGCAGCGGCCGGTCGTAGTCGTTGGGATTGACGAAGTCGGTAGCGCCGAGCAGGCGCGCCATCTCGAACTTGGCCGGATTGATGTCGATGGCGATGATGCGCGAGGCCTTGGCCATCACTGCCCCCTGGATCACCGACAAACCAATGCCGCCCAGCCCGAACACCGCCACGGTAGCGCCGGGCTCGACCTTGGCGGTGTTGAGCACCGCGCCGATGCCGGTGGTGATACCGCAACCGAGCAGGCAGACCTTGTCCAGCGGCGCGGCCTTGTTGATCTTGGCCACGGCGATCTCCGGCAGCACGGTGTACTCGGAGAAGGTGGACGTGCCCATGTAGTGGTAGATGGTCTTGCCGTTCAGCGAGAACCGGCCGGTGCCGTCCGGCATCAGCCCCTTGCCCTGGGTGACGCGGATCGCCTGGCAGAGGTTGGTCTTGCCGGAGCGGCAGAACTTGCACACCCCGCACTCGGGTGTGTAGAGCGGGATCACGTGGTCGCCGGGCCGCACCGAAGTCACGCCCGGTCCGACCTCCTCCACCACCGCCCCGCCCTCGTGGCCGAGGATGGACGGAAAAATCCCTTCCGGGTCTTGGCCCGACAGGGTATACGCATCGGTATGGCAGACCCCGGTGGCGACCACCCGCAGCAGCACCTCGCCTTCCTTGGGGCCCGCCACGTCCACCAGCTCGATGCTCAAGGGCTTGCCGGCCTCCCAGGCCACCGCGGCGCGCGACTTCATGCTCCACACCCTCCCTGCTTTGCCTGAGCGATAGCGATTCGTCCCGCCATGCCCAGTATGTGGGGCTGAAATCGACGCTGCCGGAAGCCGGCCGACGCGCGGTCTCGACCGCGCCGCCCCGGGGGCGGCGACTCGGCTACAGCCAAGAGCGGGCGCTAGGCCGGCGACGCTCCAGCTCGGCCCGCCGCAGGCGCGCCCTGCTGCGCTTGACCAGATGCCGCCGACGATGCTGCCAGGCGAAGTACAGCAGCCCGGCGACGGCGCAACCGAGCGCCGGCGGCGCCAGCGCCCACATCCCGACCATGCTGACCGCGAACGCCCCGATGCCGCCGCCGACGAAGAAACCGACAAGGATGCCGCCGAGCATGATCAGCCGCCAGCCCTGGATGCGGCGATGACGCAGCCAATGGCCGATCAGCACGCCCAGGTCGGTGACGATGCCGGTGACGTGCGTGGTGCGGATGATCAACCCGTAGTAGCTGCTGGCCATGGCGTTCTGCACCCCGCAAGCCATGGCGGCCAGCGTCACCCCGCCGACGTGCTCGTTCAGCAGCAGCGCCATCGACAGCGTCAGCAGCAAGCCTTCCAGCAACAGCACCACCCCGTAGCGGCGGCCGGGAATGAGCGCCGTGCCGCCGATGATGGCACCGGACAGGGCGGCCCCCACGAGGAATCCGACCACGATGCTCAACACCAGCTTCAGGTCGGCCAGGTCGGCGGCGGCGAGGTCGATGCCTAGCCGCGACACTGCGCCCGACATGTGGCTGACCGGCACGTGGAAGAAGCCCAGCAGCACCACGTTGACGTAGCCGGCGACCGCGGCCAGCACGGTCGCGCCGACCGCCACCCAGTGACGCTCCCGTTCCAACGCCCGGCGCACCGCGGGCGACGCTCTCACGTAAGGCATGTATCACTTTCCTCCCGGCGAGACAGGCTCGGCCGCCGACGAACCGCGTCGTCGCTAGCGCAGCTCCAGCAATTCGACGTCGAACACCAGCGTGGCGTTGGGTGGAATGACGCCGCCCGCGCCGCGCGCGCCGTACGCTTTGTCGGGAGGAATGATCAACGTGCGCTTGCCGCCGACTTTCATGCCGACGATGCCTTCGTCCCAGCCTTGAATGACCCGGCCGGCCCCGAGCGGAAAGCGGAATGGCTGGCCGCGGTCCAGCGAACTGTCGAACTTGCGGCCACGGAATTCGCCGCCTTTCGGCTCGTACAGCCAGCCAGTGTAGTGCACCGTGACCTGCGCCCCTTTGGCCGCCGCCGGACCGGAACCGAGCTTGCTGTCCAAGGTGATCAACGCGTCGACCACAGCCGGCGGAACGAACGAAGCGGGATCCGATGGCGGCCGCGCCGGCTCGGCGGCGGAAGCGGCGAACACGGCCGACACCAGCAGGGCAGCGCAGATCTTCTTCAACACGTCGTGCTCCTGGGGAGAGGGATGTTGCGGGCAGGCGTTTTGCTGAAAACAGCTTACGCCGATTCTACCTCGTCGATAACACGCCCTTTCCATCGCGACGCAATGACAACGTCGCCGACCACTCGCAGGTCGGCGATGCGCCCGAACGGAAGCGTGAAAACGGGGGTGTCTTCGGCGATGCCGTCTTTTCGGAAATACCGTAGCGCCGGTGTGGAGTATAACGCGGAACCCCGCGCCATCCTGCGACAAATTGGCGCCAGACAGCGAGAAAGGGTCTCGCCCCGCTTTCGACGGCCGGAGCGGCGCCTAGCGGAACGATGTCATCAATAGCTGGGCCATTCGGTGGGCCGGGTCGGACGCTGGCGCGACGCGGCCTGCGGCGGCGCTTGCGCCGACGGCTGCGCCGACGACCGCGGTGGCGGTTCGCCGCCGCCGTCGCCCTCAGCGCGAGCGGCGCCCGCGAGCCCGCCGACGGCCGCCTCGGCCGCGGTCGTCATACCGCTCACCGGCGGGCTGCCGGCCGGCGTCACGATCCCCGGCGCCGGCTCAGACTGCGACGGAGCCGATGCCGGAACGCCCAGACACAGCATGACTACAGCGCATGACACGGAAGCGCGCACGACATCCTCCGCCCGGTGGCATATGCCTCGAACAGGACATGGCGGCGCCGGCGGATCAGTTCAAACCCGCCGCGCCGTGACGCAGGAAGCGCAGCACCAGCCGCTGCACATCCGGCCTCATCATGATAAACGCATGCCCGGCCGGCACCAGCACGTGCGCCGCGGCGCCTTCCAGCCGGGTCTCGTCCGGCCGCACCTTGCGGTCGTAACGGCCGGCGACGATGGCGAACTCGACGCCGCGCGGCGGCGGCAGCCGCACCGCGGTGCTACCCACGGTGGTCAGCTCGGGCAACGGCGCCAGCAGCCAGGACAACCAAGGCGCCAGCCGATCCGCCAGGCGCGAGCCGCGGTTGGGCGGCGCCAGCATCACCACTCGCCCCGGCCGCACCGGCGGCGCGTGGGCGAGCAGCCAGCGGATCACGATGTTGCCGAGGCTGTGACCGACGAAATGCACCGGTCCGCCGTCCAACTCCCGCCGCGCCAGCGCGGCCGCCAGCGATCGGCCGATCCGCTCGATGCTCGGCCCGAAGCTGCTGTAGCCGAAGTTGCGCACCCGAAAACCAGCGCGCCGCAGCTGCCAGGCCAGCGGCCACATGGACAAGGGGCTGCGACCCATGCCGTGCACCAGCACCACCGTTTCGGCCGGCGCCGCTGAGGGGTTTCCGTGCGCCATACCGACAGTATAGGCGACGCTAGTCCCGCCGGCCCTTGCGGGCTCCTCCCCCACGCCTCATAACGGCTAGCTCGGCGGCAGAAGGGATGCTCGACGTGAACCCGAACGCGTACTGGGAGAACCACATCGACATGCTGGTCGGGCTGACGCTGCCCATGCAGCGCTTCGCCGGACTGCTGCTGGCCGATGTGCAAAGCGCCGCCGACGCCCACTGGCAGCTGGCGCGGGCCTACAACCGCTTCCTCGCCGCCAGTTTGCGCTCGGCGCTGAGCGGCGGCGATCCGCGGCAGTCGCTGCAGGCCGCCGACGAGCTGCTGGCGCGGGCGGCGGCCAGCACACAGGCCGCTTCGGCCCTGACGCGGACCGCCCTCGCCATCGCCGGCCAGCTCGCGCGCTGAAAGCGGCCTCAGCGCGCGCCGGGCGGTATCGAATAAGTCACGCTGGCCTGCGCCAGCAGGGTCGGCTCGCCCTCGGAATAGAGCCGCACATCGACCACCGCCAGCCGCGACCCGACCTTGAGCGGCTCGGCCTCGGCGAGCAGCGCCCGCTCCGGCGCCGGCTTGGAGAGGAAATTGATGCTCAGGTTGGTGGTGACCGCCAGCGGCACGATGCCGATGCGCCCGAATATCGCCACGTAAGCGGCGGTATCGGCCAGCGCCATCATGGTCGGTCCGGACACCGTGCCACCCGGCCGCAGATGGCTGTGGCCGATGGGCTGCCGCACCCGCGCGCCACGCTGGTCGACGGCCAGCACCTCCACCGTTGCCTGCGGGAACTCCTTGGCGAGGAACGCCTGGACCTCCGCCACCGTCACCATGCCGCTCTCCCTCCGATCGTTATCGTTATGCGAGCCACGGCAGGCCAGTATCGGCGACCGGCCGCCCGATGAAAACCCATCGGCCGGCCGGTCACGGCAGGCGCTCAGGCCGCCCGCGCTGGGGCGGCTCTGACTTCACCACGCTCGATGTAGAACACCTGATCGAGCATGCCGGCGGAATGCTGCAGGTCGGACTCGGACAGCAGGATCGACATCCCCTCCCGCTTGAGCCCGGCCACCACCTCGGCGATGCGCTTCGATAGGGCCGGCGCCACCCCCTCGAACGGTTCGTCGAGCAGGATCAGCTTGCTGCCGGCCATCAGCGCCCGGGCGATGGCCACCAGCTTCTGCTGCCCGCCGGACAGCTGCAGGGCCTTGCGGTCGGCGAAGGCCTTGGTCTCGGGGATCATCTCGTAGATGCGCGCCAGCCGGCGCTGGGCGTCCTTGATGCCCAAGGACCAGGCCGGCACCAGGATGTTCTCCTCCACGGTCAGCTGCGGAATCAACCGGCGGTCCTCGGGCATGTAGCCGATGCCCAACTGCGCGCGCCTGTGCGCCGGCACGCCGTTGAGGAGCGCGCCGTCCAGGGTGATCGTGCCGCGCCGCGCCGGCAGCAGCCCCATGATGCTGCGCATCAGGGTGGTCTTGCCGGCGCCGTTGCGGCCGATCAGCCCGGCCATCTTGCCGGTCGGCAGTTCCAGGTCGACGCCGCGCAGCACGCCGACCGAGCCGATGGCCACGTCCAGCTGCTCGACTTTAAGCATGGGACACCTCCTTCGGCTCGGCCTGGCCGCCGATCACGTACTCGCGCACCTGCGGATCGGCCAGCACCACGTCCGGCGCGCCGTCGGCGAGGATGCGCCCCTCGTAGAAAGCCAGCACCCGGCCGGCGTAGCGGGCGACGATGTCCATGTCGTGCTCGACGAACAGCACGGCGGCGCCCTCGGCGCGCACTGCACTCATCACCCGGTCCATGATCGCGAACTTCTCCTCGCTGCTGACGCCGCTGGTGGGCTCGTCCAGCAGCAGCACCCGCGGCTTGTTGGCCAATGCCATGGCGATGTCCAGCAGCTTGCGCACGCCCTCGGGCAGCACGCCGGCGGGCTTGTCGCGGAATTCGCCCAGATCGAACCGCTCCAGCAGCGCCTCGGCCGCGTCCGCCAGCGGCAGGTCGTGCCCAGGCACCAGCCGCGGCGCCCGCGCCCAGGGCGCCGGCTTGGCGTTGCGCAGCACGATGCCCAAGGCCACGATCAGGTTGTCGTAGGCGCTCAGCGAGTTGTACAGCTGCGGGATCTGGAAGGAGCGGCAGATGCCCAGCCGGGTGACCTGGCGCGGATGCAGCGCGGTGATGTCCCGCCCCTCGAAGTAGATTCGGCCTTTGTCGGGCTTCAGATAGCCGGTGACCATGTTGACGAAGGTGGTCTTGCCGGCGCCGTTGGTGCCGATCAGGCCGATCACGCTGTCCGGCGCCACCGTCACCGAGATGTCGGCGGCGGCGGTCACGGCGCCGAAGCGCTTGTCCAGATTGCGCGCCTCCAGCAGATGGCTCATGTCATGCCCTCCTCCGCTGCACCAGCGACCACAAGCCCGCCGGCAGGAACACGATGATCAGCAGCATCGCGGTTCCCAAGGCCAGCTGCCAGCTGTTGGGCGAGTACTCGTAGGCGAAGGTGCGCACCAGCTCGAAGATGAACGAGCCGAGGAACGGCGCGGCGACGCTGCCGGTGCCGCTCAGGATCGCCACGAACACGAACTCGCCCGAGGTGGTCCAGTAAGCCATTTCCGGGTCGATGTGCCCGACGGTCATACCGGTCAGCGCACCGCCGACCCCGGCCAGGATGCCGGCGATCACGTACTTCACGTGCACCGCGGCACGCACCGAGGCGCCCAGGTACTCGACCCGGATCTCGTTGTCGCGGATGGCCGGCGACAGCCGCCCCAGCGGGGTGCGGAAGTAGTAATGCATGGCCAGCGCCGCCGCCACGCCGAGCACGCAGGCCAGGACGAACAGCGGATAGCGGCTGTCGTGGCTGACCAGCGGCAGCCCGAACAGGGTCGGCGCCGGCAGGTTGAAGCCGTCGGTGCTGCCCAGCGCCGCGCTCTTCACCAGCAAGCCGTAGAGGATCATCGACAGCGCCAAGCTGAGCATGGAGAAGAAGATGCCGCGGTAGGCCGCCAGCAAAATCCCCAGGATGGCGGCCGCCAGGCCAGCGGCCAGACCGGCCACCACCAGGAGCAGCAGCGCGTCGGTGGTCCCCCAGAACTGGCCGAGCGTACCGGCGGCGTAGGCGCCGAGGCAGTAGTACAACCCCTGACCGAACGACACTAGGCCGGTGCGCAGCAACAGCAGCAGACCGAGCACGGTCAGGCCCTTGCCGATCGCCAGCGTGCCGAGGAAGCGCCACTCCGGTAACACCAGCCCCAGGATGAGCAGCGCGACCAGCGCCGCCAGCAGTAACGAAGGCGTACGGTCTTTCTTCATATGGTGCGCACCTGCTCGCCGGCGAACAGCCCCTGCGGACGGAACGCGAGCACCAAAGCCATGACCAGATAGATGCTGAACAGCTCCAGCGCCGGCGCGTAATGCACCGCCGCGGCCCGCAGCAGACCGACGATGAGCGCACCCAGCGCCGCGCCGGGCAGGCTGCCCAGGCCGCCGATCACCACCACGGCGAAGGCCAGCACGATCACCTCCACGCCCATGCCGGGCACCACCGACACGGTCGGCGCGGTGAGCGCGCCGCCCAGCGCGGCGAGGATGGCCCCGGCGGTGAAGGTGGCGAGGTAGTAACGCCGCACGTTCACTCCCATGGCCTGGCTGACCTCGCGGTCGTGGATCACCGCCGCCAGCAGCTTGCCGTGGCGGGTGCGGTGCAAGACCCAGGCGAGCAACACGCCCACCGCCAGACTCACCACGATCAGCATGAAGCTGTAGGTCGGATAGACCAGGTTGGCGAACTCGACGATGCCGAGCAGCCCGTAGGGCTCGCTGATGATGTACGGGTCCACGCCCCAGATGAGCTTGATCGCGTCCTCCAGGATCAGGAACACCGCGTAAGTGACCAGCAGCAGGATGATCTCGTCCCTGCCGTACATGAAACGCAGCAAGCCGCGCTCGATCAGCGGGCCGATGATCAGCCCGACCAGCGCCGCCGCCGCCAGCAGCGCGGCGTAGCTGCCGAACGGGGCATAGCCCTGGCTCAGCCAGTAGCCGGCCAATGACGCGGCGCCGTAGGCGCCGAGCGCGTACAAGCTGCCGTGGGCGATATTGAGGATCTTCATCACGCCGTAGATCAGGGTCAGCCCCACGGCGATCATGAACAGCCAGGATGCGTAGATGACCCCGTCGACGACGACTGCAAGCAAGGCACTCATAACGGCCTGTTACCTCTAGCCGAATTGGGAAAGGGGGCGGCGGCGGGCCGCCGGCCGCCCCAGGCGCGAACCGCCCCTTACTTGAGCGCGGTCTTGACCCAGTCCTCGCTCTTGACCCCTTCCGGCGGGTTGACCTTCTCTGCGGGGTAGTACCGGACATTGGTAACCACGGCCTGGCCATTCTCGTGCTTGACCGTGCCGTAAGCGGTGCCGAGCACCGCCTGGTGACCCTTGCCCAGCGCCATGCGCACCGTGCCGCCCGGGCCTTCGAACTCCAAGTGCTCGAAGCTGGCGATGATCTGATCCTGGTTCGGGGTCTTGCCGCCGTTGGCCGCCTGGGCCTTCTCGTAGGCCGCTTTGATGCCGAGGATGGCCTGGGTCATCTTGTAGGCCGGATAGGTGGGCCGGACGTTGTAGCGGTCCTCGTAGCTCTTCACCAGCCACTGATTGATCGCGTTGTCCGGCGCGAACGGCCCGTACGGACCGCGGGCGCCGATCACCGTGCCCTCGGGCACGCGGGTGTTGAGCTTGGGCAGCGCGGTCTCGCCGGTGGTGAGCACCACGGTGGACTTGCTGAACAGCCCGCGCGGCGCGCCCTGCAGGACCAGCGCCTCCATGTCGCCGCCCCAGAAGCTGGAGTGGACCACCTCGGCGCCGCTGGTGAGCAGAGCCGAGATCTCGGCGCCGTATTGCCCGGCCAGGAACTTGGGCATCTGCGAGGTGACGATCTGCACCGACGGCATGAGCGCCTTGATCGCCGCCTCGAAGTCGTTCCAGGAATCGTGACCCCAGGCGTAGTTCTGGTTGATGCCGGCGATCTTGGTGGCGTTCGGCTTGATCTCCTTGACGTACATGGCCGCGGCCACCGAGTCCATGGTGCCGGTGGCGCCGGTGCGGAACACGTACTTGTAGCTAGCGTCCTCGAAGATGCGCGGCGTGCCGCAGTCGAAGAACACCGTGAGCTTGCGCATCTCCTCGGCCACCGGCGCGATCGCCAGGCAGTCGCCGCTGGAGATGTAGCCGACCACCGCGTCGACGTTCTGGCGCTGCACCAGGTTGCGGTACTCGCTGACCTGCTTGGTGGTACCGCCGGCCTCGTCGATGAACACCAGCTCGATGGGCCTGCCGCCGAAGCCCTTGGTGGCGTACGGAGCGGGCATGGCGCCATCGTTCAGCGCCTCGGCCACCAGCTCGGCGCCGTTGCGGGCCGGCACGCCGAACGGCCCCGCCGGGGCGCCGGACAGGAAGGTGACCACGCCTATCTTGAACGGCGGCGCCTCCTGGGCCTGCGCCGACGCGGCGATGGCGGCGAGCGACAGCGCGACCGGAACAATGAGCTTTTTGCTCATACCACTCCTCCTCATCGTTGTTGTTCTCGTTATGACGCACCCATGGCACGATGGGCGCGTTCGTTTCAGTGTAGCTGCTAATCGTTAAATGCAAATATTGCATAGCAGCAAATACGCCTGGCCGGACCAGCGAATGGCAACCGGATCGTTCATGGCCTGTACCGCGCCTTTGCGGCTGTTTTGACCGAGCACGACCATGAATTCGCAGGCGTCGTTCTGGAATGCAGCACCGAAAAGCGAAGCGATCGGCCACCGCTATTCATGGCGACGCCTTTCCTCGATGTCGGTGCCTATCCCGGGACGTGGTCCTTGCTTTTTCTGCTGCCTTACCTAGGTGTAGACGGTCCGCCGGGTTTGCGCAGCCCTGCCTAGGGTTTCCACGGATTCGTCGCCGCGCTGCCGTTCCGCGGGCAATCTCCGCCGCGATCGCCCCCTGAAACGCAACAACCCGCTCTCTCTTGAACGGAGAAAGCGGGTTGTGGGAACGAAACGAACGCAAAAAGCCCCGCTCCGGGGCCTGTGCCGCTCGGAGCGAGGCAGGCCTGCCGCGCGTACTGGGAAAGCACGCTACATTGCGGTCAGGCTGATTTTGAATCTGGGGATGGCATACCCAAAAGAAAACCCCGCAAAGGGGCACTCTGCGGGGTCAGCTATCGAGCCAAGGCGTCTTCGAGGTTGGCCGGCGCCGCCTAGGATGGTCGCCGCACCTGTGGTTGTGCGTGGACCTCGAAAAGACGAAACGCAGTGTAACGAAGCCGCGCCGGCCAGTTGGTGACCGGTATGGCAAAATCGCCGCGACCAACCGCTCGCGCCCGCTCCAGCGTCTGGCGTCGACACCGATGAGCAGCTTCACCACCCGCATTCCCGAACAGACCCTGGCCAGCTACCGAACCGCCGAGTACGCGGTGTTCACCGAGCCCGCGTTCGTTCTCGAGGTGGACGAGCCCTCGGCGGCCCTCGCCGCGCTTCATGAACGAGCGGGGGTGCGCGAGAGCGCGTTCATCACGGCCTGCAACCCCGAGAGCGCGCCGCTCGACGAGGCGACGAACGCCGCGCGCCAAGCCGAGCTCGCCCGGCTGCTGGCGGCGAAGGGTTACGCCTGGATCGCCGCCGAAGGCCGAAGCCCGGCCCGCAACTGGGTCGAGCCGAGCTATCTCGTCCTCGGCCTAGGCCTCGAAGAAGGCGCGGCGCTCGGCCGGCGCTTCGCGCAGAACGCCATCCTCCATGCCGCGGAAGACGCGGTGCCGCGGCTCGTCCTGCTGCGGTGATCGCCCCCCGGCGCTTCCGCCCGGGGCCGGGCGGAAGCGCGGCAAGACGCGGCCGCCCGCGCCGCCGTTCAGTCGAACAGCTTGAGCGCGCTCGCCCGGTCGCGCAGCTCGCGCTTGAGCACCTTGCCCACGCCGCTGCGCGGCAGCGCATCGACGAACACCACCACCCGCGGCGTCTTGTACTTGGCCAGCCGCTCCTGGCAGTAGTGGATGATATCGGTCTCCTGCACCTCGGCGCCGGGCTTCTTCACCACGAACGCGACGACCTCCTCGCCCATCTGCGCCGACGGCGCGCCCACCACCGCCACCTCGGCCACCGCCGGGTGCTTGGCGATCATTTCCTCCAGATCGCGCGGGTAGATGTTGAAGCCGCCGCGGATGATCAGGTCCTTCTTGCGGTCGACGATGTAGAGGTAGCCGTCCTCGTCGAGCTTGGCGATGTCGCCGGTGTAGAGCCAGCCGTCCCGGATCGCGGCGCGGGTGGCCTCCTCGTTGCGGTAGTAACCGGGGGTGACGTTGTCGCCGCGCACGATCAGCTCGCCGGGCTCGCCGACCGGGACGTCATTGCCCTCGTCATCGACGATGCGGATCTCCACGCCGGGGAAAGCGCGGCCGACCGAGCCGGGCTTGATCGGCTCGCCGCGCCGGTGAGAGGAAACGGTGGGTGCGGCCTCGGACAGGCCGTAGCCTTCGTAGATATCGGCTCCGAACTTGGCCTTGAAGGCGTTCAGCACCGTCACCGGCAGCGGCGCCGAGCCGGAGCCGACCGACTCCAGGCTGGACAGGTCGTACTCGTCGGTGGCCGGGTCGGTGACCATGTTGTAGATCATCGCCGGCACCGCGCTGAAGCGCCGCACCTTGTACTTCTCGATGGCGGCGCACACCGCCCGCAGCTCGTACTTGGGCAGCACCACCACCGAGCCGCCCACCAGATAGGTGACGTTGGCCATGGTGAAGCCGTAGATGTGCGCCAGCGGCAGCACGCCGATGGTGGTGCTGCGGCCCTTGTCCTCGTAGGCATCGGCTAGCGAGGCGGCCGCGGCGGCATTGCTGTAGAGGTTCTTGTGGGTCAGCATCACGCCCTTGGGCCGGCCGGTGGTGCCGGAGGTGTAGAGGATCACCGCCACATCGTTGGGCTCCAGCGTCGGCCGCGCCGGCTCGGCCGGCGCCTGCGCCAGCTCCCGGTAGAGGTCGCGCACCCCGTCCTGGCTCACGCCGGCGGCTTCGGCGTCGGTCACCAGGATCAGCGGCTTGCGCGCCAGCTCCGCGATACCCTTCAGCACGTTGGGCAGCACCGCGGCGGTGGTGATCACCACCTTGGCCTCGGAGTCGGCGGCGATATAGGCGATTTCGTTCGGGTGCAGCAGGTACATCGCCGGCAGCACGATGGCGCCGGCGCGCATGATGCCCTGATAGGAGAAGAACACCTCGGGGCAGTTGGGCATGCATACGATCACCCGGTCCCCCCGCTCCACGCCGTTTTGCTGCAGCAGCGCCGCCAGGCGGTTCGCCAGCTCGAGCACCTCGCGGTTGCTGTAGCTGCGCTCGCCGAAATGAAGAAGCGGATACTCGCCGTAGGACTCGAGGTTCTGCTCCGGGAGCTGCGTCAGGATCATCAAGACTCCTCCAATTGATTGTCTGCTTCCGGAGCGCTCGCTATGCGAAATGCCGTTCCGGAACCAAGACAGTACCAGCGAAATGATTAGTCGACTACTGACACCGGCATCTTCCGCGCTGCAACATGGACCGTAACGAAACAGGGGTGGGGCGCACCACCGATGGCGGCACACCCCACCCCTGCGAGAAAGTCGCGATGGGAGGCGCGCCTAGCGCGCCTCCGCTACGCGATCAGTAGCCCATCTTCTTCTTCAGCTCCTGGTCGATCCAGATGCGGGCGTAGATCGTGTTCGGCCGCATCGCGCCGTTGCGGATCTCGCCGTGATAGTTCTTCACCCACGGCCACCAGGCGCTGTAGTAGTTCTGCGTCGGCAGCCACACCTGCGGCACCACCTCTTCGATGATGTAGCGGTTGAGCTCGCGCAGCATCTCGTCGCGCTTGGCCTTGTCCTGCTCGGTCGCGGCCTTGTAGTAGGCCTCGTCGAACTTCGCGTCGGACAGCATGGACGGGTTCCAGGTCTGGCCGGTCAGATAGCTCTTGCGCAGCACCGCCAGCGGCGTACCCGAGGCGTTGTTGATCATGTAGGCGTCGGCCTGATCCTTATGCCGCATCATCGAGCGGTAAGCGCCGTACTCCAGCGCCTTGATGTTCATGGTCACACCGATGCGCTGGTAGTAGGCCTGCAGCATCGGCACCAGGTCCATGTGGTACGGATTGCAGGAGCAGACCTGCAGGTCGAAGCTGAAACCGTTCGGATAACCGGCCTCGGCCAGCAGCTTCTTGGCCTCCTCCGGCTTGTACTCGAACAGCTCCTGGGCCTTCGACGAGAGCTCCGACAGCGGCTGATAGTAGCCCTTCCACTCCGACGAGAACGGGTAGTTGAGCAGCTCGCCCTCGCCATTGAGCAGCGACTTGAGGATGGCCTTCTGGTCCACGGCCAGGTTCATGGCCCGGCGCACCCGCACGTCGTTGAACGGCTTGCGGTCGGTGCGCAGCGCGATGTAGGTGCCCTCGTTGGCCAGGTTGCGCTTGGTGATGACCTGCGGCGCCGCCTTCTTGATCTGGTCGATGAACTGCCAGCGGATCGCTTCGAGGATGTCCAGACGGCCGCTGGTGAAGGCCGCCACCGTCGCCGACTCGTCCTTGATGATGTTGTAGATCACCTTGTCGTTGAGCGGCAACTGGTATTCCTTGCCGTTGATGACTTCCTTATCCCAGTAGTTCTTGTTGGCGCTGTACACCACCTGCCGGCCCGGCTGCACCGCGGTCGGACGGTAAGGACCGGTGCCGGTGACGTTGCGCCAGTCGGCGCGCTTCTCGGCCGGCAGCGCGTGCCACTCCGGCGCCTGCAGACCGTCGTAGTAACCCCAGGTGCTCAGGTAGTCCCAGCTCGCGTCGAAGTTCTTGAGGTGGAACACGAGGGTGTGGTCATCCTTGGCTTCCCAGCGCTCGACGAAGCCCCAGTAGTCGGGAATCGCCTGCGGGCTGGCGCGCATGACCTCGTAGTTCTTCACGAAGTCCGAAGCCACCACCTCACGGCTGGCCATCACGCCCGGCACTTCCTGCCAGTACACACCCTTGCGCAGCTTGAACTCGATGCGCAGCGGGTTTTGCAGCACTTCGAAGCTCTCGGCCAGGCTGCCCTGCAGGATCTCGTAGGGCAGGTAGTCGGCGGCGGTGAATGCCCACTCGTTGGTCCCGCGCGGGCCGCGGTTGAGATCACCGCGCAGCAGCGACTCCAGCTGCAGGTGGTCGTGGTTGGCCTTCCACGACCAGCGCTCGGTGTCCCAGCTCAGCGGATCGAGCGTGCGGTAGATGGTGCTGACGTTGATCGTGCCGCCCAGCTGCACGTCCTGGGCCGCGGCATCGGCTGCCGCAGCCAACGCCAACGCACCAGCGGCCGCCGCAGTCATCAGGCGCGGCTTCAACTTCGATTGGGACATGGCTCTCTTTCTCCTCCGAGGTAAAACATCCGGCGCCGAAGGCGCCGGATTCAAGCAACCGCGCGGATCAGTTGCGCGAGTTTCTTTTTGCTAGACCGCGGCGGCACTGCCCGCGACCGCCGGGTCGTAAAGGTGACAGGCCACGGAATGGCCGCCTCCCAGGTCGACCGTGACCGGCGCCCGCTGGCTGCATTCGGGGCGGGCGAACCGGCAACGCGGATGGAAGGGGCAGCCGGCTGGCGGATCCAGCGGGCTGGGCACTTCGCCCTGCAGCGCCGGATCCAGCGGCCGCTGCGCCGCCGGATCCGGATCCGGCACGGGAATGGCGGACAGCAGCGCCTGGGTATAGGGATGACGCGGATTCTCGTAGAGCTCCTCGCGCGGCGCGATCTCCACGATCCGCCCCAGGTACATCACCACGATCCGGTCGCAGATGTGGCGCACCACGGCCAGGTCATGGGCGATGAACAAATAGGTGAGGTTGAGCTGCTTCTGCAGATCCTCGAGCAGGTTGATCACCTGCGCCTGGATCGACACGTCCAGCGCCGACACCGACTCGTCGCAGACGATCAGCTCCGGATTGGCCGCCAGCGCCCGGGCGATGCCGATGCGCTGCCGCTGCCCGCCCGAGAACTCGTGCGGATAGCGCTCGGCCATGTTGGGATTGAGCCCCACCAGGTTCAGCAGCTCGTACACCCGCTCCCGGTACTCGGCCTTGCTGCGGGTGAGCTTATGCACCACCAGCGGCTCGCCGATGATGTCCAGCACCCGCATGCGCGGGTTGAGCGCGCCGAACGGGTCCTGATAGACCATTTGCATCTGCCGGCGCACGGCGCGCAGCTCGCGGCGGTTCATCGCCGTGATGTCCTGGCCGTTCAGCACCACCTTGCCGGAGGTCGGCTCCACCAGCCGCAGCACCGCCAGGCCGGTGGTGGACTTGCCGCAGCCGCTCTCGCCCACCAGGCCCAGGGTCTCGCCCCGGTTGACGTGGAAACTCACCCCATCGACCGCCTTGACCGTGCCACGCGGACGACGGCTCAGCAGCCCCCCGCCGAGCGGGAAATGCACCTTCAGGTCGGTGACCTGCAACAACACGTCAGACTGCTTCATCGATATCCACCCAACAGGCCTTCCAGTGCTCGGCCGACAACTGCGTCAGTTCCGGCGTTTCCTGGCGGCAACGCTCGGTCGCGAAACGGCAGCGCGGGCTGAAGGCGCAGCCGCGCGGCAACTTGGACAAATCGGGCGGCTGCCCGGGAATGGGCTTGAGCCGCGTGCCCGCCGGCTGGTTCAGGCGCGGCATCGACTCCATCAGTCCGATCGTGTACGGATGCTTGGGGCTGTTGAAGATTTCCTGCGCCGTGCCCCGCTCGACGATCCGCCCGGCGTACATGACGTTGATGCGATCGGCGTAGCGCGCCACCACCCCCAGGTCGTGGGTGATAAGGATCATCGAGGTGCCGCGGGTACGCGTGAGCTCCTTGAGCAGCTCGAGGATCTGCGCCTGCACGGTCACGTCCAACGCCGTGGTCGGCTCGTCGGCGATGATCAGCCGCGGCTCGCAGGCCAAGCCCATGGCGATCATGGCGCGCTGGCGCATGCCGCCGGAGAACTCGTGCGGATAGCAATCGAGACGCCGCTCCGGATCGGGGATGCGGACCTGCCGCAGCAGCTCCAGGCAACGCTCGCGGATGGCCTTCTTGCCCTGCACGCGCTTGTGCACGATCAGCGGCTCGGCGAGCTGCTGGCCGATGGTGAGCACCGGGTTCAGCGAGCTCATCGGCTCCTGGAAGATCATCGCGATCTCGTTGCCCCGCACCAGGCGGATTTCCTCTTCGCTCAGGCTCAGCAGGTCGCGTCCGGCGAACTCGATCTCGCCGTCGACGATCTCGCCCGGCGGGCTGGGAATCAGCCGCAGGATCGACATCGCCGTGATGCTCTTGCCCGAGCCCGACTCGCCGACGATCGCCACCGTCTCGCCGGGACGCACGTCGAAGTTCACGCCGTTGACGGCGTTGACCTCGCCGTGCTCCTGACGGAACACCGTCTTGAGCCCCCGCACCCGCAGCAGCGGCGCGGGCGCCGCCGTCGCCTCGGCGGCCGTGGTTTCTGCCTGTACGCTCGCCATAACTCACTTACCCCCCGCGCGCTTGCGTACCCGCGCCACATAGCGCCCGCCGCCGCCGCGCATGCGCGGATCGAGCAGATCGCGTAGCGCGTCGCCGAACATGTTGATGCCGAACACCGCCACGGTCAGCGCCAGGCCCGGGATGATGGCCAGCCACGGCGCCTGGAACATGTAGGAGCGGCCGTCCATGCTCAGCATGCCGCCCCAGCTCGGCGCGGGTGGCGGAATGCCCAGGCCCAGGAAGCTCAAGCCGGACTCGGCCAGGATCACCGCCGCCAGACGCGTGGTGTAGAGCACGATGATCGGCGGGATCACGTTGGGCAGGATGTGGTACCAGAGAATGCGCGGCGTCGACGCGCCGATGGCGCGCGCGGCGTGCACGTAGACGTTCTCCTTGGCCGCGAGCACGGCACCACGCACGATGCGCGAGCCGGCCACGCCGAACAGCAGGCCCAGCACCAGGATCACCTGCCAGGTGCCGGGGCCGAGCACCGACACCGCCACGATCAGGATGATCAGGTCCGGGAAGCACATCCAACCGTCGACGAAGCGCTGCACCGTCAGGTCGGTGCGGCCGCCGGCGTAGCCGCTGAGAATGCCGATCAGCGCGGAAATGACGATCGACAGCGTGGTGGCCGCGAAGGCCACGATGATCGACAGCCGCGCACCGTGGACGATGCGGGCGAAGACGTCACGGCCCAGCTGATCGGTGCCGAACCAGTAGGTCGCCGACGGCGGCTGCAGCCGATCGATGGGGTTGATGGCGTTGTAGCCCTCGGGGGCGATCACGTCGGCGAAGATGCCGGTGAGCAGCAGCAGCACGCAGATCAGGCCGCCGACCGCGCCCAGCGGACGCTCCCGCACCAGACGGATCATGAATTTGACGAAGCGCCCCCGTTGCTTCGGGGCGGGCTGTGCCTCAGGCACGGCCGCTACTCCGGGCGCTCCACCCGGCTGTATCGCTTGACTCATGGCGAAGAACTCCCGTAGAGCGGGTTAGCTGTCGTAACGGACTTTCGGGTCGAGGTAGCCGTAGCAGAGATCGACCAGCAGATTGACCAGCATGACCAGCAGCCCCGTGATCAGGAAGATGCCGGTAATGACCGGGTAATCGCGGTTGACCACCGCTTCCAGCAGCAGCTGACCCATGCCGGGCAGACGGAAGATCTGCTCGATGATCACCGTACCGCTGAACAGGATGGGCACCATGATGCCGACCAGGGTCACGACCGGGATCAGCGCGTTGCGCAGCCCGTGCCGCAGCACGATCACCCGCTCCTTCAAGCCCTTGGCCCAGGCGGTGCGGATGTAGTCCTGCCGCAGAACCTCCAGCATCATGGTGCGGGTCATGCGCATGATCACCGCCGACAGGGAGGCGCCGAGGATCAGCGCCGGGACGAAGAACACCTGCAAATTGGCGATGGGCGCTTCGAAGAAGGGTTGAATTTGATTGGGCGGCGACCAGCCCCACCAGATCGCCGGCAGGATCACCACCAACGTACCCAGCCAGAAGTTGGGGATCGCCAACGCGAGGATGGAGAAGCTACGGCCGATGTGGTCGCCGAGCGTCTCCTGGCGGATGGCCGAGTAGATGCCAGTAGGCACGCCGATCAGCAGCGCCAGCAGCAGCGCCAACACACCGAGCTCCAGCGTTACCGGCAGCCGGGTGGCCACTTCCTCGAGCACCGGGATGTTGCGCCACAGCGACGCCCCGAAGTCGCCCCGCAGCACGTTACCCAGCCACTCGAAGTACTGGACGTACAACGGCCGATCCAGACCCAGCGCTTTCTCGAGTTGTGCCCGGTCCTCGATGGTACCGGAGGAGTGCGCGTTCTGACTGAGCATCAGATCGAGCACGTCGCCAGGCACCAACCGGACCACGCAGAACGCGATGACACTAGCGATCAGCAGCGTGGGAATCAGCGCCAACAATCGGCGCAAAAAATAAAACATCATCGGTGAAGCGCCTTAGTAGTTATTACCGGCCCAGCATCCACCCGACCGGCTCTCCTCATCGTTATCGACGCCGGAATATGCTCCGGCTCTCCGAGCAACCGTCTCGCGCTGCGCACGACGTGGCGCAGCGGCGCATCCCCGGATGGCGGCCGTCGGCTCTTTTGAAGCCCGGCCGCCATGCCATGCTGACGTTTGTCAGCTTAGGGACGAGAGCACTCTAGTCGAACTTGCTCAGCCTGCAAAGTACTTTTTTATAGAATATTATGCTGCGCCGCACCAATCCCTGTTCCGATCAGGGGTTGTGCGCCAGGCTCGCTCACCAAAGGGGCTGCGCCGGCAGCCCCCTGCGACCGATCAGTAGCCCATCTTCTTCTTCAGCGCCTGGTCGATCCAGATGCGGGCGTAGATCGAGTTCGGCTTCATCGCGCCGTTGCGGATCTCGCCGTGATAGTTCTTCACCCACGGCCACCAGGCGCTGTAGTAGTTCTGCGTCGGCAGCCACACCTGCGGCACCACCTCTTCGATGATGTAGCGGTTGAGCTCGCGCAGCATCTCGTCGCGCTTGGCCTTGTCCTGCTCGGTCGCGGCCTTGTAGTAGGCCTCGTCGAACTTCGCGTCGGACAGCATGGACGGGTTCCAGGTCTGGCCGGTCAGATAGCTCTTGCGCAGCACCGCCAGCGGCGTACCCGAGGCGTTGTTGATCATGTAGGCGTCGGCCTGATCCTTATGCCGCATCATCGAGCGGTAAGCGCCGTACTCCAGCGCCTTGATGTTCATGGTCACACCGATGCGCTGGTAGTAGGCCTGCAGCATCGGCACCAGGTCCATGTGGTACGGATTGCAGGAGCAGACCTGCAGGTCGAAGCTGAAACCGTTCGGATAACCGGCCTCGGCCAGCAGCTTCTTGGCCTCCTCCGGCTTGTACTCGAACAGCTCCTGGGCCTTCGACGAGAGCTCCGACAGCGGCTGATAGTAGCCCTTCCACTCCGACGAGAACGGGTAGTTGAGCAGCTCGCCCTCGCCATTGAGCAGCGACTTGAGGATGGCCTTCTGGTCCACGGCCAGGTTCATGGCCCGGCGCACCCGCACGTCGTTGAACGGCTTGCGGTCGGTGCGCAGCGCGATGTAGGTGCCCTCGTTGGCCAGGTTGCGCTTGGTGATGACCTGCGGCGCCGCCTTCTTGATCTGGTCGATGAACTGCCAGCGGATCGCTTCGAGGATGTCCAGACGGCCGCTGGTGAAGGCCGCCACCGTCGCCGACTCGTCCTTGATGATGTTGTAGATCACCTTGTCGTTGAGCGGCAACTGGTATTCCTTGCCGTTGATGACTTCCTTATCCCAGTAGTTCTTGTTGGCGCTGTACACCACCTGCCGGCCCGGCTGCACCGCGGTCGGACGGTAAGGACCGGTGCCGGTGACGTTGCGCCAGTCGGCGCGCTTCTCGGCCGGCAGCGCGTGCCACTCCGGCGCCTGCAGACCGTCGTAGTAACCCCAGGTGCTCAGGTAGTCCCAGCTCGCGTCGAAGTTCTTGAGGTGGAACACGAGGGTGTGGTCATCCTTGGCTTCCCAGCGCTCGACGAAGCCCCAGTAGTCGGGAATCGCCTGCGGGCTGGCGCGCATGACCTCGTAGTTCTTCACGAAGTCCGAAGCCACCACCTCACGGCTGGCCATCACGCCCGGCACTTCCTGCCAGTACACACCCTTGCGCAGCTTGAACTCGATGCGCAGCGGGTTTTGCAGCACTTCGAAGCTCTCGGCCAGGCTGCCCTGCAGGATCTCGTAGGGCAGGTAGTCGGCGGCGGTGAATGCCCACTCGTTGGTCCCGCGCGGGCCGCGGTTGAGATCACCGCGCAGCAGCGACTCCAGCTGCAGGTGGTCGTGGTTGGCCTTCCACGACCAGCGCTCGGTGTCCCAGCTCAGCGGATCGAGCGTGCGGTAGATGGTGCTGACGTTGATCGTGCCGCCCAGCTGCACGTCCTGTGCAAACGCCGGCATGGCCGAACCCAGACCCAGAGCGATAGCGGCCGCACCCGACAGCACCGCTCGGCGCTTGATTCCCGCTTTCGGCATCGTTCTCTTCCTCCCCCTTGTCGTTGTCGTTATCGCGCCCGTCCCTGGTGCGGACCGACCGCACCAGGGCTTGGCGTTTTCTAATACGGTCTGACTCGTGTCGGCGCCCTCTTGACGCCCGAAAGACCGCGCTCCCCCTGGCCCTGTTGGCCGAGCCATTAAGGGAGTCCTAATAAAACCACTTTAATAAGAAATCCTCCCGCTGCAACCCCTTACGGCGCCGTCGCCATTTCGCAGAATGGAAATGGCGGACGCTTCCAAGTCCTTGGGGCCAAAGGCGCGCCGCCTCGGAGCCACCGGCGCGGCCGGCCGTTTGCGTCGCGCGGCCCGCTTTCGAGCGATAACGGGCCCTATCGCTAAGCAAAGACGGCAAAGCGGACTTGGTCAAATGGATTGCGGTCTTTGGCGGGGTAGACCAGCGCTCGCCGGAATGTCCGCATTTCGGAATATCGGTAGATAAAACTTTATGCGGCCGAACGCGCCGCCTTAGGGGTAGCGCGGCGATCGGCGACGCTCACCGGCCTTCGGCGGCGCCCTTGCGCCCGCGCCAGAGCCGTGCCAGCGTGCTCACGACCAGCAGCACCAGCGTACCGGCCAGCACGCCGACCGCCATGCTCAGCAACGCCGTCGCCACGGCCCCCGCGGCCGGCAGTCCCGCCAGCGTCCGCGCCACGGCATGCTCCAGCCCGGCGGCGACCGGCAGGCCATGCACCAGGATGCCGCCGCCGACCAGGAACATGGCCGCGGTGCCGAGCACCGACAGCGCTTTCATCAGATAAGGGGCGGCGCGCAGGATGGCGCGGCCGAACAGCGGCCGCAGCCGACCCTGGCGCTGGCTCAGGTAGAGGCCGGCGTCGTCGAGCTTGACGATCGCCGCCACCAGCCCGTATACGCCCGCCGTCATCAGAGCGGCGACCGCGGCCAGCACCGCCACCCGCTCGCCGAACGACGCCGACGCCACGGTACCCAGCGCAATGACGATGATCTCGGCCGAAAGAATGAAGTCGGTACGAATAGCGCCTTTGATCTTGTCCCGTTCCAGCGCCACCAGGTCCACCTGCGGATCGGCCAGCGCCGCCGCCAGCTCGCGCTGATGGGCGTTTTCCTCCCCGGACCGATGCAGCAGCTTGTGCGCCAGCTTCTCGACGCCTTCGTAGCAAAGGAACAGCCCGCCCAGCATCAGCAGCGGAGTCACCAGCCAGGGCGCCAGCGCGCTGATCGCCAGCGCCAGCGGCACCAGGATCAGCTTGTTGACGGCCGAGCCCTTGGCCACCGCCCAAACCACTGGCAGCTCGCGCTCGGCGCGCACGCCGGCCACCTGCTGGGCGTTGAGCGCCAGGTCGTCGCCCAGTACGCCCGCGGTCTTCTTGGCGGCGACCTTGGTCATGACCGAGATGTCGTCGAGGACGGTGGCGATGTCGTCGAGCAACGCGAGAAGACTGCTGCCTGCCACGCGCGAAACCCTTGTGCCGGAATCGAATACACCAACGGTAGCAACAACCGGGCGCGGATGCAGCGGCCAACGGTTTAACTCGTAGCGGCAGCTCTATACCATTCAGCGATGATGCCAACGCCCCCGACGCCAACCTCGGTTCTGGTCACCGCTCGCCGGCTGCTGTCGTTCTCGCGTCGGGTACTGAGCGCTTTCTTCAACAACCACGGCATCCTGCTCGCCGGCGGCGTCGGCTACAACGTGCTGCTGTCGACGGTGCCGCTGCTGGCGCTGCTGACCGTGGCGCTCACCCACATCGTCGACGAGCGCGAGCTGCTGGCGGTCATGGCGGTGCAGACCCAGCACCTGGCGCCGGCTCACGCCGAGCTGCTGCTCGACGCGGTGCGAACCTTCCTGGACTCGCGCGACCTCATCGGCATCATCGGCATCCCTACCCTGCTGTTCTGCAGCTCCTTCGCCTTCCGTATGCTGGAGGAGTCGATCGCCATCATCTTCCACCAGCCGGACAATCCGCCGCGGCGCAGTTTCTGGGTGTCGGCGGTGCTGCCCTTCGCCTTCATGCTGGTGCTGGGCGCCGGACTGCTGGTGCTGACCGTGGTGGCGAGCGCGGTGGCGGCGCTGCTGGAGGAGGACCGATTCGTCCTCTACATGCTGAGCTTTATCGGCATATTTCTGCTGTTCAGCGCCATTTACAAGGTTCTGCCGATCGTTCACGTCGCCACCCACCGAGCGCTGATCGGCGGGCTGGTGGCCGCCACCCTGTGGGAAGCGGTGCGGCTAGGACTGATGTACTACTTCGGCAGCATCTCGTTCGTGAACGCCATCTACGGTTCGCTGGCGACCATCATCGTCCTGCTGGTCAGCCTGGAGATCGGCGCCATCATCCTGCTGCTCGGCGCGCAGGTCATCGCCGAGCTGGAGCGCAGCGCCCGTCTCGGCCTGCCGTGGTACATCGCCGCCGAAGACCGCGCCCCGGCGCGCCGCAAAACCGACTGGTCCTGACCGGCCGCCGCTGCCTGCAGTAAACCAAGCCTTGCGGAACCGGCTCTGTAGGTGCGCTTCGCGGTTGGTTTGCCCCCCTCTCCAGGGACGGTCGTACGCACACATCTACCGAGCGTGACCGGCTAGCGGCGGATGCGGGGCCACTGTGCCACCACCGGACCTAGGCACGGCGATCACCCCTGCGTCCTCTCCCCCCTCGCAGGGGAGAGCATAGCGAGAGGGCCGCCAGGGAGAGGGGTCAACAAAATCGCGAAGCACCGCATATTGACTGACAAAGCGCGGGACGTGTGAGGCACCGGGGGGCTTGTATACCTGAATGCCCGCTTCCGCGGGCATGACGATGCCAGCCAGGCGCTGGATGTCGGCCCCCGCTTTCGCGAGGAAACTTTCCGCCGGCACGACGATTCCGCCCCCATCAGACAATGGTGTACCTACGAAAGCCCGCGAAGGGGAACCAGCCTGCCATGTCCCCATCGAGGCCCCCGCGGCGCGCCGGGCAACCGAGGCGGAGTCAAGAAACCGACCCCAGGTCGAGCGAAGGATCGTCCACCCGGGCCAGGCGCCGGGCCAGCCGTGCGCGGCGCGCGCGGGCGGCGGGGGTGTCGGCGAGCCGTTCGGCATAGGCCAGAGCGGTGGCCCAGTCGCGCCGCACGTGCTCGTGATACTTGGCCAGCTCCTCGATCGACCGCTGACAGCCTTGCCGCGCCAGGATCTGCCACAGTTCGACGGCCTCCTCCCAGCGGCCGGCCCGCTTCAGCTCGGCGGCCAGCTGCAGGCAACCGCGCCGGTCTAGCCGCTCGCGGCAGTCCAGCAGCGTCTCCAGCGCCGACCGCCGCTCGCCCAGCCGCGCCCAGATCGCCGCCGCGCCGGCCGGATCGGCGCCATAGTCGAGCGGATTGCGCACGGCCCTGGCCAGCGCCGGCGGCAGCACCAGCATCGACAGCAGGTCGATCGCGTTGTGTTCGACCACCCGATGCAAGGCATGACCCGGCACCCCGGCGAGAAAATCCCGCCAGGCCTGAGGCGCCTCCGCGCCCGGCAGGTCGTCGCGCCGCTGCAGGCCGAGCAGGCGCCGCTCGACCGTGCTCAAGCGGCAATCGGGCCAGCTGCGCATGAACAGCCACCGCACGCTGTGCAGCAGGTCGAAGTGCTCGGGCTCGGCCAGGGTCGCGCCGTGCAGGCGCTGACGGTCGCGCAGCAGCGGCAGGTCGAAGGCCTTGCCGTTATAGCTGACGATCAGCTCGGCCTCGGCCAGCGCGCGGCGCACCTCCGCCAGCATGGCGGCCTCGCCGGCGAAGGCAGTGATCAGCCACTGGCGCAGGCGCACGTGCTCGCCCTCGAAGCTCGCCATGCCCACCATGAAGGCCGTGGTGCCGGTGCCACCGGCCAGGCCGGTGGTTTCGGTGTCCACGTAGGCGGCTCGCTCGGGCAGCTCCACCAGCGGCGCCGCCGGCTCGCGGCCGAACGCCAGGGTCCAACGGCCGTGGGCGGTGTGCAGCGGCAGGCGCCGCTCGATGCGGATCAGGTGATGGTCGATCAGCTGCCCGCCCAGACGCTCGGCCAGCCGCTCGGGACTCTCGCGCCCACTCGCTCGGCTCGCCGAGGGCGCGGCGGCACGTCCGCCGAGACGCTCCAGCCGGGCGCGCAGATCCGACGCGGGTGTCAGCGGCGGCGCGGGGGCCGCGCCCGCCTGCCGGCGCAAGGCATCGAGGCGGTCCTTAAGCGACATGGCCGCCGAACTGCTCCAGCACGGTCAGCGCCGCGGCCTTGGGCGAGAACCCGCGCTGCTCGTCCGAGGCCAGGATCGGCCCGATGCAGGCCGGGCAGCCGTACTTGCAGCCACAGTCGCGGATCAGGCGTGCGGCGCCTTCGATCACCCGCGTGCGCTGGTCGTACAGCGGCGCCGACAACCCCACCCCGCCCGGGTAGTTGTCGTAGAGGAACACCGCCGGCCGGAAGCGGCTCTCGCCCTCCGGGTCGCGCTCGCTGCCGTCGGCCGCGCGCAGCTGGCCGCGGCCGTTGACGCCGACCGTGGCGAACCAGGTGCCGTCGCCGTCACCGACCGCCCGGCCTAGGTCGCGCGGCTCGGACATCACGATCAGCGCCGCCACGTGGTGCATGGCGTAGGCCGCGCCCAGGAATCCGTCCAGCGCCTGCTGGCGGCTGGCGAAGCACTCGTCCAGCACCGCCGGCGCCAGCTGCCACCACACCGCGGTGGTGTGCATCTCTTGATCCGGCAAGTTGATGTTGCCGTAGCCGACGTTCTCGTGGGTGTAGTAGCGGATCTTCTTGTAGCCGGGGATGCGCCGCACCAGGTGCACCTCGCCGCGCGTCACTTCGCTGCGCGCGCTGTGGTCGCGCTCGAAGTCGTCGAGGATCTTCAGCCGCGTGTAGTCGATGGCGTCGGTGTAGTAATCGGCCTGGGTCTGGGTGACGAAGGCCTTGCGCCCCACCCAGTCCAGCTTCTCCACCTGGTACGGCTGGGCCTGCACCATGTAGATGGCGCCTTCGTACAGGGTCTCGGCGGCGCTGCTGTAGTCCACCTCGGCGATCACGCGCTTGCCGCCACCGGTGATATCGACCACCACGAAATTGCCCTCGGCCACCGAGCGCAGGCTCACGCTCTGCGCCGGGTAGCTGTCCGCGGTCCAGTGCCAGGTGTCGCCCTCGCGGTGCAGCACGCCGTGCTCCTGCAGGTAATCCAGCAGCTCCTCCAGGTTTTCCTTGCCGAAGCGCTCGCCGCGGCGGAACGGCAGCTCGAAGGCGGCGCAGCGCACGTGATCGAGCAGGATCAGCAGCTGATCCGGGTCGATGCGGGCCTGCTCGGGCGAGGCGCCGAGGAAGAACTCGGGGTTGCGCACCACATACTGATCCAGCGGCTGACTGGAGGCCACCAGCACGCCCAGGCTGGGCCGGTTGCGCCGCCCCGCCCTTCCCAGCCGCTGCCAAGTGGCGGCGATGGTGCCGGGGTAGCCGTTGAGCACGCACACGTCCAGGCCGCCGATGTCCACGCCCAGCTCCAGCGCCGAGGTGGAAATCACGCAGTCGATGTCGCCGGTGCGCAGCGCCTTTTCGGTGCGGCGCCGCTCGGTGGGCAGGTAGCCGCCGCGGTAGGCCGCCACCCGGGCCGGCTTGCGCGGGTCGGCGTCGAACACGTCCTTGAGGTACTTGGTGAGCACCTCCACCATCAGCCGCGTCTGGGCGAAGACGATGGTCTTGAGCCCGGCGCGCACCGCCAGACGGGCGATGCGCGTGCTCTGCGAGCGCGCCGAGGCGCGGATGCCCAGGTCGGCGTTGATCACCGGTGGGTTCCAGAGCAGCAGGTATTTCTCGCCGCTGGGCGCGCCGGACTCGGTGATGGCCTCGACCGGCTCGCCGATCAACGCCTCGGCCAGCTCCCGCGGGTTGGCGATGGTCGCCGAGGCCAGAATGAACACCGGATCCGAGCCGTAGAAGCGGCACACCCGCCGAAGGCGGCGGATGACGTTGGCGACGTGCGAGCCGAACACGCCGCGGTAGGTATGCATCTCGTCGATCACCACGAAGCGCAGGCTCTCGAAGAACTGCGCCCACTTGGTGTGGTGCGGCAGCACGCCCTGGTGCAGCATGTCGGGGTTGGAGACCACGATGTCGCCGCGGGTGCGGACCGCCTTGCGGGCATCGCCGGGCGTGTCGCCGTCGAAGGTGAAAGCCCGTATCCCCAGCTCGCCGGCCTCGTTGAGCTCCATCAGCTCGGCCACTTGGTCCTGCGACAGCGCCTTCGTAGGGAACAGGTACAGCGCCTTGGCGCCGGCGCGCAGCGCGGCGTCGAGCACCGGCAGGTTGTAGCAGAGGGTCTTGCCGGAGGCGGTGGGCGTGACCACCACCGTGTGCCGGCCGCGGCGCACGTTGTCCCAGGCTTGGCGCTGGTGGCTATAGAGCCGCTCGATGCCGCGCGTGCGCAGGGCGCGCGCCAGGCGCGGCTCCAGCTCGGACGGCAGCTCGGCGTAGACGGCCGGCCGCGCCGGCATCACCAGCTCGCCGGTGATGCGGCCGCGGTATTTCTTGATCAGCCGCTGCGCCAGCCGGCGCACCGTCTGCCCCGCCTCCGGCTGGAAGTCGGCCGCCAGCTCTGTCACGCTTGTTCTCCGCCCGTTCTCTGCATGGAGCAGATCCTAAATCAGAGAACAAAAGGAGAACAATAAAGCATGTCGTCGCTCACCGCCCGCCAGAAGCAGATTGTCGAACACCTCAAGGAACACGCCGCCGCCGGCCACGCCCCGTCCCTGCGCCAGCTCTGCGCCGAACTGGGGCTGCGCTCGCCCGGTTCGCTGCACAAGCACATCCGCGCCCTGACGGTGGCCGGCCTGGTGGAACGGGCCCCTGGGCGCGGCATCCGCCTCACCGCCGCCGCCCTGCACGACCCCGACACTCTGCCCCTGCTCGGCCGCATCGCCGCCGGCCGCCCGATCGAGGCCATCGGCGACCAGCGCCGCATCCACGTGCCGCCCGAGTTGCGTGGCAAGGGCGATTGCTACGTGCTGGAGGTGCGCGGCGACTCGATGATCGAGGAAGGCATCCTCGACGGCGACTGGGTGGTGGTAGAGCACCGCGACCACGCCCGTAACGGCGAGCTGGTGGTGGCCCTGATCGACGACGCCGAGGCCACCCTCAAGCGCATCGAGCAACGTCCCGGCGCGGTGATCCTGCACGCCGCCAACCCGGCCTATCCGCCGCTGCGCTACGAGCCCCGGCGAGTGCGCGTCCAAGGTGTGGTGGTCGGTCAGATGCGGCGCTACTGATCGACCGTCGCTCCATCTCCGGATAACTCTCCCGCCGTTTCCAACGACGGCAACCTCGATATCTTCGCGCTTCGCATTTTTTTATATTTTATTTATTGTCTAGCTATCTATTGGCTGGCTATCCCCAGCGGGTACCGAGCGCAACGACAACGACGCATGGCGGGCCGCACCGCCGCTCCAAACAACGCCCTCGACGGACCACCGCTCCTATGAACCAACGCGTAACCGCTCCCGAACCCGGCAGCGTTGCCACCCGGGCGAGCGAACCGGCCGTGCCTGCCATACCCCGGCTGCGTCTCGGTCGGCTGCACGCCCTGCTGCTGATCGTCCTCCTGTCGCTGCTCGGCTGCGGCTGGTGGCTGTACCAGCAATTCACCCACGTCTACGTCACCGACGCCCGCGTCGCGGCGGACATGATCACCTTGAGCAGCCGGGTGCCGGGCTGGGTGGTGGCGATCGAGGCGATCGAAGGCGAGCCGATGCGCCGCGGCGCGCTGCTGGTGCGCATCGACGACCGCGAGAGCCGCCTGCAACTGCACGAGCTGGACGCCCGCCTCGCTAGGCTGCTCAGCCGGCGCCGGGAGCTGGAGGCGCGCATCGCCATGACCGACCTGCGCAGCCAAAGCCTGATACTGGCCCGCCAGGCCGCGGTCCGCGCCGCCCAGACCGCCCTGGTGGCGGCGCAAGCCCAGGAGGAGCTGGCTCGCGCCGAGCAGATCCGGGCAGAAGCGCTGTCCCACAGCGGCGCCGTGGCCCGCGCCGAGCTCGATAAGAATCGCACCGCGCTGGAAACCGCCCGCCAGCAGGTGTTCAGCGCCCAGGCGCAGCTCGAGAACGCCCGCGCCGCGCTGGCCCAAGCCGAAGCCGAGCGCCACGAGCTGACCGTGCTGGAGCGCCAGCTCGCCGCCCTGGAGCCAGAGGAAGAGGAGCTGCGCGCGCAGCGCCAGCGCGCCCAGCTCGATCTGGACGACCGCACCATCGTCATGCCGTTCGACGGCGTGGTCGACCGGGTGTTCGTCGACGTCGGCGAGTACGTCACGCCCGGACAGCGGCTGCTGATGGTGCACGACCCGGCGCGGATCCGGATCGAAGCGAACGTCAAGGAAACCGAGATCCGCCACTTCCACCCGGGCAAGACCGTGACCGTGACGGTCGACGCTCTGCCCGGCCGCCGCTTCGAGGGCACGGTGGAGCGGGTCGGCCAAGCCGCGACCAGCGAGTTCGCCCTGCTGCCCAACCCCAACCCGAGCGGCAACTTCACCAAGATCACCCAGCGGCTGCCGGTACGGATCGCCATCCCCCAGGAGGATGGCCAGCTCAAGCCGGGCATGATGGTGGAAGTGGAGGCGCGCATCCGTGGCTGACAGCCAGGGGCCTGCCACCATCGAGAGCCTGTTCGCCCGCTACGGGCCGAACTACCGCTGGCTGGTGACGATCACGGCGATCATGGGCACGGTCGCCACCGTGCTGACGGCGACCATCGTCAATGTCGCCCTGCCCGACATCATGGGCACCTTCGGCATGAGCCAGGACCAGGTGCAGCTGCTCTCCACCGCCTTCCTCGCGGCGATGACCGGCACCATGCTGCTCAACGCCTGGCTGGTGGACAGCTTCGGGCAGCGCGCCACCTTCACGGCGACGCTGGCGGTGTTCATCGCCGCGTCGCTGCTGGGCGGCGTGGCGCCGAACGACAGCCTGCTGGTGCTGGCGCGGATACTCCAGGGCGGCGCCTCCGGCATCCTGCAGCCGCTGGCCATGCAGGTCGTCTATCAGGTGTTCCCGCCGGAGAAACGCGGTATGGCCATGGGCATCTACGGCTTCGGCGTGGTACTGGCGCCGGCGGTGGGGCCGGCGCTGGGCGGGATGATGGTCGACAACTTCAGCTGGCGCTACGTGTTCTTCCTGGCCGTGCCGTTCTGCGCGGTCGGCCTGCTGCTGGGCCTGCTGTTCATGCCCGGCCGCGCCGGCTCGGAACCGATCCGCCGCTTCGACTGGGCGGGCTTCGGCCTGCTGTCGCTGGCGCTGGTGACGCTGCTCGACGGCCTGTCGCACGGGCAGCGCGACGGCTGGCAGTCCCACCGCGTCCTGGTGGATTTCGTCCTGGCGGCGGCCACCGGCATCGGCTTCATCGCCTGGGAGCTCCGCACCCCCACCCCGCTGCTCAATCCGCGGCTGTTCACCAACCGCGTCTTCGCCAGCGCCTCGCTGGTATCGCTGATCTTCGGCGCCGGGCTGTTCGGCTCCACGTACCTGATTCCGCTGTTCGTGCAGACCATCCAGGGCTACACGCCGACCAACTCGGGGCTGCTGCTGATCCCGGCCGGCCTGATGCTGGCGCTGACCTTTCCCGTCGCCGGCCGACTGACTGACCTGGCGCCGGCCTACGCCATCACCGTCGTCGGACTGCTACTGTTCGCCGTGTCATCCTTCCTCATGACCCGCGCGGACATCGACACCCCGTTCTGGCATCTGGTCTGGTGGATCGTCATCGGCCGCATCGGCCTCGCCCTGGTCATTCCCGCGGTCAGCGCCGGGGCGCTCAAAGCCCTGCCGCTCACCCTGCTCAGCCAGGGCTCCGGCGCCATCAGCTTCATGCGCCAGTTCGGCGGCGCGCTCGGCGTCAACCTGCTGTCGATCGCGCTGGAGCGCCGCACGCAGTTCTACGTGGACACCTTCGCCAGCGCCCAGCACGCCGGCAATGGCGCCACCCTCGACCTGCTGCAGCGCATCGGCGCGGTGCTGAGCCAGTCCGACCTGCCGACGACGCTGCTGGAGGCCGGCGCCCTGCACTACGTCGGGCAGATGGTCTACGTTCAGGGCAATACTCTGGGCTACCGGGACAGCCACTTCATCGTCGGCGCCTTCTTCATGGCGGCGCTGCTCCCGGCGCTGCTGATGCGCCAGCGCCGACACGCGTCCGCCGCCTGAGCGAGCGGCCGCGTGCCCAAATTTAGTGCGGCTTCGTGCTCCATCCCTGCGCAACCGGGAATGGACGCGAGCCGCCGAACATCGGCGCCGAATCCATAGACATCAAGCGATGTTTTTGATCCACGACATTGTGAGACGCGGCCCGACGCGCTATTTTTGTCGCGCTTTTTTTTGGAGCACGGTGCGCACCGTGTTGGTGCGACACAGTCCGCTGGTTAATCCAACTATGGGCCCGACGGTCACGCCGCGGCGTAGGGCGTCGAGCACGGAGACTCTAATGCAAGACATGCTTGAAGGGGCGCTAAGCCACTTGGAGGATGCCGCCCGGCATACCACAGTCCATCCGGAGGTTCTCGAGAAACTCCGCTACCCGAAAGAAGTCCTGACAGCGCGACTCATGATCCGGATGGACGATGGTTCCCGTCGCTCGTTCCTGGCATGGCGCTGTCGCTATGACGACACCCGTGGACCGACCAAGGGTGGCATCCGCTTCCATCCCCAGTCTTCCATGGAGGAGGTCATCACCCTGGCGTTCTGGATGACCTTCAAGTGCGCGGTCACCGGCCTGCCTTACGGCGGCGGCAAGGGCGCGATCCAGGTGAACCCGCACGAGCTTTCCAAGGGCGAACTCGAGCGCCTGTCGCGCGCCTATGTGCAGGCGTTCGCCAGCATGATCGGCCCCGAGCGCGACATCCCGGCGCCGGACGTCTACACCAACTCCATGATCATGGGCTGGATGTCCGACGAGTACAGCTCGCTGGTGGGCCACCCCTGCCCCGCCGTGATCACCGGCAAGCCCATTCCTCTGGGTGGCTCGCTGGGCCGCGAAGACGCGACCGCGCGCGGCGGTTTCTACGTGCTGAACCATCTGGAGCAGGAGCTGAACCTGAGCAACGGTCAGCGCCGCGCGGTGATCCAGGGCTATGGCAACGCCGGCTCGCACATCGCCCACTTCCTGCATGAGGCCGGCTGGCGCATCGTCGGCGTGTCCGACTCCCGCGGCGCGGTGTTCTCGCCCGAAGGCTTCGACCCGGTCGCGCTGAGCCGCGTCAAGCGCGAGACCGGCAGCGTGGTGAACATCGCCAACGGCACCAACGCTCAGGTCATCAGCCAGGACGATCTGCTGGCGCTGGAGTGCGAGCTGCTGGTGCCGTCCGCGCTGGAGGATCAGATCCACGCCGGCAATGCCGCCAACGTGCGCGCCAAGGTGATCCTGGAGCTGGCCAACGGCCCCACCACGGCGGAAGCCGACCGCATCCTCGAGGAGAAGGGCGTGATCGTGGTGCCCGACATCCTGGCCAACGCCGGCGGCGTCACCGTGTCCTACTTCGAGTGGGTGCAGAACCGCCAGGGCTACTACTGGACGCTCGAGGAAGTGCACAGCCGGCTCAAGACCATCATGGAGCGGGAAGGCCGCAAGGTCTGGAGCATCGCCCAGAGCAAAGGCATCTCGCTGCGCACCGCGGCCTACGTGCACGCGCTCGATCGCCTTTCCAGCGCCATCGAAGCGCACGGCACGCAAGCCTACTTCGCGCGTTGAGCACGCGCCCGGGAATGGCCCCAAGGGCCGTTCCCGGCCGTTTCTCCCCCGCCGCGCCGACACGCCGCGGCGGGCCATGAAAAAGGCCCACGCCGTCGGTGACGGCGTGGGCCTTTCGACTCTCGGCCGATCCTGGCCTTAAGCCCGCACCCGCAGGCGACGCCGGCGCAAGTCCACGCCGACCAGCGCCAGCAGCGCCGAGCCGAACAGCCAGACCGCCGCCGGCAACGGCACCACCGCGCCGCCGATGGCGGTGATGGTGGCCTGCACGGTATGCCACTTGCCCAGGGCCACGCCTTTCAGATCGTGGAACAGCACCGAGAAAGTCCCCGCGCTGGTGCTGAACTGCAAGGGCTGGTCGCTCCACTGGAGACTGCCGACGGTCAGGAAGCCGAACAACGACGCCGCCCAGCCTTCCCCTTCGCCGACGACGTCGATATCCGGCGACAGCAGGTCGAGGGTGGCCTGGAACCCCGCCACACCACCGCACACCACGACGCAAGGCTTGAAGTAGATATCGAAGAAATCGATCGTCCGGCTCTCGCCCGGCGCCAGCGAGAACGTCGTGCCGGCAAGCGCGGGGTTGATGCGCGTCTTGACGCTACCGTTCCAGAATCCGTCTTCGACCACGACGCGCGAACCGTCGCCGACGACGAAGTTGATGCTCGCCGCCTGCGCGCCGCCGCCGAGCAGCAGCACGCTCAGCCCCAACAACAACGAAGCCAGGTATTTTCTCATCAGCCATCCTCCAGCCGTATCCGCTGAGGGTCCGGCGCGACAGCAAGGTTCGCGACGGCATTCAGCAGCGCACAGTGTTCCACTATGCTGTTGGACCGGCGATGGCCCGTTAGGACTAATCGAAGCCGGCGCCCCGACCGGGGCGGCCTCATCCGGCGCGCGCGACGCCGTTCACATGGGACGGCCGGGGCGATGGTGGTTGCCGCGGGAACGGGACAGCATCCACGTCCCCGCCAGCAACGCACCGCCAGCCAGCAGCATCGGCGCCTTGGGCATCATCTGGATGACGCTGCCGCCGATCTCGCTGCCGTGCTCGCGCACCAGCTCGGCGCGCCGCCGCGTCATCCGCCGCCCCACCTCGCCGAGCCGCTCGGGGGAGAGCAACCGGTCGGCGTCGTACAGCAGCGTGGTCTCCTCGTCGGCCACGTGGTGGATGACATCGCGCATCAGCGCCATGAACATCTGATCGTAGGCCGGATCGCCCGGCTCCAGCTCGCGCAACCGCGCGATCAGGCGGCGCATCTCGTCGTGCTCGGGCACGCTCTTGGCCACCACCTCGGGGTCGATGCCGGCCTCCACCAAGGCCGGATAGAAGATCTCCTCCTCCAGCTGGGCATGGATCTCCAGCGCGGCGCAGACATTGCGCACCAGCCCTTCCTTGGTGGACGGACTGGTATCCGGCTTGTAGCGGCGGAACAGGGTGATGACGTGCGTGTGGTCGAACCGGATCTGGCCGGTGGCGATGTTCCTCATGCCGGATTCTCCAAGTATCAGATGTCTCTGATATTGGGACGCGGCTACCCGGAACAACGGTTCACGGCCGGATCGTCGGGGAAACGCCGCTCATCCGGCCAGGAACCGGGCATACAACAGCCATAGCCCGAAGCTAGTGCTGGGCACGGCCGCCAGCAGGCTCAAGGCCGAGCGGCGGCGATAGCGCGCGGCCAGTTCGCGCTGGTCACGGCAAGCGATCAGGTAAGGCAGGCGGCCGCTGGAGGGCTTGCCGATCCGGTTCAGCGGCGGTGGCAGCGGCTCCGCGGCCACCTCGCGCTCGACGTGCTCGCGCACCCGCTCCCACTCGTGCTGATCGATCTCACCGTCGCGGTTGACATCGAACACGGCGAGCAATCGCCGCCGATCCCGCTTCCACTGCCGCAGCCGCTCCCGCACGCGCTGCGCGGGATCGACCCGCTCCGTGGAGAAATGGCCCAGCACATAGACCGGGTCGCCGACATGCAAGCGCTCTTCCGTATAGCGATAACGCGCGCCAAGCATGAGCGCCGCGCTGCGCGACCGCTGCGGCGGACGGGGACTGTTGCCGTACCAGACATCCCTGACGGCGGGGATGATCTCGGCGCCGGCCGGATCGACCCGGCAACGTCCGGTGCCGTCGTCGAGCTCGAATGGTTGGGTACTGCCCCCGGACTCGATCCGACGCCAGCGCCCGCCGTTACCGCTGCGCTCGAAGCGAGCGACCTCGTAGCGGTGCCAAACGCAGGCCTCGCCGGTCAACGGCGCCGACAACGGCGGCTGGACGATCGGCTGGCAGCGACCGACCAGTTCCACATACCCCTGCGCCGCCGAGCGAATTCTCGAGGTCGGGGTGTCTTCGATGACGCGGGCGCGGCCAAGGTTGCGGAAAAAGGCGAGCGTGCCGGCGCCGCCCACCACCAGCGCCGCCCCCAGCCACGCCAGATAATGCCCCGGCGGCAGCGCCTGGACGAGTGCGGCGTCGAGCATGGCGTCAGCCGGCGAACAGCGACTTCACATCGACGTCGGCCGTCTCGGCGGCGGAGAACTGCAGCAGTTCGGCGGGCTTGAACCCGAACCGGCGCGCCAGCAGCACGTCCGGGAACTGCTCGATGCGGGTGTTGTGCTGATTGACCGCTTCGTTGTAGAGCTCGCGCCGGTCGGCGATGGCATCCTCCAGGCTGGAGATGCGCGCTTGCAGCTGGCGAAAGGCCTCGCTGGCCTTCAGCTCGGGGTAGTTCTCGGCCAGCGCGAACAACCGGCTCAAGCCCTGGCGAATCTCGGTTTCCGAACGGCCGACGCCGCCGACGTCGCCGCGCTCATGGGCGCTGACGGCCAGCGCCCGCGCCTGGACGATGCGCTGCAACGCCTCCTGCTCGTAGCTCATGTACTGCCGGCAGGTCTCGACCAGCTTGGGCAGCTCGCTATTGCGCTGCTTCAGCAGCACGCCGATGTTCGACCAGGCCTGGCCAATCCTGTGCTTGAGTGCGACCAGATTGTTGTAGAGGAGGACGGCGTAGCCGAACACCAGCGCCAACACCACCAGCACCACGATTGCCGTGATCACCGCCACCTCCCGATTCGGCGTTGCCGCCCGTGAACTTGCCCGCGCTGCATCCGGGCGCACGCCTCCGCCTCTCCGTCGCTACGGGGCGGCGATACGGAATCCGGACCGGCCCTCAGGCCTGGCCGGTCAACAACAGGCGCAGACCGTAGCACCCTTCCTCAATATCGGCGCGGCGGCCGCTGATCATCTCGCTGTAAGCGCAGCCTTCGTTGATGCGGATGACCAGATTGGCGAGCCGTTCGGTATCGAGATCCGGCCGCAGATGACCGGCCGCCACCTGCTCGTCGAACAGCTTCTTCCAGACCGCGACGATGCGCTCGTGATAGACGGTCGCGTCGGTGGTGAGCACCCGCAGGGCGTATTCCGGATCCTGGCGGAGGAAGCGCTTCAGCGGCTCGAAGTTGACCGCCACTTCGGCGATCCGCCGATACACGTCCACGATGTAATCGATGCCGGTCCCCTCGGCCTCCTTGACCGCGTAGTCGAAGGTCTGCGCGTACATCGACCACAGGATCTCGCCGAGCAGCAGCTCCTTGTTCCCGACCCAGCGAAACAAAGTCGCGCGGCTGACGCCGACTTCGTCGGCCAGCGCCACCAGGTTCAGACGCCGTCCGCTGAGCCACCAATCACGAGCGACCCGAAACACGTCCAACGGGGTCGTCCTAGTCTCGCCCTGTTCCTCCGCAAGCACCATGGAGAGACGGGTATGCCGTCTTGCCACCTGGAGTCTCCTTTTTCAGCTTCTGTCTTATCCGAGCAGAATATCGATATTCATCCGCATATAGTAACCAGCCGAGCAACGGTTTGTCCTAACCTTAGAGCGTTGCCATATGGCCGTATGCGGGATTTCCCGTAGGAAACGTAAGTGTAACTGCTGCGCAAGCAGCGGAGTGTAGTCATCGCCGGCGGTTGCTACTTTAGAAATCCGTCTCAGGCGTCCACGGAGAACCGCACCATGAGCGTATCGGCAAGCGCAGCGCCGGCCGCGGTCGGCGACGATCCGCGCTGGATCGCGGTGGCCACCCGCGACCCGACGGCCGACGGCCGCTTCTACTACGCCGCCGGGCGCTCCGGCGTGTACTGCCGGCCCTCCTGCGGCGCCCGTGCGCCGCGCCCGGATCACATCCGCTTCTTCGCCTCCCGTGAGGAAGCCGAGCGCGCCGGCCTGCGCCCCTGCGGGCGCTGCCGGCCGGACCGGCCGACCGCCGCGGAGCGGAACGCGGCGGCGGTGGCCCAGGCCTGCCGGCTGCTGGAAACGACCGAGGACATGCCGCGCCTGGAGGCGCTGGCCGCGGCGGCGGGCATGAGCCCCTACCATTTCCACCGGGTGTTTCGCCGGCTCACCGGCCTGACGCCGCGCGCCTACGCCCTCGCCCAGCGCGAGCGGCGGCTGCGCGAGGCGCTGGCGCGCGGCGAAGCGGTGACGGACGCGATCTTCGAGGCCGGCTACGGTTCCAGCAGCCGCTTCTACGAGCGCGCCGACCGGGTGCTCGGCATGACGCCGCGCCGCTTCCGCGCCGGCGGCGCCGGCGCCGAGATCCGCTTCGCGGTCGGGGAGTGCTCGCTGGGCGCGATCCTGGTCGCGCAGAGCGAACGCGGCGTCTGCGCCATCTTCCTCGGCGACGATCCGGACGCGCTGGTGCGCGAGCTGCAGGACCGCTTCCCGCGCGCGCACCTGGTGGGCGGCGACGCGGAGTTCGAGCGGCTGGTGGCGACGGTGGTGGGCTTCGTCGAGGCACCGAGGATCGGCCTCGATCTACCGCTGGACATCCGCGGCACGGCGTTCCAGCGCCGGGTCTGGCAGGCGCTGCAGGAAATTCCGCCCGGCACCACCGTCAGCTACGCCGAGCTGGCCCGCCGGATCGGTCACCCCGGCGCGGTGCGCGCCGTAGCCCGCGCCTGCGCCGCCAATACCCTGGCGGTGGCGATTCCTTGCCACCGCGTGGTGCGCACCGACGGCAGCCTGTCCGGCTATCGCTGGGGCGTCGAGCGCAAGCGCGCGCTGCTGGACAAAGAGGCCAAGTCTTGACCGTTCCGCCGCCATGAACCTGGATCTGTTCGGCACGGAAGAGCGCCGCTGGAGCGAGCCGCTCTGCCCCGGCGCGGTGGTGCTGCGGCGCTTCGCGCTGCGCGAGGACGCTACCCTGCTGGCGGCGATCGACGCTGTCGCCGCGCAGGCGCCGTTCCGGCACATGATCACGCCCGGCGGCTTTCGCATGTCGGTGGCCATGACCAACTGCGGCCGCCTCGGCTGGGTCAGCGACCGGCGCGGCTACCGCTACGCCACGCTCGACCCGGACAGCGACCGCCCATGGCCGGCCATGCCGGAGCCGCTGCGGCGCCTCGGGCGAGAAGCGGCGGCCAGCGCCGGCTTCCCCGACTTCGAGCCCGATGCCTGCCTGATCAACCGCTACCAGCCGGGCGCGCGCATGTCGCTGCACCAGGATCGCAACGAACGCGACTTCACGCAGCCCATCGTGTCGATCTCGCTCGGCCTGCCAGCCGTGTTCCTGTTCGGCGGCCCGCAACGCAGCGACCGACCGCTGCGCGTTCCCCTGGAACACGGCGACGTGGTGGTCTGGGGAGGCCCGGCGCGTCTGCGCTACCACGGCGTGGCACCGCTCAAGGACGGCCTCCACCCGCTCACAGGCCCTTGCCGCATCAACCTGACGCTGCGCGTCGCCGGCTGAAGGCGCGCTTCACGCCGCCGCCAGCGGCAACCGCCCCGCCACCAGGAACGCTTCGAGCGGAAAGTCGTAGACCTCTCGATCGCTGTCCTTGAGGAACTGCACCCGGTCGGCGCCAGTCCGGCACAACCAGCGTTCCATGCGGGTCGGCCGCTGGCTGGCCAGGGCGCGCGGCGTGAACAGCGCCACGTTGAGACCGTGCTCCCGATCGCGCGCCGACACGTACTCGAACGCCTCCACGCCGGCGGCCCGCATCGCCGACCCTAGCGCCTGCGTGGCGCGATAGTCGCTGGGGTCGATCAGCTGCGCGCGGTAGGCGTCGAACGGCGGCAGCTGCAAGCGCAGCCCGCGCTCAGTGCGGTAGCGGGCGGTGAACGACGTGTGCTGACTGGTGATGGGGTTCGGCGGCGGCGAGGCCATGCCGAACCAGAACAGGAAGCGGTAGAAGGCGGCCTCGGCCAGCATCGACCGCTGCCCGAGCGCGCCGTAGAACAGGCTCGGCTCGAAGCGCCGACCGAAGCGCGAGCCGTGCGGCAGCGGCGGATAGCGAAACGGCGTGCTCAGCAGATAGTGGCGGGCGGTGCTGGGAGCCGGCAGCGGCGGCTTGCTGGCTTCCAGCATTTCCTCCAGCGCGACCTGCTCCTCCAGGCTATCGACGATTTCGGACGTGGCGATCCGCTCCTGGCTCTCCACCATGCGCCAGAAGGTGCCGCCGATGCGGCAGATATGCCGCTCGCCGTCGCAGGCAGCCCAGATCGCCGACACGGCGGCCTCAGTTCTTGCCGCGAATCGCGTCCAGATACCGCACCACCTCGGCCAGCCCCTGCACGGTTTTCACCTGCTGGGCCGGCACGCCGCCGGTGTGAAGGTTCTCGGTGCGCATCCAGTGCCGCATCTGTTCGATATCGCCCCCGACCAGCGCGTACAGGCTGCGATAGCAGCGGATCAGCAACAGCGCCAACTCCCCGGCCTTGCTGTCCGGATCGAGGCGGCCGCGGGCCAAGGTGGAGCGGTCGCGGCCGACGACCTCGGCCAACTCGGTCTGGGACAGACCGAGCTGGCGGCCGGCGTTGAGGAAAGCTTTCTTCAACACCTCGGCGCGATCGGGCTGCCGGGACGCCGCCAGGTTCATCGGGAGGACTCCCTTGCATGTTGCATATGCAACACCATATGACCTCAACGCGGCATTTGCAACAGCACCCACCGGCGCTAGCCGGTCACCGCCGGCCGGTAGCCGAGCAGCCACTGCCGGAACGCCGCCTCCGGCATGGGCCTGGAGAACAGGTAGCCCTGCCCCACCGCGCAATTGGCCTGCGCCAGCCAAAGCCGCTGCTGCTCATACTCGATGCCTTCCGCCACCACCGACATGTTCAGGGCGCGAGCCAGCTCCAGCACGGAACGGACGATGGAGGCCTGGCGGTGATCGGACGGGATGCCCGCGATGAAACTCCGATCCAGCTTGAGGTAATCGACGTTCATATGCTGCAGGTAGCTGAGCGAGGAAAAGCCGGTGCCGAAGTCGTCCAGCGCCACCGCCAGCCCCAGCTCGCGGATGCCGCGCAGGATGCGGCCCACCGAGGTCGGGTTGCTCATGAAGGTACTCTCGGTGATCTCCACGTGCAGCTGCTCCGGCGCCACCTGGTGGCGGCTGAGCGCCTCGGCGAGCCGCTCGGGCAACTTGCCGGTGCCGAACTGCTGCATCGACACGTTGACCGCCACGTGCAGCGGTGCCACCTCGTTGAGCCGCGCCACGGCCGCGGCGGCCTGATCGATCACCCAATCACCGATCGGCACGATCAGCCCCGAGCTCTCGGCCACCGGTATGAATTGCGACGGCGTCACCCAACCGAGCTGATGGCTGTGCCAGCGCAGCAGGGCCTCGGCGCCGACCACCCGGCCACTGCGCAGATGGATCTTCGGCTGGAAGAACAGCTCCAGCTCGTTGCGCTCGAGCGCGCGCGACAGCTCCAGCCGCAGCGACAGACTGCCGCGCGCCTGATCGCGCAACGACGAGCGATACCAGCGGTAGCAGCTGCCGGTCTCGGCCTTGGCCGCGCGCATCGCCAGGATCGCCCCTTCGATGATGTCGCTCGGATCCATGCCGATGCCGGCCGAGCGCGTCACCCCGATGCTCACCGCGAGCGTGATCGACGTATCCTCCAGCTGGATCGGCACGCTCAGGCGCTGCAGCAGCAGCTCGGGAAAAGCGGCGGCGTCGTGCTCGTTGAGCTCCTCGGGGCTGAGCACCAGGAACTCGTCGGCCGACACCCGCCCGACCAGCTCGCGGCTGCCAGCGACCTCCGCCAGGCGATCGGCCACCGCCCGCAGCACGAAATCGCCGGCATACATACCGAACGCGTCGTTGATGCCGGTGAAGCCGTCGATATTGACGCAGGCCAGCGTGACCAACGCGCCGCGGCTCAGGCGCTCGCGCAGCGTCTGGGTGAAGCCGGCGTAGCTCATGGTCTCGGTGAGCGAGTCGTAGGTCTCGCCCAGGCGGATACGCGCCTCGGCATGGCGTAGCCGCTCGCGCTCCCGCACCAGCTCGGCCTGGGCCTGCTCCAGCGATTCGCGGGTCAGCAGATCGGCGATGTGGGCCCGATAGTGGCGGAAGCCGGCGTGGATCAGCGCCCCCACCGCGCACACTCCCAACACCGCGGCCATGGTCTCGACCGGACCCTGCGCTTCCCAGAACAGCCGCGCGACCACCGGCGCGCCGGTCAGCACGGCGCCGACGGCGAACAGCGGCGCGGCGTGGCCGAGCTGGTTCAGCGTGATGGAGATGACGCTCATCAGCAGAGCGCCCACGGTCAGCGACGGCCAGAACTCCCCGGGCGGAGGCATGAGCCAGATCGCCGCTCCCCAGCCGGCGGAAACCAACAGATGGACCGCCGCGTAGCCACGGAAGCAGACCGCGGCCACGCCGGCGCCGAGCCGACGGTACAACATGCCGTTCAGCCCCTGCAGCGCGTAGCAGGCCAGCATCAGGGCCAGCCACGCCAGCAGCGCCGGCTTGTGGCCGTCCCCCCAGTGCAGCCATGCCAGCACGACCGCGGCCAGCGACGCCAAGGCGTGGAAGCCTCGCATCGAATCGAACAGCATGGCGATCAGTGACGTCCGCAGATGCGGGTCGCGGCTTATGAGCATTCTTCTTCTTTATCCGCCCCTTACCGCTAGCCTAGCCCGTTCCACCGACGGAGACCAATACGTCCCGACCATCGGCACGCAGCGCTCGACGACCGACGCCACGGTGTACACTCCAGCAGATCGCAATCGACCGGCCGCGAGCGCCGCACCGGGCCGGCCATGAGCAGCAGGCAGACCACATAAGGAAAGAGAGCGTCGATGCCGCTACGCTGGATAGTTCTCGGCGTCGCCACGATCCTGGCGCTGGCCATCGCGGTCCGTGTCCTGTACGCCCCCGCGTCGGAGGAGGTCTACGTCGTCACGGAAGCGCCGCTGCAACAAACGGTGGTCGCCACCGGCCGCGTGGAAGGCCCGGCGCGGATCGAGATCGGCAGCACCGTACTGGGCACGGTGGCGCGGGTGCTGGTCGACGAGGGCGACCGCGTCGAGGCCGGCCAAGCGCTGATCGAGCTGCGCGCCGACCAGCAGCAGGCGGCGCTGGCGCGGGCGCAGGCCGCCGAGGCGCAGGCACGGGCGCGGCTGCGGCAGCTGGAACAGGTCGACCTGCCGGCCGCGCGCGAGACGCTGATCCAGGCGCGGCTGCGCGCCGCCCAGGCCGAGCGCGACTGGGAGCGTACCCGGCAGCTGGCCGAGGAAGGCTTCCAGAGCCGCGCCGAACTGGAAGCGCGGCGCGAGGCGCTGGACATCGCCCGCAGCGCGCTGCGTAACGCGCAGCTGCAGCTGGCCGGGCTGGAAGCGGACGGCGCCGTGCGGCAGCGGCTGCAAACCGAGCTGGCGCAGGCCGAGGCCGCGCTGCGCGAAGCCCGCGCCCAGCTGGACGACACCCGCTTGCTCGCGCCGACCGCCGGCACCATCATCCGCCGCGCGGTCGAGCCCGGCGACGTGGTCTCCGCCGGCAAGGCACTGCTGGTGCTGTCCCAGGCCGGTCCCACCAAGCTGGTGGTGCAGCTGGACGAGCGCCACCTGGCGCGGGTCGCGCTCGATCAGCCGGCACTGGCCTCGGCCGACGCCTTCCCCGAGCAACGCTTCGCCGCCCGGGTGAGCCGCATCGGCCCGGCGGTGGACGCCGCGCGCGGCACCGTGGAGGTGGAACTAGCCGTGCCCGAGCCGCCGCCCTACCTGCGCGATGACATGACGGTATCGGTCGACATCGTCACCGCCCGCCGCGAACGGGCGCTGCTGGTACCGCCGGCGGCGCTGCGCCGCGACGGCGACCGGCCGTGGCTACTGGTGGAGCGCGGCGGCGAGCGCGTGCGGCAGCCGGTGACCCTAGGGCTGCAGGGCGAGTCCGGCATCGAGATCCTGCAGGGCGTGCAGGCCGGCGAGCGGGTGATCCTGCCGCCGCCGGGCGAACGCGCCCAGGGTATGCCGAGCCAGATGTGGGGAGGCGGCTGATGCCGTTCGCCTGTCTGGTGGCGGTGCGTTTCCTGCGCGAGGGCCGGTTCCAGACCGTGCTGATCGCCGGCGGCATCGCCATCGGCGTGGCGGTGATCGTGTTCATCACCGCGCTGATCGGCGGCCTGCAGGCCAGCACCATCGAGCGCACCCTGGGCACCCAGCCGCACATCGTGGTGCGGCCCCCGAAGGAGCTCGCCCGGCCGCTGCGCGACGACGGCGCGGCGGTCACCCTGCCCAACGTGCAGCCCCGCGCCCAACGGCTGCGCAGCATCGACCAGTGGCAGACCCTGCAGGCCGAGCTCGCCGCCCATCCGGGCGTCGCCGCCCTTTCGCCGCTGGTGTCCGGCCCGGGCCTGGCAGTGCGCGGCGAGGCCAACGAATCGATCGCCCTGCTCGGCATCGAGCCGGAGCGTTATCTGCGCATCGTCGACGTCGCCGCCAAGCTGGTCGCCGGCCGCTTCCGCGTCTCCGCCACGGAGGCGGTGATCGGCGTCGAGCTGGCCGACGACCTGGGCGCCCGGGTCGGCGACAAGATCCGCATCGAGACCGCCGGCGGTCGCTCGGAAACCTTCACTGTGGCCGGCATCTTCGACCTGGGCTCGCGCGACCTGAACCAGCGCTACGTCTATATCGGCCTGCGCAGCGCCCAGACCCTGCTCGACCTGGTGGGCGGCGTGTCGCAGATCGACCTGAAGGTGAAGGAGATCTTCAGCGCCGAAGCCATCGCCCGCGACATCGCCGCTGCCACCAGCCTGACCGCGGACAGCTGGATGACCACCAACGCGCAGCTGCTCACCGCGCTGCGCGCGCAAAGCATCTCCACCGGCATCATCCGCTTCTTCGTCGCACTGTCGGTAGCGTTCGGCATCGCCAGCGTGCTGGTGGTGTCGGTGGTGCAGCGGGCGCGCGACATCGGCATCCTGCGCGCCATGGGCACGCCTCGGCGGCGGGTGATGGCGGTGTTCCTGATCCAGGGCGGCCTGCTGGGGCTGATCGGCTCGTCGCTGGGCGTCGCCGCCGGCGCCGGGCTGGCGCTGCTGTTCATGCGCGTCACCGGCGGGCGCCTGTTCACCCTGGAGATGGAGCCGTCGCTGTTCCTCGGCGCCACCGCCTTGGCCACCCTCACCGGCCTGGCCGCCGCCACCGCGCCGGCGCTGCGCGCCGCGCGCCTCGACCCCGTGACGGTGATCCGTGGCTGAGCCCCTGCTGCAGCTGGAAGCGGTGCGCAAGCGCTACGGCCAGGGCGAGCTGGCCACCGAGGTGCTGCACGGCATCGACCTGCGCCTCGACCACGGTGAGTTCGCCGCCCTGATCGGCCCCAGCGGCTCCGGCAAGAGCACGCTGCTCAACCTCATCGGCCTGCTCGACCGCCCCAGCGCCGGGCGCATTCTCATCCAGGGCCGCGACACGGCCGCCCTCGACGAGGCGGCGCTGACCGCCCTGCGCGGCCGCATCCTGGGCTTCGTGTTCCAGTTCCACTATCTGATCGACGCCTTCAGCGCTGAGGAGAACGTGATGATGCCGCTCATGGCCGCGCGCGGCCGGCCGACGCCGGACATGCGCCGCACCGCGGCCGAGCTGCTGGCGGCGGTAGGGCTCGCCGGGCTGGAGAAGCGCCCGGCCAACAAGCTCTCCGGCGGCCAGCAGCAGCGCGTCGCCATCGCCCGCGCCCTGGCCGCCAACCCGCCGCTGGTGCTGGCCGACGAGCCCACCGGCAACCTGGACACCGCCTCGGCCGACGAGGTGTTCGCCCTGCTGCGCCGCTTCAACGCCGAGCGCGGCACCGCCTTCCTGGTCGTCACCCACGACCCGCGCCTGGCGGCACGCTGCGACCGTATCATCCGCCTGGTGGATGGACGGATCGTCGAGGATCGGCGGGTGAACCAGGGCTCATGAGCCCTATCCCATCCAGCGGCTCGGTCTTGGCGCCCCGGCACCGAGCCTCGATGGCGCCGCCAGCCTGCAACGGATAGCCCGATCCGGGCAAAACTCATGAGCGGCTGTTACGGGTCAAGGAGCGCCGCGAGCCGGACAACGTGTTCCGCCTGAATCACAACATCCGGCCGCTTGACGATCTGGCCGGCGCGTACCGGCAAGAGGCCTGGCCCGCGGCGCAGCCGCTCCCGCGACAAAACCAGCCAGCCGGCGGAGGCGACACCGCCGCCCCCACCGTTCCGCTAGTCAGCGGCGCGCGGCGGATCCGTCGTCGTCCTCTCCGGCTGCCGCCGCAGCGCGGCCTCCAGCAGACGAATCACGCCGGCATAGTCGGCCTCCGGCCGGTTGCCCTGCGCCGCCAAGGCCAGATCCAACGCCGTCCGGCCGTGTTCGTCCGTCACAGTCGGGTCGGCGCCGTACGCGAGCAGCAGCCGGACCGGTTCCGGATCGGCGTTCATAGCCACCGCGTGCAGCGCGGTCAGGCCCATGCCGCTCAGCCGCTCGGCGCTGTTGATATCGACACCGCGCGCTAGGAAGAGCCGCAAGATACGCTCCGCTTCCCGACGATCGGGGAACATCGCCGCATACCGTGCGCCCGCCTCGGCGTTCAACGCCCGCGCCTCGTTCTCCGTAGGATGGAACGCGAACAGAGCTTGCCGCGACACCCAGCGCAACCAGGCCGGCGACGCGCCCGGATCCATCCACACCAGCAGCCGCAGCGGCGGCGCCGTGTAAAAGTGGTAAGTCAAACCGCCGGCCGCCACTACGCCGAGCAGCACCGCGACGCCAAGCAACCAGCGCAACAGCCGCTTTATCTGCATGACGTCATACCCAAACGAAATCGGCCGGCCCTTTGGTCACCGCTAGTGGCGCGCCATTTCCTGAAGAAAAAGCCAACCCGCTTATCAATAGATCCAGGCGATGTTTCTGCTTCAGCGCGATACCCAGACGCACCGTCCCGTATATCTTGGCGTCGCGAAGATCATCTTCGGTCGCACATTTCCACCAATGTTTGACATATCTTCGCAACAGTTTCTTGACAAGCGTCTGAATACTTGTCCCTGGCTTGCGCCGCATGAGCGTATCAACCAGGATGTCAAGGAAGCCCATCGCGCAGGACGCGTCGACTGCTACACAATCAGCAACCCTTGGGCATAGCGGCGGACGTCGTTTGTGATTGCCAAACGGTCAATGGCGACCGATTCATGCGGCCAGAAGAAACACAAAATACCCTTGGTTTCTTTTTCATCAAAAACCAGGTCTGCATCCTGCAAATTTAGCAATGACAGCGTAACGCCGGTGATTTGTTAATACAGCCGTCCCTCGGCTGAGACCGGCAATTATAGATACAGATTCCCGTTCGCGCAGTTACCGGAAAGCGATCGGCAGCCTAGCGTAAACCGAAGCGAAACGGCTCCCCTCGCCTTGCCGCCCGCTCACACCGGTGGCGCTTCGCTCAAGGTCCAGTAGGCGTCGATGGTGCGCATCACTTCGACGAACTGGCGGTAATCCACCGGTTTCTTCATGTAGCCGGCGATCCCCAGGTCGAAGCTCTGGCACTTGTCCTGCTCCTCGGCGGAGGTGGTGAGCACGATCACCGGGATGCGCTTGAGGATCGGCAGCTTCTTGAGCGCCTGCAGGAATTCGATGCCGTTCATGATCGGCATGTTCAGATCGAGCAGGATCAGGCAGGGCCGCTCGCTGGCCGGATCCTGCAGATAGGCGAGCGCCGCCTCGCCGTGCACGCAGTGCACCAGCGGGTTGGTGACGTTGAGTTCCTTGAGCGCCCGCCGAACGGTCATGGCGTCGACCTGGTCGTCCTCGACCAGCAGGATGGGGCTGTTGATTCTGCGCATTCAGGCTCCGTCGCTAGCCTTGACCAGGCTCTTGGGCAAAGAGAAATAGAAGGTACTGCCCTCGCCCGGCGTAGATTCCACCCACACGCGGCCACCGTACATTTCCACAATCTTCTTCACCAGCGCCAGGCCGATGCCGGTGCTTTCGTGGTGATCGCGCGGCTGCAGGGTCTGGAACAGCTGGAAGATCCGCTCCCAGTGCCGCGGCTCGATGCCGGGGCCGTTGTCGCGGACGTGGAAGATCCACTCGGCATCGCGCTCGTCGGCCCCGATTTCGATACGGCCCTCGGACTTGTCGTTGTAGCGGATGGCGTTGCTGATCAGATTCTGGAACAGCTGCTGGATGCGCGTGCGCTCCGCCACCACGGTCGGCAGCGGCCCCACCTCGACCTGGATGTGCGGCGGCGGCGCCAGCAGGTCCACGACCTCGGCCAGCATCGGGTTGAGCGGCACCTCCACATGCTCCTCCTTGATCCGCCCGACACGGGAGTACTGCAGAATGCCGTCGATGAGCTGGTCCATGCGCCGCACCCGGCCGATGAGCAGGCGCATCTGTTCCTTGCCGTCCTCGTCGAACTTGTCGGCGTAGTCGTGCGAGATCCAGTCGGCGAGCGAAGCGATCGCCCGCAGCGGCGCCTTGAGATCGTGCGAGGCGATATAGGCGAAATTCTTCAGCTCCTCGTTGGCCGCCTCCAGCTCGCGCAGCAGCTGCGCCTGGCGCTGCTCGGCCTGCTTGCGCTCGCTGATGTCGCGGATCAACCCCGAGTAGCGCCGCTGCTCGCCTTCGCCGAATTCGGCCACCGCCAGCTCGATGGGGAACACGCTGCCGTCCTTGCGCAGCCCCAGCGCCTCGCGGCCGATGCCGATGATGCGGCGCTCGCCGGTGCGGTGATAGCGCTCCATGTAGGCGTCGTGCTCATCCTGATAGGGACTGGGCATGAGCACAGAGACGTTCTTGCCGATCACCTCGTCGGCCTTGTAGCCGAAGATGCGCTCGGCGGCGCGGTTGAAACGCTCGATGACGCCGCGGCGGTTCACCACCACGATGGCGTCCACCGCGGTATCGACGATGGCCTGCAGCTGAGCGCGGTTGCGCGCCAGCTCGGCCAGCGCCGAGCGCCGCCGGGACATTTCCCGCAGCACCAGGGTCATCAGGGTCAGCAGCACCACCATGACCAAGGCCAGCGCCGCGAAGAAGTTGAGCATCACCAGCTCGCCCTGGCGCCGGGCCAGCTCGCCGTCGCGCTCCAGCAGGCGGCCCCAGTCGCGAGTGACCTCCGCCACCGCTCGCTCCAGCGCCTTCATCTCGCTCAGCCCGACGCCCTCGGCCAGCAACGCGCGGGCCGCCTCCGGGCCGTGCGCCAGGCGCGCGTTCAGCAGCCGCTGCAAGGCGGAAAAGCAGGCGCCCACCAGCCGCTCGATCCGCGCCGCGGATTCGGCCAGCACAGGATCGCCCGCCGCCGCCGTGCGCAGCCGCTCCAGATCGTCCATGGCCTGTTGCGCCGCCGCGGCGGCACCGTCCAGGTACTGGTCCTCGCCGGTCACCAGATAACCGCGCTGCGCCGATTCGGCCTGGTACACCGCCGCCGACAGGTGCTGCAGCGGCATCAGCAGCTCGCCGCTGCGCGTGCCCAACGCCGACAGCTCGACCAAGCGGCTGGTGGAGAAATAGGAAACGACGCCGACGCTCGCCAGCAATACCAGCACACCGGCGAAACCCAGCAGAATGACCCGTTCCGGGGACAGCTTGCGCAAGTGGCGATTCCTCGATGTCGCCGAACGTCTACCGCTCGGGCGGATTGCTCAGGTACGGCTTGAGCCGGCGCATGATGTCGAGATAGCCGAGCATGCCCGAGGGCTTGAGCCAATAATCGTTGGCGCCCAGCTCCCGCGCCCGCCGCTTGTCTTCCTCGTCGTCGGAGCCGGTGAGGATCACCACCGGCACCTCCTTGAGCAGCGGATCAGCGCGCACCGCCGCCAGCACTTCGTGGCCGCTCATATCCGGCAAGCTGAGGTCGAGCAGCACCACATTCGGCCGCTTGTAGCGCGAGCAATGGTGACGCAGCAGCTCCAGCGCTTGCTTGCCCGTCTCGGTGCCGACGATCTGCAGCGGGATGGCGGCGGTGCGCTCCAAAGCCATGCGCGACAGGTAGGAATCGGCGGGATTGTCCTCGATCAGGAAAATCGTGGACGTATCGGCGAAATGGCTTTGTTGCTTGGTGACCATGATGCCCGTGGAGCAAGAGGCGCGTCCCGGCTGGCGCGCGAAGCGAGGTAAAGGCCTTGACGAAACCTCAAAGCGACGCCCTTTCCGGCATGGCCCTGGCGCAAGCGCGCCAGGAGGGCGGCAAAGCTCGATATGGTAATGCAAGCGCGCGTCGGCGCCAGTGACAAACCACCACGCTCACCGTCCGTAGAACCCCGGCTCCCCTTCCGGTCGGGTCTTGAAGCGCCGATGCACCCACAGATATTGCGCCGGCGCGCGGCGGATGGCCTGCTCGAAGGCCTCATTGATGCGCGTGGCGTCGGCCACCGCATCGCCGCTGGGGTAGTCGGCGAACGGCTCGCCGAAGGTGAGCTCGTAACAACCGTCCTCGGCGATCCGGTAGAACAGCGGCATCACCGCGGCGTTGCCCATCTGCGCCAGACGCGGCACCGCCGCCACCGTGGCGGCCGGGATACCGAAGAACGGCGCGAACACGCTGTGGCGGCGGCCATAGTCCTGGTCCGGCAGGTAGAACACCACCCGCCCGGCCTTGAGTTGGCGCACCAGCCCCCGCACGTCATGGCGGGGAATGGCGCCGCCGGCGCGGCGGGTGCGCCAGCGCTGGGTGAGGTACTCGACCACCGGGTTCTCGTGCGGACGGTAGACGGCGTCGAACGACAGGATCTGCGACAGGAAGCGGCCGGCCATCTCCAGGCAGGTGAAGTGGCCACACAGCAGCAGCACACCGCGCCCGCCGGCGCGGGCCTGCTCCAGGCGCTCCAGGCCGATCACCCGGCAGCGTCCGGCCAGCGCGGCGTCCGACGCCCACCAGCCGAGCGCGACCTCGACCATGCCGCGGCCGGTGTAGCGGAAATTCTCCCTGGCCAGCGCCTCGCGCTGGGCCGGATCGAGTTCGGGGAAGCACAAGCGCAGGTTGGTCTGCACGATGCGGCGGCGGCGACGGGCCAGCGGGTACAGCAGCGTCCCGAGCGCCGCGCCGAGTCGGGTGGCGATCGGCAGCGGCAGCGCGGCCACCAGCCGCAGCGCGCCCATGCCCAGCCAGGACAGCCAGTAGCGCGGGTGCAGCAAACGGATGACGGATTGTTCCGCCGTCGAAGCAGAATCGCTCATTGTCACTATCTCTAGGGTTGGTGCCTGATGTCGACGCTCGCCCGAGCCGCCGGCGCCTCGGACTCTAGGACGACCTGATCTCCGGATCAACCTCGGCAGCCGCCGCGATGAGACCCAAGCCAGGAATAACGATCACGGCCAGCCGTTTCGACCCGCTCGACGCGCTGAAACTGCTGGCCCTCGCGGCCATGACCGTGGACCACGTCAACGCCGCGTTGCTGGCCCGCGCCAGCGAAAGCATGACGCTGATCGGCCGGATCGCCTTTCCTGTGTTCGTTTTCGCCGCCGCCGCCGGCGCCCTGCGCACCCACGCCCCGCGTCGCTACCTGAGCCGGTTGCTGCTGTGCGCGCTAATCTCGCAGCCACCGTTCTGGCTGACCCTGGCCATCGACGGCTGGCACCTGAACACCGTGTTCACCCTGCTGCTGGGCGTGGCCGCGGTGCTGGCCTGGCGCATGGATCGCCCCTGGCTGGCGCCGCTCGCGCTGCTGCCGGCGCTGATCTGCGATTACGGCTGGGCCGGCGCGGCGGCGGTGCCGGCGGCGGCCTTGCTGCTCGGCAACGACTGGCGCTGGCGCCTGCTCGGCGGCTGTGCGCT